>NZ_CAXSMM010000004.1:0-184745 GCF_964238605.1 Streptococcus parasanguinis | reverse complement strand
ATTAAAATAATTGTTTGTCTTAAACTCATTCTGTCACTGACAGATTTATTGTTTTTTTATTGTTCAGTTACTATAACCTTAGTTATAGCGCCCTGCACATTGGTTCGTCTTGTTCAGTTTTCAAAGGTCTTTGTCGCTCTCGCGCGACAACTATATTAGTATATCATGACCTACCCTTACTGTCAACACTTTTTCTCAAAAAAATTTATTTTTTTGAAAGTTCATTTATACACTGTCAACTTTCAGTTCTTAAATTGTATTTTTAAAATCCTTCAGATAGTTCTCTAATTTCTTTTTCATTTTTGTTTTTCCTAGACATCTTCTGTTTGCTAGTAATGCTTCATATTGTTCTTTTTCTTTTACGGTTAATTTTTCTTTAAAACGTTTTAATGCATCTCTAAGAACAACCAGCTCATCTAAATATATTTTTCTTGATGAAATTCTGTGACTAATTTCTCCAATTTCAATATATGGAAGTCTATTTATTTTTCTCTTATCACTTTCCTGTTGTCTTATTTTATCTTTAATATGATTTCTAAATTTTGTTTTAAAATATGTATAAAGTAATTCTTCATTTGTTTCAATTTCAGGATTTTTTTGATAAAGTTCAAAGAGTGTTAGCTGTCCTTCTTGTTCCCAATCATCCTTTTCCCATAATTGAATATAATATTCTTTTTCACATTTTCTTACGATATATTTTACTTTTTGATACATTTTATTAAATTCCATAAGCTCTCCTTTACTTTTATCTGTATTTTATAAAAATAAAGAAGCCCATTGGACTTTTTTTCTATTCTGCACGTTTTTTTAACTATTTGGTTATTATTTTTAATTATTTTGTCCAAATACACAAAAAAACTGCCACTTGGTGACAGTTCATCGATAGTCCGTACGGGATTCGAACCCGTGTTACCGCCGTGAAAAGGCGGTGTCTTAACCCCTTGACCAACGGACCATTTTTACAACATATTCTATTATACAGAATATTTTTACTCTGTCAACACTTTTTTAATAAAAAAAGAAGGAAATATTTTCCTTCTTTTGAATTAGTTATTTTCTTCTAATTTTGACTTAATCTCATCATATGATAGAGGTTTTGCTTCTTCTTCTAATTCATGCTCTGAATTTTCAGGCATTTTTCCTGTTTCATATAATGATTTAATTTGAACACTATCCAAGGTTTCATATTTTAATAGAGCTTCCGCAATTAGTTTATGCGTTTCTCTATTTCCTTGAATAATTTCTGCCGCTTTATTACGGGCTTCATTCAACAGACTACGAACTTCTTCATCAATTTCGTAAGCTGTTCGTTCTGAAATCATTTTTTGTGGGCTTTGAGCACCAAACATTGCATGATTTCCTTCATATTGGACCGGTCCAAGTTTTTCACTCATACCATATTCTGTCACCATTGCACGCGCCATTTGGGTAGCTTGTTCAAAGTCATTTGAAGCACCCGTTGTTTGCGAATTGAAAATAATTTCTTCGGCAACACGTCCTCCCATGAGCCCAGCTAATTGTTCTTTCATATCTTCTTTAGAAAGTAACATTTGATCTTCTTTAGGAAGGGCAATCATGTAACCGCCTGCACGACCACGTGGAACAATCGTAACTTTATGAACTACACGAGCATTTGATAAGACCAGGCCAACGATTGTATGACCAGCTTCGTGATAAGCAACCATTTCACGTTCTTTTTGTGAAATCGTCCGATCTTTCTTAGATGGACCTGCAATAACACGATCTTCTGCTTCATCGATATCAGCAGCATCAATTACTTTTTTATTTCGACGAGCTGCAACCAAGGCTGCTTCGTTCAAAACATTTTCGAGATCAGCACCGACAAATCCTGGTGTTTGTTGAGCAACCAATTTCAAGTCCACATCTTGAGCAAGTGGCTTATTCTTAGCATGAACACGAAGAATTGCCTCACGACCTTTCACATCTGGACGTCCAACCAATACTTTACGGTCAAAACGGCCAGGACGAAGAAGGGCAGGGTCAAGGACATCAGAACGGTTAGTTGCTGCGATAACAATGATTCCTTCGTTGCCTTCAAAACCATCCATCTCAATCAAGAGCTGGTTGAGGGTTTGTTCACGTTCATCATTTCCGCCACCAAGACCTACACCACGCTGGCGCCCAACAGCATCAATTTCATCGATAAAGATAATGGCTGGTGCTGCTTTTTTAGCATCTTCAAAAAGTGAACGAACCCGGCTAGCACCGACTCCGACAAACATTTCAACGAAGTCAGAACCAGAGATACTGAAGAATGGCACTCCAGCTTCACCAGCTACTGCTTTTGCTAAAAGGGTTTTACCAGTTCCGGGAGGGCCTTCAAGAAGCACACCTGCTGGGATTCTTGCACCCAATTTAGTAAAGCGTTTTGGATCTTTTAAAAATTCAACAACTTCAACAAGTTCTTGTTTTTCTTCTTCAGCTCCTGCTACATCTGAAAAACGAACTTTAATATCTTCTTTATTAGCAGCGCGGGCTTTATTACGACCAAAGTTCATGGCACCTCTGGCACCTCCGCCACCACCTTGGTTCATCATTGAGAAGAAGAAGAACATGACAATAACAAATGGAACAATTGAAGTGAGAATTGTTATCCACATGCCACTTGAGCTCTCACGCTTAATGGTGATTTCTGCTTTGTGGTCAGCTGCTAATTTTTGTAATTCATTGACGGTGATATCAGATGGAAGGATGACACTAGTAAAGCGAGATACTTTTTGAACACTTGGGGTAAAAAATTGAATTCCTGTATCTTCTTTTGATTCTTTTGCTTTATTATAGGTACCTGCAATTTCAATCACACTACCATTTGGTTGGTAACTGATCGTTTTTACATTATCATTTTTAATTTCTTTGACCAATTCTGTGTAGTTGATTTGCTGACTTTGACCAACCCCATTACCCGCAAAAAAGTACTGGAATCCTGTCACAGCCGCTACAATAATCAACAAATACAGAAATGGATTTCGGACAAAACCGTTATTTTTTCTGTTATTCATCTAGTCTCCTCTATTTTGAGTACACTTCCTCTTTTAATACACCAACATAGGGTAGGTTACGATAATTTTCATCATAGTCTAAACCATATCCTACAACAAACTCATTTGGAATCGTAAAGCAGGTGTAATCTGCTTCAATCTCAACCAAACGTCCTTCAGGTTTATCCAGTAAGGTAGCAATCTTCACAGATGCTGCATTTCGTTCTTCAAAGAGTTCTTTTAGACTCTTGAGGGTTTTACCTGTATCGATAATATCTTCTACAAATAAAATATCTCTACCAGTAATATCTTGGTCGATATCCTTGATAATATTAATAATACCTGAGCTTGCCGTACCACCATGATAACTTGAAACCAGCATAAAATCCAATTCAATATGTGTATCCACGTGGTTGATCAACTCTGCCATAAATGGAACAGAGCCTTTCAAAATTCCAACAAAAATTGGATTTTTCCCTTGGTACTCTTTTGTTAGGGTTTCACCCAATTTCTTTGCTGCTTCTACAATTTCATCATGTGAAACCAATACTTTTTTTATATCTTTTTCTAACATGTTTTTACCTATCTATTTTTTGAATATAAAGACTATCTTTCATTATACCACTTTTTGAGAGCTTACTCAAATCACTCGTTACCAATCCCACTACAGAAAGAATATTATGATTCTGTTCTATAATGAGAGCTTTTTGTCGAAGCGAAATTGGAATTTTATGGTTGATAAACCACCGTCTTAATTTTTGATGGTGGCCATTAACAAGCAGGTGATCTCCTTCCTTTCTCCCTCTAATTAAGATGGGAGTTTCGCGTGAAACAGAAAGAATTTCTACATTTTCCCCTACTAATGGTTGTCCAAAAGATAGTTTATAATTTGCAATATCAAAGATATTCCCAAATTCTAACAAAAAAGGAAGGGGTTGGTCATCCGACTTTTGACTGATTTTTCGTATTTCAAAGAAATCATATTCTTGATGTAGTTCATAATTCGACTTTAAATAATGAATGCAATTTCTTTTTTTTCGCAGTAAATCTAATAATTCTTGAAACTGGGCCCTACCAAGTTGCAAATCTGGAAATTGTGCCAAATACTCTTCTAATAAGAATGATTGTACAGAATGAGAATACGTTCTAAAAGAAGCTAAATCTTGAATGCTTAACTTGCTAGTCAATTCTTTTAGTGCTTGGTGCCAATGATTCACTTCCTCTGCTAAATAGCGAAGACTTGCTTGCATTTGGGGATTTTCTTTTTCAAATTCTGGAAGGTATTGATGGCGTACACGATTTCGAAAATAGTCCTGTGAGTCATTGCTACTGTCTTCAAAGTGAGGGATTTTCATCAACTCATCTTTGGTAAAAGTTAACAAAGGACGGATTAACTCACCCTTACCAAATGGTTGGCGTACAGGAATACCACTTAAATGGCGTAATTTTGTTCCTCGTATTAAGCGCATGAAAGTTGTTTCGGCTTGATCGTTTGCATGATGACCTGTTACTAAAGCGGTGCAATCCTCTTTCTCCATAATCTGTTTAAAAAAATCATAACGAAAGGTACGAGCTTTTGCTTCTGTAAAATCACCCGAATAGTGAGCCACATGGATACGTGTCTCTCGCCTATCAGCTAGCGTTCGAAGTTCACTTTCTTCTAAATCCGATTCTGGTCTTTGTCCATGATTGACATGAGCGAGTACCAGATGGATTTTCAATCGTTCTTTATTCTTATATAAAAGTTCATACAGATTCATTGAATCCAATCCACCAGATAAGGCAACTAAAACACGGCGATGGGGAGTAAATAGATCTTGTTTTTCACAAAACTCTAAAAATCGCTTTTCCATTATTTCAATACCTCATAGATATCTTTTGAAATGTTGGAAATCGTATCATAATTCGAATGATCTGTAAAAATGGCTATTACATAGGGTGAATTTGTATATACAATTGCAACATCATGTCTAAAATCATAGGCATCTCCGATTTTATGAGCAACTTTTACTGGAAGGTCACGCGCAATCCGTTGATCATCATATTTTGTAGAGGAGAGTGCATCAATAATAGGGCCATTTTGTTGATAGACAGCCTCCATGACATTGCCAGCCATTTCAGCGGATGCTTCTCTTTTTTCAACATCCCAATGTTTCTTTGCAATCCTATCCAAAGTTTTTTGGAAGTCTTGATCTGATTGATGAGTGACATAATAATTCAAGATATTATGTCCAACATTATCTGATTCTTTTGCAATTTTATCTACCAACTCTTGAACACTATATTCTTTTCCATCTGGTGTTTTTGAAAGGCTACCACTTCCTTCTGGTTCATAGCCACCTTTGAAATCATTGACTTCTGGAATATATTTGTAGGTTGTAGTTGGAGAAATGGCTTTTTTATTGAGCTGTTCTTGGACGTAGTACAAGTATGGTAATTTCGTTACACTGGCAGAATACATTTCTTTTTGCGGATTGATTCCAGCAGTATTTCCAGTCTCTAATTGTTTTACATAGATTCCATACGAAGGAGAATTGTATTTACTATTTAACAAGTCCTGGACTTTTTCCATTCGATTATCTTTTTCAGTAACGAATGCTTTGTTCACCCAGCCCTGACCTTCAATCTCCACAAATTCATCTCGTAAAGTCTTAGCTGTACGTAAGACTGTCACTTTTGTATAAGGAGAAAGAGGTGTATTTTTTTCTTTTGCACCATTTATTAAGGGTCGGTCATACACTTTAAAACCAGGTTTTAGCCACATGTCTTGTTTTTTTTCTTGTGTTTCTTGTACAACATCAGAAAAAATGACAGAAGAATCTGCTAATACATATCCTTTATCTGCTATTTTAAATACAGCTTTCCCTTCATCATTTACAAAGAGTTGTTCGATTGTAAACGGTGTGTTGGGAAGAATTTCTCCTTTTGCTTTTTTCAACTGAGGATCAGAAAAAACAGAAATTTTGCGATAGACATTAGGGTTCGCTGGAATTGAAGAAAAATAAAGTTCTGATGGATGAGCCATTGTCTGAGAAGACTCAGACTGCTCGACACTCGCTGCTTGAGACCCAATAAATAAAATTGGAACTAACAATAGGAGCAGAAATCGTTTAGACACCTGTATTCCTTTCCTTTTCATCCTTTTGAAGTTTAATCATTTGGTTTTTCTTTTTTAATTCCTCTAATTTTTCATCCGAAAATTCAAGAAATTGTTTAACTGTTTGTAAGATATTTTCCATCGGTTATTGGGGGAGTAAATCTGGGATGGTATAAACATATTCACCATCTTTTGAAAAAGAATACTTTGCGCGTGCATATTTTGTTGCATAATCATCGTCTTTTAATTTTTTAGCGATGTCTTGTTGGTATTCTTTTTGTTCACTTGTTTCTTTATACTCTTTTTCCAACTGTTTATATTGTTCTTTTTTATCTTGTAGCGATTGATAGCTCTGGGCTAAATTATAAGTTGGAAGAATAAATAGTAACATGACCAATATCAAGACGAGACCCAGAAAACGATTGCGTTTTTTTCTTTCTTCTTCTAAAAAACGTTTTCGCTGACTTTCGTCTTTGATATATTTATTGTTCATTTGAACGATATTTTTAGGCATCTTCTTCTATCCTTGTTTCACTAATTATTTCGTACATTTTGGATGCATCTTCTTTTTTTGTACTATCCAACATTTCCAAGACTTTAACTGTCAATACTTTATTTCCAAAACGAACTTCAATTTGATCATTCACTTTCAAATCCGTTGAACTTTTGGCTAATACTCCATTGACTTTGATTCGCCCTTTATCTGCAACTTCCTTTGCAACAGGACGACGCTTAATAATGCGAGAAACTTTTAAATATTTATCTAATCTCATACTGTCACCTCTAACATAGTATTGTATCATTTTTTATACATAAAATGCGAAAAATGAGCTAAGAACTGCTAGTCCTCTTCTTTTTCTTGTTTAATTTCCAATAAGGTTTGACCAAATTGCTTCAGAGCTTCTAAAATTTCAAAATCTTTCTTGTTTCGAATATCGAAAATCACTTCAATCAATCCCTTTTCTTCTGCAATCTGTGCCTTTAACTGTGTCATTGACAGAGCTTTGAAATAATCCTGTGTTAAAAACAGTTGTTTGGCAATAGGTTCAAATTTCACTGTCACTTTTTGTTGTTTTCTCTCAACAAGACGGACAAATACTTGATCCAAGTAAGCTTTCACTAAACCAATTTCTAGTAGGTAGGCCACAACATCTGGGTATTCTCCAAAACGATCGATCAATTCATCTTGCAAGTACTCATAGTCTGTCGCAGAATTCATTTCACGAATTTGTTTGTAAATTTCAATTTTTTGACGTTGATCTGAAATATATTCATTAGGTAAATACGCATCTATTTGAAGGTTCAACTCTGCATTACTCTTTTGCCTGCGATGCTCTTGGCCTTGTTTCTTAGCAATAGCTTCTTCTAACAATTGAGAATACATTTCAAAACCAACTGAATCGATGAAACCAGATTGAGAAGCTCCAAGGATATTCCCTGCTCCACGGATCGATAAATCTCGCATAGCAATTTTAAATCCAGAACCCAACTCAGTAAAACCTTTAATAGCTTCTAAACGTTTTTCAGACACTTCTGTAAGAGATTTGTCTGGACGATACATCAAATAAGCATAAGCAATTCGATTGCTTCGTCCCACACGACCTCTTAGTTGATAAAGCGTTGAAAGCCCCATATGATCCGCATTTTCAATAAAGAGTGTATTGGCATTTGGAATATCCACACCTGTCTCAATAATGGTTGTCGTCACTAAGACATCGTATTCGCCATTAATGAAATCCAACAGGGTATTTTCCAGGCGAACTTCACTCATCTGGCCATGAACAAAGCCAATCGAAGCCTCTGGAATCAACTCTTTTAATTCAGACACTTTTTGTTCAATTGTATCTACCTTATTGTAAAGATAATAGACCTGTCCTCCACGATCCATCTCCCGCAACACAGCATCTCGAATAATGGTTGGATTGGTCTCTAGTACAAAAGTTTGCACAGGATACCGATTGGTCGGAGGTGTTTCGATGACAGACAAATCTCGAATTCCTAGCATAGACATATGAAGAGTTCGAGGTATAGGGGTAGCTGTCAAGGTAAGCACATCCACCTTTTTTTTCAATTCTTTCAAGGTTTCTTTGTGCTTCACTCCAAAACGTTGTTCTTCATCGATCACGATTAAGCCTAAGTCTGAAAAAACAACATCTTTGGACAAGAGCCGGTGAGTTCCAATAATAATATCCACTCGTCCTTTTTTCAACTTTTCAAGCGTTTCTTTCTGCTCTGCCTTACTCTGGAAACGACTTAAAACAGCAACCTCTACTGCAAAAGATTCAAAACGCTCCTTAAAATTGGCATAATGTTGTTGGGCAAGAACAGTGGTAGGAACCAACACTGCTACTTGTTTATGATCATTTACTGCCTTAAAGGCTGCTCGCATAGCGACCTCTGTTTTCCCAAAACCGACGTCTCCAACCAGCAATCGGTCCATCGGACGATTCGATTCCATATCTTTTTTGATTTCTTCAATGGAACGTAATTGGTCATCTGTTTCAATATATGGAAAATCTTGTTCAAAAGCCTCTTGGTTTTCATCATCTTGGGAATAGGCAAAGCCTTCTAATTGACTACGCTCCGCATAAAGTTTTATCAAATCATCCGCAATGTCCTCCACCTGGGTCTGAACCTTTTGCTTTGTTTTTTGGAAACGCCCATCATTTAACTTGTTAATTTTTGGCGTTTTTCCATCACTTGCAACGTATTTGGACAACATCTGAATCTGATCGACAGGAATCGAGATGCGATCTCCATTTTGATATTGAATTGAAACATAATCACGATGGACACCCGAAATTTCAATCGTTTCAATTCCCAAATATTGACCAATACCATGAACTTGGTGAACAACATAGTCCCCTTTTTCCAGTTCATTATAATTTTTTAGGCGTTCTGCATTGGAAATATTTTGCCTGCGAATCTTTCGTTTGATCTTTTTCTGATAAATCTCTGATTCTGTAATATAGACAATTTTTTCATCAACAAATTGAAAACCGTGAGCTAATCCTCCAACGACTAATTGACTAGCTTGAGGAATGATCGTATCCCCATCAATATAATCTAATCGAATCCCATACTCTTCTAAATTTTTATGGAGCTGTTGAAGATTGTGATGAGAAGTTGCTTGGACAATAACAGTATAGTTTGATTTTCGATACCGTTCAATTTCCTCTTTTAGTAAATCAAATTGTCCAAAAAACTCCTGCATGGGATATTGATTGAATTGATACAAATGATCAAACTTCAGATTTCCCAATCCTTTTTGAAAGTTTGAAAAATAAGTTGCAGGCGTATATTTTCGTAATGTTGTACTGGTGTCTGCAAAATACACTTGGCGAGAAGAAGCTCTATTTTTATGTAAATCTTCCGTCAAGAGATTAGCTGTATCTAGTTCAAATCTCGCTATTTGATCTGCTATTTTTTGATAATCATCCAGAAAGACTGGAGTGTGTTTAGGGAGATAATCGAATAGGGTATATTGCTTCTCGTAAAAGAAACT
Source organism: Streptococcus parasanguinis (assembly GCF_964238605.1). Classification (GTDB taxonomy): domain Bacteria; phylum Bacillota; class Bacilli; order Lactobacillales; family Streptococcaceae; genus Streptococcus; species Streptococcus parasanguinis_AJ. Next base: position 175,144 of record NZ_CAXSMM010000004.1, on the reverse strand, counting down.
AATAAATTTTCTAAGATCCGGATGGAGTTTCCTTTGAGAAATATCTCCCAGAATTTCTGCTAGATAAGATTTAAATTCTTCATTTGCACTCTGTTCTTGCAATTGTTCGATTTGCTTCTGACCACAGATGAAATCTTCCTCTTGCAATAATAGATCACTCACTGCTTTCAGTTGAACTTCTTCAACATTTTCAACAGAACGCTGGCTTTCGGGGTCAAAGATTCGGATTCCATCAATCTCATCTCCGAAAAATTCAATCCGATAGGGTTGGAGTTGGTCGATCTCAAAGATATCTAAAATATCTCCTCGTAGACTAAACTCTCCCTGTTGCAAAACTTGGCTCACCTTTTGGTAGCCAATCTTCTGTAATGTTTCACTCAGAGTAGTTAAGTCTATTTCTTGACCAACCTTCAATTGAAAAATGCTAGATGCAAAAACTTTAGGAGAAGGTAATAGTAGTTTTATACCACTCACATTGGTCACAAGGATGCCTTGACGACCTTCTTGGAATAAAAAGTTCAAAGCCTCTAATCGTGCAAATTGCCTTTCTTGTGAAGCAAAAACAAATTCTGCTAAAGGGTTATCATCTCCCAAAAATGTATGGACTTTCTCTTCTCCAAGTAAGGCAATAAAATCACTGGCCAATCGTTCTGCTTCGTTATAACTGGAAGTGATGAGGACTGCTTTTTCAATAGAATCAAAGGCTGAAGCCATTACAATAGCCTTTGTGGTCGCAGATAATCCTAAGATCAATTCCCTATTATTTTTTTGCAAACCTTGTTGCCAGGATAGAAGGTTGGAGTTTTGACTCACTAAATCAATTACATTCATCTACTTACCCGTTGTATTTCTGCATGCTTCTTTCAAAATTTTCTTCTACCAAGTAATCGTTAACCGCTTCTTCTACTCGATCGATTGTTTGTAGAATAGTGATGTAATCGTCTTTATCAAATTTTCCTAATACATGATGAACAACTGACATGCCCTGCTTAGGTCTTCCAATTCCAATCTTAATTCGATAAAAAGTCTGAGTTCCAATATGATTGATAATCGATTTGATTCCGTTATGACCTCCAGCTGATCCTTTCGCTCGAAGACGAATCTTACCAACTTCCATATCTAAATCATCGTAAATAACCAAAAGATCTTCAATATCCAGACCATAATAAGTCAGAAGGGCATGGACTGCTTTTCCACTCTCATTCATGAAAGTGGTCGGCTTTACAAAATAGACCTTTTCTCCATTCAAAAATGTTGAGGCGATATCAGCTTGAAAAATCTTATCATGGGAGAAAGTAAGATTTAAAGACTTTGCCATTTGATCAACTAACATAAAGCCTACATTGTGTTTGGTTTCAAAATACTTATCACCTGGATTTCCCAATCCAACAATTAATTTCGTCATCTCTTTCCTTTCAAAACACTAAAAGGGTTGGAAATATTTTTTCCAACCTTTACATCTTTTTAACTCTCTTATACATTAAAACGGAATTCCATGATGTCCCCATCTTGGACAACATATTCTTTTCCTTCTTCGCGCAAGCGTCCTGCTTCTTTTACAGCCTTTTCAGAACCGTATTTGACCAAATCATCATAGGACATGGTCACGGCACGAATAAATCCTTTTTCAAAATCGGAGTGGATGATTCCAGCTGCTTGAGGAGCTTTCATGCCACGTTTGAAGGTCCAAGCACGCACTTCTTTTTCACCAGCTGTGAAATAAGTGCCAAGTCCCAACAAGTGATAAGCTGCACGCGTAAGTTTATCAACTCCAGACTCTGTCAGGCCAATCGCCTCTAAAAATTCTTGTTTATCTGCATCATCTAGCTCAGAAATTTCTTCCTCAGCACGCGCAGAAATCACCACGACTTCCGCGTTCTCTGTTGCCGCAAAGTCACGAATTTGTTTCACATACTCGATAGAATCTGGATCTACAACAACATCTTCATCCACATTGGCTACATAAAGAACTGGTTTGGTAGTCAAAAGGAAAAGTCCTTTCACCACTTTTTGTTCTTCCTCAGTGAATTCAATGGTCCGAGCTGATTTACCATCTTCAAGAACTGGTTTGATTTTTTGTAGAACATTAAATTCCGCAACAGAATCCTTATCTTTTTGTGTACGAGCGATTTTTTCTACACGCGCATAGCGTTTATTGACAGACTCTAGGTCGGCTAAAATTAATTCTAAATTGATAGTATCAATATCTGCCAGTGGATCAACAAAGGCATCTTCACGACCTTGCTCCCGCATGACATTTTCATCATCAAAAGCACGCACCACATGGACAATAGCATCTACTTCACGGATATTGGCCAAGAATTTATTACCAAGTCCTTCCCCTTTAGAAGCTCCTTTCACAATCCCAGCAATATCTGTAAATTCAAAAGTAGTCGGAACTGTCTTCTTAGGAGTAATCATTTCCGTCAATTTTTGGAGGCGTTCATCTGGAACTTCTACCATCCCGACGTTTGGATCAATGGTTGCAAAGGGATAGTTTGCGGCCTCTGCTCCTGCTTTTGTAATTGCGTTAAATAGGGTTGATTTACCAACGTTTGGTAAGCCAACGATACCTGCTGTTAATGCCATTTTTCTTTTTTCTCCGTTCAAATTTCAATCTCTTTTATTATAACATAATTCAAAAGACAAGTAATGAAAAATAAAATATTTCATGACCTTTGAAACTAGATTTTTTCATCAAACTGTAACGTTCTAAAAAGATAAAAATGGTATACTATATTTAACAATGAACAAAGGAGTTTTTCAGATGAAAAAACAAACATGGAAATCTATTTTTCTTTCTTTAATCGCTATCTTTACTCTCTTTCTTCTTGGAGCTTGTGGACAACAATCTGTTCAAAAATCCTATCTTCAGGCAATCAACCAAGAAAAGAAAACAGATGTTCGTATTACACTAGAACATAAAGGTGATAAAGCGATCAGTAACCAAACCACCACTACTATTTATTACAAAGAGGCGGGAGTTACGAAAGATCAATTAAAGGAAATGATCGATAAATATGATGAAGAATACAAAGATGTCAAAGGATTCACACATTCTGCTGAATATAAAGATGATTATATGGTTGAAAAAACAACACTAAATTATGAAAAGGCAGACTTAGATCAGCTAATTGAAAAGAAATTAGTAACGACACAAAAAGATAAAAAAGTCGACTATATCAGCTTCAAATCAACTTTTGATATGATGAAACAGGGTGGTTTCAAAGAAGTTAAAAATGGAAAATTTGAAGAATTAAAATAATCGAAAAGGTTCGGTCACATAAGTGACTGAACCTTTTATAGTACTTTCTTCATTTTCTGTTCAAAATCATGGCGACTCATCATGACCACATGATCACAATTGCTACACTTGATTTTTATGTCTGCACCAAGTCGCGTAATTTCCCAACGATTTGCCTTCTTGCCTGTTTCTTTAATCACACAAGCGTGAGGCTTTTTCATTTCTACAAAATCACCTAACGTATACATGATTCACCTTTGTTAATTTGTGCGAACTGGCGTAATCAATTGAATGAACCCTTGTTCATTTCCTTCTGGAACCAATGTAAACGGTCTAACAGAAGAAATAAAACGAATCACAACTTGTTCACTGTCAATAGCTTTGAGCGCTTCAATCAAATAAGTTGGATTAAAGCTAATAGACAAATCCTCTCCTGAAACGGCGCTCGTATCGATCTCTTCATTTACTCGCCCAACTTCTGGTGAATGAACGTGAGAAGAAACCACTCCATTTTTGAACTCTAATTTAACCGTTCCGTTTTGAGTCGCATTTGAAAGAAGACGAGCACGCTCCATTGCAAATCGAAGGTTGGCCACATTGAAGGTTGCCTCTGTATTGAATTCTGTTGGAATGAGACGGTCTGTATCAGGATAATTTCCTTCTAGCAAACGGGTATAAAAACTAATGTGTTCACTTCTAAATAGGATTTGATTGTTAGCAAAGAAAACTTCAACTGTTTCAATATCATCAGAAAAGACAGAGGTGAATTCACGAAGAGAGCGACTTGGGATGACAACATCAAAGTTGTCTCCATTTTTCTCCAGTGTAATCACTTTTTGACTCATACGGTGAGAGTCTGTTGCTACTGTTTTTAGCTCTTTATTATCCGATAGAACAAAGTGAACACCTGTCAAAATTGGCCGACTTTCTTGTACACTTGCTGCAAATGCTGTTTCATTAATTAATTGTTTTAATAATTTTGTTTCCAAAACTAATGGATTACTTGCAGCAATTTCTTGAATACGTGGATATTGATCTGCATCTTTTCCTTTAAGTGTAATTTCTGATTTTCCACTTGTTAAAAGAACCTGTTTTTGTTCAATCTCTTTAAAATCTAAAGTAACATCTGGTAAACTTGAAACCACATTAATAAAGAAAGTTGCTTCCAATAAAATAGAACCTGGAGAGGTCACTAGTAAACCAGCATTTTCGTCTTTGATAGAAATAAAGTTTTCGATTGAAATTTGGCCATTCGATCCTGATAAGGCAACTCCTTCTGGAGTGACATCAATTTTAATCGTGGAAAGGATTGGAATAGCATTTTTTGAACTGATCGCTCTTTTGGTAGTATTTAGTGCTTGTAAAAATAAAGTTTTGTTAATAGAAAAATTTATCATGGTCATTCCTTTTATTTATTTTATGATTAGTAAGTTAATAGTAATAGTAGGTTGTGTGGAAGTTGTGGAAAAGTCTCAGAATCCTATCTATGACTTAAAAAGTTACTTGTTTAAAAATTGTGCATAACCCTTAGAAGTTTAGAGGAAGTTATCCACAGATTAATTTAACTTTTTCTTGATACTTTGAATTTCGAGTCGTAGATTATCATCTGTGTCGACCATACTTTTAATTTTTTCATAAGCATGAATGACAGTCGTGTGGTCTTTTCCACCGAATTCTTTTCCGATTCGAGGAAGTGAGTTGTCCGTCATCTCTCTTGAAAGATACATGGCCACTTGTCGTGCTAGGACAATATTCTGAACTCTTCGAGAACCTTTGATTTCTTTTACACTGACTCCATAAAAGGCTCCAACTGCTTCCTGAATTTTTTCAATGGGGATGACAAGCGTCTTGCTATTATCGTTTTTACGAGCTCGAATAGCTTCAGCTGCAACATCGATCGTAATTTCTTTTAGTTTTTTCACCTTCGCCATTAAAGAAATATCATTTAAGGCACCTTCTAAGTCTCGGACATTTGAATCAAACTGACCTGCTAGATATTCCAGTGTGTCATTAGGAAAAATATAGTCTAGATCTTCAATTTTATTCCGTAAGATGGCAATCCGAGTTTCAAAATCAGGTGGTGTTATATTTTGCGTTAGTCCCCATTTGAAACGAGTAACCAGCCGCTCTTCAAGACTATCTAAATGATCCGGACTTCGATCGCTTGTTAGAACAATCTGTTTGTTGTCGCTATGGAGGGCATTAAAGGTATTAAAGAATTCCTCTTGAGTCGTGACTTTTTTCCCGCCGAGTGACTGGATATCATCGATCAGTAAGAGATCAAGACTTCGATAGGTATTCTTGAACGTCTTCATTTCTCCTAATCGAAGGTGTTCTAAAAATTCATTAATAAAGGTTTCTGCTGGAACATACTTAACCCGTGCATTTGGAATATTTTCTAGGATTTGATTTCCAATTGCGTTCAATAGGTGAGTCTTTCCAAGCCCTGGTCCACCATAGATAAAGAGAGGGTTGTAAGTTGTTGCAAGATTTTCAGAAACTGCAAGCGCTGCTGCTTTCGCCCAAATATTTCCATCCCCTTGCACAAAATTATCAAAGGTGTACTTTGATTTCAGACCTGTATCAATTTTAGGCAACGGTTCGGTTGTTAAGCTACCTGAAGATAATCTCCTATTCTCACCGCTATGACTACTAGGAATTTCTTCGGTATCTTCAAAAACGAAATGAAACTTCAAATCTGTATTGTAGACTTCAAAGCTGGCTGTGATCAAAGCATTTTTTAGATTTGTTTCCCAAAATAATTCTTTATAATTTCCATCAAGATAAATGGTTGCCGTCTCTCCATCGATTTTGACTAATTTTGAATCGGCAACAAAAAAATCATAGGCACTATCTTTTAGTTGTAATTGGGCTAATTCTAAAAAACGAGACCAAAATTGCTCTTCTTGTGACACTATCAGACTTCCCTCCTTTTCTTGAATTGTATCAAATCATACGTACTCCTATTCTACCACAAACAAAAATAGTTTTCCACAGGCTAAATTTCATGAAATTAAATTATAGTTTTAAACTTTTCCACAAGTTGTGGATTTAAATTCACATTGTTTTTAAAAGTTATCCACAAAGTGGGGATAACTAGAGAATATCCTTATTTTTCTGCTATTTACAAAAGATTTTTATGGTGGAAAAGCTTGTCAATACAAAAAATAAAAATAACAGCCTTATTTAAGGCTGTTGATAATTCGTTGGTATTCATCAAGACTGGAAAAAGAAATTTGGATAGTTCCTTTATTTTGAGAAGAGGAGTGTATCGTCACATCTGTTCCTAATATTTTTTTCAATCGTTGTTCCTCTTCTAGTAGGAAGCTCTCTTTTGCTTTTTGTTTTTTCTGTTTTCTTTTTGAACTAATCTTGTTTTCTAATGTTCGAACATTTAAATGATCCTGTTTGATTCGCTCCAACCAAAAGCGCTGCTCTTCTTCATCAAGAGGAACAAGAACACGCGCGTGAGCCGAAGAAATATCATTTTGAATGACTGCTTCTTGAACAGAGGGGGCTAGATGTAACAAGCGAAGCATATTGCTGATATAGGGTCTAGATTTCCCCATAAATTGAGCGATTTGGTCGTGCTTATAGCCATGATCAACGAGCTTCTGGTAGGAGATAGCTTCTTCAATTGGATTGAGATCTTCTCGTTGAAGATTTTCAATAATGGCTTGTCGCATCATTTCTTGATCCGTTAACTCTTTAATAATCGCAGGAACAAGCTCTAATCCAGCAATTTTTGAAGCTCTAAAACGTCTTTCACCTGCAAGCAATTCAAAACCAATTATTGGAGATTTTCTGACAATAATGGGTTGAATTAAGCCATTTTCTTTGATTGACTGAGCCAGTTCTTCTAATTTTTCTTGATCAAATACTTTTCTTGGTTGGAAAGGATTGGTTCGAATGTCCTTTACCGCTATTTTTTCTAATTTTTCCATCTTATGAATAGAATAACACACCTTTACAAATTCGTAAAGGTGTGTTTACAAGTATGTCAAGAAAGTGAAAGTTAATCGCTCAGATCCTCAGTTGATTTTGTCAACTTGATAGAAGTTGTTTGTTGTTTTCCATCACGATAGAATGTGACCTTGATCGTATCATTGATTTGGTGAGAATAGAGGGCGGATTGTAAATCTGCCGTTGACTCGATAGTTGTATCATCGATCTTTGTGATGACATCATAACGTTGCAATTTATCTGAAGCAGGCATATTTTCAAGTGTTGAACGAACCAGTACTCCTCCAGAGATTTTTTCAGGAAGTTTTAATTGGCTTAAATCAGAAGTTGAAAGGTTGGATAAATCCATCATTTGGATTCCAAGAGCTGGTCGAACTACTTTTCCTTTTTCTTCTAGCTGCTTGATAATATTGACAACATCATTTGCAGGAATTGCAAATCCCATTCCTTCTACTGAAGTTTGTCCGTTATTTGAAATTTTACTTGAGGTAATCCCGATGACTTGTCCTTGAATATTGATTAATGGACCTCCAGAGTTTCCTGGGTTGATGGCTGCGTCTGTTTGTAAGGCGCGTGTAGAGATATTTTGTCCATTATCGGCTTTCAATTTCACATTGCGGCCTTGGCTGGAAATAATCCCTTGGGTAACAGAATTAGCATAATCTGTTCCAAGAGGGCTACCAATTGCAATTGCAGTCTCACCGACCGTTAATTGGTTTGAATCTCCGAATTCAGCTACTGCCTTTGCTTTATCTGCACTAATGCGAACGACTGCAATATCAGAATAGACATCTGACCCAACTACTTCTCCGGGGACTTTATTCCCATCTGCTAAAAGAATATCTACTTTTTTAGCACCATTGATCACATGGGTATTGGTAACAAGGTAGGCATATTTTCCTTCTTTTTTATAAATGACCCCAGAACCTTCACTAGAAATTTGTGAGTCAGAGTTTTCTTCTTTTTCAAATAGCCCTTGATTCGAAGAATCAGAATAAGTAATCACAGAAACCACAGCATTTTTCACCTTGTCTACGGCCTCACTAGTTGAGGTTGTATTTTTATAAGCTGTTTTAACAGTGGTTGAGTGTACTTGCTTACTTTCAGTATTTGAAGTAGAAGAATGAGAGGTTTGTAAGGTTAAAAAGGTTCCAAGAATCCCACCTAGAAAACCTACAACGAAAATGAGGGTTATGTTTCCGAGTTTTTTCAGTAAATTAGATGAAGATTTCATATTTTCCTCCTAAGGATATCAAATTGTCTAAAGTATAGAAAAACTTTCTTAATTATATCTTAAATAACTAAAGTTATCCACAAATTGTGGATAACTTGTAGAATTTAGTTGAGAAATGGCTTTAAAAAGGACTTTATAGAATAGATTTCCTTTCTATAGCTGTGGATTATTTGTGGAATTGAAGAATTATGCTACAATAGGGGAATGAAAATTAAATTGATAACCGTTGGAAAATTAAAAGAAAAATACTTAAAAGATGGGATCGCGGAGTATATTAAAAGGCTTGCTCGATTTGCAAAAGTAGAACAGGTTGAGTTAGTTGATGAAAAAACTCCAGATCGTGCCAGTCAACTCGAAAATCAACAAATCCTTGAAAAAGAGGGGGAACGAATTCTCTCTAAGATTTCAGATAAGGAATATGTGATTGTATTAGCCATCGAAGGAAAACAATTTCCTTCAGAGAAATTTAGTCAAACGATTGACCAGATTATGACATCTGGTTATTCAAACCTTACTTTTGTTATTGGAGGCAGTCTTGGTCTGTCTCCTGAAGTGAAAAAAAGAGGAAATCTATTAATGAGCTTTGGTCAATTAACTCTTCCTCATCAGTTGATGAAATTAGTGTTGGTGGAACAAATCTATCGTGCTTTCATGATTCAACAGGGGAGTCCTTACCATAAATAACCTTGACGCTCCTTCCTTTTTCTGCTAAAATGAAGTAAGTTCGGTCTCATAGCTCAGCTGGATAGAGCATTCGCCTTCTAAGCGAACGGTCGCAGGTTCGAATCCTGCTGGGATCAAATGAAAGATGCAGCTTTTGCTGCATCTTTTCTTTTATGTAAAAATGTATAAATTTTCATTATCTATTAATTTTTGTATACTTCACTATAGACAAATAGTAATGAAATGATTTATTAGGAATATTTAAAAAAAGAACTAACAATCCCTATATAGTGCAAAGTGTAGATTATATAAATTGTGTAAAATAGTTTTCATTCATGTAACAAAAACATTAAAAAGATTACAATTTTATCGTTTCCCTTTAATTTTAGGCTATTTTATATTATAATTTTTTGTATATAAAATTTTATTTTTTTATAATAATACTAGAGTATAATAAAATAGAAAAAACAAAGTGGGAGAGTTTGTGTGATTCAGTCATTAATCTTGTCTTTTCTCTTGGGAGGGATCATTGTTCTGACGTTTGCATTAGTGGACGAAAAAATCTATCAGGAACATCAATTTGCATTTATCTTTCTGCTGAGCACCTTTGTTCTTCTTTTTGAAAGTCTCTTAGTATTTTTAGATGTGACTTTATTTTCAAATATTCGACTCTCTGATTTAAATATGCTCTTATGGCCGGTTTATTTATATCCTTATTATCATTATGCCAATCGGACGAATCGCTTGTGCGCCATTTTTTATTCTTTTTTTACTTATTTAGCGGTTGAAGGAACAGCAACTTTTCTGACGATAATTGTCTCTTCAGTATTGGGGGATGCTGTTGTAGCAGCTTACTCGATTGTCTACAATATGTGTATTCGTTTGCTTTCTTTAGGAATCATTTTGAAGTTAATTGACCTATTTGAATTTGATTTCACTCCTTTTTATGAGAAAGAATTTGAAAAATATTTAAAGAGACTCATCTGTGTCTATTTTGCTATATTTGTAGTGATTAATTTTGCTTTATGGATTAGTGAACAAGCGCAATATAAAAATTTTGGGAGTATGTTGGCGACGATTTGTTTTTTCTCTTTTGTAGTCAGCTTATTCCATATGAAAATCGAGCGAGATCAGTATCGTAAAAATTTAGAACTGGAGTATAAAGAATTTTCTGAGCAACAAATGAGTCGGTATATGGCTGAAATTCAAAGTCTCTATTCTATTGTCAGGGGATTTCGTCATGATTTGGGAAATTTAGTTATTTCTATGTCGTTAGCCATTGAGGAAGAAAATATTCCAGAAATACAGAGAATCCATAGAGAAGTATTGGAAAAAGGTTATAAAGAGATCAATACAGAAGCATTATCAGGATTCAACTTGGTCAATATCAAAGATTCTGCTTTACGAAGTATTTTGATTCGAGGCTGGTTGGATGCAAGAGATGCTGGGGTAGAAATGACCTTTGAAACGAGTGAACCAATCGAGCAACTACCAGTTGATTTATTAGATATCGTGAGAATCGTTGGGATTCTAGTGACAAACGCTTTGGAAGCTTCAAAAGAAGCAGAAGAAAAGAAAGTTCATATTGCTATTTTCTCTATTTCAAAAATTGTTTACTTAGTGATTCATAATACAACAAATGAAATCACTTTTGATATTAGAAAAATATATGAAGAAGGCTATTCAACAAAAGGAGAAAATAGAGGACTAGGATTAAATAATGTGAGAAAAATCTTAGCAAATTATGGAACGATGTTTTTAGAAACGGAATTGCAAGGAAATCGTTTTTTACAAGTTTTGAAGATTGGAGGATACGAACAAGAATGAAGATTTTTTTATTAGAAGATGAGCTCTCTCAACAGATACGGGTAGAAAAACATATTGCAGAAATTGCTAAGGAATTAGAAATTAAACTTGAAGTGATTTCTACCGGTAAAATTTCGGAATTTGAAAATTATATCCAGCATTCGGATATCCACCAATTATATTTTCTAGATATTCATATCCAAGACAATGAGTATTGTGGGCTGGAAATTGCTCAAAAAATACGAGAAGCAAATCCTTATGCCATTATTGTTTTTATTACTACAAAATCAGAATTCGCTTCGATTACCTATCGTTATAAAGTATCTGCCTTAGATTTTATTGATAAAAATTTGAATGAAGATTTATTTAGATTAAAAATTAAGGAGTGTATTGAGTACCTAACGACTATTCAAATTGGAAATGATGATTTGACAGATTATTTTGAGTATGACTTTAAGGATAAAAAGATAAAAATTCCATTTAAGGATATTCTTTATATTGAAACTGTTGGTTCGGCTTATAAATTAAACTTAGTTGGGAAAAATTTTCAAAAAGAAATTGCGGGAAGTTTATCAGATGTCTTGGAGAAAGATGTGGAGGAGAGATATTTCAGTCCCCATCAATCTTTTATCGTGAATAGAAGTATGATCATTGGAATGGATAAGAAAAAGAAACAGCTACTGTTGAAAGAAGGCTATTCTTGTCCAATCTCAAGAAGCAATATCAAACGTGCCAAAAAATTAATTGAAGAGCAAAATTTAGAATTTAGTGCTTGACAATTAGTTAAATTTTGATATAATGGGATATGTTCTGTTAATGAATATATGGTCCGTTGGTCAAGGGGTTAAGACACCGCCTTTTCACGGCGGTAACACGGGTTCGAATCCCGTACGGACTATATCTCATTCCGCCATAGCTCAGTTGGTAGTAGCGCATGACTGTTAATCATGATGTCGTAGGTTCGAGTCCTACTGGCGGAGCTAGTATAGCACCCATTTGGGTGTTTTTTTGTTTTGAAAAAGGCTAGGATAATGACTATCCTAGCCTTTTATTTATAAGTGAACGATGGTTAGATTCCTTAGCTTTTTCGTCTTTTTATTTGTCTCCATTCGTAGAGGAAGAAGAGAATGATTCCAACGAAAAAGGCAATGAGTCCTTCAATGAAGCCTTGGGGAACAAATGTTAAGGTGAGCGTTCCTGATCCTTTTGAAACACGAACTCCCATCAATCCTTTCTGGATGCGATGAATTTGTATAGGTTTTCCATTTTGTTTAGCTGACCAGCCTTTATCATAAGGGAGTGTAAAAATAAGGGTAGTGTCTCTATTTGCGTTATAGGCTGCTACCAATTTGTTTTTCTTTTTGTGAATAGCAACTTCTTGCTGACGAATGCTAGCGATAGCTTGTGTGTATTGGTCAAGATCCAGAGCAAAAAATTCTGGTGTATCAAAAGAGACTGTCGAATTTTCTGGAAAACTCATACGAATAGTAACTGTTTCCTCTGTGTCAAAATGGCCAATCGAAAAGAATGGAAAGGCATTATCAATGGTATAGCGTTGAGTCTGTCCATTGTAGCTGATTTCAATATCTTTTCGATCATCGTTTGAAAATTGTAAATTTGGAACATTGACATATAGTTGGCTATGGGCAGGAACCGTTACTTCATATTGAATACTTGCGTAGGAAAGATGACTATCTTCTTCAATTTTTGCAGTTTGCAACGAAGATGTAGTATTTTGTGAAGTAGGCGAGAGAATATTTAATTTCTTATAAAATTTATATTTTTCATCTGTGATTTGATGGATGAATCGTGTCTGATTATCCAGTGTCAAATTCGTAAAGGAAGTATTTTTATAAGGTTTTGCTGACAGAAAGGCGATTGGTAAGGCATATTCGTTTTCTGAAAGTGAGACTCCATTTTTGGTTGCAATCTCTTTAAATCCAAATTTTTGAACAGGTTGTTGGCTTAAATTATAGCGAACACCAAATAGACTATCCATTAAAATAGAATTGTTTTGGTATCGAAGATTGAGGTTGGTTCCTTCAGATTTAAATCCTAGTTTGTCCAATGTCGAGCTAGCATCCGTATTTCGTACAGATGAAAATTGAGAAATTCCATTATAACCATACTTCATGCTATCATTGCCCGTTTGTGGCTGTAAAATCTCAGTCCGATAATTAGAGTCTGTCTTCTCTTTTACTAAGGATTGGATGGCTTTTAAGTCTCGTTCGTAGGATGACCGAGAAGCAAATACCCATTCATTCGCAATTCCTTCCATTTGATAATAACTATTCACCGATAATTCAAAGATGGAGAAAAACAGGATCGAAAGATAGAAAAGTCTAGGCGGTATCTTTTTTAAGATAAAACCTAAACAGACCAAATAGAAAGCAATTAAAAATTCAAAAGTAACAATAAAATTGACAGCATCTAAAAATTTATAGTGACTGCTGTAAAGGACAGTTGCTCCAAATCCTAGAATAAGGAGGAAATTAGCAAGACTAAAACGAATCCAAGTGATCTCCTCTATTCGATTTAGTACTTCTCCTGCCATCAGAATAATCGTCAAAGAAAAGATCCAAGAGTATCGATGAAGAAACATATTCGGCGCGTGCATACCTTGCCAAAGGAGATCTAATAATTGAAAACGAAAACTCAAAATAAGAATGGTCAAGAGTATAAAGTAAGAAAGTTTCACGTGAAACTTGATCGACTTTACAAAGAAAAAGGTAATCGCTAAAAGAAGTGGAAATAATCCCACGTAGATCATTGGAATTGATCCATATTTAGTAGTGTCAAAACTTCCAATGAAATTTTTTGCAAATACGTCAAGATACCAACTTTTTTCTGTAAAGATACTGTCAACCTTTGAAAAACTTTCTCCATGAGTGCGTAAATCTAAGAAGGTTGGAAATAACATCACAAGGCTTGTTATAACTGATAAAAGAGATACAATCACAAAATGAAAGAAGCGTTTTCCAATTCCTTTGATGTCCCATGACAGTTGTGTCAAGTACCATAAAATAAGAAAAATAGACATCATAAACCCAAAATAATAATTTTGGATAAACAAGCTGGTTAAGCTGATAAAGTAGAGAATCTCTCCCTCATTGTAAATGAGTTTTTTAAATCCATAAAGAATTAATGGTGCTAGGATAAAAACATCTAGCCAAGTTTTGATTTCAATTTGGCTGATAGCAAAGCTCATAAGAGCAAATGATGTTGAAAGGGTAAGAACCAGGGATCTAGGAATTTTAGAAAACATTCCATGTAAACTAATATAAGTGCTTAAGCCAATAGCTCCAAATTTAAGAAGAGTGATGAGGTAAACAGCATCTGGCATGGATTGTGCATTAAAGAAGTAGACAAGAGGAGAAAAGAAACTTCCTAGATAATAACTACTGAGTGCATAGAAATTAATGCCTAATCCACTTTGAAAACTGTAAAATAGGCTATCTGTCCCGTGTAAAATATTTCGAAGTGTGGTATCAAAAATGACATACTGATGATAACCATCTCCTAATAAGGGGGATGTATCACTGTTCCAGTAGATTCCTTGTGAGAGGTAAATAAAGAACATCATGATAGCCGGAATCAGGAAAGAAGATACTATAAAAAGGGATGTTTTTAGCTTTGTTTTATTCATATATTTCTACTGAAAGAGCCTGAAATAATGATTTCAGGGCTCTTTATTTTTATGATTGGCTCCAAAGTTCTTTCACTTTTGCTTGAACTTCTTCATTTTCAAGAAACTCATCATAGGTTTCATCAATACGATCGATTACGCCGTTTTTTGAAAGAACGATAATATGGTTGGCGAGTGTTTGAATGAATTCGTGGTCATGGCTGGCAAAGATAATCGATTCTTTAAAATTCTTCAATCCATCATTCAAACTTGAGATAGACTCCAAATCCAAGTGATTGGTTGGATCATCCAGTACAAGAACATTTGACTTGAGGAGCATCAATTTAGACAACATGACACGAACTTTTTCTCCCCCTGACAAGACGTTGACAGACTTGTTAACTTCGTCACCCGAAAAGAGCATACGTCCTAAGAAACCACGAAGGAAAGTATTGTCATCTTCTTCTTTACTTGCAAATTGACGAAGCCAATCGAGAATACTTTCACCACCTGCAAAATCACGACTGTTGTCTTTTGGTAGATATGATCGACTAGTTGTAACTCCCCACTTGACAGTTCCTTCATATTCAATATCATCCATCAATGCACGGATCAAAGCGGTTGTTTGAATATCGTTCTGTCCGATAAGGGCGGTTTTGTCACCAGGACGTAAGATAAAGCTGATATTGTCAAGGATGGTTTCTCCATCAATCTTGACAGAAAGATTTTCAACTGTCAAGAGATCGTTACCAATTTCTCGTTCTGCCTTAAAGTTGATGAATGGGTACTTCCGACTAGATGGAACAATTTCTTCAAGTTCAATCTTGTCAAGCATTTTTTTACGCGAAGTTGCTTGTTTTGATTTTGAAGCGTTGGCTGAGAAACGTGCGACAAACTCTTGTAATTGTTTAATTTTTTCTTCAGCTTTTGCATTTCTATCTGCTTGTAATTTTGCTGCAAGTTCAGAAGATTCTTTCCAGAAATCATAGTTCCCGACGTAAAGTTTGATTTTTCCAAAGTCGAGATCCGCCATATGGGTGCAGACTTTATTCAAAAAGTGGCGGTCATGGGATACAACGATAACCGTATTTTCAAAATCAATCAAAAAATCTTCTAACCAGGTAATGGATTGAATATCCAATCCATTGGTCGGCTCGTCCAAAAGAAGGACATCTGGTTTACCAAAAAGGGCTTTAGCTAAGAGAACTTTCACTTTATCCCCATTGGCTAACTCGCTCATAGTTTGATAATGAAGGTCTTCTGAAATATTTAGATTTTGAAGCAATTGAGATGCTTCACTTTCTGCTTCCCATCCACCAAGTTCGGCAAATTCACCTTCAAGTTCAGCTGCACGGACACCATCTTCATCAGAGAAATCTTCTTTCATGTAGATAGCATCTTTTTCTTTCATAATGTTGTAGAGCTTTTCATTTCCCATAATGACAACATCGATGACCCGCTCGTCTTCGTAGTCAAAGTGATTTTGACGCAAAACAGACAAACGTTCATCAGGGCCAAGAGAAATATGACCAGTTGTTGGTTCAATATCTCCAGCTAAAATTTTTAAAAAGGTTGACTTTCCAGCACCGTTGGCACCGATGAGACCGTATGTATTTCCTTCTGTAAAGTTGATATTGACATCGTCAAACAATTTTCGATCACTAAAACGTAGTGAGACGTCTGATACTGTAAGCAATGATTTTCTCCTCTTTCTATAATGTCTTCATTTTACTAGAAAATAGGGGAAAATTCAACTTTTTTACTGTCAATTTGTTTTTACAATGATGTAAACGAAATTGACAGTTTAGTAAAGTGTTAATTCCTTACAAACATAGAGGATAGACTAACATTTTCAACTAGAAAGTGCTATAATGATAGGGATAACGATTAAGGAGAAGAGTATGACAAAACCCATCATTTTGACAGGAGATAGACCAACAGGAAAACTCCACATTGGCCACTATGTTGGTTCTTTAAAAAATCGCGTCTTGCTACAGAATAAAGACGAATATAATATGTTTGTTTTTTTGGCAGACCAGCAAGCTTTGACGGATCATGCAAAAGATCCAAAAACGATTGTGGAGTCTATTGGAAATGTTGCTTTGGATTATCTGGCAGCTGGACTAGATCCTGAAAAAGTTACGATTTTCATTCAAAGTCAGATTCCTGAATTAGCGGAATTGACAATGTATTACATGAATCTAGTATCTTTGGCGCGACTTGAAAGAAACCCAACTGTAAAAACCGAGATTTCTCAAAAAGGTTTTGGTGAGAGTATTCCAACAGGATTTTTGGTATACCCTATTTCACAAGCAGCCGATATCACAGCATTTAAAGCGAATTTTGTTCCAGTAGGAAATGATCAAAAGCCAATGATTGAACAAACTCGTGAGATTGTTCGTTCCTTTAATCATGCTTATAATACAGATACTTTGGTGGAACCGGAAGGGATTTATCCTGAAAATGAAGCAGCTGGTCGCTTACCTGGTTTAGATGGAAATGCTAAAATGTCTAAATCGTTGAATAATGGCATTTACCTAGCTGATGATGCAGATACTTTAAAGAAAAAAGTGATGAGTATGTATACTGATCCTGATCATATTAAAGTAGAGGATCCAGGAAAAATCGAAGGCAATATGGTATTTCATTACCTGGATGTATTTGGCCGTCCAGAAGATGCAGCTGAAATTGCAGAAATGAAAGAACATTATCAACGTGGTGGACTTGGTGATGTAAAGACCAAACGATATCTTTTAGAAATTTTAGATCGTGAATTAAGACCGATTCGTGAAAGACGACTTGAGTTTGCAAAGGATATGGGTGAGGTCTACTCTATTCTTGAAAAAGGAAGTGAGCGCGCTCGAAATGTAGCAGCTCAAACACTAGATGAAGTAAAATCTGCGATGGGAATTACCTATTTTAAAAAATAAAACGACTTCATTAATAGCGAACATTTCTTACTGTTCATTGATAATTTACCAATAAATGATTGACAAATTGCGATAGAATGGTATGATATTAACAATAAAAATTCGAGCCTTGCTCAAATAAAAAGAAAAGAGGATCCAGCTAATGTCTAATTGGGACACAAAGTTTTTAAAAAAAGGGTTTACATTCGATGACGTGCTTTTGATTCCAGCGGAAAGTCACGTATTGCCTAATGATGCAGATTTAAGTACACAATTAGCAAGTAGTTTACGCTTGAATATCCCAATCATTACTGCTGCTATGGATACAGTGACTGAAAGTCAAATGGCAATTGCTATGGCACGTGCTGGTGGACTTGGTGTGATCCATAAAAACATGTCAATTGAGCAACAGGCAGATGAAGTACGCAAAGTAAAACGTTCTGAAAATGGGGTTATTATTGATCCGTTCTATTTGACTCCGTCTCATACAATTGCAGAAGCAGATGAGTTGATGGGACGATACCGAATCAGTGGTGTCCCTGTTGTTGAAACACTTGAAAATCGTAAATTAGTTGGTATCCTTACAAACCGGGATTTGCGTTTTATTTCTGATTACAATCAACCCATTTCAAATCATATGACAAGTGAAAATTTGGTGACTGCACCGGTTGGAACTGATTTGGAAACAGCTGAACGCATTCTACAAGAGCATCGTATTGAAAAATTACCATTGGTAGATGAAAATGGTCGTCTTTCTGGCTTGATTACAATCAAAGATATTGAAAAAGTTATTGAGTTCCCAAATGCGGCTAAGGATGAATTTGGTCGTTTGCTTGTGGCTGGTGCCGTAGGGGTTACTTCAGATACTTTTGAACGTGCAGAAGCTCTTTTTGAAGCTGGTGCAGACGCAATTGTCATTGATACTGCTCATGGACATTCTGCGGGTGTTCTTCGTAAGATTGCAGAAATTCGTGCTCACTTCCCAGATCGTACCTTGATTGCAGGAAATATTGCAACTGCTGAAGGTGCTCGTGCATTATTTGATGCAGGGGTAGACGTAGTTAAGGTCGGAATTGGTCCAGGATCAATCTGTACAACTCGTGTTGTTGCAGGGGTTGGTGTTCCTCAAGTGACTGCTATTTATGACGCAGCCGCTGTAGCTCGTGAATATGGAAAAACGATCATTGCTGATGGTGGTATCAAGTATTCAGGAGATATTGTCAAAGCACTCGCAGCTGGTGGAAATGCAGTTATGCTTGGCTCAATGCTTGCAGGTACAGATGAAGCACCAGGTGAAACAGAAATCTTCCAAGGTCGTAAATTTAAAACATACCGTGGTATGGGATCTATTGCAGCAATGAAGAAAGGTTCTAGCGACCGTTACTTCCAAGGATCTGTTAATGAAGCCAATAAATTGGTCCCTGAAGGAATTGAAGGACGCGTTGCTTATAAAGGTTCTGTAGCAGATATGGTCTTCCAAATGATCGGTGGTATTCGTTCAGGTATGGGTTATGTTGGTGCAGCAACCATTCAAGATTTACATGATCATGCACAATTTGTTGAAATGAGTGGTGCCGGATTGAAAGAAAGCCATCCTCATGATGTGCAAATCACAAACGAGGCTCCTAACTACTCAGCACAATAAATTTACACATTTGTAAATAAAAATAACAGCATCTTGACAGTATTGTCAAGATGCTGTTTTGATATGACCGGCTTGAACAGTGAAAATTTTCAACTCTTCAGGCAGGTCTTTTAAATGATCGAGAGTGGTCGTTGTAATAAATGTTTGAATATTATTAGAGATAGTTTCAAGTAGTTGAAGTTGACGATAATTGTCAAGTTCGCTCATGACATCGTCAAGTAATAAAATAGGCTTTTCTCTTGTGATTTCTTCCATCAATTCGATTTCTGCTAATTTTAGAGAGAGAACAACACTTCGATGCTGGCCTTGACTACCAAAGGTAGCATTCATATTATTGATAAAAAATGCCAAATCATCCCTGTGAGGCCCAATACTTGTTGTTTTCCTAAAAATATCCTTCTGACGGTTTTTTTCCAACATAGAGAGAAACTGCTCTTCTATATCATTTCCTTCTTCAGAAAAAACAGTTGACTGATATTGAATCGATAGGTCTTCTTTGTTGTCAGAAAGTCGAGTGTGTTTTTCTTTTGCTTTAGCTTCTAATTTCTTAATAAACTCAAGCCGATGATGGATGACGCGACTTCCAAAACTAGCTAGTTGTGAATCTAAGACCTCCAAAAATGTAGCATCAATTTTTTCCGAATTTTTTAGATAACTATTTCTTTGTTTCAGTACATGGTTGTATTGAGATAAGTCAGATAAGTAGAGAGGTTTCATCTGACCTAATTCGATGTCAATAAACTTTCGACGCCCTGCAGGTGATCCTTTGATCAGTTGCAAATCTTCGGGTGCGAAAAGGACAACATTCATATGGCCAATATAGTTTGATAATTTGGCTTGTTTCAAATGATTTACCTTAGTTATCCGACCTTTTGGTGTCAATGAAATTTCTAATGGAAGGGGACCAGTTTCTCTTTGCAATTGACCAGAAACTTTAAAATCGGTGGATTCAAAATAGATGAGATCTCTATCATTTCGTGTTCGATGACTTCTGGTTAAAGCTAGAAAATAAATTGATTCGAGAATATTGGTCTTTCCTTGAGCATTTTGACCTAGGAAAATATTTAATCCAGGATGAAACTCGACTTCTAGTTCTTGATAATTACGAAAATGTTGAATGGATAACTGTTTTAACCACATTACGAGATACCAGGAAAGCGAATTGCTTTTTCTTTTTTGTTAGTCTTTGTCGGTTGTTTCTTTTGTTGTTGATTGAGTTGCTTGACAAGTTTAGCAACACGTTCCTTTTCTTCCTTCTCTTTAAGATGTTCTTCTATTTCTTCTTGAGAAGGTTCAAGAATGGTGATAGTCATGCTCAGTTCAGGAATGTCAATTTGATCATTGACACGAAGTTTACGGCCTCTCCGTTGTTCTAATTCACCATTCACAAAGACTTCTTTTTCTTGAAGAAAGGCTTTGATTGCACCACCACTCTGTATAATACCGAGTTCTTTTAAGATTGCTTGTAATGTAATAAAGTCATCAAATAATTTGTAATTCATAGTTCACCTCTTTGCGTGTTATTATACCATATTTTTAGTTTTTCTAGGGTAGAGAATGTTGAGTGATTTGAGGAGCTTTTTCACAGTTTGAATTAGGATTTTAGTGTGATTTCGTGTTATAATGAAAGTTACTATTGAGTAGAACGAGGATGAAAATGGAATTAGTAAAGGGCGTGAATCTTCACTTTCTTCAATCAAAAAAATTTAAAACCAATAAAATTAAGGTCCGTTTTTCATCGCCATTAGATGAAAATACCGTGGCTGCGCGTGTTTTAGTAGCCTGTATGATGGAAACTGCAAATCAAAAATATCCAACTTCACAATTATTCCGTGAAAAATTAGCGAGTCTCTACGGGGTAGAATTGTCAACCTCAGTCTCTAAGAGGGGACGTGTTCATTATGTTGATTTGAATATTTCCTTTGTGCGCGATGACTTTTTGAGCAAGAAAAATGTTCTTACTGATGAAGTTTTGGACATTATAGAAACTATCTTCTTTTCACCTTTGGTAGTAGAAGATCACTTTGACAGTGATACATTTGACGTTGAAAAGAAAAATACAATTTCCGATTTGGAGTCAGAAATTGAAGAGCCTTATTATTATGCACATGGGCAATTGAATCAACTATTTTTTGAAGACGAAACAATCGGGATGTCAAGATTGGGGAAAGTTGATTTAGTGAGACAAGAGACAGCTCAAAGTTCTCTTTCACAGTTTCACCAGATGCTCCAATTAGATAATATTGACTTCTTTTTCATAGGCGATTTTAATGAGGTCGCTATTGTGGATCGAGTGAACCAGTTTGAATTCAAGCCACGTGATAACAATTTGTCTGTCACCTATCAACAACCTTTTACAAATGTTGTTAGAGAAAAGTTAGAGCAAAAACAAAACCAACAATCTATTCTAGAATTAGGTTACCATTTTTCTACCCAGTATGGAGAATCTCTCCATATCCCACTAGTTGTATTAAATGGGATGCTGGGAGCTTTCTCGCATTCGAGACTTTTTCAAATAATTCGTGAGAAAGAAGGACTTGCTTATACAATCTCTAGCCATTTTGATATTTTTACAGGCTTTATGAGAGTTTTTGCAGGCATTGATAAGGAATCTCGTACGAAAGTAATGACCTTGATTATGAGACAGTTGAATGATTTAAAACGAGGCAAGTTTACAGAGTCAGAGCTTCAATTGACAAAAGAAATGTTGGTGAATACGACCTTATTAGCACAGGATCGGCAAAATACCTTGATTGAAAGGGAATATTTGAAAACGATCCTAGGAACGAAAGTTCTTTCTCTAGAAGAGTGGTTAGAATCTATCGATAAGGTTAGTAGAGAAGAAATTATTGAAGTAGCAAAAACAATTAATTTACAGTCTGTTTATTTTATGGAAGGAAAGTAGTGTAAAGATTGAAAATTAAAGAAAAATATTATGAATCAGTTGGTGAGCAAGTTTACTTTACACGCTTGTCAAATGGGTTGACTATTCATTTAATTCCCAAAGAAGATTATTATGAAACCTATGGAATAATCACAACTAAGTTTGGCTCAGTGGATACACGAATTCTAGTGAATGGTGATGAAAGGCAATATCCTGCAGGAATTGCTCATTTCCTAGAACACAAAGTATTTGAAGATGAAAATGGTCAAGATTATTTAAAAAAATTCGTTCATTTAGGATCGGAAAGTAATGCCTTTACAAGCTTTACAAAGACAAGTTATCTTTTCTCAACAACTTCAAAAGTCCCTGAAAATATTCAATTGTTATTGGAGATGGTTTCAAAGGTTTCCTTTACAGAAAAATCTGTATCTAAGGAAAGAGAAATCATTCAACAAGAAATTGGAATGTACCAAGATAGTCCAGACTATCGATTATTTTTTGGTGCTTTAGAAAATTTATATCCTGGAACACCGTTAGCAGATGATATTGCTGGAACTAGGAAGTCTATTTCTGACATTACAATAGATAATCTCCGTGAAAACTTTGATCTATTCTATCATCCCTCTCAAATGCATTTATTAGTGATCGGAAACTTTGATGTTGATGAAGTATTTCAAGTAGTAAAGGAATATGATCTAGTTCCTCCTCATCCATCTGTGGAGTTAGAACGTTTTCCTGTAGAAAAAAATGAAGTAAGATTGAATCAATCTTGTAGAATGGAAGTTGCTACTCCTAAGTTGGCAATTGGAATTCGAGGAAATGATATCATTAAGGAAGAGGAAAAATTTCGTTATAAATTGATGTTGAAATTACTGTTTTCGATGATGTTTGGTTGGACTTCGCAACGGTTTCAAAGTTTATATGAAGCTGGGAAGATTGACAACTCATTGACACTTGAAGTCGAGGTTGAGGAATTATTTCATTTCGTTATTTTGACAATGGATACTCAAGAACCGGTGTCCTTATCTCATCAATTTAGATCAGCGATCAAACAATTTGAGAAGGATCCAGATGTGAATCAAGAACATTTGGATACGATTAAAAGCGAAATGTTTGGTGATTTCTTACAAGGTTTAAATTCGCTTGAGTATAGTGCCACTCAGTTTGAATATTTTTCAGACGGTAGCACTTCTTATGATCTTCCAAAGATTTTACAAGGTATTAGTTTACAAGATATCATCAAATTAGGGCGTCAGTTCATCGACCAGGCTGAGATGGTTGACTATATGATTTTTCAAAAGTAGTAAACAATGTATCAAGAAGGGAAAATATGAAGAAGAGAACGATTGGTCAAGTGTTAAGACTGTCAAGAGTAAATTTACACTTAAGTTTACAGGATGTGTCAAATAAGACAGCCATTGAAATTCCTTATATAGAAGCGTTGGAAAACGATGAGTTTGATCTATTACCGAGTCCCTTTTACGCTCAGATCTATCTTAAAAAGTTAGCATGGGCTTTGGGATTAGATGAGTCCATCCTATTGACAGCTTTTCGTGAAGGAAAAGAATTGTTATTTGATGAAGAAATACTTATAGATGACGAAGAGCTTCATTCAAGAAAATTAAGACAGAAAGCGAGCTGGTTACCAATCCTGTATTATCTACTAGTTAGTTTTGTCATCCTTGGCTTTGTGATTTATATCGTATATTTTTATGAGTTTACAGCATCTGTAAAATAGATGTAAAGATAGTTTATTTTTTGGAGGAAGTATGAAAAAAGAAAATATTCCTAATGCATTGACATTAATTCGGGTTGTGATGATTCCTATTTTTATTGCCATTTTAAGTTTAAGTCACTCTTACTTAGGACATATTGTAGCGGCAGTTATTTTTGCAATTGCTAGTATTACAGATTATTTAGATGGCTTTCTTGCACGAAAATGGAATGTAGTTAGTAATTTTGGTAAATTTGCCGATCCAATGGCAGATAAATTATTGGTCATGTCAGCCTTTATCATGATGATTGAATTAAAAATGGTTCCTGCTTGGATTGCAGCCGTTATCATTTGTCGTGAGTTAGCTGTTACTGGTTTGCGTCTTCTACTTGTTGAGACAGGTGGTACAGTTCTTGCTGCAGCCATGCCAGGAAAAATTAAAACCTTTAGCCAAATGTTTGCCATTATCTTTTTGCTTTGCCATTGGACACTTCCAGGGCAAGTGTTGCTTTATATTGCATTGATTTTCACAATTTATTCTGGTTACGACTACTTTAAGGGAAGTAGCTATCTCTTTAAAGACACATTTAAATAAATGAAACAGATGATTGAGCTAAAAAATGTATCCTTTCGATACGATAAAACAGTAGAAGAGTATCAAATTGACACGGTTTCGTTTCACGTGAAACAAGGAGAGTGGCTTTCGATTGTTGGACACAATGGTAGTGGGAAATCTACAGTTGTACGCCTGATTGATGGTCTTTTGGAAGCTGAGTCTGGTGAGATTTACATTGATGGAAAACAACTGACTCGTGAAACTATATGGGAAATCCGTAGTAAAATTGGGATTGTATTTCAGAACCCTGACAACCAATTTGTTGGTGCGACAGTAGAAGATGATGTTGCCTTTGGTTTAGAAAATCAAGGAATTCCACGGGAAGAAATGCTTCAACGTGTGGAGAAGGCTATTGAGCAAGTCGGTATGCTGGAATTTAAAGATCGCGAACCATCTCGTTTGTCAGGTGGTCAAAAGCAACGGGTGGCCATAGCAGGTATTATCGCCTTGAGACCAACTATTATTATCCTTGATGAAGCAACTAGTATGTTAGATCCAGAAGGCAGAGAGGATCTAATGGCGGTAATGAGAGAACTTCAGAAAAAATTTCAATTAACAATTATCTCCATTACCCATGATTTATCCGAAATTGCCTTAAGTGATCGAACACTCGTCTTTCAAAAAGGAAAACTAGAGTCTTCTATGACGCCGCGGGAATTGTTTTCAAGAAATGACCTTAATGAGATTGGACTAGATAAGCCTTTTAGTAAGCAGGTCCAAGAATCTCTCAGCTCGCATTTTCCGCTAAAACAGGATTATCTAACAGAAAGTGAGTTATTAGACCAACTATGGGAATTTCTTTAAAGAATGTCTATTATACTTATCAAGAGGGAAGTCCTTTTGAAGGGCAGGCGCTTTCTGATATTAGTTTGGAAATAAAAGATGGATCTTATACAGCCATCATCGGGCATACTGGTAGTGGCAAGTCTACTTTGTTGCAATTACTAAATGGTTTACTGCGTCCGACTAAAGGAACGATTCAATTTGAAGATTTTGTTTTAGATAATCATTCTGAGCCAAAAGAAATGAAGTACCTGAGAAAAAAAGTCGGTTTGGTTTTTCAATTTCCAGAAAGTCAGCTGTTTGCAGAAACCGTTCTAGCTGATGTAGCCTTTGGACCACAAAATTTTGGAGTACCTAAGGATAAAGCGGAGGAAATAGCCAAAGAAAAATTAGCGATCGTTGGTTTAGAAGAGTCTATCTATGATAAAAGTCCATTTGAACTATCTGGTGGACAGATGAGACGGGTTGCGATCGCGGGTATTTTAGCTATCGAACCAGAGATTTTAGTATTGGACGAGCCAACAGCAGGGCTAGATCCTGCTGGAAGAAAGGAATTGATGGCGCTGTTTGAGACATTACATAAAAATGGGATGACCCTAGTTCTGGTAACTCATACGATGGATGATGTAGCAAATTTTGCTGATACCGTATTTGCTTTAGAAGCGGGAAAACTTGTCCTAAACGGATCCCCAAGGGAAGTGTTTCAACAGGTTGAGTATTTACAAAAACTTCAATTAGGAGTCCCACAAATTACGAATTTTGCTCTTCAATTGAAACGAAGAGGACTTCCTCTAGACAGACTACCAATCAAAATTGAGGAACTAAAGGAGCTGTTACTTCATGAATAATATGATTTTAGGAAGGTATATTCCTGGAAACTCCATTATCCACCAACTAGATCCTCGTGGGAAGTTGCTCTCAATGTTTTTATTCATATTTCTTCTGTTTTGGGCAAATAATATCCAGACAAATGTTCTTCTCTTTGGTTTTATTTTTGTATTAATGTATCTAACGAGGATTTCGGTTAGTTTTTATATTAAAGGCTTAAAATCAATGATTTTTATCATTGCTTTTACAACTATTTTTCAATTATTTGCGACCTCTCAAGGAACTATTTTGTATCAATGGTGGTTTTTTAAATTAACCGACCAAGGATTGATGCAAGCTGCCATCATATTTTGTAGATTTATTTTAATCATTTTTTATTCGACGATTTTAACAGTGACGACGACACCATTGAGTTTAGCAGATGCTGTTGAAAAGCTCCTTACACCACTAAAAATTATTAAGGTTCCGGCTCATGAGATTGGGTTAATGTTATCTATGAGTTTGCGCTTTGTTCCAACCTTAGTAGATGATACGAATCGAATCATGAATGCGCAAAGGGCGCGTGGTGTTGATTTTGGTGAAGGAAATCTATTAAAAAGGATCCGTTCCTTTATTCCAATCCTCATTCCTTTGTTTGCCTCAAGTTTTAAACGCGCAGATGCATTAGCAATTGCGATGGAAGCGAGAGGGTACAAAGGCGGTGAGGGACGAACACGCTATCGGACTCTGCAGTGGGGAGTAAAAGATACCCTGGCATTGCTCGTTATTCTGTGCCTCATGTTGATAGTTTTTTATCTAAAAAATGGATAGAGCTAGTTGAATTGGTTCAAAAATAAGGAAAAAGCGCTATACAAAGCGCTTTTTACATTAAATTCACATATTCTTGTAACATTTGTAATATATTCTACAATAAACTGTAACATTTTGTGTGTATGATAGAATTATGTTCGAAAGGAGAATAGAATTCATGAACAGTAAAAAGTTCCAATGGACAGTCACTTCCCTACTTTCAGCAGCATCACTTTTCATTTCTGGTATTGCTACAGTGAATGCTGAAACTTACGAAGTGAAGTCTGGAGATACTCTATCAAAAATTGCACTAGAAAATAACACTTCAGTAGAAAATATTATTGCATCTAACAATCTGACTAATGAAGATTTGATCTATGCAGGACAAATTATTGAGTTAGGTGAGCGTTCAAAATCTATGATTGATAAAGTTGCTCCACAAGAGCAAGCAAAACCTGCTGAAAGTGCACCTGCAGCAGCACAAACTGCTCAAAAACAAACAACTTATGCAGCAAATGCTGCAGTGACTTCTGCACAATCAACAAATGGTGGAATTGTTCTATCAAATGGGAATACTGCTGGAGAACAAGGATCTTATGCAGCTGCTCGTATGGCTGAAATGACTGGTGTACCTGCTTCTACTTGGGAAGCAATTATTGCCCGTGAATCAAATGGTCAAGTAAATGCAGCAAATGCTTCTGGTGCCAGTGGTTTGTTCCAAACAATGCCAGGTTGGGGTTCAACTGCAACAGTTGATGATCAAATCCAGGCTGCATACAATGCATATAGTTCACAAGGTTTATCAGCTTGGGGTTATTAAAAAATAGGTTTACAATTTGTAAACCTATTTTTTTAATGTCTCAAGAATGTCAAGTGGAGAGTGACAAATAAAATCTGGTGAGTAAAAAAGTAGCTCTTCAAGATCTCCAAATCCCCAAGTGACTGCCATGGTTTTTATGCCAACTGTTTGACCTCCAATGAGGTCAAATTTTGTGTCTCCAATAATCACTGTCTCCTCTTTTGGAAGGTCATTGATTGACAAGGCGTATCGAATGACATCGGCTTTGTGGATACGATCTGAATTTGATCCATAAATTCCTTTAAAGTATTTAGCGATACCTAAATCTTGACACATCTGTAAAGCAACCGGTTCATGTTTTGAAGTAGTTACATAAAGAGGAATGTTTTCGTCTTGTAATGCTTTCAAAGCTTCTACTATCTGAGGAAACAGAGTTGATTTGTATTGACCTTTTTCATGATAATACTGGCGATAGATCGTCACTGCTTGATCTACCAAAGTTTCAGGAAGGGTAGCTTCAAAACTAGAAATCAAAGGTGGTCCCATAAAACTACGGATGGTTTTGAGATCGGGTTGAGGAACCTTCAAAGTATCGAATGTATGTTGAAAGCTCTCTGTAATTCCCTTGGAACTGTCAACTAATGTTCCATCTAAATCAAAAAATAAGGCTTGCATGTTATTCTCCAAATATCTCTTTTTGTAATCTACGTCCGGTTGGTGTTGCTGCCAATCCTCCTTCAGCTGTTTCTCTAAAGGCAGTCGGAAGACTAGAACCAACTTGGTACATGGCGTCAATCACTTCATCAACAGGTATTTTTGATTCAATACCTGCTAAGGCCATGTCAGCAGCAATGAAGGCATAGCTGGCTCCCATTGCGTTTCGTTTGACACATGGAATTTCCACGAGTCCTGCTACTGGATCACAAATGAGCCCAAGCATGTTTTTGATGACAAAACAGACTGCTTGACTCGCTTGATAAGGAGTTCCTCCAGCAGCAAGTGTCAATGCAGCCGCACTCATAGCTGAAGCAGAACCAACTTCTGCTTGACAACCACCTTCTGCACCTGAAATAGAAGCATTATTGGCGATGACTAAACCAAAAGCTCCAGCTGTCAGTAGAAAATCTAGTTGTTGCTGACGGTTTAACCCTAATTTTTGAGTTGCTGCAGTGAGAACTGCGGGAAGGCAGCCAGCAGATCCTGCAGTGGGTGTTGCGCAGACCAGTCCCATCTTAGCATTGTGTTCGTTGACAGCAATAGCATTCTTCGCTGCGGTTAGGACGGTCAAGTCAGATAACGTTTTTCCTGATTTGATATAGCGATCTAATTTTGCGGCATCCCCACCGGTTAACCCACTACGAGAGTGGTTTTCATTTAACCCTAACCTTACAGAATCAATCATCACTTCTAAATTACGGGTCATTAATCGTAGGACTTCTTCTCGTTCACGACCAGTTAGTTCAAATTCAGTCGCAATCATTAACTCTGCGACGTTTCCTTGGTATTGCGTGCTTGCTTGTTCTACGAGGTCTACAATTGAATAAAACATATGAACTCCTTATTTGAAAAAGTTGACATTATGAAGATGAGGAATTTTACGGATATCGTCGATCGCTGCTTCACAACTCCTTGAGTCAACTTCTATAATCATAATCGCTTTTTCTCCAGCTTTTTCCCGCGTCACATTCATTTGTGCAATGTTAATATCATAGCGAGAAAGAGCTTCTGTCACATGAGCGATCATTCCAGGGACGTCCTGGTGAACAATGATAATGGTTGGAGTATTCATATTTAGCGAGATAGCAAAGCCATTTAACTCAGTAACCTGTATGTTCCCACCACCAATTGAGATTCCAGTGACAGAAATCGTTTTATGATCATTTTTAACAGTAATAGTCGTTGTGTTTGGGTGAGGAGCATTGCTTTCTTTTTGAATAGACCAAACAATCCGAATGCCTCGTTCATGTGCAATTTTTAGACTATCTGGGATTCTAGGATCATCCGTGTCCATTCCTAAGATGCCCGCTACTAAGGCTAAATCTGTTCCATGACCACGATAGGTTTTGGCGAAGGAATTAAATAATTGGAACTCAACTTCTTTTGGTTCCTCTCCAAAGATAGAAGAAACAATTTTACCAATTCGAACAGCACCTGCAGTGTGACTACTGGATGGGCCGATCATCACAGGTCCAATAATATCAAAAACTGATTGGAATTTTAAAGAGTTCATGCTCTGCTCCTTTGTGATCACTTTACTTCATTATATCAGATATGGCTGATGATTTCTTCTATTTTTCCCGAAATATCTGAGAAATCTTAAAGGGAACTTAAAGCATTTATATTATCCTTGATTTTTAGTATTTCTAACATCTGACTGAAATATTTGACACATTATTTCAATAAATATGAAATATTTCTTGTGTAGTATAGAGGTATACCAATAAAGGAGTACATAATAATGAATAAAAAACAAATGATGAAACGAATGATTGGACTTAGTTTACTTGCAGGACTTTTCCTTCCAATTGTAGCGAATGCAGATTCTTATACTGTAAAATCAGGTGATACTTTATCAGCTATTGCTAAAGAGAAGAACACAACGGTTGATGCAATTGCTAAGAAAAATAAGATTAGTAACGTGAATCTCATCTCAGTTGGTCAAGTTCTTGAGATTGAAGATGCAAATACAACGCAGAAAACTACGGAGCAAGCTCCTGCTAGTAAAACGGATACTACACAAGCAACAACTACTGTCTCTGCTTCAGATGGCTTGAGTGCGGAAGATGCAGCTGCTAAGGAATGGATTGCCCAAAAAGAGTCAAGTGGTAGTTATACAGCACAAAATGGCCAATATTATGGTCGTTACCAATTGACTATCACTTATTTGAATGGTGATTTATCACCTGCAAACCAAGAAAAAGTGGCCAATCAATATGTTGTCAACCGTTATGGATCATGGTCAGCAGCTAAAAATTTCTGGTTAGCAAATGGTTGGTATTAAATTCGTTTAAAAAGAGTTCTTGAATAGGACTCTTTTTTAATTTACAGACCTGTAAACCCATCGATAATGATCAACAAAAAAAATAGTAAGATGCTTGTTTTCTAATATAAAGCGTGTTAAAATGGTAACTGCTCAAAACGACCTTCAATCGTTGAAGCAAACCACGACCTTCAATCGTGAGAAACGAAAAGATGGGAGAAACCTATGAGTGATAACTCGAAAACACGTGTTGTTGTTGGTATGAGTGGTGGTGTGGATTCATCTGTAACAGCTTTATTATTAAAGCAACAGGGTTACGATGTCATCGGCATCTTCATGAAAAACTGGGATGATACAGACGAAAATGGCGTCTGTACAGCTACAGAAGATTACAAAGATGTAGCAGCGGTTGCAGACCAAATTGGCATTCCTTACTATTCTGTCAACTTTGAGAAAGAATACTGGGATCGTGTCTTTGAATATTTCCTTGCTGAATACCGTGCAGGTCGCACACCAAATCCGGATGTCATGTGTAATAAGGAAATCAAATTTAAGGCCTTTCTAGATTATGCTATGACACTCGGTGCCGATTATGTAGCGACAGGGCACTATGCGCGCGTGGTGCGCGATGAGGATGGCATTGTCCATATGTTACGTGGCGTTGACAACGGGAAGGACCAAACTTATTTCTTAAGCCAGCTGTCACAAGAACAACTTCAAAAAACCATGTTCCCATTGGGACATTTGGAAAAGCCAGAGGTTCGTCGTCTAGCTGAAGAAGCTGGATTAGCAACAGCTAAAAAGAAAGACTCAACTGGGATTTGCTTTATCGGAGAAAAGAATTTCAAAGAATTTCTAGGGAACTACCTTCCTGCCCAACCAGGTCGAATGATGACTATCAATGGACGAGATATGGGTGAACATGCTGGTTTGATGTATTACACAATCGGTCAACGGGGTGGACTTGGAATTGGTGGCCAACAAGGTGGAGACAATGCTCCATGGTTTGTAGTTGGGAAAGACCTCAGTCAAAATATTCTTTATGTCGGTCAATGCTTCTATCATGAAGCATTGATGTCAACAAGTTTACAGGCTAGTCAAGTTCACTTTACACGAGATATGCCAGAAGAGTTTACATTAGAGTGTACAGCTAAGTTCCGCTATCGTCAGCCTGACTCCAAGGTGACTGTACACGTTAAAGGTGACAAGGCAGAAGTGATTTTCGCAGAACCTCAACGAGCCATTACACCAGGACAAGCTGTTGTCTTTTACGACGGTGAAGAGTGTCTAGGCGGTGGCTTGATTGACAATGCTTATCGGGATGGAAAAGTTTGTCAGTATATTTAAATTGACAAATTTTCTCAATTTGCTACAATAATAAAAGCAATAGAAATGATGGTCAAAGCTCATGGATGTTGCAGGCTTTTTTGTCCTGCACTTCTCAGAGTTTTGACTATTTTTGTGTGATTTCGAAAGGAAGTAAAATGAGGCAACAGGATTTTCGGACGAAAATAGGTTCTACTGTTTTTGGCGTGAGAGCGACTGCTTTGATTGTAAAAGATAATCGCTTGTTCGTCATAGAAGATGAGGACGGCTGTTATACAATCGGAGGTGCTATTCAAGTCAATGAAACTACAGAAGATGCTGTAGTTCGGGAAGTCAAAGAGGAACTTGGTGTCACATCTACAGCAGGGCCGTTAGCTTTCGTGGTTGAAAATCACTTTGAACAAGCTGGAATCCACTACCATAACATTGAATTTCATTATTTGGTGGACTTGCTAGAAGATGCACCTTTGGTCATGCAGGAAGATACAAAGCAATTACCTTGCCGTTGGATTGCTTTAGATGATTTACATACTGTTGACCTGAAACCAGCCTTTTTAAAATCGGCCCTACCAGAATGGGACGGAAAATTACGACACATCCATCTTGAAAAATAGGAGAAAAAATGACTTATAATTTTATTGAAGAATACGATATCATTGTAATCGGTGCGGGGCATGCGGGAGTAGAAGCCTCTCTAGCTGCTAGCCGTATGGGTTGTAAGGTCTTACTTGCGACTATTAACATTGAAATGCTGGCTTTTATGCCTTGTAATCCCTCTATCGGTGGTTCTGCTAAGGGGATTGTCGTGCGTGAAGTCGATGCCCTCGGTGGAGAAATGGCGAAAAATATCGACAAGACCTACATCCAAATGAAAATGCTCAATACTGGTAAAGGTCCTGCGGTTCGTGCACTTCGGGCTCAAGCAGATAAAGAACTTTACTCAAAAGAAATGCGGAAAACAGTTGAAAACCAAGAAAACCTTACCCTTCGTCAGACCATGATTGATGAGATTTTGGTGGAGAATGGTAAGGTTGTTGGTGTAAGGACTGCAACTCACCAAGAATATGGAGCAAAGGCTGTTATTGTCACTACTGGGACAGCTTTACGCGGAGAAATTATCATTGGAGATCTCAAGTATTCGTCAGGACCTAATCATAGTCTAGCTTCTATCAATTTGGCCGATAATCTCAAACAGCTAGGATTAGAAATTGGACGTTTCAAAACAGGGACGCCACCTCGTGTAAAGGCGTCGTCAATTAATTATGACGAAACGGAAATTCAACCCGGAGATGAAGCTCCAAATCATTTTTCTTATACATCGCGTGATGAAGATTATGTAAAGGATCAGGTTCCTTGTTGGTTAACTTATACGAATGGGCATAGCCATGAGATTATCCAAAATAATTTACACCGGGCACCTATGTTTACAGGGGTTGTAAAGGGAGTAGGTCCTCGCTATTGTCCGTCCATTGAGGATAAAATTGTCCGTTTTGCTGACAAAGAGCGTCATCAACTATTTTTAGAACCTGAGGGACGAAATACAGAAGAAGTCTATGTTCAAGGGCTGTCAACGAGTTTACCAGAGGATGTTCAACGGGATCTCGTCCATTCTATTAAGGGACTTGAGAAGGCAGAAATGATGCGAACGGGTTATGCAATTGAGTATGATATGGTTTTGCCTCATCAATTGCGCGCAACTTTGGAAACTAAGAAAATTTCAGGTCTCTTTACAGCTGGCCAAACCAATGGAACGTCTGGCTATGAGGAGGCCGCTGGTCAAGGGATTATTGCAGGGATCAATGCGGCTCTAAAAATCCAAGGAAAACCAGAACTCATTTTGAAACGCAGTGATGGTTATATTGGGGTCATGATCGATGATTTGGTAACAAAGGGAACGATCGAACCGTATCGCTTGTTAACAAGCCGTGCAGAATACCGTCTGATTTTGCGTCATGATAATGCCGATATGCGCTTGACAGAAATGGGACGAGCAATTGGATTGGTAGATGATGAACGTTGGCAACGTTTCGAAACTAAGAAGTATCAGTTTGAAAACGAGATGAAGCGTTTGGATAGCATTAAGTTAAAGCCTGTAAAGGAAACCAATGAGAAGGTTGCTGCAATGGGCTTTAAACCATTGACAGATGCTGTCACTGCTAAAGAATTCTTGCGACGACCAGAAGTCTCTTACCAAGATGTGGTAGAATTTATCGGTCCTGCAGCTGAAGAACTGGATGATAAAATCATTGAATTGATTGAAACTGAAATTAAATACGAAGGCTATATTTCAAAAGCAATGGACCAAGTCGAAAAAATGAAGCGTATGGAAGAAAAACGAATTCCTGCGAATATTGACTGGGATGATATTGACTCCATCGCAACCGAAGCGCGTCAAAAATTTAAATTAATTAATCCAGAAACGATTGGTCAAGCAAGTCGTATCTCAGGTGTCAATCCAGCGGATATCTCTATTTTAATGGTTTACTTGGAAGGTAAATCTCGGAGTATCTCCAAAAACAAAGCAAACCACTAATAAAATGGGGCTGAGATGATGTTTCAGCCTCAATTTTATGGATTGAAATTTGTTGTTACTGTTTACATAGTTGTAAACGTTGTTTACAAAGTAGTGAAGCGGAGGAAGAGCTTTTTACTGGTCGATCTTCTCTGTAATATAGAGAGAAACCTCGCTTTTTACCTCTATTTATGGTATAATTCCGAGAAGAGGTTTATGATGAAAAAATTTCGTTTATCGTTCATCCATTATGTGTTAATTGGTTTTATTTCATTTGCAATTTTAGCAATTTTTTTAAGAATCTTTGGCAAAGGCTATGTAACTCTCATTGCAATTTTTTTAGTCTTAGCTGGATTGATTGCTTTATTTGAATACCAGTTACAAATTTCAGAGTTAGATGAATTAGAACAAATACAATATGTTAACCATCAGGCAGAAAGCGGATTAGCATCCCTCCTTGATAAAATGCCTGTTGGAGTTATCAAAATTAATGAAGAGTCAAATGAAGTAGAGTGGTTCAACCCTTATGCTGAATTGATTTTTTCAACAGATGATGGGGACTTTGATGTTGAATCATTGAAAAAGTTACTCAATACTTTGTTTGAGGATAAAGGACATTATGTCACTGTAGCCGATAAGAAATATTCTGTTTACTTTGATCAGACGTCTAGTGTTGTTTACTTTTTTGATGTTTCAAGTGAGTATGAAGCAACTGTGGGATTGGTGACAACTCGTCCCGTTATCGGTATTATTTCTGTTGATAACTATGATGATCTAGAAGATGTCATTTCAGACTCTGATATTAGCAATATCAATAGTTTTATTGCCAACTTTGTAGAAGAGTTTACAGCTCATTACCATATGTTTTACAGACGTGTGGGGATGGATCGTTTCTATTTGTTTACAGACTACACGGTCTTAGAACAGTTGATGGAATCAAAATTTTCAGTCATCGATCAATTCCGTGAAGAAGCCAAAAATCGTGAGCTACCTATTACCTTAAGTATGGGATTCTCGTACGGTGACGGGGAGCATGATGAGATTGGTAAAGTGGCTCTCTTGAACCTAAACCTTGCGGAAGTTCGTGGTGGGGATCAAGCAGTTGTCAAGGAAAATGATGAACAGAAAAACCCTATTTTCTTTGGTGGGGGAACAGCTTCAGCTGTGAAGCGGACTCGGACTCGCACACGCGCTATGATGACAGCTATTTCGGATAAGATTAAATCCGTTGATCAAGTTTTCATTATTGGGCATAGAAACTTGGATATGGACGCTTTAGGAGCGTCTGTGGGAATGCAGTTTTTCTCTAGCAATATTTTGGCTTCCTCTTATGTGGTCTATGACCCGCATGCAATGGCTAGTGATATTTCAAGAGCAATTGCGAAACTAGAAGAAGAGCAGGTGACGAAAATCCTTCCCCTAGAGGAAGCCATGCACATGGTGACGGATCGCTCTTTGTTAATTATGGTTGACCATTCTAAGACAGCCTTGACTCTTTCAAAACAGTTTTATCAGGAATTTCAACAGATTATTGTCATTGACCATCACCGTCGGGATGATGATTTCCCTGAAAATGTTCTGATCACCTATATTGAAAGTGGAGCAAGTAGTGCGAGCGAATTGGTTAGTGAACTGATTCAGTTCCAGAAGTCGAAGAAAAATCGGTTAACGAAGATTCAAGCTAGTGTCTTGATGGCTGGGATTATGCTGGATACTAAGAACTTCTCCGCACGGGTTACGAGTCGGACCTTTGATGTGGCGAGTTACCTTCGTTCAAGAGGTAGTGATAGTGTAACCATCCAGGAGATCTCTGCGATTCAGTTTGATGAGTACCGCGAAGTGAACGAACTGATCTTGACTGGTGAAAAGATTTTGCCACATATCATCGTAGCTTGTGCCAATACGACTAAAGCCTATGATTCAGTAACTATTAGTAAAGCAGCTGATAGTATGCTGGCCATGTCTGAGGTGGAAGCAACCTTTGTCATTGCTTGTAATCAAAGTGGGACTGTCTCGATTTCTGCACGAAGTCGAAGCAAAGTCAATGTACAGCGTATCATGGAACAGCTTGGCGGAGGAGGTCATTTCAACTCGGCAGCCTCTCAAATTGAGGGTCAAGATTTGATGAGTATTCGTCAACAACTGATTGAGACTATTGAGAACGAAGTAACTATTGAAAAGGAGAATGTAGAATGAAAGTTATTTTCTTAGCGGATGTAAAAGGTAAAGGTAAAAAAGGCGAAATTAAAGAAGTGCCTACTGGTTATGCACAAAACTTTTTGATCAAGAAAAATCTTGCGAAAGAAGCCAATGCCCAAGCAATCGGTGAACTTCGTGGAAAGCAAAAGTCAGAAGAAAAAGCGCATGCTGAATTGTTAGCAGAAGCGCAAAAGATTAAAGCGAAATTAGAAGAAGAAGCAACTGTTGTTCAATTCACGGAAAAAATTGGGCCAGATGGCCGTACTTTCGGCTCTATTACCAATAAAAAGATTGCAGAAGAACTTGAGAAACAATTTGGCATTAAGATTGATAAACGTCATATCCAAGTTTCCTCTCCAATTCGTTCAACAGGTTTGATTGACGTCCCTGTAAAAATTTATCAAGATGTTACAGGTGTGATTAATATTCGTGTAAACGAAGGGTAAACACGATCGATAGAAAGGTTTTTTTATGGCTGAGATAGAGGAATTACGAACACAACCTCAAGATATCCAAGCGGAACAATCAGTGTTGGGAGCCATTTTTATTGATGAGGGGAAATTGGTCTTTGTTCGTGAATATATCGAGCCTGGCGATTTCTTTAAGTACTCGCACCGTTTGATTTTTAAAGCCATGATCGATCTAGCTGACCGCGGGGATGCGATTGATGCAACGACTGTTCGAAATATTTTAGATAGTCAGGGGGATCTCCAAAATATTGGCGGTCTCTCCTATTTGGTTGAAGTCATTAATTCGGTACCAACTTCAGCTAACGCAGAGTATTACGCGAAGATTGTTGCCGAAAAAGCTGTCTTACGTCGGTTGATCTCTCGATTAACGGAAAGTATTAATCAAGCTTATGATGGTGCAAGTCCTTCAGATGAAATCATTGCGGGTGCTGAAAAAGCTCTGATTGATGTTAGTGAAAACGCAAATCGTAGTGGATTTAAAAATATTCGAGACATCTTAAATATAAATTTTGGTAGCTTAGAAGCCCGCTCGCTTCAAACCACTGATATTACGGGTATTGCGACAGGCTATCGCGATTTGGACCATATGACGACGGGGCTACATGAGGAAGAGTTGATTATTTTAGCAGCTCGTCCCGCAGTAGGGAAAACAGCCTTTGCTCTAAATATTGCTCAAAATATCGGGACAAAGTTGGATAAGACAGTGGCTATTTTCTCATTAGAAATGGGTGCTGAAAGTTTGGTAGACCGGATGCTAGCTGCTGAAGGCTTGATTGAATCCCATTCGATTCGTACAGGTCAATTGACGGATGAAGAGTGGCGAAAATATGCCATTGCTCAAGGGAATTTGGCCAATGCGAGTATTTACATTGATGATACTCCGGGAATTCGGATCACTGAGATTCGTTCGAGAGCAAGAAAATTAGCGCAGGAAACAGGGAATCTCGGTCTTATTCTGATTGACTACCTGCAGCTGATTACAGGGACTGGAAGAGAAAACCGTCAACAGGAAGTTTCAGAAATTTCTCGTCAGTTAAAAATTTTGGCTAAGGAACTAAAAGTTCCCGTCATTGCTTTGAGTCAGCTATCACGTGGTGTGGAACAGCGCCAAGATAAACGTCCGGTTCTTTCTGATATTCGTGAATCTGGATCGATTGAACAGGATGCGGATATTGTTGCTTTCTTGTACCGTGATGATTATTATGATCGAGCTGGTGAAGAGGAAGAAGACGGAATGCCTAATAATACGGTTGAAGTGATTATCGAGAAAAACCGTTCAGGTGCGCGTGGGACAGTCGAATTAATATTCCAAAAGGAATATAATAAATTCTCAAGTATTTCAAAGAGAGAGGATCAATAAGATGAGTGATGCATTTACAGATGTTGCAAAAATGAAAAAAATTAAGGAAGAAATTAAGGCCCATGAAGGACAAGTGGTTGAAATGACGCTTGAAAATGGACGGAAACGTCAAAAAAATAAATTTGGACGCTTGATTGAGGTCTATCCTTCTTTATTTATTATCGAGTATACGAACGACAATAGCTTACCAGGTGAACCGGCCAATACCTACGTGGAGTCTTACACCTATTCAGATATTTTGACAGAGAAGAATTTAATTCGTTATTTGGATTAATTTCTTGCTTTTATCGTCAAAATCAGTTATTATAATAAATACATATGGGAGTCTGTGTACAGTCTGAGAGGAAGTGTAAGCTTCGACCGCACCTGATCTGGGTAATGCCAGCGTAGGAAACAAATGAAATGTATTTTTCGTTATGAGTGACCTTGTGCAATACGTCTCCTATTTTGGAGGCGTTTTTTATTTGTGAGAAAGGAGGTTACGATGTCTCTTGTAAAAAGATATTCAAAACAGTTGATAGGATTTGCAGGTTTTAGCAGCCTTCTTATCTTATGGCAGTTAGCAGGATTTTTAAATGTCCTCCCAAAATTTGTATTACCAACGCCACTTGAAATTGGGAATGCCTTTGTACGAGATCGAGCTCTCCTGATTCATCACAGTTTGTCTACCCTTCAAGTGGCCTTGATCGGACTTGTTATAGGGGTTCTTCTTGCTGCTGGCTTTGCGATTCTCATGGATAGTTTTCAATGGGTGAATGATCTGGTCTATCCTTTTATGGTTGTTATTCAAACCATTCCGACGATTGCCTTGGCCCCTATCCTGGTTCTTTGGTTTGGTTATGGTATGCTTCCAAAACTGGTTTTGATCATTATTACGGTGGTATTTCCCATCGTAGTTAGTTTCTTAGATGGTTTTCGGCATTGCGATCAAGACATTCTGAGATTGTTTCAGATTATGCAAGCCAATCGCTTTCAGACCTTAGTTCATTATAAAATTCCTGCAGCGCTTCCTTATTTTTTTGCAGGCTTACGTGTGAGCGTTTCCTATGCTTTTATCAGTACGGTAGTTTCAGAATGGTTAGGAGGTTTTGATGGATTGGGGGTCTATATGATCCAATCGAAGAAGTTATTTCAGTATGATACGATGTTTGCGATCATTGTATTGATTTCTGCTATTAGTTTACTCGGTATGTTTCTCGTTGACCAATTAGAAAAAAACATTCTAAAATGGAAAAAGGATTGACAAACTTGTAAATGGTGTAAAAATTAAATTGACAAAAATGTAAAAGAGGTATAGCTAATGAAAAAGTCAATAGGTTTATTTTTCTCAATAATATTGGGATTTGTTTTCTTGAGTGCTTGTCAAAATTCTGTCAAGCAATCGTCAAGTGGTTTGAAAAAGATTGATTTTATTCTAGATTGGACCCCGAATACCAATCATACGGGTCTCTATGTAGCAAAGGAAAAAGGGTACTTTAAAGAAGCAGGACTGGATGTAGATATAAAACTTCCTCCGGAAGACAGTAGTTCTGATTTGATTATCAATGGGAAAGCTCCATTTGGTATTTATTTCCAAGATTCTATGGCCAAGAAATTGGATAAAGGTGCGGGTATTACCGCTGTTGCAGCTATCGTCGAACACAATACGTCAGGAATTATTTCAAGAAAAGATGCAGCGATCACAAGTCCAAAAGATTTGGTTGGTAAGAAGTATGGTACCTGGAATGATCCAATTGAGTTGGAAATGATCAAATCGATGATGAAAAAAGAGGGGGCTGATTTTAATCAAGTAAAATTGGTTCCAAATAGTGATTCAAATTCTATTACTCCGATTGAAAATAAGGTCTTTGATGCTGCTTGGATTTATCATGGTTGGGATGGAATTTTGGCTGAGCAAAAGGGAATGAAGACAAATTTCTTCTATATGAAAGATTTTGTTCCTGCATTTGACTACTATTCGCCTGTTATTATTGTTAACAATGACTATTTAAAGTCTCATAAAGAGGAAGCAAAAAAATTCATTCAGGCGGTGAAAAAAGGCTACCAATATGCTATAGAGCATCCAGAAGAAGCTGCGGATATCTTGATCAAACAGGCCCCTGCCTTAGCTAACCAGCGTGATTTTGTACTTGCTTCCCAAAAATATCTTTCCAGTCAATATGCTTCAGACAAGGATAAATGGGGGCAGTTTGACTCCAAGCGTTGGAATGCTTTTTATGCTTGGGCAAAAGAGCAAGGATTGGTTTCAAATGACTTAGAAGACAAAGGTTTCACAAACGAATTGGTAGGTGACTGATATTTTAACCGTAAAAGATGTAAGTTTCTCTTTTGGAGATAAAGCAGTTTTAAACAATGTATCACTAGAAGTGCAAAAAGGAGAGATCGTCTCTATTCTAGGTCCGAGTGGGGTAGGGAAATCAACCTTGTTTAATTTAATTGCTGGGATCCTTCCCTTACAAAAGGGTACCATAGAAGTAGATAATGCTCCGATCTCCTTTGGGAAAGTCAGCTATATGCTACAAAAGGATCTTTTGTTGGAACATAAGACAGTATTGGGAAATATTATTCTTCCCCTTCAATTAAAAAAGATTCCTAAGGAAGAGGCGGCATCTACAGCTCTAAAATTGTTAGATGAATTTAAATTGGGAAGTATTGCCAACCTTTATCCCAATGCCCTGAGTGGGGGGATGCGGCAACGGGTGGCGCTATTGAGAACCTATCTTCTGGGTCATTCTGTCTTCCTATTAGATGAAGCTTTTAGTGCCTTAGATGAATTGACAAGGCAGGATCTTTATCACTGGTATCTAGACAGTAAGGAACGTCTTGGTCTCACCACTCTAGTGATCACTCATAGTATCGAAGAAGCTTTGACATTGAGTGACCGGATCTATATCTTAAATCATAATCCCGGTGAAATTATTGCAGATCTTCCTTTAAAATGGGATCCAGCAACGGATAGAGACTGGCAACAATTGCAATATAAAAAACGAATCATAGAATTATTGTCTGAATTTCATTGAAATTGTTTTGAAGGACTTTACAAAGTTTCTATTCCGTGATAGAATAGAATTTGTGCGAAATGACAGCAGGACAAAATGAAGCTCGTCAACAGGAAGTCAGCTAGAAAAGTAACCTTTGCTGTTTGGGCGAAGGCTTTCTGAACGAATCAGGTTTGTCTAAAACGTTATTTCCTACAAAAATTATTTTTATAGGAGGACATTTCAAATGTCACGTTATACAGGACCATCTTGGAAACAATCTCGCCGTCTTGGCTTGTCACTTACAGGTACAGGTAAAGAATTGGCACGTCGTAACTACGTACCAGGTCAACACGGACCAAACAACCGTTCAAAATTGTCAGAATACGGTTTGCAGTTAGCTGAAAAACAAAAACTTCGTTTCTCTTACGGACTTGGTGAAAAACAATTCCGTAACTTGTTCGTACAAGCTACTAAAGTTAAAGAAGGAACTGTCGGTTTCAACTTCATGCTTCTTTTGGAACGTCGTTTGGATAACGTTGTTTACCGTCTTGGACTTGCGACTACTCGTCGTCAAGCTCGTCAATTCGTTAACCACGGTCACATCCTTGTTGACGGAAAACGCGTTGATATCCCTTCATACCGCGTAACTCCAGGTCAAGTGATCTCAGTTCGCGAAAAATCAGCTAAAGTTCCAGCTATCCTTGAAGCTGTTGAAGCTACAGTTGGACGTCCAGCATTCGTATCATTCGATGCTGACAAACTTGAAGGTTCATTGACTCGCCTTCCAGAACGCGATGAAATCAACCCAGAAATCAACGAAGCACTTGTCGTTGAATTCTACAACAAAATGCTTTAATTTTAAGATATACTTTGCAGAAAGCCTACTACAGTGGGCTTTTTGTTTTGTCTTAAAGGGTTGATTTCTGGGTTTGCTCTCCTTTTTGTTTTCTTAAAACCTAAACCTGATAATAAAAAAACTCCTGATCTAGATCGATCAGGAGAGACTGTTACCGTAACATTTTCATTAAAAATTCAGCCATTTGTTGAGGGCTTTCTTTTTTTCCGCGCGAAACCCACATCTGACAGACTCCGAAGAAGGCATTGGTCAGATAGACAGAACTGTAGACTCTTTCAATATCTGTTAATGATTTATGACTATAGCGCTCTTGCAAACTATCAACCAGAAGAATCTGTAATTTATGTCGTAAGAAGGTTTGGATCTCTTTGGTTCCATTCTCTGTCAGAAGAACCGCAAAGAGTGGCTCCTTGGTTAGAAATTCGAACACTTCTGTAATCGCTTGGCGCTTGTCATCTTGGTGTTTATCAAAGATATATTCAAGCTTGTGAAAGAGTGCTTGTTGGTAGCGCTCGATCATATCATACTTGTCTCGATAGTGGGTATAAAAGCTAGAGCGACTAATGCCGGATTCTTGTGCTAACTCAACCGTTGTGATTTGGTCGAATGATTCCTTTTCTAGTAGTCGAACCATCGCCTCCTCGATATTTCGTTTTGTTTTTAATCGTTTATTGCTCTCAGTCATCTGTTAATCCTTTTTGCACAAAATTATACACAGTGTCTAAAAATAAAGATTTCCTACTTGTGAAAATTTCTAGAAACTGTATAATCTATTATATCAGAAATTTAGACAATGTGTATAAAAAGGAGACAAAAAATATGATGAAAGAATGGAAGGCTATTCTTAAAAAGCCAACATTTATCATTGTCATGATTGGAGTTGCTTTGATTCCAGCTCTTTATAATATTATTTTTCTATCTTCCATGTGGGATCCATATGGCCAAGTTTCGGATCTTCCTGTAGCGGTTGTCAATAAGGATCAATCTGCTACATATAATGGACAAAAAATGGAAATCGGAAAAGACATGGTGTCCAATTTGAAGGACAATGACTCACTTGATTTTCATTTTGTAGATGAGAAAGCTGCGAAAGATGGTCTCAAAAATGGCGATTATTATATGATTGTAACCCTGCCTGAGGATCTTTCAAAAAAAGCTAGCTCCATCTTAACCAATCATCCGGAACAGATGACCATTGATTACCAAACGTCCAGTGGTCATAGTTTTATCGCAGGGAAAATGAGCGACACTGCGATGACAAAAATGAAGCAGTCAGTGGCTGAAAAAGTGACCAATACGTATACAACAGCTTTATTTTCCAAAATGGGATCGCTTAAAACTGGTATGGGGACAGCGGCAGATGGAAGTGCTAAATTAGCAGATGGTGCAAGTAAATTGGAAGATGGTGGTCAAACACTATCTACTAATTTGAATACATTGGCTCGTTCAAGCTTAGCATTTTCAGATGGTGCAACTACTCTTCGTACAGGTCTAGCGGCTTATACAGATGGTGTTGGTCAATTAGGAAATGGTCTCAATCAAATGGCTGGTCAACTTCCAAACTTGGTATCTGGCGTCAATCAATTAAATAATGGGTTTGGTACTTTTAATACAGGCTTGATGGCTTATGCTA
The DNA here is from genome assembly GCF_964238605.1 of Streptococcus parasanguinis. Classification (GTDB taxonomy): domain Bacteria; phylum Bacillota; class Bacilli; order Lactobacillales; family Streptococcaceae; genus Streptococcus; species Streptococcus parasanguinis_AJ. Next base: position 131,325 of record NZ_CAXSMM010000004.1, on the reverse strand, counting down.
CCGGAGTGGATCGATTAGGAAATGGTCTCAATCAAATGGCGAGTCAAACCCCTCAGTTGGCTTCAGGAGTTGGTCAATTAACCAGCGGTATGGGGACCCTCAATGATGGTCTTGGGAATTATACCAATGGCGTGCGTCAATTGAATTCAGGCCTATCTAACTTTTCAAATGGTTTAGCAACCTATACAAATGGAGTCGCTACTTTATCAGAGGGAGCGGGTCAATTAAGTAGTCAATCTGCTACCCTTCGAAATGGGGTTTCACAATTAGAATCAGGTATTCAAACATTATCAAGCCAGCTACAAGCTTCTACAAGTCAATCCGCTCAGATTGATCAATTGGCAGCAGGTTTAAACCAATTAAATGCAGCGATTCAAAATGCTACGGTAGATACCAGTCAACTTTCGTCTGGATTGACGAGTATTGCGAATTCAGCTCAATCAATCCTTGCTTCAGCCCAAGCGGATCGTGCAAATGCCCTTGCAAGTGTGCAAGGGACAGCAGCCTATCAAGCAATGACAGCTGACCAACAAGCGGAAATCAATGCGGCAATCTCATCGAGCCCAAGCTCGAGTGAAACGGCGGCTCAAGGGATCTTGACAACGATTCAAACGATCCAAGGTAGTTTGAATACAGGAAATAGCTTGACACAACTGCAAACGGCAGCCAATCAAGTTTTACCGACAGCTTCTTCTACCTTGACAGACTTGTCAAGTGGCTTGTCTAAGATCCAATCCGCAGTTAGTGGACAATTGTTGCCAGCTAGTCAAACCATCAGTCAAGGGATCAGCGCTTATACAGCTGGTGTCGATAAAATCGCTAATGGAGCAACCCAACTTCAGACGAATAGCAGTACTTTAACAAATGGGGCTAGTCAGTTAGCAGCAGGTGTTGGTCAACTAGATAGTAAATCATCAGAATTACTTGCAGGAAGCAATCAATTGGCTTCTGGTCTAGGTGAGTTAAATGGGAAGATGCCTGCCTTGACATCAGGCATGAATCAACTGGCTTCAGGAGCGACCCAATTAACAGGTAAGTCGGGTGAATTGGTTGCTGGTGCTGGAAAATTAGCTGACGGTGTAGGACAATTGAACAGCAAGACTCCAGAGTTGGCAGGTGGTGTCAATAAACTTGTCACTGGTGTCAATCAGTTGACAGAAAAATCAGGTCAACTAGTTACCGGAGCTGATAAACTAGCCGACGGTGCAAATCAAATCTCAGATGGGTCCAGCAAATTAGCAGCAGGTGGCCAAACATTGACAAATGGTTTAGGTGAATTAGCAACAGGAAGCCAAACCTTGAGTCAAGGATTAAACGATGCTAAGGGACAATTGAATGTGGCTACAACTGAAAAAGAAAACGCTAAAACCTTAGCAGATCCTGTCACTTTGTCTAAAACAGACCGTGACAATGTCCCGGTGAATGGTGTCGGAATGGCTCCTTATATGATCTCTGTAGCACTCTTTGTTTGTGCCTTGTCAACCAATATGATCTTTGCAAAATTGCCATCCGGTCGTCATCCTGAAAGTCGCTGGGCATGGTTTAAATCTCGCTTTGAGGTCAACGGAACGATTGCGGTGATTGCAGGAGTCTTGGTCTATGGTGCCGTTCACTTGATTGGTTTATCAGCTAATCATGAGATGGCTACTCTCTTCCTTTGTGTGATTGGTAGTGTGGCCTTCATGTCTATCGTGACTGCTTTGACAACATGGCAAAGAAAGATCGGTGCTTTCCTTTCCTTGATCCTCTTGCTCTTGCAATTGGCTTCTAGTGCAGGAACCTATCCTCTTGCTTTGACAAATGGCTTTTTCCAAGCCATTCATCCATTCTTGCCAATGAGTTATACCGTTTCTGGTCTTCGTCAAACGATTTCGATGACAGGAGAAATTGGAAATCAAGTGGCCTTCCTTCTGATGACTATTGCTCTTTTTGCAGGGCTAGGAATGTGGTTCTATAATCCAAAACAATATGAAGAGGACTAATCTTCGGGAACTCCCAACAGAATGTGTTGGGAGTTTTTTGTTTCATGTGAAACAAAAATTCTCGCTTGTCTAAGCGAGAATGTAAATTATTTAAAGAAGACGATATCAGGATTTGGAGTAATATAGAGAAGTTGGTCGTTTTCAAAGACCAGTTGGATAGTGTTGTTTTTATAGGTGTAAATGGTGTAGTTTACTCCGAATTTAGAAGCTTGTTTGAGATCAACAGCTCCCATCAAAAAGGCGTGAGCTTGTTCCCCTGTGATTTTTCCCTCGTGGTAGAGCCCTTTAATATTTTCTAATTCGGTATTTTCAAAAGATTCGGCAATATAAGCAGGGTCTGTTATTTGTTTCTCTGGATTCCCAAGAATTGTTTGGACAAGAGCGGTGGTATATCCTTCATAATCCGGCGTCTGTGCAAAAATTTTATCGTCATTTCTAGAGTAGGCTACTTTTAGGTTCCCTGTCGCATAAATCTTATCTTTTGGAGCTTCTTGAGCATTTTTAGGGAGTCCTTCGGTCGTGACGATGTCAGAAGAGGTTTCCGTAGTAGTTGAGGGAGAGCTAGAGGAGTTGCTTGAGCTATTTGAACTGGTTGAGCGACTCGGGAGGCTAGAACGACTCGAGCTACTTTTTTTAAAGGTTTTCTTTTTTGAGCTGGTAGCAGTGGGTACTTTTTTAAAGTTGATCTTAAGGTCCGGCACACAGGCTGATAGAAAAAGAAGAGACAGCAAGAGTGTGAACAAAAGAGGTAGTGTCTGTTTTTTCATCATGTTCCTTTCGATAAGCTGATTGAATTTCTATTCTATCATAAAAAAGGCAACAAAAAAAGGTCAGGAAGAAATCCTGCCTTTGTTTGTTATTATTGATGCCCGCCTCCAGGTCCACCGCCTTGAGGTCCGCCACCGCCTGGAGCCCCACCGCCTCCAGGCATGGAGTTGACAATTTCCGTTTGTTTTTCACCGTTGATATAGATATCTCCGCCAGTGTAGGTAGCAGTACCATCAAAGTCGAATCCAGATTGTCCCGTTAATTTAATGGTTCCTCCGGTAACAGTGATATTTCCATTCGAATCAATTGGATCGGTATCGCCTTGGCCAACTTCAACGTTGAGGGTTCCACCATTCATGGTGAAGAAAATTTCATCTTGGTTAGCATTAGCATTGGCTGCATTGACACCATCATCAGTTGCGTAGATGGTGATATCACCACCGTTGATGGTGATCGATTTTCCTTCGAGACCTTCGACAGACTCTGTTACCTCATAGGTTCCGCTATCGATGATCAGATCTCCAGAAGCATGGATTCCGTCGTCTCCTGCGGTGATGGTCATTTTGTTATCTGAAAGATACATGGTTCCGACCGAAGTATCTTCATCATTATCCACCTTGACTGCATCTTCATCTGCATCGATGGTCATGGTCGTACCAGTGATATTGAGTTCGTCATTGACGTTGAAGGCATCTCCTACAGCCGTGATCTTATAGGTTCCACCTGTGATATGGAGAGTGTCATTGGCCTTGATACCGTTGTTCTTCTTGGCGTCAATGTTGAGTGTACCTGAACCATTGATGGTGAGGTCGCCTTTAGAGAAGATGACCGCATCGGCATCTTCATCATTGTTTGAACTTGAATCAGACAAGGTATTGGTCGTGCCGTCTGCTAGAGTGAGGTAGACATGACCTGCTTTCGTAGCAGAAATTGGCGCGTTGGTGTTGGTCATGGTAACGCCTTTCAAGACGATGTGAACATCATCTGAGTCACCTGCTTCGACCTTGATTTGAACTCCATCGGATTCACCAGAGATGACATAGGTTCCAGCCTTTGAGATGGTCACGGTGGATCCAGATACAGTAACGCCGTCACCTGATACACTTGCAGACGAACCAGACAGTTTTACAGTAGAGGCTTTGCTTTCATCATAAGAGCTGTCCTTGTCCTTATCTGTAAAATAGTTGGAATTGTTTGTTTTATTTTTTGAAGTAGAAGTAGCGGTTGTTTGTGCAGTATTGCTTTTTGTAGCTGATTGTGATGACGCCTGGGTGCAAGCTGTCAGTAAGGTGAGGGTTGCGGCCCCCGTTAATAAAAATGTCCATTTGTTTGATTTCATGAGCTTTTCCTCTCGTTCAATTGATATGCTCCTAGTCTAAAGTTGCTAGCTGAAAGTTTCCTAAAGTTTTTCTGAAAGGAACCTTAACTTTAGTTTTCTTTAAGTTTGGCTTAATGACCAGTTAAGAAAGTCCCATTAAACTAGAAAGCACGTAAGTCGTATTCATACTGACTGAAGGTTAGAAATAATAGATCCCCCCCCTTAAAGGAGAAGAAACATGAAAAAAACAATTGAGACAAGTTCCAAACGAATCGAAACAAAATATATCGTCGCAAAAGATGACGTGAAGGACTTGATCAAAGACTTAAAAGAATATGTCGTAGAAGATGATTACCCAACCTCAACCATTTCAAATATTTATTTTGATACGGAAAATTTTGATGTCATTCAAGATGCTCTTGCCAAACAACACCGCCGTGAAAAAATTCGGATGCGGACTTATTTAGAAACACCTCAAGCAGACAGTCCAGTGTTTCTAGAGGTGAAGTCAAAAGATGAAGAAGGAATTGGCCATAAATTCCGTCTAGTCGCCACTTCACAAGCCATTATCAACTTGATGACAGATGGGAAAGTAGATCATCAGATACAAGATCCAGACTTAGTGCAAGAGATTCAGAGATTGCGCAAACGTTATGGTCATCGATTGGAACCACGGATGTTCATTTACTATGATCGCTTGTCTCTCAAAGAAAAGAAATCCATTCAGGGTTATCCTTATCAGAAGATTTGCGTGACAATCGATCAAAACTTAGTCTTTCGAGATCAGGCTGTTAGCCTTTTTGATGGGAAGAAAGGAGAACCTCTACTAGAGGATGACTTCGTGATCATGGAAATTAAGGCTCCTGGGCAAGAACCTAAATGGCTAAAGGATATTTTAGAGAAGTACGGACTGGTCAAACAGAAATTTTCAAAATATAGCTGTGCTTATCATAAATCACAAGGCTTGGATTATGCCCCAAGACCAGTTCAAGAAACGGTAGGTGCTGCCTATGTCTAATCTATTTGATTCTATTTTTAATAATGCCACAGCAACGGTGGATCCCTTGCGCTTACTGCTGGCCCTTTTGGTCAGCCTCTTTCTAGGGCTGGCCCTATCTTGGACCTATAAATACCGAACACTTTACACTCGAGAGTTTGTCATTAGTTTGACCTTGCTTCCTTGTATGATGACCTTAGTGATCTTTTTGGTCAATGGAAGTTTGGAAACCTCGATTGCAGTGGCAGGGACCTTTAGTTTGATCCGTTTCCGGTCAGCTACGAGTGGTTCTAGAGAGTTGATTGCCATTTTCTTAGCTATGATTATAGGACTAGCGGCGGGTTCAGGCTATCTTTTATTGGCCATTTTATCAACCCTTTCTTTACTAGGAGTGTGGCTGGTATTAGAGAACAAACAGAGTAAGGCAGATCATCAACGGCGCCGTCATTTGACCATTACCGTCTCAAAACAAGATTCTGTTGCAGAACAAATCAGCCAGTTGTTGGACCAAAGTTGTTCAGAGATTGACTTTATTTCTGTCACAACGGCCCAAGCTGGAGAACAACTGACCTTGAACTACGAGGTAAATATGAAATCGAACATCGATGATTTTGCTCTTGCCAATCTATTGATTAGCAAGATTGAAAATTGTGATGTTGCTCTGACAAAGAAAGCGAAGAAAAGAAAGAATTTATAACTGCTATCCTACTTTAGGATAGTTTTTTAGGGTTTTAAGAACTTTTTAAGAAAAAGTGGTATACTGTTTCTAAAAAATTGAAGGAATCCCTTATGAAAAAGACTGCTATTTTTGAAGATGTAGTCTCTATTATGACCCATGATTCATCTACCATCAAGGATCGAAAAGGATGCGATCCAGAGCCTTTTCGAGAAAACATTACAGATGATATGACAGATGATGCCTTTCTCTATCAAGTTAAGACTTACCTAGCTAGTTTTGGGGTGATCGGGCATATTTCCTTTCGAGATAAAAAGGCCAGTCAAAAAGGGTTTCTTTTGAGAATAAATGGACAGAAATTGTATGTTGAGGAAGCTAATGAAGAGACTGGTCTTCAAGTAGGAGATCAGATCCTAGCTCTGGATGGAAGTGACTTGGATCAGATAGCTTCTCTTCATAAAGACTATTTTATCAGCAAGACCCCTGAAAGACACTACCGAGAATGGGCAGATTTGGTCTCTCAGTCAACGAGTGTCACCCTGCTTCGAGAAGGGATAGAAAAGACCATTAAAGTAGTACCCAGTCGAGAACCGATCCAGGATCAGATTTTTTGGAAACGATTAGACGATGAGATTCTTTATCTTCGTCTGGATAACTTTATGGATGAAGGATCTTTGGGTCGTTTATACCAAGAGTGTTTACCGATGATGACGGAAGTCAAGTTTCTTATCATTGATGTCCGACGCAACAGTGGAGGGACAGATTCTTTATATTTCCCTCTATTACATCTAGGTTTAGAGAAGGATCAGGGCTATGAAGGCATTGATTGGGATGATGATGGCATGGAAATTCTCTACACGGAGCGTAATGTTGATCTGCGCTTGAAAGACTTTGAGGACTGGATGCAACAGGAAGAAATTAGTCCTGAAACAGTCAAGCTGCTTGAAGATATGAAAGAGGAGTTGCTTCGCCATCGGGGAAAAGGTTATGTAGCATATAAGGGAGAAAGCGAGGAATTTTTCCCAGAGGTCAGAGGAAGTCACTATCCTGAACAGATCTTTATCTTATCAGATATCTATTGTGCTTCATCTGGGGATAACTTTGTTCAGATGATGAAACAGTTTAAGAAGGTAACGGTGGTGGGTCGACCAACTCTCGGGATTCTAGACTACTCTAATTGTTGTACGGTTGATTATGGCAATTTTTGTTTAATGTTTCCCACCTCTCGCTGTTTAAGCGTGGATAAAGGGAAAGGGATGACGGATCAGGGTGTTCTACCCGATATAGAGATTCCTTGGACACCTAGCCATTTCGAGAGAGATGTGGATCTGGACAAGTGTCTGGAGTTGATTCGTCAGGGGAATGTTAAATAAAACAGGATTTCAATCAGAAAAATTGATTAAAGAAAAAAATCCTTTGGTTAGAAGGGATAAATGTCTGAAATGATAACGTTTTCTACGACATTCTCACTATGTTTAAAATTGCTTACTTGGTATAAAAAATGGTAAAATAGTGAGTAACAATTAAAATGAAGAGTGAAACTTATGAAACATAAAACACTTTATAAATTTATCGGGCAGACGGTCTTGTATTTCGCCATTTTCCTAGCCCTACTTTATTTCTTTAGTTACCTTGGTCAAGGTCAGGGTGGCTTTATCTACAACGAATTTTAGAAAAGGAGACTCCTAGCCGTGTCAAACCAACCAATTACTGATATGATCGAGACAATTGAACGTTATGCGCAACTACAACCAGACTATCCTGTCTACAATGTCCTTGGTGAGGAGCATACCTATGGCCAATTGAAGGCTGATTCAGATAGCTTGGCTGCCCACATCGACCAAATGGGACTTCCTGAAAAGTCACCTGTAGTGGTCTTTGGTGGTCAAGAATATGAAATGTTAGCAACCTTTGTGGCCTTGACAAAATCTGGCCATGCCTATATCCCAATTGATAGCCACTCTGCCTTGGAGCGCGTGTCTGCCATTGTTGAAGTAGCAGAGCCAAGCTTGATTATTGCCATCAATGAATTTCCATTGGAAAACCCAGCTGCTCCAATCATGTCCTTGGAGCAAGTGCGTGAAGCTTATGCGGCTCAGCATGCCTATGACTTGAAACATCCGGTCAAAGGGGATGATAACTACTACATCATCTTTACCTCAGGGACAACTGGGAAGCCAAAAGGGGTGCAAATTTCGCACGATAACTTGCTCAGCTTTACCAACTGGATGATTACGGACAAGGAATTTGCAACGCCAGAGCGTCCGCAAATGTTGGCGCAACCGCCCTATTCCTTTGACTTGTCTGTCATGTACTGGGCACCGACCTTGGCTCTTGGAGGAACGCTTTTTGCTCTTCCATCAGCCATTACTCAAGACTTCAAACAACTCTTTGCGACCATCTTTTCTCTTCCGATTGCTATCTGGACTTCAACACCATCTTTCGCAGATATGGCTATGTTGTCTGAAGATTTCAATGCTGAAAAAATGCCAGGAATCACCCATTTCTACTTTGATGGGGAAGAGTTGACAGTCAAGACTGCTCAGAAATTGCGCGAGCGTTTCCCAAATGCACGCATCATCAATGCCTACGGCCCAACAGAAGCAACTGTAGCTCTTTCGGCTGTAGCCGTAACAGATGAGATGTTAGCTACTTTGAAACGTCTGCCAATTGGTTACACCAAAGAAGATTCTCCAACCTTCATCATTGATGAGGCAGGAAACAAATTGCCAAATGGTGAGCAAGGGGAGATCATCGTATCTGGCCCAGCTGTTTCAAAAGGTTATATGAATAATCCAGAGAAAACAGCAGAAGCCTTCTTCGAATTTGAAGGTCTTCCAGCCTACCATACGGGAGATGTCGGAACCATGACGGATGAAGGCCTCCTTCTCTACGGTGGACGGATGGACTTCCAAATCAAGTTTAACGGTTATCGTATCGAGCTAGAGGATGTCTCTCAAAACTTGAACAAATCGAAGTATATTGACTCAGCAGTTGCGGTACCGCGTTATAATAAAGATCACAAAGTTCAAAATCTCTTGGCCTATGTCATCTTAAAAGAGGGCGTCAAAGAACAATTTGAGCGCGAAATTGATATCACGAAAGCCATTAAGGAAGATTTAGAAAACATCATGATGTCTTATATGATGCCTTCAAAATTCCTCTATCGTGACAGCCTGCCATTAACACCAAACGGGAAAATCGACATCAAAGGGTTGATTAGCGAGGTTAATAACCGATGATCGAGTTTTTGAAACAGCTCCCTCATTTAGAACACTATGGAACACCGATCTATTTTATCTACCTCATTCTAGCTTTTTTGCCGATCTTTGTGGGCCTCTTTTTCAAAAAGAGATTTCCGGTATATGAAGGACTTGTGAGTCTGATCTTTATCATTTTGATGCTGACAGGTTCGAATCTCAAGCAAATTTATGCCCTGCTCTTTTACGTAGTCTGGCAAATCTTGATTGTGTATTCCTACAAAATCTATCGTCAGAAAGCGGACAACAAGTGGATTTTCTATCTTCATTCCTTCTTGTCTGTCTTGCCCCTGATCTTTGTTAAGGTAGAGCCAGCAATCAAGAATGGGCACCAATCCTTGTTTGGTTTTTTAGGGATTTCGTATTTAACCTTCCGAGCTGTCGGAATGATCATCGAAATGCGAGATGGTGTCTTGAAAGAATTCACACTTTGGGAATTCTTACGCTTTATGCTCTTTATGCCGACCTTCTCAAGTGGGCCGATTGATCGTTTCAAGCGTTTTAATGAGGATTATAAAACCATTCCTGAGCGTGAAGAATTATTGGATATGTTGGAGCAAGCTGTTAAGTATATCATGTATGGCTTCCTTTATAAATTTATCCTAGCTCATATTTTTGGCCACTTATTGTTAGGCCATGTGCAGACCTATGCCTTGTCTCAAGGTGGATTCTTCAATATCGGAACGCTGGGAGTCATGTATGTTTATGGCTTTGACCTCTTCTTTGACTTCGCGGGTTATTCGATGTTTGCTTTAGCAGCTTCTAATCTGATGGGGATTAAAAGTCCCATCAACTTTGATCGTCCTTTTAAATCACGTGACTTAAAGGAATTCTGGAATCGTTGGCATATGAGTTTATCTTTCTGGTTCCGTGATTTTGTCTTTATGCGTCTCGTGATGGTATTGATGCGTAATAAATTATTCAAGAGCCGAATTACCACTTCAAATGTTGCCTATATTATCAATATGTTGGTTATGGGCTTCTGGCACGGGGTGACCTGGTACTACATCGCTTATGGGCTCTTCCATGGGCTTGGACTGGTCATCAATGATGCTTGGATTCGCAAGAAAAAGACCATCAATAAAGAAAGAAAAGCAAAAGGATTGGATCCTATACCGGACAATCGTTGGACCAAAGCTTTAGGGATCTTTATCACCTTTAACACAGTGATGCTGTCCTTCCTGATTTTCTCAGGATTCTTGGATCAACAATGGTTTCCAAAATTGAAATAAAAGGAGAATAGAAAAATGGATGTAAAATCACAAGTAATTGAAATTATTGACGAATTGTTTATGGAAGATGTCTCAGACATGATGGATGAGGATCTCTTTGATGCGGGTGTCCTTGATAGTATGGGAACAGTCGAATTGATTGTGGAATTGGAAAATCGCTTTGGCATCCGTGTTCCTGTATCTGAATTTGGACGCGATGATTGGAATACTGCTAACAAGATCGTAGAAGGTGTAACGGAGCTTCAGAATGCTTAAGCGTTTGTGGCTGATTTTAGGGCCCGTATTTTGCGCGCTCCTCATGGTAGCAGCTTTATTATTCTTTTATCCAATCAATCATAAGCACAACTATACCGAAGAGAAAAAAGCTGCGGTTAGTTTGAATGCAGAAGGATTCAAGAGTCGTACAAAGAAACAAGAAGCACTTTCTGATCCACAGCATCGCTTTGTTCCTTATTTCGGCTCCAGTGAGTGGTTGCGTTTTGATGTGGTGCATCCAGCAGTTTTGGCTGAAAAATATGACCGCAATTACAGACCCTACTTTTTAGGAGAACGTGGTGCGGCTTCTTTGAACCAGTATTTTGGGATGCAACAGATTTTGCCAGAACTCAAGGACAATACAGCTGTTTATGTGGTTTCTCCGCAATGGTTCACCAAGAAGGGCTATGATTCCTCTGCCTTTCAACAATTCTTTAATAGCGATCAGTTGAATAGCTTTATTGCCAATCACCAACAGGATGCTGCATCCCAGTATGCTGCAAAGCGTCTGTTACAACAGTATCCAAATGTCGCCTTTCAAAGTGTTGTAACGAAAATTTCTCAAGGAAAGAAAATTTCCAGATTTGATCAGTCTTTGAACCAGTTTGTTTCCCACCTTGTCCAACGCGAAGATGCTTTGTTTAGTAATCTTGCAACGCGTACAAACGGGAATTACGATAAGAAGGTCAAAAAACGTCTACAAGATTTACCAGATCAATTCTCATATGAGAAATTGGAAGAAATTGCAACGGCTGAAGCAAAAGTCAAGACTAATAACAACGACCTTGGAATCAGCAATCATTTTTACAATACTCGTTTAAAAATGAAGTTGAAGAAACTAAAAGGTTTCCAAAAAAACGAATCCTATGTTCAATCTCCTGAGTACAATGACTTGCAATTGGTTCTAGACCAGTTTGCTAAATCTCGGACCAATGTTATCTTTGTCATTCCTCCAGTTAATGCCAAATGGATGAAATACACAGGCTTGAGCCAAGAAAAGTATGAACAGGCTGTTCAAAAGATTCGTTACCAATTGGAAAGTCAAGGATTCACCAATATTGCAGACTTTTCTAAAGATGGTGATCAGCCCTACTTTATGGAAGATACGATTCATATGGGATGGAATGGTTGGCTAGCCTTTGATAAAGCGGTCAATCCCTTTGTCACAAAGGCTGAAAAAGCACCAACTTACCATCTAAATGATCGCTTCTTCAGCAAAGACTGGGCCCAATATAAAGGGACACCAGACGAATTTAAATAATGCTTGATCAAAGGGGGCAGGATCAAATCCTGGCTCCTTGATTTGTGAGGAAAGTGACGAGAAAGTCACAAATAAGCAAGAGAGTTATCCACAGGCTGTGGGAAACTTGCTTGTAAATGGATGAAAGCAAGTCCTGATGCTGACGACGCTTCCTCTTTTGAGGGGGCAAAAGGTGAAAGTTATCCACATTTTTGTGGATAAGTGATAAAAAACAGTGGATAAGTCAGCTGGTTTGTGAAAAGGAGAATAGTGTGAAAAAAATTTGGTTTTACGCAATCGTTCAGGGAATTGTGATCTTTTTTATTGTGGGTGGCATGACCTATGTGCTTAGGGGAGATTTCTTTTTCCGCTACCTATCCCCTATTTTTGGAATAGCAGCAGCTGTCTTGCGATTTGGGACGGCGACTTTAATGAAGGTGCTAGCACCCACTCTCTACGATGATCCCAAAAAGAAAGAAGAGAGCCACGATAACTAAAGAAGTTGGTGACTGAAAAAGTTGAGCTAAAGGCCACTTTCTGCTGGTCTTTATGGTAAAATAGAAGGAAGAATATTAGTTTGGAGATTAATTAGAAATGAAACGTTCAATGTATGCTGGACGTGTTCGTGAAGAACACATTGGAACTCGTATTACCTTGAAAGGATGGGTTAGCCGTCGTCGTGACTTGGGTGGTTTGATCTTTATCGATCTACGCGACCGCGAAGGAATCATGCAATTGGTGATCAATCCAGAAACAGTTAGTGCAGAAGTGATGGCTACAGCCGAAAGCATCCGTAGTGAATATGTTGTAGAAGTGACAGGTCTTGTAGAAGCTCGTGAACAAGCTAATCCAAACTTGCCTACAGGAGCAGTAGAACTCAAGGTAGAAACTATTACGGTTCTCAATACCGCAAAAACAACACCATTTGAAATCAAGGACGGTATTGAAGCCAATGATGATACTCGTCTTCGTTACCGCTACTTAGACCTTCGTCGTCCTGAGATGTTGGAAAACCTCAAACTTCGTGCAAAAGTAACCCATTCAATCCGCAATTACTTGGATGAATTAGAATTTATTGATGTGGAAACACCGTTTCTTTCTAAGTCAACTCCAGAAGGAGCGCGTGACTATTTGGTTCCTTCCCGTGTCAATAAGGGGCATTTCTATGCCCTTCCACAAAGTCCTCAGATTACAAAACAATTGTTGATGAATGCTGGATTTGATCGCTATTATCAAATCGTGAAGTGTTTCCGTGATGAGGATTTACGGGGAGACCGTCAACCTGAGTTTACACAGGTCGACTTGGAAACTTCTTTCTTGAGTGATCAAGAAATCCAAGATATCACAGAAGGCTTAATTGCACGTGTCATGAAAGAAACCAAGGGAATTGAAGTAACACTCCCATTCCCACGGATGAATTATGATGATGCTATGGCCTTGTACGGTTCAGATAAACCAGATACACGTTTTGAAATGTTGCTCCAAGACTTGACAGAGCTTGTCAAGGGTGTAGACTTCAAAGTCTTCTCAGAAGCTCCAGCAGTTAAGGCGATTGTTGTCAAAGGTGCAGCGGATCATTACTCTCGTAAAGATATCGATAAATTGACAGAAGTTGCGAAGCAATACGGTGCAAAAGGTCTTGCTTGGGTGAAATATGCTGAGGGTGCTTTGAATGGTCCTGTTGCGAAGTTCTTGACAGACTTGACAAGTGACTTGACAGCTGCTTTACAGTTAGAAGACAAGGATCTAGTTCTCTTTGTAGCAGATACTCTTGAAGTAGCCAATGCAACGCTTGGTGCTTTGCGTGTTCGTCTTGCGAAAGAGCTTGACTTGATTGACAACAATCAATACAACTTCCTTTGGGTAGTGGATTGGCCAATGTTTGAATGGTCTGAAGAAGAAGGCCGTTATATGTCTGCTCACCATCCATTTACACTCCCACAAGCTGAAACAGAGCATGAATTGGAAGGAGATCTTTCAAAAGTTCGAGCAATTGCCTATGATATCGTCTTAAATGGCTATGAATTAGGTGGAGGAAGCCTACGGATTAATCATAAAGATTTACAAGAACGGATGTTTAAGGCACTTGGATTTACAAAAGAAGCTGCCAATGAACAATTTGGTTTCTTGTTGGAAGCAATGGATTATGGTTTCCCACCACATGGAGGATTGGCGATTGGTTTGGACCGCTTCGTGATGCTTCTTGCAGGTGAAGATAATATTCGGGAAGTCATTGCCTTTCCTAAGAATAACAAGGCGACAGATCCAATGACACAAGCTCCTTCTGTCGTTTCTGAAAAGCAATTGGATGAGTTAAATCTTCAAGTAGAAGTAGCAGAGCAAGAATAGGACAAGAGAGAAAAGGGAGAGTCTAGGAATCAGTTGCTCTAAGATTTTCCTTTTCTTCTAATCGATGGATTGAAAATGAAAAAAATTCGCTTTCATAAGCTATTTCGCTATCATGTGCGGCGACTAGCTTATAACATTAAATTATTGCGCGTGCTGAAGAGCATCTCCCGTGAGAAATACGATGAAAAAGTGTCAGCTTCCTTGCTGTATGGTTTTCTATCAGCGATTGCCGTCAACTTCTTCTTTCAACCAGGACATGTATACTCCAGCGGTGCAACAGGTCTAGCTCAGATTTTATCTGTTCTGAGCCAACGCTTTATTGGCTTTACGATTCCCGTTTCCTTAACCTTTTATGCCATCAATATCCCTTTGATGATTGTGGCTTGGTATCAAATTGGCCATAAATTTACCATCTTTACCTTTATTACGGTTTCGATGAGTTCCCTCTTTATTCAGTTCGTGCCAGTGATTACGTTGACCAACGATCCGATCATGAATGCCCTATTTGGTGGGGTTGTCATGGGAACAGGGATTGGTTTTGCTCTTCGGAACAACATTTCCAGTGGAGGAACGGATATTGTCAGTTTGACGATTCGAAAACGGACAGGAAAGAATGTCGGCAGTATCTCCTTTTTGGTCAATGGGACCATTATGTTGATCGCTGGTCTGACTTTTGGTTGGAAGTATGCTCTTTACTCTATGATTACCATCTTTGTATCGAGTCGAGTAACGGATGCTGTCTTTACCAAGCAAAAACGGATGCAGGCAATGATCGTAACGAGCCAGCCAGATGCCATTATTGAAAAGATTCATAAAAAATTGCATCGTGGAGCGACCATTATCCACAATGCAGAAGGAACCTATAACCATCAGGAAAAAGCAGTTCTGCTGACAGTTATTACGCGTGCAGAGTTTAATGAATTCAAATATATTATGAAAAAAGCTGATCCTCAGGCTTTTATCACCATTTCAGAAAACGTTCATATCATCGGACGCTTTGTGGAAACAGAAGAATAAAAATAAGGTCACCACATTGTGGTGACCTTATTTTGCTGATTTCGTTTCGTGGAGAAGAAGCCAACTATGGGCAGGAATAGAAAGTTCCTTTCCTTTAGGAATAGGGGTTTTTAGGTTGGCATGAGGATAGGCAAATAACAGCTGACTATCACTCGGATGTTGATAGGTCTGTTCTTGATCACCGATATTGACAAGAATCGTTATTTTTTCACGATCTTTCTCAATCGTGTAGATCAAATGATGATCAGACAACCATTTGACATCACAGTAGTCGCGAATCTCTTGCCCTTTTTTCAAACGAAGGAGTGGCTGTGATTTCCGATAAGCAATCAATTCTTCAAGAAAAGCAATTTCTTCTTGGCATTTTGGAAGGGATGTCCAGTCCAATTGGTTGAGACTATCTGGTAAGTTATAGGTGTTGTCTTCGAGCCCTTTTGTGCGATAAAATTCTTGACCAGCATGGATAAACGGCACTCCTTGAGCTAGTAACACTAAATGAAGAGCTAATCGTGAGAGAGCTTTTCGCTCCTCTAGACGAATCTCTTCTTTTTCAAGTTGGAAATAATCAAAAACAGTTGCATTATCGTGGCATTCGACGTACTGAATGGCTTGTTGAGGTTGGATGAAATGAGCAGGTCCTGCTTTCCCGACATTTGCTGTTAGGATATTAGAAAAATCATTGGCTGGATGTTGACTATCACAACGGTGACCGGCTAAGAGTGTTCTCTTGACCGTATCCCGGAAATTATCACTGAAAAAGCCAAAGGCTGGTAATCGTTTAGCGTTATACTGGTGAGCGAGCTGGTCTTCAGAGAGGCCTGTATCCATCTTCCACCCTTCCCCATAGAGATAGACGTTAGGATAGATTTCACGGAGCTCCTCTGCAATCTCTGTCATGGTTTGAATGTCTAAGATTCCCATCAAGTCAAAGCGAAAACCATCAAAACCGTAGAGGGAAACCCATTGCTTGAGGGATTGCTTGATATAGTGTCTTACCATGGAACGTTCACTTGCGACATCATTCCCACAGAAGGTTCCATTGGTCCGCTCTCCTTCTGCATTATAGCGGTAGAAATAACCGGGTACGATTTGTTCAAATGCATACTCATCGGCCTGGTAGACGTGATTGTAGACCACATCCATGATAACACTAAGATTAGATTGGTGATAGGTTGCAATAGCATCTTGGAGTTCCCAAATCCGTGCATAAGGATCGTTGGGGTCACTGGCATAACTACCTTCTGGAACATTGTATTGGACAGGATCATAACCCCAGTTGTAGGCTTTCCATTGATTCTCTTCATCAACACTACCGAAATCATAGACAGGAAGTAACTGTACATGGGTAATGCCAAGTTTTTGAAGGTAATCAAATCCAAGGATTTGACCATTGAGTTGAGGCGATTCTGTCAAGCCTTTAAACTTACCAGGGTGTTTAAAGCCGGCCTCTTTTTGGACAGAGAAGTCCCGAACGCTCATCTCGTAGATGATTGCTTCTGTCGGGTCTAGTTGACGAGCAGCACGTGTGATAGGACGTGTGATCTTCTTGCGGTCGACGACTAAGCTATCTCCAGAGTTGGCCAAAGAGGATAGAGCATAGGGATCGTGAATCCGACGTTCTAGGCCATTGACACGAAATTCATAGTGGTAGGCAGCTCCTTCCCAATCCCCTTTGAGCAAGAGTTTCCAGACACCGTTTTCTGTACGTGTCATCGGATAGATCTGATCTTCGATATGGAGACTCACATCTTGCGAAATCGGTGCCCAGAATTTAAATTGCGTCTGATTTGGTGTGTAAAAACTTCCTAAATCTTCTCCACTATAGGTGAAGGTTTGATCGAAAATGGGTTTGCGAACGATGTTTCGATAGTGGAGTATAGAAGAATTTCCAGTAGCATCGTAGATGGTGTACTCTTCTCCGAGTTCAAGTGGAATAGGGCTTAAGAAATAGTCTCCTGTGTCAGTCGCTCCACTTGACGTTTTGACAGGGATTAAGGCAAGATGACCTTGGTTCGTTTTCAAATAAAAAGGAAGGATATGCTCCTCTCCCTTTTGGATACGAATGAGGTCTTGGTCATCTAAATAAGCAGTAAATGTAGACATAAAGACTCCTAGAGTTTCGTAATGGTATGGTCAATCAATTGACGGTAGCAAACGGTTTTTCCTTCTTTGTGATCCTTGATAATTTGTAGAATTGTCCGAACAGACTCACGTCCGAGTTCCACTGCATTGATGTCAATATAGGCTTCAATATCGAGTCGTGGCTTAATCGAATCAAAGGAAATAATCGGGATTGTCAGCTGGTGTTCTAATAGGTATTGGCGCACCCCTTCAGCAACGAGAATATCGGTTGTCATGATGGCATCTAACTCTGCTAGGGGAAGGCTCTCCATCATTTGATAAGAATTGTCTTCCAACATAAAACCAAATGAGAAATGAACCAGTTTTTCATCGAGAGGAATCCCTGCTTTTTGGAGGGCTTCTTTATAACCTTCGTAGCGGTCTTGAGATACGAACAGTTCTTTGTTTCCCCCGATAAAAGCAATTTTTCGGTAGTTTTGTTGAATGAAATAATCCGTCGCATCAAATGCAGCCTTGATATTATCATTATCCACTAGCGATACAAAAGGTGAAGCTGCCTTTCCGAGAATGAGGAAGGGGAACTTGTCTTTGATCGCAAATTCAACGAGGGGATCATTCGGGTTGGAATAAAGGAAAATCAAACCATCTACACGATTTCCGTAGATGAGTTGTTTGAGGTTGTCGAGCCGCCGTTCTTCATTTTGCCCCGTACAGATTTGGATGGCATAATCATTGTCTGACGCGATCTGGGTAATCCCTCTTAAAACAGTTGGGAAGAAAGGATTCTGGTAGAAGACGTCACTGTCGATTGGTAGGACCAAAGCAATGACTTGACTAGATTGGCTGACAAGGCTGCGAGCATTAAGATTGGGATGGTAGTCCAATTCGACCATGGCCTCACGGACACGTTTTTTTGTTTCATCACTAATCGTGGATTTGTTTTGGATGACGCGCGTGACAGTTGAAGGCGCAACGCCAGCGAGTTTCGCCACATCTTTGATGGTAACACGCATGAGAAAACCTCCTAGCGGTGATAGTCTGGATCACGGAAGTGGGTCTTATAAAATACCATAGCAAGATAGAGTACAAATAAGACATTTTGGATCATGATCGTCGTAGTAAATACTTGATGGAATAGTAAACTGATGAAGACACTCAGTAAAATAGGGAGTCCCAAGCAATTCAGAATACAATTGAAACATTCCTTGAAAGTTTGTAGTGAAAAGAGTCGAGATTTTCGTGTCAAGTAGAGGAAGAAAGATGCCCCTACGATGAGAATCAAATAATTGACTGTCGATAAGAAGCCAGAGAAAATCACGAGAAAGAGACTGACAGGGAGTCGATTGTCGCGAAACCAATCGCTAGAGATAGCTTGAGTGAAGCTTTTTTTATCCCGAAGGCTCTCTTGATTAATAGCCTGGTATGAGACTGTAGCGAGTTCTTTATTCTCTTTTGAGATAATCAATTGTTTGCGATCAAAATGGAGTGTTAACTCCTTGCCTTCACTAGCCTTTGCCTCTTGGCCTAAGATAACCTGTCCTTTTGAAGTCTTGTGTACAGGGTTAGTCCCTGTATAGGTGAGCTCTTGGTCTTTGATCACGACGTGTTCTTGGATATCTTTCATAACGTCTGTTGATAAAGGATCAAACACATCGCTGACAAAGGTTGTCAAAGGATAGGTTTTGAGTTGAGCATTTTGCAGAGCCACAGGTAATAGTGTGATAGAGATTAGAAAGAAAGAAGTAAAAATCATTTGGAACCAGCTCAGTTTTTTGCGGTTTGCAAAAGAAGAGCGGAAATTGAAGATACTTGCGAAATAATTAAAAGGATAGGGCATAAGATGACCTTTCTAAATATAAGAGTATCAGAAATGCAAAGAGAAATCTCTTTGCATTGATTTTATTCTTAACGAAGGGTAGTAAAGCATCCACCATACTACCCTCAACTTAAAAATAAAATGTGCTTGAAATAAGATTCTATTTTATCCTTTATCTCCACCAGCTGTCAAGCCTGAAACAAAGTTCTTTTGTAGGAAGAAGAATAAGATACAGATTGGAACCGCGATCAAAATAGCACCGGCTGCAAAGAAGGCGATTTTTTGATTTTTTTGGTCACTGATAAAGGTTTGAAGACCAACGGCTACCGTATAGTTCACTTCGTCACGAAGCAAGAATTTAGACAAGATATAGTCTCCGAAAGGCCCCATGAAAGCCCAAAGTGCTTGAACGGCAATCATTGGACGAACAAGAGGAAGGACGATTTGCCAGAAGCGACGGAAGTGTCCAGCTCCATCCAATTTCGCAGATTCATCGAGGGAAATTGGAACAGTATCAAAGTATCCCTTCATCAACCAGGCATTCATTGGAATACCACCACCAACATAAAGGAAGATCAAAAACCAAGGTTGGTTCAAGGCATTCAGCATCAAAGCCATAACGAAGAAGGCTGTGAGGGCTGCCATGGTTGGGACCATTTGAATAATCAAGAAGAAGACCAAACTTTGTTTACGCGCCAAGAAATTGTAACGGCTGTATGCGTAACCTGCGAAGGTAACGATACTTGTTTGTACAATCATGGTGATAATGGCGATAACCAAGGTGTTCATATACCAAGTGCCATAATGGGTTTCAGAGAAAAGTTTTGAGAAGTTATCAAAACTAAGATTGCCACTAAAATCAAGTGTAAAGGCACTGACATTCCCTGATTTGAAGGCTGATAGAACCGTAATCAACAATGGATAAATGATAACGATTGAAAGAACCACCATGTACAGGTAAGTCAAGAAATGATTGAGGCGGCGTTTAAATTGAACTGAATTTTTCATTTTATACATCCTCCATATCAAATGCATGTAGTTTCTTGAAGGCAACCATAGAGATTGAGATCACAATCACAGAGATAATCAAGGTTACCGCTGCAGCCATTGAATATTGAGGAGAAGAATTGGTTGTCAACTTGTAGATCCATGAGATCAAGATATCTGTAGATCCGGCGTTTCCTCCGACAGAACCAGGTCCCCCATCGTTAAACAAGTAAATGATGGAGAAGTTATTAAAGTTGAAGGTATATTGACTGATCAAAGTTGGAGCTGCAACAGCCATAATCATTGGGAAAGTGATGCTGCGGAATTTTTGCCAACCGTTGGCACCATCAATATAAGCAGCTTCGTAAAGATCGTTTGGAATAGATTGAAGAATCCCTAAAGTCAAGACGTAGATGTAAGGGAAGCCGAGCCAACCTTGCATCATAATCAAAGCAATTTTTGTCCAGGTAGGATCTGTTTTCCAAGGAATCAAAACGCCATCTAAGAATGGGAAGATCTTCGCAAACAATGGGATAACTTGTGCATTGATGGCACCGACACTATCGTTAAACATATTTGAGAAAGTTAGGATAGTGATGAAGGCTGGAACAGCCCATGGGAGCAAGAAGATAACCCCAAAGATTCGTTTTCCTTTTACGAATGGTTGGTTTGCAACAATAGCGGTCAAGATACCGAGTACGATTTGAAGAGTAGAAGCTGCGAGCGCCCAAATCAAGGTCCAGCCAAGAACAGATGTAAAGGCTGAGCGGAAGGTACTCAAGGTCCACATATTAGTGAAGTTTTGGAACCCGATCCAATCAAGCAAGGTTGTTGGAGCGGTATGTTTGAAGTCGTAGTTGGTAAAGGCGATCATCAAAGTTACTAAAACTGGGAAGATAATCGCAAATGTCATAGCAATGTATGAAGGAATGATCAATAAATATGGGAAGCCATTTTCATAGATGGCTTGAACCATTTCTTTTCCAGTTTTTGGAACAGCGATGCCATTGTTGATACGTTTTGCAACGGTTCCAGCATCCTTAATATTTAAGGCATAAAATAGGAAATAAACAATGGTAATGATCAAGTGGAAGGCGCCACGAATCAAGATAAAGAGAGAATTATCTTGTCCACGGACGGTTCCAAGTGTAACCAATTTCGATAATTCTCCAGCTCCAATTCCTAGGAAATAGGCGAGAAAGAGAACAGTTACGGCAAGAAAAATATAGCCTTTGGTTTTTTGTTTATTATAAATTTGCCCAAGACCCGGGATCAAAGAGAGCCACATAGCCTTTTTAGGGTTTTGTTCTGTAGTCATTCAAATCTCCTTATAATGTCCTTGCTAGAGAGCAAGAAGACAAGTCAGACAGTAAGTTGTGCTTGAAAATTGAACATAAGAGGTTGGGACCTTGTCTCCAACCTCTTACTCACACCTAAAAACTGTCTTATTTGCTACCGAATTTTTGTTCGATGGTTTCTTTAATCAATTTCACTGCATCGTCAGCAGATGCTTTTGCAGATTTTTTACCACTTACAGCATCGAAAAGCATAGTAGCAGCTGGATCCCAAACAGCACTCATTTCTGAGATATTTGGCATTGGTTGAGCGTTCTTGAATTGATCAACAACGGCAGTTGTCAATTCATCGTTTTTGCTAACCGCATATTTACGAGCTTCTGTGTTGGCAGGAACTTCATTGGTCTTGTCAAACAAAGCTTTTTGTTGGTCAGTACTTGTCAAGAAGTCAATGAATTTTTGAGCGCCATCAAGGTTTTTCGCACCTGCAGGGATAACCCAAGCTTTACCACCACCAAAGGCAGAGTATTGTTTTCCGTTTGGAAGAGTTGGAATCGTTGCGACACCGTAGTTTACTTTAGCTTCTTTCAATGAAGCAGCTTTCCAAGGACCATCGATGATAGCAGCTGTTTTACCTTCTTGGAATTGTGTTTGGATGAAGTTAGCAGCAGCTTTTGTATCTTGCAAACCTTTTGGCCATTTAGCATACCAAGTTTTTGCATATTCGATACCATCGATAGAACCTTGGTTGTTCAATCCAATATCTTTAGGATCTGTACCGTCTTTACCAAATACATAACCGCCGTTACCTGAAAGTAAACCGTAAGTGTAGTAGAAGTTTGTCCAGTCAGCTAAGAAGGCAGTTGTTTTACCAGGTTCGCTAGCGAAGTCGTACTTGCTATCTTTTGCAAGATTTTCAAGATCACCAAATGTTTTTGGAGCTTCGCTTACAAGATCTTTGTTATAGTAGAGAACCAATGTTTCGATGACAGCAGGTGCACCGTAAACTTTACCACCGTTTGTTACAAGAGCTTCAGTTGTTTTATCTGTATGGCTAT
Source organism: Streptococcus parasanguinis (assembly GCF_964238605.1). Taxonomy (GTDB): domain Bacteria; phylum Bacillota; class Bacilli; order Lactobacillales; family Streptococcaceae; genus Streptococcus; species Streptococcus parasanguinis_AJ. Next base: position 108,993 of record NZ_CAXSMM010000004.1, on the reverse strand, counting down.
CTTTGTTTAATGTAACTTCAGCCAATTGACCATCGCTACCAAGACCACCTACACGGTCGTATGGAGCCATCATTACGTCTGGAGCTTTTTTAGATTGGTTATCAAGAGAAAGGTTATCCAATCCACCAAGAGCATCACCAGTCTTGATTTTAACTTTTACGCCATTTTCTTTTTCAAAAGCTTTTGCAGCTTCTTCAACATAAGATTTGTAGCCTTTGTCTACATAGACGTTGATTTCTTTACTTGCCTCAGAAGAACCTGAAGAGCTATTGCTACAAGCAGCAAGTAAGAAGCCGGCAAAACCAACTGTACCAAGTACAGCAGCACTACGTAAAATTGTACGTTTCATGATTTATTCCTCCTAAAGAATAAAAAAAGATAATAATTAGAAACCGTTTTAGACAAACGTTTTCCTAAAACGACTTAAGTATATCACAAGGCGAAAACGTTTGCAAGTGATTTTAAAAAAATTTTTAAAAAATATTTTAATTCTAAACTTTCTTCTATAAAAACCGCTAATTTATTGACATTGCTAATAATAAATACTAAACTAGTGCTAAGGGGCTTTTTTAAAAAAGATAAAAAGTTTTTTAAGAAACCCCTTGCAGAAAATATGGAAAAAGTTTATAATGACATGGTACGCAAACGTTTTCGCAAAAATTGCGTAAACTGAGTTGCGCCTGTTCGATTTTAACAAAGAGTAGAGCCGCTTGAGAGCTGGATACGACTCTGCAACGATACCCATACCGTGCACCGAATCGCAGGCTTCAAAGAAATAAAAAGAGGTGGTAACCCATGAAAAAACGTCAAAGTGGTGTTTTGATGCACATTTCTTCCCTTCCTGGACAATACGGAATCGGATCATTCGGACAATCAGCATATGATTTTGTTGATTTCCTCGTTCGGACCAAGCAACGTTACTGGCAAATCTTGCCGCTTGGTACAACTAGTTATGGAGATTCTCCATACCAATCTTTCTCAGCTTTTGCTGGGAACACTCATTTTATTGATTTCGATCTTTTGATCGAGCAAGGTTTGTTAACAGAAGCAGACCTTAAAGGAGTGGACTTTGGTCAAGATCCTACTCAAGTGGATTATGCAAAGGTTTTCGAACAACGTCGTCCCTTGCTTGAAAAAGCAGTTGCGAATTTCTTAAAATCAAGTGATCAAAAAGAATTCCAAGAATTTTGTGAAGCCAATGCTTCTTGGTTGGAGCTCTTCGCAGAATACATGGCTATTAAAGAACACTTTGATTTGAAAGCTTGGACAGAGTGGCCAGATGCAGCTATTCGTGCGCGTGAGCCAAAAGCTTTGGCTAAATACCGTGAAGAATTGGCTGATAAATTGACTTACCATCGTGTGACTCAATTCTTCTTCTTCCAACAATGGTTGGCCTTGAAAGCTTATGCTAACGACCACCACATTGAAATTGTGGGAGATATGCCAATCTATGTAGCAGAAGATTCAAGCGACATGTGGGCTAATCCTCATCTCTTCAAAACAGATGAAAACGGAAAAGCAACTTGCATTGCAGGATGCCCGCCAGATGAGTTCTCAGCAACTGGTCAACTTTGGGGGAACCCAATCTATGACTGGGAAGCAATGGACAAAGATGGCTACCAATGGTGGATTGAACGCTTGCGTGAAAGCTTCAAGATCTATGACATCGTTCGGATCGACCACTTCCGTGGTTTCGAATCATACTGGGAAATCCCTGCTGGTTCTGAAACTGCAGCACCAGGTAAATGGGTCAAAGGTCCTGGCTACAAACTCTTTGCAGCCGTGAAGGAAGAGCTCGGTGATTTGAACATCATCGCTGAGGACCTTGGCTTTATGACGGATGAAGTCATTGAGCTTCGCGAACGTACTGGCTTCCCAGGAATGAAGATTCTTCAATTCGCCTTCAATCCTGACGATGAAAGTATCGATAGCCCTCACTTGGCACCAAACAACTCTGTGATGTACACTGGAACACATGATAACAACACAGTTCTTGGATGGTACCGCAATGAAATCGACGATCCAACTCGTGAGTACCTTGCTCGTTATACCAACCGGAAAGAGTATGAATCTGTTCCACATGCTATGCTTCGTACCGTCTTTGCTTCCGTCAGCTTCATGGCGATTGCTACGATGCAAGACTTGCTTGAGTTGGATGGTTCAGCTCGGATGAACTTCCCATCAACTCTTGGTGGTAACTGGTCATGGCGGATGACAGCGGATCAATTGACTCCAGCTGTTGAGCAAGAATTGCTTGATTTCACAACGATCTATCGTCGTGAAAACAAAGATTTGAAAAAAGAAGTTAAGAAAGCAGAAAAATAATCTTTCCCTATTAAAATTGTTGAAACAAAGGAGACTTTAAAACATGGAATCATTACAAAAATATGTGATTGATCATCACCAAAAAACAATTGCAGAATGTTCAAATGAAGAATTGTACATTGCTTTGCTTAATTACACCAAGCAAGCAAGCGCTCAAAAGAAATTAAATACTGGTAAGAAAAAAGTTTACTATATCTCAGCTGAGTTCTTGATCGGTAAACTCTTGTCTAACAACTTGATCAACTTGGGTCTTTACGACGATGTTAAAAAAGAATTGTCAGATGCTGGTAAAGACTTGATCGAAGTAGAAGAAGTGGAATTGGAACCATCACTTGGTAACGGTGGTTTGGGACGTTTGGCGGCCTGCTTTATCGACTCTATCTCAAGCCTTGGTTTGACAGGGGATGGGGTTGGTTTGAACTACCACTTTGGTTTGTTCCAACAAGTATTTAAAAACAACCAACAAGAAACAATTCCAAACGCATGGTTGACTGACCAAAGCTGGCTCGTTCGTTCAAGTCGTAGCTACAAAGTGCCATTTGCACACTTCACATTGACTTCTACCCTTTATGATATCGACGTCCCTGGTTACAAGATTGATACCAAGAACCGTTTGCGTTTGTTCGACTTGGATTCAGTTGATTCATCTATTATTGAAGATGGTATTAACTTTGACAAGACAGATATCGCTCGTAACTTGACCCTCTTCTTGTACCCAGATGATAGTAACCGTCAAGGGGAATTGCTCCGTATCTTCCAACAATACTTCATGGTATCAAATGGTGCACAATTGATCATCGACGAAGCCATCGAAAAAGGAAGCAACTTGCATGACCTTGCTGACTATGCTGTTGTCCAAATCAACGATACTCACCCATCAATGGTCATCCCTGAATTGATCCGTCTTTTGACAGAACGTGGTATTGGAATGGATGAAGCTATCTCTATCGTTCGTAGCATGACGGCCTACACTAACCACACAATCCTTGCAGAAGCCCTTGAAAAATGGCCACTTGAATTCTTGCAAGAAGTGGTTCCTCACTTGGTTCCAATCATTGAAGAATTGGACCGCCGTGTTCGCGCTGAATACAAAGATCCAGCTGTTCAAATCATCGATGAGAATGATCGCGTACACATGGCACACATGGATATCCACTATGGATTTAGCGTAAACGGGGTAGCAGCACTTCACACAGAAATCTTGAAGAATTCTGAGTTGAAAGCCTTTTACGACATTTACCCTGAAAAATTCAACAACAAAACAAACGGTATCACTTTCCGTCGTTGGCTCATGCATGCTAACCCAACCTTGTCACACTACTTGGATGATATACTCGGACGTGACTGGCACCATGACGCATCTAAATTGGAAGACCTTCTTTCTTATGAAGATAAAGATGCAGTCAAAGCAAAATTGGAAAACATCAAGTCTCACAACAAACGCAAATTGGCTCGTTTCTTGAAAGACCATCAAGGTGTGGAAATCAATCCAAATTCTATCTTTGATACCCAAATCAAACGTCTTCACGAATACAAACGTCAACAAATGAACGCTTTGTATGTAATCCACAAATACTTGGACATCAAAGCTGGAAATATCCCTGCTCGTCCAATCACTGTTCTCTTTGGTGGTAAAGCAGCTCCTGCCTACACCATTGCACAAGATATCATCCACTTGATCCTTTGCTTGACAGAAGTGATTGCAAACGATCCAGCGGTAGCTCCACACTTGCAAGTTGTTATGGTAGAAAACTACAACGTAACTGCTGCAAGCTACTTGATCCCAGCTAGCGATATTTCTGAGCAAATCTCTCTTGCTTCGAAAGAAGCTTCAGGTACTGGTAACATGAAATTCATGTTGAATGGTGCATTGACACTTGGTACGATGGATGGAGCCAACGTGGAAATCGCTGAATTGGTTGGACGTGACAACATCTACATCTTCGGTGAAGATTCAGAAACTGTTATCGATCTTTATGCCAAATCAGCATACAAATCAGCAGATTTCTATGAACGTGAAGCCATCAAACCATTGGTAGACTTCATTATCAGCGATGCCGTTCTTGCAGTTGGGAACAAAGAACGCTTGACTCGTCTTCACAATGAATTGATCAACAAAGACTGGTTCATGACTCTTCTTGACTTGGAAGACTACATTGTAACCAAAGAACGCATGTTGGCTGACTACGAAGACCGTGATGCATGGTTGGATCAAGTCATCGTTAACATTGCGAAAGCAGGATTCTTCTCATCTGACCGTACGATCGCTCAGTACAACGAAGATATCTGGCACTTAAACTAATTACTAGTTATTAGACCAAGGTTCTTAGGACCCTGGTCTTTTTTTATAGAATTGGGGGAGGAAATTGGAAAGGACTAGAGATTGGGAGGAGCGTAGCTACAGATGGTGCATGAGTGTGGGAGGAGATTTTCTTTCAATTTGCCCTTGATTTTCATGTTGCTTTCTGAGACAAAGTGAAGGGGACATCGAAAAAAAACGATGTGCTCGTTTTTCGAAATAAAAGGGAATAACCGCCCTCAAAAAATAGCTCTAACTAAGGTCTAGGTAAGGGGTTTCAAGCAATGGCTGATTCCTTAAAATTTGTTGTTTTTTTGAATTTTTCCGATATGGCGGGGAAAATATTACATAATTTTTCATTTCAAACTTCAAATCTAATCTATTGGTATAAAAAGATACTTCCCCTTAAAAAGCCTTTCGGTGAAATTTATAAAAAGAGAAAGTGGCTTGAAAACCTTTGAAAATAAAGGTTTTTTCAAGTCTATTTACATATATTTTCAACCAAAAGATGAAGAAGAACTTGAAAGTTTGGCGTTTCAAGTTGTTATATATTTAAAGTAAAATAAAAAATTAAATCGACAAATATTTAAAAATGGTTGATTGTGATACAATAGAGATAACTGAAAGTAGCATATTTTTGCCTCTACAGTGAGATTTTTTTAAACAAAAAGGAGAGTTTTGAAAATGAGAAGCTATCGTGAACATGTTTCGAAGCAGGAAAAATTTTCAATTCGTAAGTTATCAGTTGGTGTTGTTTCATTGGCCATCGCTGGATTGGCTACCGTCAATACCTACGGTGCAGAAGTGAAAGCGGATGAAGCTACAGCCCCTTCTACTGAAGCAACCAGTACAGATACAGCAACAAGCGATGCAGCTGTTGCAACAAGTTCTAAGTTGACATCTACAACTGTGACAGAAGGAAATAAAATAGTTACGACTACTTATGTAGAATCACCGGAACTTGAAAAAGCAAAAGCTGATGCAGCTACAGAAGGTGTGACCGTTACAGAAGAAGCTGAAAAAGTCCAATCATCTATCGCAGCAGCAGAAGCGGATAACAAAGCTCAAACAGCTGAAATCAACACAGTCGTTGAAAACTACAAAAAGGCCAAAGCTGAGTATGAAGCAAAATCTCAAGAAATCACATTGATTGAAAAGAGAAATGCAGAAGCAGAAGCAGCTTACAAGAAACAAGTAGAAGACTACAATTCCCAACAAGCAGCTTATAAAGCAGCCTTAGCAGCATACAATCAGAAAAAAGTAGCTTACGATGCTAAACTAGCAGAAAAAGCAGCAGCGGATAAGGCCAATGCTGAAGCTAAAGCTAAGTATGAAGCAGAAATGGCTGTTTACAATACAGCTAAAGCGCAATACGATAAAGATTTACAAGAATATCAAGCTAAGAAAGCGCAATACGATAAAGATAAAGCAGCCTATGATCAACTTGTTGCTATTAAAGCAGAAGAAGATGCTGCTAAAGCTAAGTATGAAGTTGAGCTTGCAAAATACAATGTAGACCTAGAGCAATACGGCAAAGATTTTGCTACTTATCAAACAAAACTTGCTGAATATCAAACAGCTTTGGCACAGTACAAAAATGCTAAAGCAGCCTATGATAAATACATGAATGACAATGGTTTCCAAGATCTTAAAGATGTAGAAACCGTTCAAGATTTGACCTTCCAACGTGAAGGTGGTGCAACTCATACCATTGACGGCATCAGTACTTATCTTACTCGTGATGCTCAAGCTCGTTTGAACACAAGCAATGTGCATCAATATGATTCCAATAAATTGGAAGCTTCAGATATTGTAGCGACTAGTCCTTGGGCCAATAATGAAACTGAGTATATTCAAGTTAAGGAAGGCGATAAATTTGTTGTTACTTATGATAACTTGAATCAGTCCAGCATGCGTGAAAATACGGATATGCATCCAATCAAACGCGTGATTTATCGTTATGAGGTTTTGAGCCTCCCATCAAATGACGGTAAAGGAATTGCAGCTGTTAGCTCAGATCCAACTGTAACACTAACAGTTGGTGCTTCAACAGACCAAAACAAACCAGTTAAAATTGCTGTCGATGTTGAATTCTATGATGGTAATGGCAATAAGTTTGATTTGACCCAACACAATGCGATTGTGGCGTTGAACTCCCTCAACCACTGGACAGGTGCTTCTTACGTAGATAGTAAGGATAAACCTCGTGCTCTTACAGTAGAAGCCAAAGCTAAAGATGGGAACACTGTTCGTGGAACTTGGAATCCGTATGCAGATGGTTCGTCAATGAGTATTGAAAACAATGCGGTTGTTGTTAAAAATGGAACAGCTGACTTTGGTACTGCTGATGTCACTATCTCTGCTGAAAACCCAATCAAGATTGTGGCACAAAAAGCAACGTGGAATGGTAGTGAATTTACAGTTAGTGAAGAAACTGTAATTGACGCAACTTCAGTCAATGCTTCAGGTGCTGGGAATGGTCACTCTATTGGAACAGATGAATTCACATTTGATGGTAAAGATGATGTTATCGGTTCTTATACGATTGATCCAACTTCAGGACGGATCATCTTCACGCCTAAGAAGAAATTTGAAAATGTAGAACACCAAGAATCTGTAAATGTTGGAAACAATAAATACATTCCAATTCCAAATTCAAGTGTTTCTTATGATGCGGCTACTAAAGAAGTAACTTCTTTCAAGGATAACCAATATATTGAACATGGTTCCGTCTTTAATGGGGAAACATCTTCAACTCTTGAAGGTTGGGATAATCCATCTTCTAAATATCTATATTACGGTGGAGCAGGCTTGAAGATGTCTGATGGTCACTTGGTATTTACGGCCAATGGAGCTAATGCTGCTGGTCAGCCAACGGTTTACTGGTTTGCGATTAACTCAAATGTTGGTATTCCAAAAAATCCAGGTGAAGCGCCAAAAGAGCCAACAAAACCAACAGAACCTAAGGCACCAACACCACCAACGATTACAGTGGAAAATCTACCTGCAGAGCCAACGAAACCAGAAGAACCTAAATCACCAACTCCGCCAACAGCACCTAACTACACTGTGATTACGGTCGATGTGGAGGAACCAAAAGCTCCAACTCCACCAAAGGCTCCAACTCCACCAACTCCGGAAGTCGTTCCAAATCCGGTGAAACCGGAAAAAGCTGAAGTGAAATGGCATAAGAATAAAGTGGTAACGGAAACAGATATTCCAACCCCACCAACACCAGTTCCTCCAACTCCACCAACTCCATACAACCCACCAACACCAATTGTTCCACCTACACCAATCGTTCCACCAACTCCAGATGTTCCAACCGAACCAACTCCTGAAGTTCCGGAACAACCTGTACAACCTGCGCAACCACAAACACCTGCGCTTCCAAATACAGGTACAGAAAGCTCAGCTGCAGCTGTTCTTGCAGGTGCGATGGCTGGATTGCTTGGATTGGGTCTTGCTCGCAAGAAAAAAGAAGATTAATTCTTAGTTCTTTCGTTCATTCATCTAAATAAAAAAAGTCAGAAGGCAAGTCCTTCTGGCTTTTTTGATGGAGTGATGACCAAATAGTTGCGAAAAAGGACAGAATAGTTTATGGATAAGGAACAGAAATGGGTTTCAAAGACTAAATGGTGTTGAAATCAAGCAGAATACAAATAAAGGACTAAAATAGAGGGAAATCCGCTATACTAGTTCTGTTCGAATGAAAGTTTATCGGACTTCGTTAGATCTCTAATCATACAGTTGTGATATCTTTTTCATCTTTTGCACCCATTATTTTCCAAATGAATTTCATTTGAACGTATCAGTGATCAGGCAAGTGCTTCCACGGTTTTGAGGTGCTTGCCTTTCTATCTGTATCGCGATATAATAGGGTGTAAGAAATGAAAAGGAGTTTGTATGAAAAAGAAACCTATCTATCTTTACATCCTGTTATTTTTCTCTACGGTTGGAACCCTAACATCAGCTGTCTCAACCTTTGGAGCTTCAAAGAGTTTTGAGCTGACAGATGATTTTGCGAAACAACTTGGTTTAACAACGGCTCAAGACAAGGCTGACTACGTGACATATTATGAGAAATCGGCCCAACTCAATCAGTCTCCACTAACCTTTTTATTTGTTTCCCTGATTCTGATTGCTTTGCTTGCAACTTTCTATTTCCTCTTTATGAAGCAGGATCTGTTAACAGCCCATTATACTTACATGGGGCAGATTTTATTAAGTCAAGCCTTCTCTTGCTATAATTATTTTGCAGGGCGTCCACTATTAGCTAGTTTTTCAAACCCGTCCCTTCGCCAACGATATTTGGCATCTTCATCCATTGCTTTGTTACTCTTGACTGCTTTATCTCTTCTCTTCCTTGGAATTGTTTTGTATAAAACCTTGCGTTTGAGAAAAGCTCAAGCGGCATAATAGATAAGTTTGAATGGAGCTCTCTTAGAGGATAAGAGAGCTTCTTGATTGGAGAAAAAAGATGAAAGTATCCTTTGTTTATATTAGTCTGAGTGGAAATACAGAGAGTTTTGTCCGTCGCTTAAGTGACTATTTGCTGGAAGCTCATCCCGGACTTGAAATCGAGAAAGTGCATGTGAAAGACCTGGTCAAAGAGGGCCAGCCCTTCTTTGAAATGACCAACCCTTTTATCACTTTTTTGCCAACCTATTTGGAGGGTGGAAATGGTGTTGACAACGGCGATGTGGAAATTTTGACGACAGATGTTGCGGATTTTATTGCTTACGGAGATAACGCCAGCAAGTGCTTAGGAGTGGTTGGATCAGGCAATCGGAATTTTAACAATCAATATTGTTTAACCGCTAAGCAGTACAGCCAACGCTTTGGTTTCCCTATGTTAGCCGATTTTGAAATGCGGGGGATGTTGGGAGATATTAAAAAAGTAGCCGCTATTGTAGAAGATTTGTATCATCTTTAAAATAAAGAGAGGCTGGGACAAAAGTCCTAGCCTCTTAATTGTTTTTGTATTGTCGAGCAAGACGCAGTGGTTGAGTGGGCTCTACTACGCTGATTTCATCAGCTTTTACAGCCCTACTCAACTGTGCGGAGGTGGGACGACGAAATCGAATTCTAACGAATTACCGATTTCTGTCCCACTCTCTCTTTTACGCTTTATTTTAATTTTTCAGTGATTTCTTTAGCAAGTAGGAGTCCCAATCGATAGTCTTTGTTGATGGCGTGGATGACATCGTTGATGTTGTCGGTCTCTTGGATTTTTTCCTTGATGCTATCTTTGAAAGCTTGATCTTTCAAAAGTTGCTCTTGTAAGAGCCGTTGTAGTTTTTCTCTTTCGTACTTGTTAAATAAAAAGAGGATCACTAAACTGATGAGGATTAAGATGTAAACGGTTTGATTCATAGATTTCTCCTGTATATAAAGGATCTGAAAATATAGAGAATGAAAGACATTGGGCATGAGAAAAGGAGTGAGAAAGAACTAAATTGAATCGCATTTAGTTTCTCCTCTCACTCCCATAAGAGATGTTCTACTTATCCATCATAGATAAGAAATTACATTTTCTCAGGTGCATCGACACCAAGTAAGCGAAGGGCTTCTTTTAAGACTACTGCTGTTGAGTAGCTAAGAGCAAGACGGCTTTCGCGTTCTGGGCTTTCATCCAAGATACGAGTGTGTGCATAGTATTTGTTGAAGGCTTGAGCCAAGTTGATAGCATATTTTGCGATCAAGGATGGATCATAGTTTTCAGCAGCACGTTTCACGACACGAGAGAAGTCTTGGAGAAGCTTGATGATTTCCCAGCTTTCAGGATCGCTCAAGCTGTATGTCGCATCTGTAGATGGTGTGAAGTTGGCTTTGCGAAGGATGGATTGGATACGAGCGTAAGCGTATTGAACGTAAGGTCCAGTTTCTCCTTCGAAGGATACCATGGCTTCGAGGTCGAAGTCATACCCGTTGCGACGGTCTGTCTTCAAGTCGTAGAATTTAACCGCACCAACACCGACTGCATGTGCCACTTCTTCCTTGTTTTCAAGTTCAGGATTCTTTTCTTCAATCTGAGCTTTGGCACGAGAGATGGCTTCTTGAAGAGTTGGTTCGAGCAGGATGATATTTCCTTTACGAGTTGACAATTTTTGGCGGTTTTTTGTCACCAAACCAAAGTCAACGTGAACCATATCGTCACTCCAGTCAAATCCCATTTTCTTCAAAACAGCTTTCAACTGACGGAAGTGGTTGGATTGTTCTTGACCTACAGCATAGATGTTTTTCACAAAGTTGTAAGTCCGTGCACGGTAGATAGCGGTTGCGATATCACGCGTGATGTAAAGAGTGGCACCGTCTGATTTCTTAATCATAGCTGGTGGAAGGTTCACATCATCAAGTTCAACGATACTAGCCCCTTTAGATTCTTTCAACAAGCCTTTGTCTTCAAGGATTTGAACCCCTTCGTCCATCTTATCGTTGTAGAAAGCTTCTCCGTTCAAGCTATCAAACTCAACACCGAGGAGTTTGTAGATACGGTTGAATTCCACCAAGCTTTCGTCACGGAACCATTGCCACAATTCAGTTGCTTCTGGATCCCCATCTTCCAATTTTTTGAACCATTTACGTCCTTCTTCATCAAGCTCAGGATCGTTTTCGATTTCAGCGTTGATTCGAACATAAAGTTTTAGCAATTCATCGATTGGGTTGGCTTCGACAGCTTCCTTGCTACCCCATTTTTTGTAGGCCACCATCAAGAGACCGAACTGTTTACCCCAGTCTCCCAAGTGGTTGATTTTAATCGTGTTGTAGCCTATTTTGCGGAAGATGTTTGAAAGAGCATCCCCGATAACGGTTGAGCGCAAGTGACCAACTGAGAATGGTTTTGCAATATTTGGACTTGAAAGGTCGATGGTAATGTTTTGACCATGTCCTTCGTCTTGTTGGCCGTAGTCTGCACCCGCTTCGATGACGGATTTGATTACTTGATCAGAGATCTTAGATTTGTCTAAGAAGAAGTTCACGTAAGGTCCAGTTGCAACGACTTTTTCGAAGGCGCTTTGGTTGATCTTTTCAGCAATATCTGCAGCGATTGCTTGAGGAGCCTTGCGTTCCACTTTTGCAAGTGAGAAGGCTGGAAAAGCAATGTCACCAAGATCAGATGATTTTGGTTGTTCAAGCAAGTTTAAAATAGCATCTTGGTCAAGAGAGTCAATCACTTTGGCCAATTCACTAGCAATGAGTTCTTTATTGTTCATATTAGCTCCTTAGTCCTTTTAACTATTATTTTAACACAATTCTGAGCGAATTTTCAATTTTTTTGGTATAATTTAAAGTATATTTATTCAAAAGTGGAGGTCCAATGAAAAAGACAGAACGTCACCTTTTGATTCAACAAATGATTCGAAATGAAAAATTGTCGACTCAAAAAGAGATTCAGGATCGATTAGAAGCAAAAGGCATTGCTGTAACGCAAACAACTCTGTCACGAGATTTGCGCGATCTGGGTCTAGTCAAGGTGAAACGAAAAGACCAGTTGTATTATATTTTGCCAAATGAGCCTGAGGTGGCAGAGATTTATATTATGTTGTCTAGCCATGCCAAGTCAGTCTCACGAGCAGAATTCACCTTGGTTTTGCGGACAGAGCTAGGAGAAGCAGCTCTCTTGGCCAATGGTGTAGATGAAATGTCAGATGAGCGTATTTTGGGAACAGTAGCAGGGGCCAATACCCTCTTGATTGTTTGTCGAGACCAAGAGGCAGCCATTGAAATTCAAAATGAAATTTTAGGGATGATGCAGTAGTCAAGCCCCGTTGGAGAGAAAGAGAGATGTCAAAAGGAGGAAGATAGTGAGCTATCTACTCCTGTTTTCATCTATGGAGCTTGTGTCAGAAAATGATGCAAGAGTAAGGAATAAAGAAGTATGGCAGTAGAGAAAATATCCCCTGGAATGCAGCAGTATCTAGATATCAAAAAAGACTATCCGGATGCCTTTTTGCTGTTTCGAATGGGAGATTTTTACGAATTATTTTATGAAGATGCAGTGAATGTAGCTCAAATTTTAGAGATTTCCTTAACCTCACGGAATAAAAATGCAGAGAATCCGATCCCCATGGCGGGTGTTCCCTACCACTCGGCCCAGCAGTATATTGATGTTCTTATTGAACAGGGGTATAAGGTCGCGATTGCAGAACAAATGGAAGACCCTAAAGAAGCCAAGGGGGTCGTTAAGCGTGAAGTCGTACAGGTGATTACGCCGGGTACAGTGGTGGATTCGACCAAGCCAGATAGTGAGAATAACTTTCTGGTTGCTTTGGATCGTTCAGGAAATGAGTATGGGCTAGCCTATATGGATCTGGTGACAGGGGAGTTTCAGGTGACGACCCTCAATGACTTTAGCATGGTTTGTGGAGAAATCCGCAATTTACGTGCGCGTGAGGTGGTCCTGGGTTATGCCTTGCCAGAACAGGAAGAGCGTGTGTTTGTTAGCCAGATGAATCTCTTGTTGTCACATGTAGAGACCGCGCTCGACGATGTTCAACTCTTAGGGGATCAGTTGAGTGAGCTAGAAAAGAAAACGGCTGGAAAACTTCTCCAGTATGTTCACCAGACGCAAATGCGGGAATTGAGCCACCTCAAAAAAGCCCATCATTATGAGATTTGCGATTTCTTGCAGATGGACTTTGCGACCAAGGCTAGTCTGGATTTGACAGAGAATGCTCGGACTGGAAAGAAACATGGTAGCTTGTATTGGTATTTGGATGAAACCAAGACGGCCATGGGAGGACGTTTGTTGCGGTCCTGGATTCAGAAACCCTTGGTCGATTTGAAACGGATTCGAGAGCGTCAGGACATCATTCAGGTCTTTATGGATCATTTCTTTGAACGGAGCGACCTGACCGACAGCCTCAAAGGTGTTTATGATATTGAACGCTTAGCGAGTCGGGTTTCCTTTGGCAAGATCAATCCTAAGGATCTCTTGCAGCTAGGAGATACTCTGGGTCATGTGCCGACGATCAAGTCGATTCTACTGGGGATTGGTGATCCGGTCTTAGATGTCTTGATTGCACGCTTGGATGAACTTCCTGAGTTGCACCGCTTGATTACCTCAGCTATTGCTCCGGAAGCGTCTGCTGTTATTACAGAGGGAAATATCATCCGAACTGGGTTTGACGAGCAATTGGACCAGTACCGTCTTGTTCTTCGGGATGGTACTGGTTGGATTGCAGAGATTGAAGCCAAGGAGCGCGAAGCCAGTGGCATTACCGGTCTAAAAATCGATTACAACAAGAAGGATGGCTACTATTTCCATGTCACCAATTCTCAATTGAGCCACGTTCCTGCTCATTTTTTCCGCAAGGCGACCTTGAAAAATTCAGAACGCTTTGGTACGGAGGAATTGGCACGTATCGAAGGAGATATGCTTGAGGCGCGTGAGAAGTCTGCTAATCTTGAATATACGATTTTTATGCGGATTCGTGAAGAAGTTGGCAAATATATCCAGCGTTTGCAACAGTTGGCTCAGGCGATTGCAACGGTTGATGTTTTACAAAGTTTGGCCAGTGTTGCTGAGTCGCAACAGTTGAATCGCCCCCTTTTTCATGAAGAGCGACGAATTGAAATCGACAAAGGTCGCCATCCAGTTGTCGAGAAAGTCATGGGAGCCCAGTCCTATATTCCTAATAGCATCTTTATGGATGAAGAACAGGATATTCAGTTGATTACAGGGCCAAACATGAGCGGGAAGTCTACCTATATGCGCCAATTGGCGATCATTGTGATTCTTGCGCAAATTGGCTCCTATGTTCCAGCGCAAAAGGCTGAGTTGCCAATCTTTGATGCGATTTATACCCGGATCGGAGCTGCTGATGACCTGGTATCAGGTCAGTCCACCTTTATGGTAGAAATGATGGAGGCCAATCACGCTATTCGCAAGGCAACGACCCAGTCCTTGATTTTATTCGATGAGTTGGGACGGGGAACGGCGACCTATGATGGGATGGCCCTCGCCCAATCCATCATCGAATATATCCATGATCGGACTGGTGCTAAGACCTTGTTTGCGACCCATTACCATGAGTTGACAGCTCTCTCAGAGACCCTGTCCCGTTTGGAAAATGTCCATGTCGCGACCTTGGAGCGAGATGGACAGGTTACCTTCTTGCACAAGATTGAACCCGGCCCAGCGGATAAGTCCTATGGGATTCACGTAGCAAAGATCGCTGGTTTGCCAGAAGAGTTGTTGAAGCGGGCGGATGCGATTTTGACCAAGCTCGAAGGACAAGCCCAGCAAGTACCGCTTGTGGATGCAACTCCTAAAAAGGAAGCACCTTCACAGGTTGCAGAACAAATGTCCCTCTTTGAGGAAGCGTCAGAAAATGCGGTGATCACGGAATTGAAGAATCTGGATCTCTACAATATGACTCCGATGGAAGTCATGATGGCAGTCGCCGAATTGAAAAAGAAATTGTAAAAAGAAGATCCTCGTGACGGCGAGGATCTTTTATTTTAGTGTTTAGCAATGCTTTGGTTGATTTCTTGGACTTGTTTTTTATAAAAATGATGGGAGACCAACCAGATGATCACGTAAACGAGGGTGAATTCGACAACGAGTGAGAGGTAAAATCCGAGTCGTGCTGGAAACCAGCCGGCCAAAGTAGCCAGAGGAATAAACCCAAGTAACATGAGTAGGTAATGGCTCAGAGTAGCCCGTAAGAGGCTCCAGTCTTTTTGAAAGAGGAGACTTCCGAAGCTAAAGAGGACCCCAATTGCACCCCAAACGAGAGCACAATAGAGCATGACCAGTGAGCCGTGAACATGATGCAAGAACATCCAGCGACCGACTGCAGAGTTGGGACTTAAGGGAAGGTACAACTCAGGTGAGAAGAGATAGGAAAAGAAGATGGATAGGATGAGCCCAATGAGAATCCCTTTCAGGGCGTCAGAAAAAGATTGTTTTAGCATGATAATTTCTCCTTAATGGCTTTCAAGTAACGACGGGAGGAGTAGGTCAGACTCCCGTTTTTAAGATAGATTTGCACCGATCCTCCACTGGTAAAGTGCAGGTGATCGATTTCTTTTGTGTTGATAATTTCAGATTGGGAAATTTTGAGAAAGCAGGTCGGTAAGTCTTCAGATAACTGATAGAGTGGCCCAGTCAGAATAAATTGATCTGTCATGGTCTCACCAATTACTTGCCGATTTTCAATGTAAAAACGGTGGAATAGCTGGCTTTCGATCAGGTAAGCTTCCCCATCCTTTTTAGCACGTAAGCGCCCTTTTTGATCCAATTCTTCCACAAAGTCACGGATTTTCTCTACACGCGCAGATAGTGCAGGTGCTGTGATCATCACCGCTTCTTCTTGGAAGTGGGAATCAATGTGTACTTCAACTTTCATAAGATATTTTCTCCCTCCTTTGGGTAAAGTCGGTTGACCTGCTAGCCCGGCTCCTTCTTTACACTACTATTAAACACTTTTTCCAAAGGGAAGACAAGGAAATTTGTCTATGTGGTCGTTTTCTTTGCCTATGCGGTTTTTAAGGAAGAAGATGGGGCCAGCCTCTATTTTTTAAGAAAGGGAGTCTTGTGGATCTGTGGTATAATAGAGCTACATGTATCGGTGAAAAATAGGTAAAGGAGCAGACATGTCACAGATTATTGAATTGCCAGAAGTCCTAGCCAATCAGATTGCGGCAGGTGAAGTGATTGAACGACCTGCTAGCGTGGTCAAGGAATTGGTTGAAAACTCGATCGATGCTGGAGCTAGCCAGATCGTTGTTGAAATCGAAGAAGCAGGATTGAAGTCGATTCGGATTACAGACAATGGGGAAGGAATTGCGCACGATGAGGTCGCTTTGGCCCTCCGTCGACATGCGACCAGTAAGATCAAAAGTCAAGCGGATCTCTTTCGTATTCGAACGCTTGGTTTTCGTGGTGAGGCCATGCCTTCCATTGCTTCTGTCAGTATTCTAACCCTTCTAACGGCGCAAGAAGGAGCTGCCCACGGGACCAAATTGGTTGCAAAGGGTGGCGAAATTGAGGAAGTGGAGCCAGCGACAAGCCCTGTCGGGACCAAGATCACAGTAGAAGATCTCTTTTTTAATACACCTGCTCGTCTCAAGTATTTAAAGAGCCAGCAGGCAGAGCTATCCCATATCGTGGATATTCTCAATCGCTTGAGTTTGGCCCATCCTGAGATTGCCTTTACCTTGATCAATGATGGAAAAGAAATGACCAAAACAGCGGGGACTGGTAATCTCCGGCAAGCGATTGCGGGTGTCTATGGCCTCGCGTCTGCCAAGAAGATGGTAGCCATTGAAAATCGCGACCTGGATTTTGAAGTGACGGGCTTTGTGTCTTTGCCTGAATTGACTCGTGCCAATCGCAATTACATCAGTCTCTTTATCAACGGCCGTTACATCAAGAATTTCTTGCTCAATCGGGCTATTTTAGATGGCTACGGCAGTAAACTCATGGTGGGGCGCTTTCCACTCGCGATCATTAATATCCAGATCGACCCTTACTTAGCGGATGTCAATGTTCACCCCACTAAGCAAGAGGTTCGCATCTCCAAAGAACGAGAACTAATGGCCTTGATCTCTCAGGCTATTGCGAACGCTTTGAAAGAGCAGGACCTGATTCCGGATGCTCTAGAAAATCTAGCCAAGTCGACTATTCGTCGAACAGAAAAGCCAGTACAGACGACCCTGCCTTTAAAAGAAAACCGCCTCTATTATGACCGAGAAAGTCAAGATTTCAAACTTCGACAAGAAGTGGCAGATCCTCAACGGCCTCTAGCAGATGAGACTGTTACTGAAGCTAGAATCCAAGAAAACCCAGTAGAAAAACCGACAAGCGCGATCAAGTTTGCGGAAAGAAAGGCTGTGGTTTATGATGAACTGGATCACCCAGAGCTGGATCTGGCTAGTCTAGACAAGGCCTATGATAAGTTAGATGGGGAAGAACATTCGACCTTCCCAGAGTTGGAATATTTTGGTCAGATGCATGGAACCTATCTCTTTGCCCAAGGCAATGGGGGCCTATATATCATTGACCAGCACGCGGCCCAAGAGCGGGTCAAATACGAAGAATACCGGGAGAGCATCGGGGACGTAGACGGCAGTCAGCAACAACTGCTGGTGCCTTATATCTTTGAGTTCCCTACAGACGATCTGATCCGCCTGCAACAGCGCAAGCACCTCTTAGAAGAAGTGGGCGTCTACTTAGAAGAATACGGAGCTAACCAGTTGATCTTGCGGGAGCATCCGATCTGGATGAAGGAAGAAGAGATCGAGTCGGGTATCTATGAGATGTGTGACATGCTCCTCTTGACCAAGGAAGTGTCCATCAAGAAATACCGAGCTGAGTTGGCCATCATGATGTCCTGCAAACGCTCTATCAAGGCCAATCATACACTGGATGATTACTCTGCACGGGATCTCATCTACCAACTGTCCCAATGTGACAACCCTTATAACTGCCCTCATGGCCGTCCGGTCTTGGTTAACTTTACCAAGTCAGATATGGAAAAGATGTTCCGACGCATTCAGGAAAATCACACCAGTTTACGGGAATTGGGCAAATATTAATCAAAAAATAAAGGAATCTTATGTACGAATACATTAAAGGAATCTTAACAAAAATTACTGCTAAATACATCGTGGTAGAAACGGCTGGAATCGGCTATCTCTTGCATGTGGCCAATCCCTATGCCTACTCTGGTAAAATGAACCAAGAGGTGCACGTCTATCTACACCAAGTGGTCCGTGAAGACGCACACCTTCTTTATGGTTTTGCAACCGAAGAAGAGAAACAGCTCTTTTTGAACTTGATCTCGGTCTCTGGAATTGGCCCAGTCTCAGCTCTAGCCATCATTGCTGCGGATGACAATGCAGGCCTCGTCCAAGCCATCGAAAGCAAGAACATCACCTACTTGACCAAGTTTCCGAAGATCGGCAAGAAAACAGCCCAACAAATGGTCTTGGATCTAGAAGGTAAGATCAATCTTGATCTAGAAGATGCACCGGCTCAGTCCAAAGCCAAAGTTGCAGAAGAAAACCAAGCCCTTGAAGAAGCTATGGAAGCCATGTTGGCATTGGGATACAAGGCAACGGAACTCAAGAAAATCAAGAAATTCTTTGAAGGAACTTCTGATACTGCTGAAAACTACATCAAGTCTGCCCTGAAGATGTTGGTGAAATAGGAGGTTCCTATGCCAAAACGTTGTGGCTGGGTCAAAATGACCAACCCCCTCTATGTGGCCTATCATGATGAAGAATGGGGACGACCCCTGCATGATGACCAGGCGCTTTTTGAGTTGCTTTGTATGGAGACCTATCAGGCTGGTTTGTCTTGGGAAACGGTCCTCAATAAACGGCAGACTTTCCGAGAATCTTTTCATGGTTACCATCTTCAACGCGTCGCAGAGATGACGGATGAAGAACTGGAATCCTTGTTAGACAATCCAGCTATCATCCGAAATCGTGCCAAGATCTTTGCGACACGGGCCAATGCTCAAGCCTTTCTACAAGTCCAGGAGGAATTTGGATCGTTTGATGCTTATCTTTGGTCTTTTGTCAATGGGAAAACCATCGTCAATGATGTCCCGGATTACCGACAGGCTCCTGCCAAGACAGCTCTTTCTGAGAAGTTAGCCAAAGATCTCAAAAAACGTGGTTTTAAGTTCACAGGACCAGTCGCAGTTTTATCCTACCTACAAGCAGCAGGCCTGGTCAATGATCATGAGAATGATTGTGATTGGAAATAGGAACAATAAAAAGTCGCAGGTTGCGACTTTTTTAAATAATTTAGGAAATTGTGTTAAAATGAAATGAAAATTACGAATAGTATAAGTAGGAGGCACCATGAAGGCGGAAATTATTGCAGTTGGAACGGAAATTCTAACAGGACAAATTGTGAACACCAATGCTCAGTTCTTGTCTGAAAAATTGGCTAGTTTAGGGATTGATGTCTATTATCATGTGGCGGTAGGAGATAATGAAGGTCGTCTCTTCTCGACCATTGAGACAGCTTCAAAACGCAGTGATTTGGTGATTTTATGTGGTGGACTTGGGCCAACAGAGGATGATTTGACCAAGCAAACCCTTGCTAAGTTTTTAGGGAAAGAACTGGTTTTTGATCCAACAGCGCTTGCCAAACTCGACACCTTCTTTGCCAGTCGCCCTGATTATGTCCGGACGCCCAATAATGAGCGACAAGCACAATTGATTGTCGGTTCAATCCCCCTTCAAAACCGTACAGGTCTCGCGGTTGGAGGTTTGATTGAAGTCGACGGTGTGACCTATGTCGTTCTACCTGGTCCACCAAGTGAGTTAAAACCCATGGTCAACGAACAATTGGTGCCTCATTTGACGACAGGGGAAGAGCTTTTTTCAAGAGTTTTGCGCTTCTTTGGGATTGGGGAAAGCCAGCTGGTTACGATCCTAGCAGATATCATTGAAGAGCAGAGTGATCCGACAGTTGCCCCTTATGCCAAGACAGGAGAAGTAACCTTGCGTCTATCTACAAAGGCGAAGGATCAAGCTTCAGCAGATGCGAAGCTCGATGTCTTAGAAAAGGAAATCTTATCACGCCACACCCTGGATCATCAACCCTTGCATGAACTGTTTTACGGTTATGGAGATGATAATTCGATGGCCAAGGTGGCCTTTGATCTCTTGAAACGGACGGGTAAGACCATTACAGCTGCAGAAAGCCTGACGGCTGGCCTTTTCCAAGCGACTTTGGCAGACTTTTCAGGGGTGTCCAGCATCTTCGCGGGTGGTTTTGTCACCTATAGTCTGGAAGAAAAAAGCAAGATGTTGTCTATTCCAGCTCAAGAGTTAGAGCAACATGGAGTGGTCTCTCATTTTACAGCACAAGCCATGGCTTCACAGGCCCGTAAGTTAACAGGATCCGATTATGGTGTTAGCCTGACCGGAGTTGCGGGGCCAGATAGTCTAGAAGGGCATCCAGCAGGGACCGTCTTTATCGGACTTGCGACTCCAAATGGAGTGGATAGTGTCCAAGTCAATATCGCTGGACGTAGCCGGGCGGATGTCCGCGAAATTGCAGTCCTTCATGCCTTTAATTTGGTGCGCTTGGCTGTATTAAATGGTGAAAATTTGGTATAATGAAGCTTGTGCCAAATGAAGAATAATTCTAAAAATGGATAGGAAATGTGCCTTTCAAATGACGGAAAACGTCGGTGAGTTGCATGCATTTCCTGTATAGTAAAAACATAGGAGAAAAGAATGGCGAAAAAACAGAAAAAATTAGATGATATCTCTAAGAAATTTGGAGATGAGCGTGAAAAAGCGCTCAATGATGCCCTGAAATTGATCGAAAAAGACTTTGGTAAGGGATCGATCATGCGTTTGGGGGAACGTGCAGAGCAAAAAGTACAAGTCATGAGCTCTGGTTCCTTGGCGCTTGATATTGCCTTGGGTGCTGGTGGTTATCCAAAAGGTCGGATCATCGAAATCTATGGTCCAGAATCATCTGGTAAAACAACCGTTGCCCTCCATGCAGTAGCGCAAGCACAGAAAGAAGGGGGCATTGCTGCCTTTATCGATGCTGAGCATGCCTTGGATCCATCTTATGCAGCAGCTCTTGGGGTCAATATCGACGAACTTCTCTTGTCTCAACCAGACTCAGGGGAACAAGGACTTGAAATTGCTGGTAAATTGATCGACTCTGGTGCGGTAGATTTGGTGGTTGTCGACTCTGTTGCAGCCTTGGTACCTCGTGCGGAAATCGATGGAGATATCGGGGATAGCCACGTTGGTTTGCAAGCTCGGATGATGAGTCAAGCGATGCGTAAGCTTGGAGCTTCGATCAATAAGACGAAGACCATTGCTATCTTTATCAACCAATTGCGTGAAAAAGTTGGGGTCATGTTTGGGAACCCTGAAACCACACCTGGTGGTCGTGCCCTGAAATTTTACGCTTCTGTCCGTCTAGATGTTCGTGGAAATACTCAAATCAAGGGGACTGGGGACCAAAAAGATACCAACGTTGGTAAGGAAACCAAGATCAAGGTTGTGAAGAACAAGGTAGCTCCACCGTTCAAAGAAGCCATGGTTGAAATCATGTACGGGGAAGGAATTTCACGTACAGGTGAATTGGTGAAGATTGCAACAGATTTGGATATCATCCAAAAAGCGGGTGCGTGGTACTCATATAATGGCGAAAAAATTGGTCAAGGATCTGAAAATGCTAAGAAATTCTTGACTGACCACCCAGAAATTTTTGACGAAATCGACCACAAGGTTCGGGTTCATTTTGGTTTGATCGAAGAAGACGAAGCAGTGAAAACCCCTGATAAAACTGAAGAAGCAGCTCCTGTCGTAGAAGAAGTAACTCTAGATTTAGATGACGCGATTGAAATTGAAGATTAATTTTTTTCAAAATAGGTCGCTAGACTGATGGTTTTTGTGTTATAATTTAATACGATAGTATTATCGTGTAGCGAAAGGAGTGCATGCATGATTAAAATTTATACAGTGTCAAGTTGCACCAGCTGTAAAAAAGCAAAGACTTGGCTCAACGCTCACCAGCTAACTTATAAAGAACAAAACCTCGGTAAGGAAGGGATCACCAAAGAAGAATTGTTGGATATCCTTACAAAGACTGAAAATGGAGTGGCAAGTATTGTCTCTTCAAAAAATCGATACGCTAAAAATCTAGGAGTGGACATCGAAGACTTGAGTGTCAATGAAGTCATTGACATCATCATGGAAACACCTCGTATTCTTAAAAGTCCGATCTTGGTAGATGACAAACGTCTCCAAGTGGGCTACAAAGAAGACGATATTCGTGCCTTCTTGCCACGATCAGTTCGAAATGTAGAAAATGCAGAAGCGCGGATGCGTGCAGCTCTTTAAAGCGATTGAAAATCAGAAACAATTTGTTTCTGATTTTTTTCTTTTTAAAAATCGGAATGAAAAGCAGTTTACTGCGCCATTTTACGAAATCTATGATACAATATTTTAGAAAACAATAACTAGTAAGGAATGGAAAATGAAAAGAAAGATTTTCTTATTGGGCGCACTTGCCTTGTGTTTGACTGGATGCGGTCAAAAAAAACAAGCGAAAACGCCAACTTCAAGTGAACAAAAGGCAATCCAAGCAAAAGCAGAGCAACTGCAAAAGGATAATAAGAGTATCCTGCAAAAAGCTGAAGAAAATAAGGTCATCACTAGAACCTTTGTTTTTCCAAAAGATGACAAGGGGACACAACAGACGCAAATCGTCACCTATGTGGGGAATACATTTAAAAAGTTGGAGACCATCAATGTGACGGCAACCGATGAGGAGTTGAAAAAAGGGATCCAACAGGTTGGAGTCGAGGAAGCACAAAAGCAATTGAGAGAATCCTTTAACAAGGACGATGCCTTTAAGGAAGCTTTGACAGTGCCAGGTTTCACAGCTGATTTGACCTTGGAAAATGAGAATGAATACAAGGTAACCATCACCTATGACTTTGAAGCGATGGATGTGAAGAAAGCCGAAGGCATGACTTACTTCAAAAACAATCACTTACCGGAGTTGTTGAAGCTGACACCGAGTCAATTTGCGGATAATCTTATCAATGCTGGAGCGAGTGAGCAAAAATAAAAAAACAGTTTAACTGAAATAGCTCAAAAATGCTTGAAAAAGCCGTAAAATCAAGGGCTTGGCCGTTGTGGAAAACTCTTAATTATGGTATAATAGTAATATTCTAAGGAAAGAGGGTGTTCTTGTGGGATTTACAGATGAAACAGTACGTTTTAATCTTGATGATTCAAATCGTAAGGAAATTAGCGAGACCTTGAAAGATGTTTACTTGTCACTGGATGAAAAAGGCTACAATCCAATTAATCAAATCGTAGGATACGTACTCAGTGGTGATCCTGCCTATGTACCTCGTTATAATAATGCACGGAACCAAATTCGTAAATATGAACGAGATGAGATCGTGGAAGAATTGGTACGTTATTATTTGAAAGGGCAAGGAATAGACCTCTAATGAGAATTATGGGATTGGATGTTGGCTCAAAGACCGTCGGGGTTGCTGTGAGTGATCCTCTCGGTTTTACAGCTCAGGGTCTTGAAATCATCCAAATCGATGAAGACAAAAAAGAATTCGGTTTGGAGCGCTTGGCCGAATTAGTGGCTCAATACAAGGTAGACCGTTTTGTTGTGGGTTTGCCGAAAAACATGAACAACACAAGCGGACCGCGTGTGGAAGCCAGTCAGGCTTATGGCGCAATGATTGCTGAAAAGTTTGGGTTGCCAGTCGACTACCAAGATGAACGGTTGACAACAGTTGCTGCAGAGCGGATGTTGATTGAGCAAGCAGATATTAGCCGTAGCAAACGTAAAAAAGTTATTGATAAGTTAGCAGCGCAGCTTATTTTACAAAATTATTTAGATCGCAATTTTTAGAAAGAAAACGAGGAAGAATAGTATGGCACATGATCATAACCACGACCATGAAGAACGTGAATTAATCACATTGGTGGACGAACAAGGAAATGAAACCTTGTTTGAAATTCTTTTGACCATTGATGGCAAAGAAGAATTTGGAAAGAACTATGTCCTTTTGATCCCTGCAAATGCAGAAGAAGATGAAAACGGCGAAGTTGAAATCCAAGCTTATTCATTTACAGAAAACGAAGACGGAACAGAAGGCGACCTTCAACCAATCCCAGAAGACTCAGATGCAGAATGGGATATGATCGAAGAAGTCTTCAACAGCTTTATGGAGGAGTAAAAACATCCAGTGGATGTTTTTACCCTTGCGCTAGAAATGAAGACCGCAAGTAAGTCCAGTGAACGTTTTTAGCCTTGTGCTAGAAACAAAGACCACAAGTAAGTCCGATGGACTTGCTGTAAAATGAGAACGAAACAATTACAAAAGAAAGGAGCGCAAACGTCAGAAGAGGTTTTGTCGCTTTTTTCTTTTAGGAGGAAGATGTGAATAAGATTGAGCAATGGATGAATAGTCGGATCGGCCTGAATTTTCGATCGGGACTGGATCGTATGGAGCAGGCAGTGAGCCTTTTAGGGAGGCCGGATAAGGCATACCCGATCCTTCATGTGACAGGAACCAATGGGAAGGGATCCACAATCGCCTTTCTGCGTCAATTATTGATGGCTCACGGAAAGAAGGTTGGGACCTTTACCTCTCCTCATATGATCAGTATCCATGATCGGATTTGTATTGGGGATCAGCCGATTTCAGATGAAGATTTTACTCGGATTGGCCAAGAAGTCCAACAAATGGAGCAGACCTTGCTTCAAACCCAGGACCAACTCTCTTATTTTGAGATTATCTGCCTCATGGCCCTCTTGTATTTTAAGGAACAAGCTGTGGATGTGGTCTTGCTGGAAGTTGGTATCGGAGGGCTACTAGATACCACCAATGTAGTGACAGGAGAAATCGCAGTGATCACTTCGGTTGGTCTCGATCACCAAGAAACACTGGGAGGGACGATTGCGGAAATCGCCCAGCAAAAGGCAGGAATCTTTAAGAAGGGCAAGAAAGCTGTGGTGGGTCCCTTGTCGGATGATGCCATAGCTGTTTGTCAAGAAAAAGCGAAGCAATTGGATGTGGATCTCCATGCCTTCCAGAAAGATTTTGGCTTAGAGCAGGACCGTTTTTGGAATGAACGTGTGGATCTTGTCTGGCCCTCTCTGGGCTTGAAGGGTGATTACCAACGGGAAAATGCTGCAGTAGCTCTGGAGACCTTTCTCCTCTATATGGAAGGCCTAGATCAAGAAGTAGATATGGATCAGGTCAAGCACGCCTTGCAAGAAACGCGGTGGCCGGGCCGTCTAGAGTTGTTTGGCGACCAGGTGTATCTGGATGGCGCCCATAATCCTCATGCTATGTTGCGTTTGATCGAGTTTGCCAATAGCTTAGCAGGAAAGCGCGTGAAGATTTTATTTGGAGCCCTCAAGCGAAAAGATTATAGCGGGATGCTCCAAACACTTCAAGCGGGATTGCCAGAAGCTGAATTGATTTTGACGACCTTCCATTATGGAGAAGTGGTGGCACAAGGCGACCGACAAGACCTGCCCTATGTAGCGGACTACAAGGCCTATATCAAAGAATTTATGGATCAGAGTTCCCCAGATGAAGTCTTATTTGTCACAGGATCCTTGTATTTTATTGCGGAAGTAAGGGCATTTTTATTAGAGGGGTAAACAATTGACCTAAAAACTTTCTTGGCGTATACTGGTGGTAGATAGTATACGGTTATGGCGAAAGGAGCCGATCTTAATGAAAAAAATCATGTCTATACTGACCTTGGCAGTAGCCCTTTTCCTGACTGCTTGTAGCCAGCAAGAACAAACGCCAAAAGCCTCAAGTAGCGCTAGCTCACATTCATCTGAGACAGTGGCTTCGACCAGTGAAAAGTCAGAGCAGGGGGTGTCCATAGATGGAAGCTATCGAGGACAGGACGAGGAAAATACGATCCTCTTAGTTGTGACGGGTCAAAAAGGCACGTTTACGGTGCAAGATGCTGATGGAGAAGAAGAGACCAAAGAGGTCAGCATTGATCCGGTCAATCAATCCATGCGTATCGGGGATGAGCCTTATCGCTATCGGATCGAAGGAGATCAGTTGTCGCTAGAAGACCTAGAGCAAGCAGAGGATGATCAAGGGATTATCGTTTTGACCAAGCAATAAGGGACGAAACAAGAGAGAGTGGGACAGAAATCGGTAATTCGTTAGAATTCGATTTCGTCGTCCCACCTCCGCACAGTTGAGTAGGGCTGTAAAAGCTGATGAAATCAGCGTAGTAGAGCCCACTCAACCACTGCGTCTTGCTCGACAATCCAAAAATAATTGAGAGGTTAGGACTTCTGTCCCACTCTCTTTTTGTTTGTCTAGAAGGGGTTTGGTTGGTCGTTGCAACGGGTAAAAAGAATTGGTATACTAGTAGAAAGAAAAAAAGGAGGATGCTGTGACCTTTCGAAAATTACGTCTATTAATGTCCAAATATGGATTTAGTATTTTGTTTATGGGCTTTGAACTATGGGCATCCTTTGCGGCCTTCTTCTGGCTTAATAGATGGTTCCCTCATTGGCTATCTGTTGCAGTCATTGGGCTCTTATATGTGTCGACAATCTTAGCTATTGTTAATCGAAATACCCCGCCTGAAAATAAGGTGACCTGGCTCTTGATTGCCGTCATTCCTGTCTTTGGATCGCTTTTATACCTCATGTTTGGAGAGCGGCGTTTGTCCAAAAAGGAAATGATCCAGCTGAAAAATATGGAGTCCATGAAGTTTCGAGAGGACAATAGTCATCAGTTGCGTAAGGAGCTCAAGCAAGAAAGCAAGGCGGGTTATGGCTTGGTCAAGTCGATTTTATCCATGGACCACAATGCGGATCTCTACAATGGGACAGCATCGACCTTTTACCCTCTAGGGGAGGCTATGTATGAGCAACTACTAGAGGATCTAAAAGCAGCGAAAAAATTTATCTTCATCGAGTTTTACATCATTGACGAGGGCTTGATGTGGAACAGTATCCTAGAGATTTTAGAGCAGAAAGTGAAAGAGGGGGTCGAAGTCAAACTCCTTTATGACGATATCGGCTGTATGGCGACCTTGGCTGGGAACTATACCAAACGATTGCGAAAGATGGGGATTGATGCCCATAAGTTTAACAAGGTGATCCCCCGTCTAACAGTGGCTTATAATAACCGAGACCACCGAAAGATTCTGGTCATTGATGGGCAGATCGGCTATACGGGTGGTGTCAATTTGGCAGACGAGTATATCAACCACATTGAGCGGTTTGGTCACTGGAAGGACAGTGCCATCCGCTTGGATGGCCGAGCTGTTAAGGCCTTAACGCGACTCTTCCTCATGAACTGGTACATCAACCGTGGGGAAATCGAGGATTTTGACCGCTACCATATTGAAAACAAGGCAGTCGAAGGCGAAGGGCTCTACATTCCCTATGGGAGTGGACCAAAGCCGATTTACAAGTCGCAGGTCGGAAAGACGGTCTATCAAAATATGATCAACCTGGCGACGGATTACGTCTATATCACGACTCCTTACTTGATCATCGATTATGATTTGACAGAAGATATCCGCAATGCGGCCCTTCGTGGGGTGGATGTTCGCATCGTGACCCCGCATATTCCGGATAAAAAATTGATCCAAATTGTTACGCGTGGGGCTTACTTGGATCTGATGGATGCTGGTGTGAAAATCTATGAGTACACGCCTGGTTTTGTCCACAGTAAGCAAGTTCTTGCCGATGATGAAATGGCGGTTGTAGGGTCGATTAACTTTGATTACCGCAGTTTGGTCCATCACTATGAAAATGCTGTCTGGATGTATCGGACGCCTGCTCTGAAAGAGATTCGGGCGGATTTTGACCATATCTTTGAAGTGTCTCAAGAAATCACTGAAGATACCTTCCGCTTTACTTGGCACCAAAGCTTAATCAAGGAAATTATGCAATTGTTCGCACCGATGTTGTAAATGTATAAAAACGAAAATCAGAGTCAGGAATCGAGATGCCTGACTCTTTTTCCATAGGACTATGTGATAAGAGGCTGACAGGGTCAGCAGAATTTGGTATACTAGAGAAGATAATGGGCTTTTTTCTAAAAGGAAAGAGCAAAGATCTAGAAAAAGGAAAAAGAATGAGCGAAAAAGAGCAAGAAATGACTTCGAAAAAATTAGGGATTCACGTGGGAGATAGTTTTCAGGATACACGTGAAATTCGCGAAGTGCTAGATAAATCAGTCTTTCGTGAAGAAGAACCGACTCATAGCCAGCAGGCAGAAGTCTTGGAGGAGCCGGTTGCAATGGAGGCATCAGAGGAAATTGGTGATGCCAAGCCAGAGGCAGTAGCAGAACCTACACAAGAATCGGAACAGGAAGCGGAGCAACCGCTCAGTCGGATGAGTCGTCGTTCGCGTAAGGCGGGAGTCGAAGCGACAAAAGCGGAAGCATCTAAGGTAGAAGAGGATACGGAAGAGCTAGAAGCAGATGTGACAGTTGAGCCGATCCGTCGTCAATCCAAGCGTCCAGTACCCCTAGCGATTCCTTTTGTGTTGAGTCTCTTGATTAGTTTGCTGCATGTCGGGGTGCCGTTTTTAACCCGTTTTGCAACCAATCAACAATCTCAAAACTTGTATGCTGGCTGGGCTATGACCAAGGGTCAAGTACCGTTTGGTGATTTTTACGGGACCAATGGTCTCCTCTATTATGCGATCAACTGGTTGGGAAGTTTAGCTGGTGGACATTGGATCTTGATGATCCTTCAAGCGATTGCCCTCTTCTTTGCGGGGACTTACCTCTATCGGGTTGTTCGCTTGCTGGTGTCTGATAAAGATACAGCGAAGAATGTCCAGTTACTCTTTTATTTCTTGGTGCTAGGCCTTGGTTTTGGAGGAACTTATGTGACTCTCTTTAGTCTTCCAATCCTATTTGCCAGCATGAATTTCATTTTGGCTTATTTGATTGGGCATCGTAAGGATGAAGGCTTTATCCTTTATGGTGCGATTGCAGCTGTGGCTTTCTTGATTGATCCGATGACCAGTGCCCTGTTTTATTTGTTGGCCTTCCTTGGATTAACGGCCTTTAATATCAAGCAAAAGAGATGGGCGCGTGGCTTTTATCAACTGCTGGCAGCTCTCCTTGGTTTTTCACTCGTCTTTTACCCAATTGGCTATATCACCGTTTTGAATCAGACTTTTGGCTATGCCATTAATCAAGTGACCTATGTCTTTAATGCCTTGAATTTTAGCAATGGACAAACCTTTAGTAATGCCATTTATTATGGACTGTTGGCGCTGGCCTTCGGCCTAGTCTCTGCCTTTTTGATGTCCTTTACCAAGCAAAATAGCAGTGCTCGACGGATCTTCCGCTTTATGGGATGGGCAGGTAGCCTGGTAGTCCTCATCGTGTCTATTGGTCTTCCTGAACAAGGCGCTTACCAATTGTTGCCAATGTTGCCATTTGTTCTTCCTTTGTTTGCGATCTGGTTCTCACGAGATGGGGAAGAAAACGATGGGATCGAACGTCGTGGTCGGAAGAAGAAAAACAAGGAAGTTTGGGCCGCTTACTTTACGAGCCAAGTTTTCTTACCGTTAGTAGCCCTTGTCTATCTGTTGGCGAATCCAGTGGTTCAAGATGTTGTGCTTCAGTCTGGCCAATCCAGTGAACGGAGCGCTATTGCCAGCTACATTAAAAATCACACCAAGTCGAAAGATACCATTTATGCATGGGATGCGACAGCTACTCTCTATCAAGAAAGCGATCGTTTGGCAGCTTCTGCCTTATTGACCCCGACGTCTTATCTGGGAATTAATGAAAATCGGACCAATGTGATCCAACAAATCAATCGGTCTGAACCCAAGTATATTGTGGTCAATAATCAGGTGGAGTTGACCTCCAAAATGAAGGACTTGCTCAAAGAAAATTATCGTCTCGTTGAGAAGAAATACCGTCATTTCAAACTCTATCAACGCTCTTAAGAAAATCAATATCTTGTGTTTTAGAAAGTTTTTTAGAATTTTCACCACAAGATATTGATTTTTATTTTTGGAGTGGTATAATACAACTTGTATGTAAATAAATGAAGAGAGGCATGTTTGGTATGATCACCTTGAGAGAAGAAAAACTGAGAATGGCCCCGGATATTTTTGTTGAAAAACGAGATGGCCGCCGTGTTCAATTCGATGTTGAAAAAATTTATAAAGCCTTGTTGAAGGCGACAGAAGAAGTGACTTCTCTCACTCCAGTGATGGAAGCCAAACTAGAAGCTATTGTCGATCGTGTGATCGCAGAGATCTTGGAACGTTTTCCAAATGGCGTGAAGATCTATGAGATCCAAAATGTCGTCGAACATGAATTGCTTCAAGCCAACGAATATGCGATTGCTGAGAGCTACATTACTTATCGGACTCAGCGGGATTTTGAGCGCTCAAAAGCGACGGATATCAACTTTACGATTGGAAAACTCCTCAATAAGGACCAAGCGGTTGTCAATGAAAATGCCAATAAGGACAGCGATGTCTTTAATACGCAACGGGACTTGACGGCAGGGATCGTTGGTAAGTCTATTGGTCTTAAAATGTTGCCCAAACACGTAGCTAATGCCCACCAAAAAGGGGATATTCACTACCATGATTTGGACTATAGCCCTTATACACCGATGACCAACTGCTGTTTGATCGATTTTGAGGGCATGCTCAGAAATGGCTTTAAGATTGGGAATGCAGAAGTAGAAAGTCCTAAGTCTATCCAAACTGCAACGGCTCAAATCTCGCAGATTATTGCCAATGTAGCTTCTAGTCAGTATGGTGGCTGTTCAGCAGACCGGATCGATGAAGTCTTGGCCCCTTATGCAGAAAAGAACTACCAAAAACACTTAGCGGATGCCAAAGAGTGGGTACTTCCTGAAAAGCAAGAGGACTATGCTTGGAGTAAGACTCAAAAAGACATCTATGATGCCATGCAATCGCTAGAATATGAGATCAATACCCTCTTTACTTCAAACGGGCAAACTCCTTTCACTTCGCTTGGTTTTGGCCTTGGAACCAATCGCTTCGAACGGGAAATCCAAAAGGCGATTCTGGAAATTCGGATTAAGGGTCTTGGATCGGAACATCGGACAGCCATTTTTCCAAAATTAATCTTTACCCTCAAGCGGGGACTCAACTTAGAGCCTGGAACGCCTAACTATGATATTAAGCAATTGGCCTTGGAATGTGCTACGAAACGCATGTATCCAGATGTCCTCTCTTATGACAAGATTGTAGAATTGACAGGCTCCTTCAAGGTGCCCATGGGATGTCGCTCTTTCCTTCAAGGTTGGAAGGACGAGAATGGTGTGGAAGTTAATTCTGGCCGGATGAATCTTGGAGTCGTGACGGTCAATTTACCTCGAATTGCCTTGGAATCTGGCGGAGACAAGGAGAAATTCTGGCAAATCTTTAATGAACGGATGAACATCGCTGAAGATGCCTTGGTTTACCGGGTGGAACGCACCAAAGAAGCGACACCAGCCAATGCACCGATTCTCTACCAATATGGCGCTTTCGGGAAACGCTTGGGCAAATATGACCAGGTAGATCAGCTCTTCCGTCATCGCAGAGCAACCGTTTCTCTTGGCTATATCGGACTCTATGAAGTTGCAACCGTCTTTTATGGTCCAAATTGGGAACACAATCCAGAAGCCAAACAATTCACGATCGATATCATCAAGGATATGAAAGCGCGCGTGGAAGAATGGTCTGACCAGTATGATTACCACTTCTCTATTTATTCGACACCGTCAGAAAGCTTGACAGACCGCTTCTGTCGCCTGGATACGGAGAAATTTGGGAAGGTTCCGGATATCACAGACAAGGAATACTACACCAATAGTTTCCACTACGATGTTCGTAAGAACCCAACCCCATTTGAGAAGTTGGATTTTGAAAAAATTTATCCTGAAGCAGGGGCTTCTGGTGGCTTTATCCACTATTGTGAATACCCTGTGCTCCAACAAAATCCAAAAGCCCTTGAGGCGGTTTGGGATTATGCCTATGACCGAGTCGGTTATCTCGGAACCAATACACCGATTGACCGTTGTTACAAGTGTGATTTTGAAGGAGACTTCACGCCGACTGAGCGCGGATTTGCTTGTCCAAACTGTGGCAATAGCGATCCTAAAACGGTTGATGTGGTCAAACGGACCTGTGGTTATCTAGGAAACCCACAAGCTCGCCCCATGGTCAATGGACGACATAAAGAAATCGCTGCGCGGGTCAAACACATGAATGGGTCCACGATTAAATCAGCTGGACACCAAGTAACAGATTAGAAAAGGAAGATTATGGGAAAATACCAACTAGACGATAAGGGCAAGGCCCAGGTTCAACGATTCCACGAAAAACATTCGACAGGTGGAATCAATAAAAAAGACCAGGTGGCCAGCCTGAGAGAGCAATTTTTAAAAAAGGCTAAGAAAAAATAAAAGTGAGAGTTCGCTCTCGCTTTTCTCGTATGGGGGGAGGTAAAGATGGAATTACGTAGACCAACATTAGCAGATAAAGAAACTGTATTAGACATGATGGCAGAGTTTGAAGCGAATCAATCAGCTCACGATGGCGGATTTTGGGATGCTGAGAATTTTGTTTATGAAGAGTGGTTGGAAAGTAATCAGAATCATGAAATGGGGATTAATTTGCCTGAAGGGTGGGTGCCTGATATTCAGTTAGTTGCTTTTTCGAGAGATGGACAAGCCGTAGGGTTTCTCAATCTGAGATTGCGTCTTAGTGACTATTTGCTGGAGGTAGGTGGTCATATTGGTTATTCCATCCGTCCCTCTGCGCGTGGGAAAGGATTGGCAAAAGAGCAACTGCGACAAGGCTTGCAAGTAGCTAGAAGTAAAAATATAAAGCGAGTCCTAGTGACTTGCGATTGTGATAATGCTGCCAGTCGAGCAGTGATTCTGGCTAATGCCGGAGCTTTAGAGGATGTTCGAGGCGGAAAAGAGCGCTACTGGATTGATGTCGATTAAGGAGGAAGCATGGAGCTAAGACGACCAACTTTAGAAGATAAAGACGCGATTTTAGAGATGATTGCTGAGTTCGATGCTGCAAAATCCTATATGCACGGTGGCATGGGCTCCACTTGGAAGCGAGCAAAGGATTTTGCGGATTGGTTGCGAATTGTAGAGCAGCAGGAGGATACTGAGAATCTGCCAGAAGGCTGGGTTCCTACCATTCAATTTTTATCCTTTGATGAGACTGGCTACCCTCTGGGCTTTTTAGCCCTGCGCTTGTCCTTGAATGACAAATTATTTGTAGAGGGTGGTCACATTGGCTATTCCATCCGGCCCAGTCAACGCAGAAAGGGCTTGGCTAAGTTGCAGCTAGAGCTAGGATTAGCAGAGGCTCGAAAGCAAGGATTGGAACGAGTACTGATTACCTGTGATGAAGACAACGAAGCCAGTCGTCGCACCATTCTCTCTGCTGGCGGTGTTTACGAAAACACAATCGACAGAAGTCAGCGCTACTGGATTGATTTGGAGGATGAAGATGAACAATCCCAAACCTCAAGAATGGAAAAGTGAGGAGCTGAGTAAAGGGCGAATCATTGACTATAAGGCCTTTAACTTTGTAGATGGAGAAGGAGTGCGCAACTCCCTTTACGTGGCCGGTTGCATGTTTCACTGTGAGGGCTGTTACAATGTAGCGACCTGGTCTTTCAATGCAGGCATTCCTTATACCAAAGAATTGGAAGAGCAGATCATGGAAGATCTGGCCCAACCCTATGTCCAAGGCCTGACCCTGCTTGGGGGAGAGCCATTTCTTAATACCGGTATTCTTTTACCCCTTGTAAAACGTATTCGGAAAGAATTGCCAGAAAAAGATATTTGGTCATGGACCGGCTACACTTGGGAAGAAATGATGTTAGAAACGCCTGATAAACTGGAGCTCTTGTCGCTGATTGATATCCTGGTCGATGGACGCTATGATAAAAGCAAGCGCAACCTCATGTTGCAGTTCCGTGGGTCTTCCAACCAGCGGATTATTGATGTTCAAAAATCATTGAAAGAAGGAAGGGTTGTCATCTGGGACAAGCTCAATGATGGCAAGGAAAGTTTTGAGCAAGTCAAGCGGGATGATCTTTTGTAGGATCTTCAAAAACCGGGTGTTTCACCCGTTTTTTTTGGATTCTCTGCATAAGTATACAAGGGATTTTTGCTTGTTTTAGAAAGCGCTTACTTTCCGAATGTCCATAACGGACAAAAAAGTGATAATTAATGCATTTTTTGCTAAAAATATGTTACAATAAATATGATTAGGACTAATTGGAGGTATTTATGTCACAAAGGAGACGGAGTCGTCGTTCAGAGCATAAGTGGGGGCAATTGCGAATCGTTAATTCCGTATTGCTTATTTTTTTGCTTATGACCGCGAGTTGGGCGACCTATACCATGTTGGCCAATAACATCTTGGCTTTTCGCTATGTCAATGTTCTCGTGATTGCACTATTAACTGTTCTCTTGCTCTTGTCAGCTTGGTTTGTGATCAAAAATCAGGCTAAAAAGACAACTTTGGTCCTGCTTCTTGTCGGATTATTGGCTAGTTCAGGAGTTTTGTTTGCTAGTCAACAGCTGCTAAATCTGACGAGTAATGTCAATGGCCACTCTAACTATACAGAGTTTGAGATGGCTGTCTATGTCAAGAAAGACAGTGACATCAAAGACATCAAAGAAATCAAGGAAGTGGTGGCACCAAAGGGCAACAATAATGAAGCCAATCTCACGGCCCTCTTGGACAATATCAAAAAGACCAAGGGTCAGGAAATTTCTGTAGTGGATGCACCGACTTATCTAGATGCCTATAAGAGCCTGCAAGAAGGGAATGCTTCTGCCATGGTGCTCAACAGTACCTTTGAAGATACTATCGCTGCTGAAGATGCCGACTATGCGAAGAAGTTGAAGAAAATCTATTCCTACAAGATTCGAAAAGAAGTGGCAGCAACGAGCAAGGTGTCTGCCAATGCGGATGTCTTTAACATCTATGTCAGCGGGATCGATACCTATGGGCCGGTAACCTCGGTTTCTCGTTCAGATGTCAATATCATCATGACGGTCAATCGGAAGACCAAGCAAGTCCTATTGACAACGACACCACGGGATGCCTATGTACCGATTGCAGATGGTGGTAACAACCAAAATGATAAGTTGACCCACGCGGGGATCTACGGAGTGGATGCTTCGATCCATACCCTTGAGAATCTCTATGATATCAAGCTCAACTACTACGTTCGTCTCAATTTCACCTCCTTCCTCAAGTTGATTGACCTTCTAGGGGGAATCGATGTGGAAAATGACCAAGAATTCACGAGCCTTCATGGCAAGTTCCATTTCCCAGTTGGAAAGGTCCATTTGAATTCAGAGCAAGCACTCGGTTTTGTTCGCGAACGCTACTCACTCCAAGGTGGCGACAATGACCGTGGGAAAAACCAAGAAAAAGTCATTGCGGCCATTATCAAAAAGTTGACCTCTACTAAGGTCTTGAGTAACTACAATGAGATTATCGGAAACCTCCAAGATTCTGTCCAAACCAATATGCAGTTGCCAACTATGATGAACTTGATCAATACCCAGCTAGAAACGGGTGGTTCTTATGAGGTGACTTCACAAGCGATCACCGGTCAAGGACGAAATGACTTGCCATCTTATGCCATGCCTGGTTACAACCTCTATGTCATGGAGTTGGATCAAGCGAGCTTGACCAAGGCTAAGGAAACCATTCAAAAAGTAATGGAAGGAAAAGAAAAATGATTGATATCCATTCGCACATCGTCTTTGATGTGGATGATGGACCAAAGACAAAAGAAGATACGCGTGCCTTATTGGAAGAAAGCTATCGCCAAGGGGTGCGGACCATTATCTCCACTTCTCATCGTCGCAAGGGGATGTTTGAAACTCCCGAAGAAAAGATTTCTGAAAATTTTCAAGAAGTGAAAAAAATTGCGGCAGAGGTCGCGCCAGATTTGACGATTCATTACGGGGCAGAGATCTACTTTACTAATGATGTCTTGAAAAAACTGGAAGAAAAGATCATTCCGCGTTTAGCTGAGACGCGCTTTGCTCTGATTGAATTCAGTATGGGAACGCCTTACAAGGAGATTCATACCGCCTTGGACCGTTTGCTCCATCTAGGTGTGACACCAGTGGTGGCCCATATCGAGCGCTACAAGTGCTTGGAGAAAAATGAGGAGCGCGTGCAAGAGATGATTGACATGGGCTGCTACATGCAGATCAATAGTTCCAGTGTTCTCAAGCCTCGCCTCTTTGGGGATGAACAAAAACAACTCAAAAAACGAGCTCGGTACTTCTTAGAAAAAGACTTGGTGCACTTTGTTGCCAGTGATATGCACAATGTGGATAAACGACCGCCTTATATGGCAGAAGCCTATCGCTTGATCAAGGAAGAATACGGAGAACGACGAGCACAAGCTCTCTTTGTCAGCAATCAAGAACTCTTGTTAGCGGATGAATTAATCTAACCATGAAACAGGTGGAGAGATCCACACGAAGGAGTAATTAGGAAATGAACAATCAAGAAAATCAAGCAGTGGAAATTGATGTTTTCGCTATGCTGAAGACCCTATGGAAACGCAAGTTTTCGATCGTTTTGGTCGCTCTTGTCTTTGCTATCGCAGCATTTGGCTATAGTGCATTTTTAGCTAAGAAAGAATACCAAAGTACTAGCCGGATCTATGTGGTCAGTCGTCAAAACCAAGACAACAATGCCTTGACAAACTCTGATTTGCAGGCTGGTTCTTACTTGGTTAAGGACTACCGTGAGATCATTCTTTCTCAAAATGTCTTGACGCAAGCCATCGAAGAATTGAAACTTGATCTGACACCGGCTGAGTTGTCCAAAAAGATCAGTGTGTCTGTTCCGACAGATACTCGTATCCTTTCGATTACGGCTAAAGATGGAGATCCAAAAGAAGCGGCTCGTATCGCCAACGGCCTTCGCAATGTAGCGGCTGAAAAAATCATCTCTGTAACCAAGGTATCAGATGTCACGACTTTGGATGAGGCAGAAGTTCCACAATCACCTTCTTCACCAAATATCCGACGCAATGTCCTTCTTGGCTTCATTGCTGGAGCAGGCCTCATGGTGGTTCTCATGGTCGTAGTAGAAGTCTTGGACGATCGTGTCAAGAGACCAGAGGATATCGAAGAATTGATGGGCTTAACCCTACTTGGTATTGTGCCAGATATTAAGAAACTGTAGACTGGGGATCGCATGAATACGTTAGAAATTTCAAAAAACAAATTACAAGAAATTCGGAAGGCAGAAGAGTACTTCAATGCCCTTGCGACGAATATCCAATTGAGTGGGGTGGACTTAAAAGTCATCGCCATCTCATCTGTTCAAGAAAATGAAGGAAAATCAACCACTTCAACCAACTTGGCCGTTGCCTTTGCGCGTGCGGGTTACAAGACCCTTTTGGTTGACTGTGACATCCGTAACTCTGTCATGACAGGGGTTTTCCGTAGCCGGGATAAGATCCAAGGCTTGACCGACTTCTTATCTGGTCGTAGCCAATTGGACCAAATCTTGTATGCGACTGATTTTCCAAACTTGGATATCATCGAGTCTGGACAGGTAGCGCCAAACCCAACAGGTCTCTTGCAAAGCAAGAACTTCACTGTGATGATGGATGCCTTGCGTGAGCATTTTGACTACATCATTGTCGATACGCCTCCAATCGGGGTCGTGATTGATGCGGCCATTATCGCCCAACGCTGTGATGGAACTGTCTTGATCACAGAATCTGGTGCCAATGGACGCAAGGCTGTCCAAAAGGCTAAGGAACAATTAGAACAAACAGGCACCCCTTTCTTAGGAGTCGTGCTCAATAAATTTAACATTAAAGCTGCTGAGTATGGTTCATACGGTGGATATGGATCTTACGGAGAGTACGGGAAAAAGTAAAGAATAGGATCGAGGGAAAATGGGAGAAGAAAGAATCGAACTGGAAAAATTAAATATTGTTCTCTTTCAAAGTTTAGCTGTCCTATTTTCGGCTTACATTGTGAGTCTTTTTAAGGATGCAGAATACACGTCGCAGACAATTGCCATTCTCTATCTCTTGCATTTTGTATCCTTTTACATTAGCAATATTGCCTATCGTTT
This sequence comes from Streptococcus parasanguinis, assembly GCF_964238605.1. Classification (GTDB taxonomy): domain Bacteria; phylum Bacillota; class Bacilli; order Lactobacillales; family Streptococcaceae; genus Streptococcus; species Streptococcus parasanguinis_AJ. Next base: position 70,731 of record NZ_CAXSMM010000004.1, on the reverse strand, counting down.
TTATAGCAGAGGCTATCTAGATGAGCTCTTTCAGGTCTTGAAATACAATGTATTTTTCGCTGTTGGGATCACCTTTACCTCTTTTATGCTCGATGGGGTCTTTTCCATCTCTCGTCGGGGGATGATCTACTTCTTTCTTTTCAATACGTTTTCCGTCTATATCATGGATCTCTTGCTCAAGAGATACCGGAAGTCTGTTTCGCCACGACGGAAAAGTTCGCGAAAGATTTTCTTGATCACAGCGACCAGTCGGATGGAAAAGGTATTTGATATTCTGCATTCACCTAGCCTCTATCATGGGGAACTGATTGGTGTCACTGTCATGGATGATACGGATTTTACCCATTCGGGTGTACGGGTGGTGCAGCCGGATCAAATGATGAACTTTGTGACCAAGGAAGTGGTGGATGAAGTGTTTATCAATCTGCCAAGTGAGGACTACAATATTAGTGATTTCGTCTCGGAGTTTGAGAGTATGGGGATCGATGTATCGGTCAATCTCAATGCCTTTAACTTCGCTTCCTTGGGCAATAAACGGGTTCGAGAAGTCGGGGGACTAAGTGTCGTCACTTTCTCAACCAATTTCTATAAACCAAGTCACGTCTTTGCTAAACGTCTCTTAGATGTTGTAGGCGCCCTCTTTGGTCTCTTGATTTGTGGACTAGTGAGTATCGTTTTGGTCCCTCTAATCCGCAAAGATGGTGGACCTGCTTTCTTTGTACAGAAGCGGGTCGGAAAGAACGGACGGTATTTTAACTTCTATAAATTCCGCTCTATGCGCGTGGATGCCGAAGAGATTAAAAAAGATCTGATGGCGCAAAACACCATGACTGGTGGGATGTTTAAGATGGAAAACGATCCACGGGTAACACCAATCGGACGCTTTATCCGTAAGACCAGTCTGGATGAATTGCCACAATTTTACAATGTTCTGATCGGCGATATGAGTCTAGTCGGAACTCGTCCTCCAACGGTAGACGAATACCAAGACTATACGCCAGCCCAAAAACGCCGCCTCAGCTTCAAGCCCGGGATTACAGGCCTTTGGCAAGTGAGCGGACGCAGTGAGATTACAGATTTTGACGAAGTGGTCAAACTCGACGTTGCATACATGGATGGTTGGACGATCTGGAGAGATATTCAGATCCTGCTCAAGACCGTGAAGGTTGTACTTAGAAAAGAAGGAGCGAAGTAGGAAAATGCCTACTTCGTCCTTTCCATGTTAGGAGAAAAATGACACAATCAATTTATATCGTTGGTTCCAAAGGGATTCCAGCAAAATATGGTGGTTTTGAGACCTTTGTTGAAAAGTTGACAGAATTCCAACAAGATAAAGATATCCAGTATTATGTAGCTTGTATGCGGGAGAATTCAGCCAAATCAGGGATTACTGCAGATACTTTTGAACATAACGGTGCAATTTGCTACAACATTGATGTCCCTAATATTGGTCCTGCACGTGCCATTGCTTACGATATTGCAGCACTTAATAAGGCGATTGAAATCGCAAAGGAAAACAAGGACCAGGCACCAATCTTTTATGTCTTGGCTTGTCGGATTGGTCCCTTTATTTCAAGGATAAAAAAGAAAATCAAGGCTATCGGAGGAACTCTGATGGTCAATCCGGATGGTCATGAGTGGCTTCGTGCCAAGTGGAGTCTTCCAGTCCGCAAGTATTGGAAGTTTTCTGAGCAACTCATGGTCAAACATGCTGATCTTTTGATTTGTGATAGTAAGAACATCGAAGCTTATATTCAGAAGGATTATGCTAAGTATCAGCCACAGACGACCTATATTGCTTATGGAACCGATACAAGCAAGTCTATCCTGAGTAAAGAAGACGAGAAAGTACGGACTTGGTTTGCAGATAAGCAAGTTACTGAAGGAGATTACTACCTTGTCGTGGGACGTTTTGTACCGGAAAACAACTATGAGGCCATGATTCGTGGCTTTATGCAGTCAAACTCCCAAAAAGATTTTGTTCTAATTACCAACGTAGAGCAAAACAAGTTCTATGAACAGTTGCGTAAAGATACTGGATTTGATCAAGATCCTCGAGTGAAGTTTGTAGGAACTGTCTACGATCAAGAATTGCTTAAATACATCCGTGAGAATGCCTTCGCTTACTTCCATGGTCATGAAGTGGGTGGGACTAATCCATCCCTTCTTGAGGCTCTTGAGTCTACTAAGCTCAATCTCTTGTTGGATGTTGGCTTTAACCGTGAAGTCGGTGAAGATGGGGCGCTCTATTGGAAGAAAGATCAATTAGCAAGTGTCATCGATCAAGCTGAGCAATTAGACGCTCAAGCAATCGAAGATCTCAATCAAAAATCAAGTCAACGGATTGCAGATTCTTTCACTTGGGAAAAGATTGTCACAGACTACGAGAAAGTATTTAAAGGTTAGAAATGCAGAAAATTTTATATCTCCATGCTGGTGCCGAAATGTATGGTGCTGACAAGGTGTTGTTGGAGCTTATTAAGGGTTTGGATAAAGATGCTTTTGAAGCACACGTTATTTTGCCCAACGACGGTGTCTTAGTGGGTGCTTTAGAAGAGGTCGGTGCAAAGGTTAAAGTTATTGATTACCCAATCTTGCGCCGGAAATATTTTAATCCAAAAGGGATTCTTGAGTACTTTGGCTCCTATAACCGTTACTCCAAACAAATTGCTAAATATGCTAAAGAGAATGGGATTACTCTCGTTCACAACAATACAACTGCGGTACTTGAGGGGATTTATCTTAAACGTAAGTTGAAATTACCTTTGATTTGGCATGTGCATGAGATTATCGTCAAGCCAAAAGCCATTTCAGATTTTATCAACTTTTTGATGGGGCGCTATGCGGATACGATTGTGACAGTTTCAAATGCTGTAGCCAACCACGTCAAGCAGTCTCGCTTTGTAAAAAATGACCAGGTTCAAGTGATTTATAATGGGGTCGACAATGCCGTCTATCATGAAATCGATGCTAGCTCTGTCCGTGACCAATTTGGGATCGCACAGGATGCCTTGGTTATCGGTATGGTTGGTCGAGTGAATGCCTGGAAAGGTCAAGGCGACTTTTTAGAAGCTGTGACGCCAATCTTACAGGCCAATTCAAAAGCAGTAGCTTTTTTAGCAGGTAGTGCATTTGAGGGGGAAGAGTGGCGTGTCGATGAGTTGGAAAAAGCTATTTCAGACTCACCAGCAGCTGGACAAATCAAGCGAATTGACTATTATAGCGAGACGACAGAACTCTATAATATGTTTGATATCTTTGTCTTGCCAAGTACAAATCCAGATCCACTGCCAACCGTAGTTCTCGAATCAATGGCTTGTGGCAAACCTGTAGTCGGCTACCGTCATGGTGGTGTCTGTGAAATGGTTAAGGAAGGTGAAAACGGTCTTCTTGCTACACCGAATCAGCCTGCAGAATTGTCTAAGGCTATTCAAGAATTAGTTGACAATACTGAGAAGAGAAAACAATTTGGTGAGGCGTCTGTCAAACGCCAAAAAGAACTCTTCTCATTACAAAGTTATATTCGGAATTTTTCGGAGTTGTATAAGAACTATTAAGATGAATACTGAAACAATTAAGAATAAATTAAAACCAATCGTTTATCCAATTATTAACTTTATTCCTCGGCGAAGACTCAAGAATAAGAATTTTACGATTATTTGTGATAATTGTTGGGCAGGAAAAGTTTATCAAGAATTGGGTTTGCCTTATCAAACGCCATTTGTAGGGATGTTTATCTTTTCACCTGATTACATTAAGATGCTTAAGAATTTAAAACATTATTTGAGCGGAAACATCTCTTTGAAATTTGTTAAGGAATCAAAATATATCAAAGACTTTGATAATGCCTATCCTCTAGCACTCCTTGATGATATTGAACTTCATTTCTTGCATTATGCAGATGAAAAAGAAGCTTCTCAGAAATGGCAACGCCGTTTGGAAAGAATTCATTGGAATAATTTATATTTCAAGTTCAATGATAATGATGCCTGCACTTATGAGTTGATGAAAGAGTTTGAAGAGCTTCCATACAAAGGTAAGGTTATCTTCTCTTCGAAGAATTATAGTGACTTATCTTCATTGGTCCACTTTAAATCAGCTGAGAAGCAAGGACATGTTGGAATTGATTTAAAAACTTACCACCGCTATTTTAATGCTGTCACTTGGCTGAATAAGGGTGGAGAGGATCTAACTAAATGAAAAAGATAAGACTTATTATTCCATATTTCGGAAGACTTCCAAAATTTTTCCCTTATTTTTTGTTGACCGCCAAACGTAATCAAAAGATTGATTTCTTAATTTATACGGATCAAAAGGTTGACCAATTTGACATTTTAAATGCTAAAAATATAGAATTTGTAACTCTTTCTTTTGATGAGTTAAGAGAGAAAGTTCAGTCTAAGTTTGATTTTAAAATCTCTCTTAAAACACCTTATAAATTATGTGACTATAAAGTTGCTTATGGGCTTATCTTTGAAGAAGAATTAAAGGGTTACGATTACTGGGGTTTTTGTGACACAGATGTCTTACTAGGTGATATTTATCAATTTCTTGAAGAGCATAGATTTTTTGAGAATGACTATGTTCGATATGGTCTTTTAGGTCATTTACAAATATTTAAAAATACACAAGCTGTTAATCGTATATTTATGTCTGGCAAAGACCTAAACTATAGACTAGATTACCAAAATGTCTTCACTAGTGAGCAAAATTTTATTTTTGATGAAGCAGAAGGTATTCAAAAGCTTTTTGAAAAATGTCAGTTCAAACAACTGCAAGATAAGTTATTTGATGATATTGATATTAGTCATTTCTCATTTCGGGAATATGGCGAAAATGAACCGAAACGCTATTATTTTTGGTCAGAGGAAAATGGTTTGGAATCGATAAATTTAATCGATGGTGATATAGTGGTTAAACGTCCTCTGTATGCACATTTCCAAAAGAGGATGATTAAATGTCCTGAGTTTAAATTAGTCGATTCATTTTATGTTATACCAAATCAATTAGTTATTGGAGAGAAAATTTCTAAGCAAGAGCTAGTAGAGGTGACAAGAAATAAATTCTATTGGGAATATATTAAATCAACAATGTTAAAGAAATTAAAAAAAGAAAAATGGACACTAGAATTTATTCGTCATAAATTAAGGATGAAGAGTAATGAATAATATAGATTTGAGTATTATTGTTCCAGTATTTAATGTTGAAGGTTATTTAAAAAGAGCCCTAGATTCCATACTTAAGCAATCGTCATCAATCAATTATGAAATTGTGTTAATTGATGACGGTTCAAGTGATAATAGTGGTGCGATTTGCGATGAGTACCAAAATAATTTTTCTAATGTTTGTGTTAGGCATATTGAAAATAACGGAGTATCAGAAGCCAGGAACCTAGGTATTTCTTTATCAAGGGGTAATTATTTATTTTTTATGGATCCAGACGACTTTGTATCTGAGGATTTCTTTGAAAAAATTTTTCCTAACCTCAATGATAAATGGGATGTTCTTTGTTTTGGCTACAATGAAATTAAAGAAAATAAGGACACTATTTTGTCTTGTCGCCCTCATTTGTATACGCATTGTGGTCTTCTTGGAAAGAATGAATTTAGAAATGAATTTATAGAGTTATTCAAAACTGATATGATGTATAATGTTTGGTCAAGAATCTATAACAAGTCATTTATTTTAAAACACGATATTAAGTTTCCTAGTAAACCAATAGGAGAGGATACTTCATTCAATTTTCAAGTTTATCGATATTTAGATAACATCCTTTTTATTGAATCGACTCTTTATAATTATATTGCTGGTAGAAGCGGTTCAGCATTGACCAGTTTTCATCCTAGAAGAATCGAAATACAATTAGATGAACTTCAAGCATTGCAAAAATTACTTGAGAAGTTCCAAATAGAAGATGCCACATTAATTCAAGAAATTAAGACAAAAATCATTGTAAGTGCAGCCTTTCAAATTTCTAATTTAAATGCGAGAAGGAGAGAAAAGATAGAATTACTGCAATCTATAATTACTAATAAAGCTTTTGATAATATTTTTTCAGGAAATAGGAATCAAATGATAGGGTCTTATAAGACCTTATTAAGACAGCGAGATATTTCTTCTTTTCTTAGAAGATTGAGTATTGATCTTCTCGCCAAAAAAAAATTTCGGACAGTCATCTTTATTGAAAAAATGAAAATGAATCCAATTTTACGTAAAATTGCTTTTAAATAGGTGTAGCTATTTTATTAAGAGTAAAAAGGTATTATGTTAAAAATTAAGTTTGAGAACCTTTTGGTTATTCTAGTATTGACTCTCATTGTTGGGTACGATACTCTTATGACAACAATGTTAAACAGAATAATCCCAAACCTTCCGGTTATTTTATTAATCAGTTTTTCATTATTATTATGTTTTAGATTTTTGTATATAAAAAAATTCACGTTCTTTTATATCTTAACCGCTATTTTATTACTACTAACAAGTTCTATCGTATTCATGCATACGGGTGGGACTAATTTCCTACTTTATTCATTGTTGATTTTGTTATTATATGATGCAGATATTGATGTTATCTTAAAAACATACGTTATTGTGTCAGGAACGATAGTGTTCGGAGTTTTCTTACTTTCAATTCTGGGAGTTATTCCTAATTTACAATTTGCTCAGGTCCGTTCGTCTGGCTTTGTGATTAGAAATTCCTTTGGTTTCATTTATCCAACTGACTTTGCGTCTCACTGTTTTTATTTATTTATTGCTTGGGGATATGTACTACGGAAACGGTTCATTATACTACGAACCTTGGTAGGCATTAGTTTAGCATTTTTTATCATCAAATTTTGTGATGCTAGGTTAAATGCCCTTTCTGTACTTGTAGCAACTGTCATTTTTATTGTCATGTATGTTACTAAAGAAAGAAAATTTAAAATTTATGGGATCCTACCTTATTTTGCAGCTATATTTTCTTTCTTAATGTTTTACTTATCGTATTTCTTTACCTGGTCTTCTTCATTATTTGTGAATTTGAACAACTTATTCAGTATGAGGTTATTTTTAGGGAAGAATGCAATAGAGACCTATGGCTTACATTTGTTTGGAGCAACCGGGGTTAAGTTTATAGGATATGGTGGCACAACAGAATCTGTATACAGTTATAACTATGTAGATTCCTCTTATATTCAAATGTTATTTTACTACGGAGTTGTTCCTGTTGTTTTACTGGTATTGATTTATGTACTTGCATCAAAGAGAATTTATAAACAGGGTATGTTTCTATTCTTAGCTTTATTATCGCTTATTACAATTAATTGTATGATAGAAGCTTTTTGGATAAGACCAGGATATAATATTTTTATTTTTACACTTTTTGCTAGTCTTGTGCCAGCTCAATACAAAATAAAAGATAGAATTGAATGATCATGAAAGTTCTTAAAAATTACGCCTATAATCTTTCCTACCAGCTACTGGTGATTATCCTACCGATTATCACTACCCCATATGTCACTCGGGTATTTAGTTCTGAAGATTTAGGAACTTACGGCTATTTCAACTCCATTGTCACCTACTTTATTCTTTTAGCGACTTTAGGGGTGGCTAACTATGGGACCAAAGAGATTTCAGGACACCGCAAAGATATCCAAAAGAATTTCTGGGGGATCTATACCCTCCAGTTGGGAGCGACAGCTGTTTCTCTCCTCCTTTATGCTTTGTTTTGCTTGATGCTTCCATCCATGCAAAATCCTGTGGCCTATATTTTGGGGCTCAGTTTAGTTGCGAAGGGACTCGATATCTCCTGGCTCTTTCAGGGATTGGAAGACTTTCGCAAGATTACCGTTCGAAATATCACGGTCAAACTGGTTGGAGTCATCTCCATCTTCTTGTTTGTCAAATCTGCCAATGATATTTATCTCTATGTATTCTTACTCACTATTTTTGAGCTCTTAGGTCAGCTTAGTATGTGGCTACCTGCCCGTGAATTTATTGGGAAAGCCCGTTTTGATATGGCCTATGCACGGGTGCATTTGAAGCCAGTCATTCTGCTCTTTTTACCGCAGATTGCCATTTCCCTCTATGTCACCTTGGATCGGACCATGCTGGGGGCTCTTGCCTCTACAAAGGATGTGGGGATCTATGATCAAGCCTTGAAATTGGTCAATATCCTATTGACCTTGGTGACGTCTCTGGGAAGCGTTATGTTACCCCGTGTATCAAGTCTCTTGTCGTCTGGAGACCACAAGGCGGTTAATAAGATGCACCAAATGTCCTTTTTGGTTTATAATTTGGTGATTTTCCCAATTATTGCAGGTATGCTCATTGTCAACGATGACTTTGTTCAATTTTTCTTGGGAAAAGATTTCCAAGATGCTCGCTATGCCATCGCTATCATGATCTTCCGTATGTTCTTTATCGGATGGACCAATATCATGGGGATTCAAATTCTAATCCCTCACAATAAAAATAAAGAATTTATGATTTCGACTACTGTACCTGCCATTGTCAGTGTCGGATTGAATCTCATCTTCCTACCAAAACTGGGCTTTATTGGAGCTGCGATTGTGTCAGTGTTGACAGAAGCTTTGGTATGGGGGATTCAACTCTACTTCACACGAACGTATCTTAAAGAAGTGCCGATTATGGGCTCAATGATGAAGATTGTGTTCGCTTCAGGCCTCATGTATGGTCTTTTGCTACTAGTCAAGTTCATCGTCCATCTTTCGCCGACGCTGAATGTCGTTCTCTATGCTGGTCTAGGTGGGGTCATCTATGGGACCTTAATTTTGCTCCTCAAAATAGTGAATGTGAAAGAGTTGAAACAGCAATTAATAAAAAAATAGGGAGACAACTATGTACGATTATCTGATTGTTGGTGCTGGTCTATCGGGGGCAATTTTTGCTCATGAGGCAACCAAGCGTGGCAAAAAAGTAAAAGTGATTGATAAACGGGACCACATTGGTGGTAATATCTATTGTGAAGAAGTTGAAGGAATCAACGTTCATAAGTACGGTGCCCACATTTTCCATACCTCAAACAAAAAGGTTTGGGATTATGTCAACCAATTTGCTGAATTTAACAACTATATCAATTCGCCGGTAGCTAATTACAAGGGCAGCCTCTACAATCTTCCCTTCAACATGAATACCTTTTATGCCATGTGGGGGACAAAGACTCCTCAAGAAGTCAAAAACAAGATTGCGGAGCAAACGGCGGATATGAAAGATGTTGAGCCGAAAAACTTGGAAGAACAGGCGATCAAGTTGATCGGTCCAGATATCTATGAAAAGTTGATCAAGGGCTATACGGAAAAACAATGGGGACGTTCTGCAACAGACCTGCCTCCTTTCATCATTAAGCGCCTCCCAGTGCGTTTGACCTTTGATAATAACTACTTTAACGACCGTTACCAAGGGATTCCAATCGGTGGTTACAATGTCATCATTGAAAACATGCTGGGTGATATAGAAGTAGAACTTGGGGTTGATTTCTTCGCCAATCGTGAAGAACTGGAAAGCTTTGCTGAAAAAGTGGTCTTCACAGGGATGATTGACCAGTACTTTGACTACAAGCATGGGGAGTTGGAATACCGCAGCCTTCGGTTCGAACACGAAGTTTTGGATGAGGAAAATCATCAAGGAAATGCCGTGGTCAACTACACCGAGCGTGAAATTCCTTACACTCGGATCATTGAGCACAAGCACTTCGAGTATGGTACTCAACCGAAGACAGTAATTACTCGTGAATACCCAGCTGACTGGAAACGTGGAGATGAGCCCTACTATCCAATCAATGATGAAAAGAATAATGCGATGTTTGCTAAGTACCAAGAAGAAGCATCCAAAAATGACAAGGTCATCTTCTGTGGACGTCTTGCAGATTATAAATACTACGATATGCATGTGGTTATTGAGCGTGCTCTAGAAGTCGTTGAGAAAGAATTTATTAAATGACACAAGAAAAAATTGATATCGTGGTTCTTTGGGTCGACGGAAGTGATACTGAGTTTATCCGCGAGAAACAAGCCGTGACAGGTCAAATGTCAAAAATAGACCAAGAAATCGACGGAGAGCAACGTTATCGTGATTACGGTATTTTTAATTACTGGTTTCGAATGATTGAAAAGCATGCTCCTTGGGTGAATAATGTTTATCTAATTACCAACGGGCAAAAGCCTGACTGGTTAAATTTGGAGCATCCAAAACTTAAGTTGATCACTCATAGGGAATTTATGCCTGAAGCTTACCTTCCTTCATATAATTCAGCAGCAATTGAGCTAAATCTTCATCGTATTGAGGGCTTATCAGAACATTTTATCTACTTCAATGATGATATGTTCATGATAAAGGATACTCAACCTTCCGATTTTTATAAAAATGGACAACCCAAGCTTTTAGCAGTATACGATGCTTTAGTTCCATGGTCACCATTTACAAATACTTATCACAATAATGTTGAGTTGATTTATCGCCATTTTCCTAATAAGAAGGCTATGAAATCCTCTCCTTGGAAATTTTTTAATTTTCGTTATGGTTCCTTGGTTTTGAAAAACTTGTTACTCTTACCATGGGGACCGACGGGTTATGTGAATCAGCATTTGCCTGTACCGATGAAGAAGAGTACTTTGTCACATTTGTGGGACATCGAAGGTGAAACTTTGGATAGAACATCCAGAAATAAGATTAGAGATTATGGGGTAGATGTCAATCAATACGTTTGTTCTAACTGGCAAATTGAAAGTAATCAGTTTTATCCTATGTCTAAAAATTTCGGAGAAACAATTGGTTTAAATCAAGTGGATAAGCTGGAATCTATCTTTAAAGATAGACGTAAAAAACTGCTTTGTGTCAATGATGATGGGGACTTTAGGGAAGAAAACATCATTCATTTCAAGCAAATTTTAAATGAATATTATCCTAAAAAATCAACGTATGAAAAATGAGAAGTAAAAGATGAAATACTATTTAAAAGAAGAATTTTTACACGACAATAATGCTAAAAATGCGGGAAATAAAGCACGTAATGACGTTGAAGCCATTTTAAATAAATTAGGTTATTCTCCTTTGAAAGTTTTGGTGGATGACTGGTATCAAATGAATGTTCTTAGGGCACAAATTCATAAATATAGAGCTCTCTTTAGAGCTTTCAAAGACCTAAAGAAAAATGATGAGATCATAATTCAATTTCCTTTGTTACATCATTCTTTGTTTCTTAACCATATACTAAAAAAACTTAAAAACAGGGGTACGGACGTCTATTTTTTAGTTCATGATTTGGAAACACTGCGTTTTGTGAATGATAAAACCTTACCATTTAGAATGAAGTTACGGATGAAACTAACTGAAAGTGATACGTTCCGTAGTGTTACAGGAATTATTGCTCACAACCCGGTTATGAAATCTGTTTTAGTGGATAAGGGGGTTGTAGAAGATAAGATTGTCAGCCTTGGTATTTTTGACTATTTGATTCCAGATTTTCAAGAAAAGAGTGGCCAAACAAAAGACCAGCCGATAATTGTGGCAGGTAATTTGGCCAAGGAAAAAGCTGGTTATCTTTATACTCTTCCAGAAGCACCGTCTTATAACCTTTATGGTGTTGGCTTTGATGAGAGTAGAGCGCTTGCAAATGAAACCTACTTTGGTTCCTTCCTACCGGATGAACTTCCTGCAGCCCTTGAGGGCGGTTTTGGTCTGGTCTGGGATGGAGATAGCGTTGAGACCTGTAGTGGCTTTTTTGGAGAATACCTCCGTTACAACAACTCTCACAAGGCGTCACTTTATCTAGCATCGGGCTTCCCGCTTGTCGTGTGGAAACAGTCAGCCTTGTCTCATTTTGTGCTTGAGAAGGGCTGCGGGATTGCAGTAGAGTCTCTCCATGATTTGAAGGTGACAATCGACAATCTTTCAGATGCGGATTACCAAGATTTGGTGGACAATGCCAAGCGTGTTGGCCAAGAAATTCGAGATGGTCACTACTTAAAGACGGCCTTAAAGCGTTTAGCATAAGATCAAAAGAAGTCAGACGGACTTCTTTTTTTAGTTTTTTAAAAAAATATCACTAATTTTAAAAATTTGCCTTATAAAACTTTTCATCGCTGAAACCGTGTGGTAAAATGATTAACGTATAAAATTTGTATAAAGGGAAGTTTATATGAAAAAGAAAGATCTTATTTTTTATGCCGGAGCGGCAGTCTTGATGGCTGTATCTGCTCAGGGAGTCAGTGCAGATGAGCTGGTTTCAAACGAGGCCACTATTACTGAAGGCAACCAAGTCCAAGCTGAAAAAGCACCAGAAGTAGCCGTTGCTGAAAAGTCAGTAGCACCTGTCGCAAGCAACTATGCAGCACCAGCAACTGTGACAGAGCCAGCTGTAGCACCTGCGAGCAAGGTCGCGGCTTCAGAAAGTGGAACCTCATCTGCTGAGAAAGCTACAGAAGCATCGACTACTGAGAAAGAAGAAACTCCTCTTCAGTCTAATACAGGAAGCACGACCTTCTTTAACACAGGCGCTCACGCTCCTGCTGGTCGCTCAACAGATGTAGCAGTTCAGCCAAAATCATTTGTTGATGTGAGTAGCCACAATGGAGACATTAGTATTGGAGACTACCGTACCCTAGCTAATAAGGGCGTGGGCGGTGTCGTTGTCAAATTGACAGAAGACACTTGGTACAAGAACCCGAATGCGGAGAACCAAATTCGCAATGCACAAGCTGCGGGTCTGCAAGTATCGACCTACCACTTCTCTCGCTATACTTCTGAAGAAGCAGCGCGTGCAGAAGCACGGTTCTATATCGCAGCGGCGCAACGCTTGAATCTTCCAAAGAACACCCTCATGGTCAATGACTTTGAGGATGCCAAGATGCAGTCAAACATCAACCGCACCACCCAAGCTTGGGCTGACGAAATGCGTAAAAATGGCTACACCAACTTGATGTTCTACACCAGTGCAAGCTGGTTGGATGAAAACAACCTCCGCAAGAAAGGTCCTGTCAACACCGCTCAATTTGGGCTTCAGAATTTCTGGGTTGCCCAATACCCTTCTCCAAAACTGTCTGTAAACGATGCGAAAAGCTTGCGTTACAATGGGAAAGCTGGCGCGTGGCAGTTTACTTCTCAAGCGGAATTGCTTCCAGGAAAACACCTCTTTGACCACAGTGTGGACTATACCGGTCGCTTTACAGCGAACGCAAAACCTGCAGCGGATCCAACAGAAGGCAGCTTAAGTGGGAAGATTGACATTGTCAATAACGATACTATGACGGGCCGCTTTGACGTTGTCATCTCAAATGTTAAGGCACCAAATGGAGTTCGAAGTGTTTCTGTACCGATCTGGTCAGAAACAGGTGGTCAAGATGACCTTGTTTGGTATACAGCCAACCGTCAAGCAAACGGAACCTATACTGTTAATGTAAAAGCGTCCGATCATAAAAACTCAACCGGTCTTTACAATGTCCATCTTTACTATGTTCAGAACAATGGACAAATGACGGGTGTGGGTGGAACAACGACAAATGTTTACATCGGAAAACGACCAGAGGTTTTAAAACCAAGTGGCACGTTAACGATTGAGAATAATAATGCTAAGTCAGGAACTTTTGACGCCGTTATCACTAATATCTCAGCACCACTAGGTGTTAAAGAGGTTTTAGTCCCATCTTGGAGTCTAGAAAATGGTCAAGACGATCTTATCTGGCACAAGGCAACTAAGCAGATTGATGGCAGTTATCGTGTAACCATTAAGGCAAGTGAGCATAAAGGAAATAAAGGAAACTACCGAGCTGATGCTTATATTGTTGACAACTCTGGTAAACCCCACTATATCGCAGAACGAGTAGTTTCGGTTGATTATGCTCGACCAAGTGGTGTCCTTACGATTGAAAACAACAATACTACAGCAGGTACCTTTGATGCTGTTGTTAGCAACATTGTTGCCCCAAATGGACTAAAAGAAGTTTTAGTTCCATCATGGAGTCTAGAAAATGGACAAGATGACCTCATTTGGCACAAGGCAACGCGTCAAGCGGATGGTTCTTATCGTGTGACTATTAAAGCGAGTGATCATAAGAATTCAACTGGGAATTATCGGGCTGACGCCTACATGGTAGATGATTCAAATAATCGTTTTTATCTGACCGAAAAAGTAGTTGAAGTTCGTCAATCACGCCCAACTGCTTCATTAACGATCGAAAACAATAATGTTTCAACTGGTAGTTTTGATGCGGTTATTCGTAACGTGGTGGCCCCCAATGGTGTAAAGGAAATCTTAGTTCCATCATGGAGCCTTGAAAACGGACAGGATGATCTTGTATGGCACAAGGCAAATCGTCAATCTGATGGTAGTTATCGAGTGACGATTAAAGCAAGTGATCATAAAAACTCACTAGGGAACTATCGTGCAGACCTTTATATTGTTGATAATGATAACAACCGTCATTTTGTTACTGAAACAGTTGTAACCGTTAAACATGATAATCCAACGGGAATCATTTCGGTTGTCAATAACAATAAAGACACAGGCAACTTTGACGTCATCATCAAGGATGTCTACAGTCCTAAAGGGGTGCGAACTGTGCAAGTCCCAACTTGGTCTGATAAGGAAGGACAGGATGATCTCCGCTGGTATGAAGCGGCTCGCCAAGCGAACGGGGACTACAAGGTATCCGTCAAAGCGAGCGATCACAAGAACTCTACTGGTAAGTACCATGTTCACCTTTACTACATTCAAAATGATGGTTCTCGGATTGGTATTGGTACCACGACTACAGACGTGGAGTTCCGAAATGCGACGACCAAGACGCAAGCTGCTATCAAGAATGTCAATGCAACGAACGGGACTTATACAGTAGCTGTGGATCAAGCTCCTCAAGGTCGTCAGATTAAGAACATCCGTGTTGCTGCCTGGTCCAAAGCTCATCAAGAAAATCTTTACTGGTATTCCGCAACGCCGACAGGTATGCACACAGAGATCACAGTCTCTGCCAATAATCACGGTAATGAAGTGGGTAACTATACTACACACGTCTATGTGGACTACAAAGATGGTGGTGTTGAAGGCTTTAACCTTGGTCAAACAGCCTTGTCTCCACGAAATCAAAAGGTGAACCCACAAACAACCTATTATTCTCAACGGGATCCTCGTTGGGCTGGGAAATATTACGGTGTGAGCAATGTCGATCAGTCAGGTTGTGTGCCAACCTCTCTTGCCATGACCTTCACAGATATCCTTGGCAGAACTATTTTGCCAACAACAGTAGCTGATTATCTCTACAACAATACTGATTCATTCAACAAAGGTGAAGCAGGAACAGATTCTGATGGGATTGTAGCTGCCACTCGTAATTGGGGCTTGAAGAGCCAATTGATTAATGGAGCTGGAGGCATTGCAGAAGCCCTCATGGCTGGCAAGCATGTACTTGCTGCGGTAGGCAATAGCCAATTTACTAGCGATCCTTATACTCATGAATTGGTCTTGCATGGTTATGACAATGGAAGAACCTATGTACGCGATCCATATAATAGCGGCAACAACGGCTGGTACTCTATCAATTATCTTCATTCCATTAAGAGTAAAGACCCGATGGATAACAAGCTCGGAGCACCTTTCTTCTCAATTTTTGCATAAGCTAAACAGAAGGCCGACTTGGCCTTCTGTTTTCTTTAAAGGAGGGATAAAATCTTCTCATGATATTGTTTCTTGATCCGGCAGTTTATGCTATAATACTACTATGTGGGTACAATCCGTATAAAAATTTGTAAGGGAAGATACATGAAAAAGAAAGATCTTATTTTTTACGCAGGGACAGCTGTTTTGTTGGCCTTTTCAACACAACAAGCCAAAGCCGATGAGCAAGGTGCGTCCGATCAAACACCAGAAAATACATCAGCTGTCGTTGCAAAAACAACGACTTCATCAGAAACGCAGAATACTACAGCTAATGTGGTAGGAACTGATCAAGCAGTTCAGATAGAAAATACCGTTGCAACAGTGGCAACACCTGTTACACCGACTCCATCTTCTGACGAGGTTACTAGCGAGAAGGTTCCATCAGAGCAACCAACACCTGCTGTGGTAGCTAGTCGCGCTCCATACGGCGCACGCGCACGAGTGGTAGAAACAGAAAATAATAGTTTACCGACAGAACATGTACAGAAACCAAGTGGTACTCTCTCAATTGAAAACAGTGATCAAACTACAGGTACCTTTGATGCAGTTGTTAGTAATATCACATCTCCAGGGGGTGTGAAAGAGGTTTTGGTGCCATCATGGAGTCTAGAAAATGGCCAAGACGATCTTATCTGGCATAAGGCGACGAAGCAAACGGATGGTAGCTATCGAGTAACTATAAAAGCGAGTGAGCATAAGTGGAATAAAGGAAACTACCGTGCAGATGCTTATATTGTTGACAACTCTGGTAACCCCCACTATATCGCCGAACGAGTGGTTTCGGTTGATTATGTTCGACCAAGTGGAGTTCTGACGATTGAAAACAACAACCCAGTAGCAGGTACCTTTGATGCGGTTGTTAGCAATATTGTTGCACCAACTGGTCTAAAAGAAGTATTAGTTCCATCATGGAGTCTTGAAAATGGACAGGATGACCTAGTATGGCACAAGGCAACACGTCAAGCAGATGGTTCTTATCGTGTGACTATAAAAGCGAATGATCATAAGAATTCTACTGGGAATTACCGTGCTGACGCCTACATTGTAGATGATTCAAATAATCGTTTTTATCTGACTGAAAAAGTAGTTGAGGTTCACCAGGTCAAACCAAGTGGTACTGTTACAATTGAGAACAAAAATTCAGAGACAGGTACCTTTGATGCAGTTATTCGCAATGTAGTTGCCCCATATGGTTTGAAAGAGGTTCTAGTTCCTACCTGGTCTAACAAAAACGGTCAGGACGATTTAGTTTGGCATAAAGCAGAACGTCAAGATGATGGCAGCTATCGTGCGACCATCAAAGCATCTGATCATAAAAATGACACAGGTGAATTTAATGTTCATATTTACTATGTAGATCAAAATAATCAACGTAACTACATTACAGAGACTAAGACAGAAGTACATGAAGTCAAACCAAGTGGTACTGTTACAATTGAGAACAACAATACCGTAACAGGTACCTTTGACGCGGTTATTCGTAATGTTGTTGCACCAAATGGTTTGAAAGAAGTTCTGATCCCAACCTGGTCGGATTCGAACGGGCCTGATGATCTAGTATGGCACAAAGCAGTCCGTCAAAGTGATGGCAGCTATCGTGCGACCATCAAAGCTTCAGACCATAAAAATGAAGATGGGAAATACAATGTCCATGTTTATTATGTAGATCAAAATAACCAACGAAGCTACATAACAGAAACCACGACAGAAGTGCGTCAAGCCCGCCGCTCTGGTACAATCTTGATCCAAAACAACAACAAGGATACAGGAACCTTTGACGTCATCATCAAAGATGTCTACAGCCCTAAAGGTGTGCAGACTGTGCAAGTACCAACCTGGTCTGACAAGGACGGCCAAGACGACATCCGCTGGTATGAGGCGACTCGTCAAGCGAACGGAGATTACAAGGTATCTGTCAAAGCAAGCGACCACAAGAACTCTACTGGTAAGTACCATGTTCATCTTTACTACATCCAAAATGATGGATCTCGTGTAGGTGTTGGTACCACAACTACAGAAGTGGAGTTCCGAAATGCCAAGACCAAGACGCAAGCTTCTATCAAGAATGTCAATTCTGGTGCTGGAACCTATACGGTAACAGTGGATCAAGCGCCTCAGGGACGTCGGATTAAGAACATCCGTGTTGCAGCCTGGTCTCAAGCGCACCAAGAAAATCTTTACTGGTATTCAACAGCACCTTCTGGTATGCATACAGAAGTGCAGGTCTCTGCAGCAAATCACCAGTACCAATCAGGTAACTATACCACTCACGTCTATGTGGATTATGTCGATGGTGGCGTTGAAGGCTTTAACCTTGGTCAAACAGCCCTTCATCCCCGTGCGACAGTAGATCAAACTGCTTTTAGTCCTCGTGTAACGAATGGACAACGGGACCGTGTCTTACGGGCAGCAGCTAGCCTAGTGGGTGTTCGTGGCGGAACTGCAGCTCACCAACAATTGGTCAATGATTATAACAGTGTCAAACCACTTCCGGTTGGTTATGCAGTGAAGGCGACCGATGACTGGTGTGATATCTTTGTTACAACAGTCTTCCAGCGGGAAGGTTTGAGTGGTTTGATTGGCCGTGAATGTGGAGTCGAACGTCACATCCAGATCTTCAAACGCTTGGGCATCTGGAACGAAGATGGTACCACTACACCAAAAGCAGGGGACATCATCACCTTTAACTGGGATCAAAATAGCCAACAAAATAATGGCTTTGCCGATCACATCGGAATTGTCGAAAGCGTCTCAAACGGAATCATTCATACCATTGAAGGAAACTCCAACAACCAAGTCCGTCGCAATACCTACCGAATCGGACATGGTAATATCCGTGGATTTGCAACCCCACGTTATCAATAATAAAAAAAAAGAAGCCTGTGGCTTCTTTTTTAGTCTCTCAATCCCTTTTCGAAACTCTTGGAAGGGGCTTCGACTTGGATGGTTTCAAGGGTTAATGGATTAGTGAAGGTCAAGCGGTGAGCATGGAGCATGAGTCGCTCTTCGCGTGCGGGGTTATAGAGAGGATCCCCGACAATCGGGTGCCCATGATGGGAGAGATGCACCCGGATCTGATGGGTACGGCCCGTCTTGAGCTGGCATTTGACCAGGCTGTTTCGCCCGATTTTTTTCAGTTGCGTCACCTGGGTTTCTGCATACTGACCTTTTCGTGGATCGACCAGGCGCTTGCGCCGATCGTGGCGATCGCGTCCGATTTTATCCTTGTAAATGATAGTTTTTTGTGCTAAGCTGCCTTGGATCAAGGCCCAGTACTCGCGTTGGATGTTTTTATCTTCCAAAATGCGGTTGAGAATGGGCAGGATAAAAGGATTTTTGGCAAATAAAATGGCCCCACTGGTTTCCTTGTCTAGGCGGTGCACGACGTAGCAGGTAGATCCAACATAGCTGGAAACATGGTTGAGAAGAGCAATTTCTGTTGGCTCATTGGCATGGGTTTTCATACCTTCGGGCTTATTGACGATGATGACATGCTCATCCTGATAGAGCTCTTCGACCAGAATCGGGTCTCCGGCTGGGAGATCTTTTTCAGGGTAATCGTCGGCATCAAAGATTAGCTGGATCTGGTCTCCTTTTTGAACGGGGCTCTGCCAGTTGATGGTCTCTCCATTGACCAAGACGTGCTTCTTGGTTCGTAAAAAATGCCGGATCTTACGGGGGATGAGGAAGTAGTCCTCAAGCAACTCTTTCACAGTCATCTGGGGAAAGGATTGTGGAATGGTAAATTGATAGTTCATGACCCTATTGTAGCAAAATCTAAGCTTAAAGAAAACTAAACGAGAAATAGCGAGGAGCTATCTTTTCTTGCTAGGACAAGGATAAGGTGTTACAATAACAGGTATGAATAGAATAAAAGAATTATTTGAAAACCTGATCACTTTTTTTAGAAAGGATCATCCGCCTAAATCGGTGGCAGAAGAAGTGTCAGACACGGAACTACCGGAAGAGACAGTAGAGCCGACCTATAGTCGCTCAGGCAAGCACAGAAGCAAGCCTCTCTCTCAGCACCCCTTCCGTCGTTTTTGGCGCCGATTCCATTTGACCAAGATTCTCCTGATCATTGGACTAGGCTTTAGTCTCTTGACAGGGGGCTATCTTTTCTACCTTGCTAAGACAACCAATGTCAAGGATCTGCAGAATGCACTCAAGGCGACCACCATTATCTATGATAAGAATGGGGACCAGGCTGGAAGTTTGACCGGACAAAAAGGAACCTACGTCGAACTCGATGCCATTAGTGAGAATCTGCAAAATGCCGTGGTCGCAACAGAGGACCGGAGCTTTTACAAGAATAGTGGGATCAACTATGGTCGCTTCTTCTTAGCCATTTTGACTTTGGGTCGCTCAGGTGGTGGGTCGACCATCACCCAGCAGCTAGCTAAAAATGCTTATCTGTCCCAGGACCAGACGGTGGAGCGCAAGGCCAAGGAATTCTTCCTGGCACTTGAAATCAATAAGAAATACAGTAAAAAAGAGATCCTCACCATGTACCTCAACAATGCCTATTTTGGAAATGGGGTTTGGGGAATTGAGGATGCTTCCAAAAAGTATTTTGGGGTTTCAGCCAGTCAATTAAGTCTGGACCAGTCTGCAGTTCTCGCAGGTATGCTCAAGGGACCGGAAATCTATAACCCGCTCTATTCAGTAGAGAATGCGACCAACCGCCGCAATACGGTCCTTCAAAATATGGTAGCGGCTGGCTATATTGACCAGGCAACAGCCGATCAATCTGCTGCTGTTGATATCCATGGCCAGCTAGTCGATGCCTATGAAGGCAAGTCAGAGGACTACCGCTACCCATCCTATTTTGATGCGGTCATCAATGAAGCGGTCAACGAATACGGTCTCACCGAAGAAGATATTGTCAAAAATGGCTACCGGATCTACACCGAGCTGGATCAAAATTACCAAGCAAGCATGCAGGTAATCTATGACAATACGGCCCTCTTCCCAGTAGCGGAAGACGGCACGCGCGCGGAATCTGGTAGTGTCGCCCTCGATCCTAAGACCGGAGGGGTTCGGGCTCTCGTAGGGCGTGTCGGAAGCGATCAAAATCCAGGTTTCCGTACCTACAACTACGCTACCCAGGCTGCTCGAAGTCCAGGATCAACCATCAAACCTTTGGTTGTCTATAGCCCAGCTGTTGCGGCAGGTTGGTCGACCAATAAGGAATTGGACAATAGTACCACACAATATGGAAGCTATGAGGTCAATAACTACGCGGGAATCCAGTCTAGCCCAACGGTACCGATGTACCAGGCCCTGGCAGAGTCCCTTAACCTTCCAGCCGTAGCGACCGCTAATGATTTGGGTCTTGATACGGTCTTTGAGTACGGGAAAAAATTCGGGCTCAACATGGACAAGGTGGACAAGTCGCTTGCCGTTGCCTTGGGAGCTGGTGTGACAACCAATCCGATGCAGATGGCTCAGGCTTATGGCACCTTTGCAAACGGCGGGGTCATGAATGATGCCCATCTTATTACCAAGATCGAAAATGCCAGTGGTCAAGTGGTCAAGAGCCACAGCCAGAAATCAACCCGAGTGCTTAGTGGTTCAACGACAGATAAGATGACCAATATGATGCTTGGTACCTTCAGTAATGGTACAGGGGTGAACGCTGCGCCTTATGGCTATACCATGGCAGGGAAAACCGGTACGACAGAGACCAGCTTTAACAAGGACCTCTCTGGAGACCAATGGGTGATCGGCTACACGCCAGATGTGGTCATCAGTCAGTGGCTTGGTTTCCCAACGACCGATGAAAATCACTACCTGACGGACAGTAGTGCTGGAACGGCGTCCGAGATCTTCCGCAATGTTGCCAACAGTGTCCTGCCTTATACAGACGGTACCCAGTTTGACTCGGTGAAGAACTCTTATGCTGAAAACGGCATTGCGCCAGTCGGAGAAGAAACGACAGAAACAGATAGCAAAGAAGACAAAGGTTTCTTTGAGGATGTTAAAGAGAAGGCGTCGAATATGGTCGATGATGCGAAAAAAGCAATCGACGAGGCCGATATCCCAGGCAAAGCGAAAAACGCTTGGGATACCTTCAAAGGCTGGCTTGGTTTCTAAACAAAAAACGATGCAGAAATTTTTCTGAATCGTTTTTTATTTAGAGTTCACTATCTGACAAGCTAAAGGTATCGCCGTGTTGGAGATCCCCGTACTGGTAGCCCCGTTTGAACCAGCGCATGCGTTGCTCTGAAGTTCCGTGGGTAAAGCTATCTGGCACCGAGTAGCCGTAGGCTTGCTCCTGGAGAGTATCATCACCGACGGCATGGGCTGCATTCATGGCTTCTTCGATATCGCCGATATCTAGAAGATTTCGGTCTTGAATGGAGCGGGCCCAGACACCTGCTAGGTAATCGGCTTGTAGCTCAATGCGGACGCTGATGGCATTTCGTTCCTTTTCAGAAAGACCTTGTTGCATCCGATGGTATTTGCCAAGGATTCCCAGCTCGTTTTGTACGTGGTGGCCGACTTCGTGGGCGATCACGTAGGCCATGGCGAAGTCCCCGCTAGCTTTGTATTTGGTTGTCAATTCCTTGTAGAAGCTCATATCCAAATAAATCTTTTTGTCGGTCGGACAGTAGAAGGGACCAGCCGATGCTTGCCCAACTCCACAGCCTGTCTTTGTCCGTCCGGTATAGAAGACTAGTTTGGGCTCCTGGTAGGTCCGTCCTTCGGCTTGAAAGACCTTGTGCCAATGATCTTCTGTTGTGGCAAGGACCTTGCTGACGAACTCAGCATCTGCATCATCGACATGGGTCTTGTTGGTGCGCGTGACTTGGGTGGATTGGTAAGGTTGAGAAGAAGTCCCATTTCCAAAGAGACCCCCAAGGCTAGCTCCCCCTCCTAGAAAGACTATGAGGAGGATAATGATGATCTTACTCTTGAAGCTTCCCGGCGATAGTAAGATCTGTAAAATGCCTCCGCCAAGGTTACTATTGCCTGAAGACTGGGAGTAGCTTTGCCCTCGACGGTCTTCGATATTTCTACTTTCTTTTAGGTTATCACTTTTCATATTCGTCTCCTTTTGTTTTATTTTACCAAAAATGAGGAGAAAACCAGAGTGATAACGCTTTAGATTTGCTTTTTTCTTGACAGGAGATTTTCTGTTCTTGTCAAAACGTGGAAAACTTGCTATAATGGGGTGAACGGAGGCGTTATGGCATTAAAAAAAGCAAGTCTAGCGTGTACGGTTTGTGGGTCACGCAATTACTCCATTAAGTTGAGTGGGACGCCAAAACCAACACGTCTAGAAGTCAATAAATTCTGCAAGCATTGCAGCAAGTATACCATCCATAAAGAAACACGATAGGAGAGAGTTGTGAAATTCATTAAAGATATTTTCGTCTTACTAAAAGATACAACTTGGCCAAATCGCAAGGAAAGATGGAAAAACTTTATCTCAGTGATTGAGTACACCGCTTTCTTTGTTGCATTGATTTATTTGTTCGACAAAGTCATTGCACGTGGCCTATTGCACATGATCAATTTCTTTTAAGAAAAGAAGCCATAAGGCTGGGCAACAACTGTCCAGCCTTTGATTTTTGATAGGATTAACTGCAAGACGCAGTGGTTGATTGGCATCTTTGTTCGCTTTTTAAGCTTCAAAGATGGCCTAATCAACTGTGCGGGGGTGGGAAAACGAACTCTTTTTAACCAGTCGGAGTTCTTTCCCACTCCCATTTTTTATTGCCTTTTCTTAAAAATAAATCAGCAAACCTCTTTGCATTCCTGCAAAATGTGGTATAATGAAGCTAGGAAAAGGAAAGCCAAGAGGCTTTTTTTAGTATGTTCACAAAAGCTCGAGCAGGCTAAACAGAAAGAAAGGATGCCCAAATGGACAGTTTTGATAAAGGCTGGTTTGTACTACAAACCTACTCAGGATATGAAAACAAGGTAAAAGAGAATCTTTTGCAACGTGCGCAAACTTACAATATGTTAGAAAACATCTTGCGCGTAGAGATTCCAACTCAAACCGTACAAGTTGAGAAAAACGGTAAAACCAAAGAAATCGAAGAAAACCGCTTCCCAGGTTATGTCTTGGTTGAAATGGTCATGACAGATGAAGCTTGGTTTGTCGTTCGGAATACACCGAACGTTACTGGTTTCGTCGGATCACACGGGAACCGTTCAAAACCAACTCCATTGTTGGAAGAAGAAATCCGCAGCATCTTGCTCTCTATGGGTCAAACCGTTCAAGAGTTTGATTTGGATGTCAAGGTGGGCGATACGGTTCGTATCATCGACGGTGCCTTCACAGACTATACTGGTAAGATCACTGAAATTGATAACAACAAGGTGAAAATGGTCATTTCTATGTTCGGTAACGATACGGTTGCAGAAGTGAATTTGAACCAAATTGCTGAATTGTAAGAAAAATAGAACCCTCCAAGAAAAACTTGGAGGGTTCTTTGTATGGATCGTTATTGATTTTTATCCAGGCCAGTGATCTTTTTTAACTGCTTGGTTTCTGCAGCAGACGTAACATTGAAGATCTTATTTCCTTGTGTAGAAAAGCTAGATTCATCTCCGTTGCTATCTTTATAGACATAGCTGGTCCCATTTTCTGAACGCATAATGGTATAGGGTTTTCCGAGACGTTCGAGGGCCGTTTTTGGTGTATCGGATTTGGAAATGCTGCTAGTAGACTGGTGGTTGGCATCGCCCCCTCTTAGTCGGAAGGTGATATCTGTTAACACATTATTGCGGAAGAAAGCCATGATATCGCCATTGTCTGTTGCCCAAACATTGACCCCATCGCCAGGATTCGCACTGTCTGTGCTACTTACGGGTTGACCAAAGGCCGCAACTACGTCATCGTAACTGCTTCTTTCTTTTGGCCCACCAACCTCTTGTCCATCTTCGGTTCTTAATACAAAACCGGTGGTAGGGTGGAGGTTCTTGAGCTTTTCGATCTCAGGAATGGATGCAGCTCCTGGCACATATTGGAGAGATGCGCCATCATCTGGATCCAAGCTGAAGCGACCTGAAAAATCATCTGAGCTACTGCTGTCTGAAGAAGTGCTAGACGATCTACTAGATGATGCTTTGGTAGAAGATTGTTTGATCGGTTTTCTAGAGCTAGAAGCTGTTTTTGCTGGTTGCGCAGAATTGGCAGGTGAGCAAGCTGCTAGTGTCACTAGTGAAAGAAGGCCGATCGTAAAGAAACGAATGTTTTTCATAAATACCCTTTCTAATGTGCTTCGCCGATCAGGCGAGGTTTTATTATATCAATAATCAAGGAATGGAGCAAATGGCAACAAAAAAACCCCCTATTGCTAGGGGAATTTTTAAAAGATAAAAGATGATAAAAAATTTTATTATCAAGGCGGTAGACGGATTTGAACCGACGATCAAGCTTTTGCAGAGCCGTGCCTTACCACTTGGCTATACCGCCATAACATATAATATTGTAACCTAAAAATAAAGATAGGTCAAGAAAAACTTTTTGCTTCAAATCATTGCAGATGGGGAATGCTGAAAAAATCTCTCAAATAGCTTGCGAATTCTAGTGATTTCTGCTATACTTATAGAGTTGTCTAAGACAGCAAATACTCATCTCGGATCCATTGTGGCACCGTTGCCCTTGTGGTCGTGCTGCAAGTTGACGTCTGAGAGAGGAGAAAAAAACAAAAAAGGAGAAACTACTCATGGCAGTAATTTCAATGAAACAACTTCTTGAGGCTGGTGTACACTTCGGTCACCAAACTCGTCGCTGGAACCCTAAGATGGCTAAGTACATCTTCACAGAACGTAACGGAATCCACGTGATCGACTTGCAACAAACTGTAAAATACGCAGACCAAGCATACGACTTCATGCGTGATGCAGCTGCAAACGATGCAGTGATCTTGTTCGTAGGTACTAAGAAACAAGCTGCTGATGCTGTTGCAGAAGAAGCTGTTCGTGCAGGTCAATACTTTATCAACCACCGTTGGTTGGGTGGAACTCTTACTAACTGGGGAACAATCCAAAAACGTATCGCTCGTTTGAAAGAAATCAAACGCATGGAAGAAGATGGAACTTTTGAAGTTCTTCCTAAGAAAGAAGTTGCATTGTTGAACAAACAACGCGCTCGTCTTGAAAAATTCTTGGGCGGTATCGAAGACATGCCTCGTATCCCAGACGTAATGTACGTTGTGGATCCACATAAAGAACAAATCGCTGTTAAAGAAGCTAAGAAATTGGGTATCCCAGTTGTAGCGATGGTCGACACAAACACTGACCCAGATGATATCGATGTTATCATCCCAGCGAACGATGACGCTATCCGTGCTGTTAAATTGATCACTGCGAAAATGGCTGACGCTGTTATCGAAGGACGTCAAGGTGAAGACAGTGTTGCTACAGTAGAAGCTGAATTGGCAGCTACTGAAGGTCAAGCTGATTCAATCGAAGAAATCGTTGAAGTTGTAGAAGGCGAAAACGCTTAATTTCATTCAATAAGTAACGAACCTAAGAGGGCAGGGCTCAGCCCGACCCTCTTATTTTATTAAAAAATATAGGAGAACAAAAATGGCAGAAATTACAGCTAAGCTTGTAAAAGAATTGCGTGAAAAATCTGGTGCCGGTGTCATGGACGCTAAAAAGGCATTGGTTGAAGTTGAAGGTGATATCGAAAAAGCGATCGAATTGCTTCGCGAAAAAGGTATGGCTAAAGCAGCTAAGAAAGCTGACCGTGTTGCCGCTGAAGGTTTGACTGGTGTTTATGTCAATGGTAACGTTGCAGCAGTAGTTGAAGTAAATGCTGAAACTGACTTCGTTGCGAAAAACGCTCAATTCGTTGAATTGGTAAACGCAACAGCGAAAGTGATCGCTGAAGGTAAACCAGCTAACAACGAAGAAGCTCTTGCTTTGACAATGCCTTCAGGTGAAACTCTTGAAGCTGCATATGTATCTGCAACAGCTACAATCGGTGAAAAGATTTCATTCCGTCGTTTTGCTTTGCTTGAAAAAACAGATGCACAACACTTCGGTGCTTACCAACACAACGGTGGACGTATCGGTGTTATCTCTGTGATCGAAGGTGGAGACGAAGCACTTGCTAAACAAATCTCAATGCACATCGCTGCAATGAAACCAACTGTTCTTTCATACAAAGAATTGGATGAACAATTCGTGAAAGATGAATTGGCACAATTGAACCACGTCATCGACCAAGATAACGAAAGCCGTGCAATGGTTGGTAAACCAGCTCTTCCACACTTGAAATTCGGTTCAAAAGCACAATTGACTGACGAAGTGGTTGCTCAAGCTGAAGAAGATATCAAAGCTGAATTGGCAGCTGAAGGTAAACCAGAAAAAATCTGGGATAAAATCATCCCAGGTAAAATGGATCGCTTCTTCTTGGACAACACAAAAGTTGACCAAGCCTACACTCTTCTTGCACAAGTCTACATCATGGATGACAGCAAGACAGTTGAAGCTTACCTTGAATCAGTAAATGCTTCAGTTATCGAATTCGTTCGTTTTGAAGTTGGTGAAGGTATTGAAAAAGCTTCAAATGACTTTGAAGCAGAAGTTGCAGCTACAATGGCAGCAGCTCTTAACAACTAAGAATAAAAAAATAAGAGGTTTCGAAGGGAACCTCTTTTTTGTGTGGAAAAACTGAAGCCGTTGCTTCAGCCTTTTGCTTAATGTGCGAAGGTATCGATTCCTAGAAGCAGGGACAGGGTCCCCATGATGAGGCCGGCTAGGATCACTCCGAGCATGACTGCGAGGCTACTGCGTTTGAAGTCCCAGTCAAGGATGGAGGCCGCAAGAGCTCCGGTCCAGGCACCAGTTCCCGGAAGAGGGATTCCCACAAAGAGCAATAAGGCCAAGAAGATTCCCTTGTCTCCTGCAGCTTTTTCTAATTTCTGTCCGCCTCTATGGCCCTTATTGAGACACCAGCTAAAAAAGCCTCCGATGATCGGTTTTTTTGCCCCCCAAGTGAGGATATGGCGGGCGAAGAAGAAGATCAGAGGGACAGGGAGAAGATTTCCGATCACTCCGATCAGGAGCGCTGTCCATAAGGGAATACCATTTGCAATGGCAAAAGGGATGGCCCCGCGCAATTCAACAAGGGGAACCATGGAGATCAGGAAGGTAAAGATATATTTCATTGGTCAAGCCTTTCGATTAGTCTTCTTCATTCTATCGTATCTTCCTTCAATTGACAACTATTCCAGCTTTGGAATGAACTTTTTAAATCTTTTATCTTGACTTTCTGGTGGAGGAAGCATATAATAGAGACATAGTTAATTAGAATCATTATAAAAAAGGAGAAACGATATGACAACTATGAAACATGAAGCAGCTACTGATGTAGCAACTTTTGCACCTTCTAATAAAGAAACTCTTCCAGAAACAAAAGCCCTCTTGAACCAAGTCGTAGCAGATCTCTACGTCGCTCACATTGCCCTTCACCAAGTACACTGGTATATGCGTGGACGTGGCTTTATGGTTTGGCATCCAAAGATGGACGAATACATGGACAGCTTGGATGCAACCTTGGATGAAGTGAGCGAACGCTTGATCACTCTTGGTGGCGCGCCATATTCTAGCATGACTGAATTTTTGGAACACAGCAATATTGAAGAACGCCGTGGAACATTTACGAAAAATGTAGAAGAAAGCTTGACACGTGCTCTTGAAATCTTCCATTACCTTGACGGCCTTTACCAAAAAGCTTTGGATGTTACCGACGCTGAAGGCGACGATGTAACCAACGATATCTTTGTTGGGGCTAAAGCAGAACTTGAAAAGAACATTTGGATGGTGGCAGCTGAACTTGGTCAAGAACCAGGATTATAAGAAAAATGGTAAAAGAGGAGTCCTAAGACTTCTCTTTTTTTGGGGTTTAAAAAGATTTCCACTAATTAAATGAGTTCTTAATCTAACTATAGTTGGAGCGAAATTGAGGCCTATTGATCCTCTTTTTTTGGTATAGTTAATATGTGATTTTCTGCAAGTGTTCGCAGGTGCAAGAAAGCGTTTACGGATTTAATTGTTAATTCTAAGATGAGGTTCTTATGGGAAAGTCTTTTTTTGAAAAGCGTCCTGTGTTTAGTATTCGGAAGCTCTCTGTTGGAGCTTGATCTGTTATGATTGGGCTTTCAAGGGTTCATGCGGAAGAAAAGCCAGCCCTCGAAAGTGAACCGCCTTCGATTGAGACACCAAGTGTTGTGACGGAAAATTCAGAAGCGGAAGTTCCTGAAGCTGTTGCAAGGGTTTCAGAAGCTCCAGCTGTCATCACCCCTACCAGAGCTGAGGAAAAGCCAGCGCCTCAAGGCGAAGGCCAGCCCGTTTCTGCTTCATCTGAGCGTGCTACAGGAACGGAAGCAACAGCTGCTCCAGATCAAAATCGTGTAGCGGAGGATATTGTGCAAGATCGAGAACGTGATTTTAATAAAGATTGGTATTTTAAATTGAATGCGACTCCTGGTGCAGAAGGGCGTCAAGTGGATGTCAAGGATTGGAAAAAATTAGATCTTCCTCATGACTGGTCTATTTTCTTTGATTTTGATCATAACTCTCCTGCTCAAAATGAAGGGGGTCAATTAAATGGTGGGGATGCTTGGTATCGTAAGACCTTCCGTTTGGACGACAAAGATTTAGATAAGAAGGTCCGCTTGGAATTTGGCGGGGTTTACATGGATTCCAAAGTCTATGTAAATGGACAATTTGTCGGTCATTACCCAAATGGCTACAATGCCTTTTCTTATGATATTACCCCTTATTTGAACGCAGATGGAAGTGAAAATACCATCGCCGTTCATGTGGTCAATCAACAACCAAGTAGCCGGTGGTATTCTGGTAGTGGGATTTACCGGGATGTTAAGCTGAGTGTAACGGACAAGGTTCATTTAGCGCAGTATGGGACTACGATTACGACCCCTCAGTTGGAAAAACAGCAAGGTGGGGCAGTGGATACAGTAGTGATGAGCCGCATTGTCAACCAAGATGATCAAGCTCATAGTATTTATGCGGAATATGAAATTGTCGATCAAAATGGCCAAGTGGTGAGCGAAAAAGCGCGCAGTGAAGCACGAGCTGTTCTAGCAGGTCAAGAGATCAACCTGTCTCATACCCTTCATGTTGAGCGACCAAAATTGTGGAATGTGACCGATGAAAAAGCTACTCTTTATACCCTTTATACGCGTGTCTATCGGGATTCGCAGTTGGTGGATGTGCAAAAGGAACGCTTTGGCTATCGCTATCTGAACTGGACGCCAGAAGGTGGCTTCTTCCTCAATGGGGTGGCTACGAAATTCCACGGGGTATCCCTTCACCATGACCATGGGGCCCTCGGAGCTGAGGAAAATTACAAGGCTGAATACCGCCGTCTCAAACAGATGAAGGACATGGGGGTCAATGCCATCCGGACGACCCACAACCCAGCGAGTGAACAAACCTTGCAAATTGCGGCCGAGTTGGGCTTGATGGTCCAAGAAGAAGCTTTTGATACCTGGTATGGTGGCAAGAAACAATACGATTACGGTCGTTTCTTTGAAAAGGACGCCACTCACCCAGAAGCTCGGAAAGGGGATACTTGGTCAGATTACGATCTACGGACCATGGTAGAGCGGGGTAAGAACAATCCAGCCATTGTCATGTGGTCAATCGGTAACGAAGTCGGTGAAGCAGATGGGTCAGACAAATCTGTTACAACCGTTCGTCGGTTGGTCAAGACCATCAAGGAAGTGGATGCAACTCGCTATGTCACCATGGGAGCTGATAAATTCCGCTTTGGTGATGGATCAGGAGGGCATGAAAAGGTAGCGGCAGAGCTCGATGCAGTTGGATTTAACTATTCAGAGGCCAACTATGAAAGCCTACGAGCTAAACACCCAAACTGGCTCATTTATGGTTCTGAAACCTCTTCTGCGACGCGGACACGGGGCTCTTACTACCACCCTGAAAGAGAATGGGTCGGTAGCAACCAAGAAGATCGCCACTATGAACAATCAGACTACGGTAATGACCGGGTTGGTTGGGGGCGGACAGCGACAGCCTCTTGGATCTTTGACCGCGATCATGCCGGCTATGCAGGGCAATTTATCTGGACAGGTACAGACTATATCGGTGAGCCAACACCATGGCACAACCAAAATGCCACACCTGTGAAAAGTTCTTACTTCGGTATTGTCGATACGGCAGGTCTTCCAAAGAATGATTTTTACCTCTACCAAAGTCAATGGGTATCGGCTGAAAAGCATCCGATGGTGCATCTCTTGCCGCATTGGAACTGGGACAACCCAGAATTGGCCAATCGTATCATGGATGAAGAAGGTCGGATTCCTGTTCGGACCTTCTCCAATGCCCACAGTGTGGAATTGATTGTCAATGGGGAATCACAAGGAGCGAAGACCTTTACCAAGAAGACCACAGCTGATGGCCGGACCTATCAGGAAGGGGCAAATCCGGATGAACTCTATCTAGAGTGGTTAGTTCCTTATGTACCAGGTAAAGTGGAAGCCATTGCCCGCAACGAAGCAGGAGAAGTGATTGCGAAAGATCAAGTCGAAACAGCCGGCAAGGCTGCAGGTGTTCGCTTGTTGAAAGAAGAACATGCGATTGCAGCAGACGGTAAGGATTTGACCTATATTACCTATGAAATTGTTGATGAAGAAGGCCGTGTCGTGCCAACTGCCAATAATGTGGTGCATTTCCATTTGCATGGACAAGGCCAAATTGTCGGTGTCGATAATGGGGAACAAGCCAGCCGTGAACGCTACAAAGCGCAGGCAGATGGCTCATGGCAACGCAAAGCCTTCAACGGCAAAGGGGTGGTCATTGTCAAATCAACTGAGCAGGCGGGAGCCTTTACTCTGTACGCAGACTCAGATCGCTTGCAATCAGACCAAGTCAGCCTCTTTACAGGTAAGAAGGACCAAGCAGAACGCTCTGTCTTGGGAGTCGAACCGGTTCGACAAAGTGCTTATCTGGGAGAAGAGCCAGCTTTACCGAGTAAGGTCAATGTGGTCTATAGCGATGGCAAGGCCCAAGAAGAAGCCGTTGAGTGGGACAAAGCAGACTATAGTCGTTCAGGCCAAGTCCGTGTGACAGGTCATGTTCAAGGACGCACGGTCGAAGCTCTGGTCGATGTGATCGGTGTGGAACAAGTCCTTCCAGTCATCAAACAAATCCCACAGGGAGCAGATCTATCAACAGTGGATAAGTCTGTGCAATTAGTCTTTACCGATGGGACCAGTGCTCACTATGACGTTGATCAATGGACCTTGGAAGCTGGTCAAGAAGATCAGTTGTCTACGCCAGGAGCACGCTTGAAAGCGACAGGACTCCTAGGCAATGGGGAAACGGTTCAAGCAACACTAGTGGTTGCAGGAGGAGATGTAGCCAAGGCTAAGAAACCAACGGTTCAGCTAGATGGAGTAGCTCTTCCAAAATTTGGAAGTGGCAACCATACCATTTTCCGTTCGCTGGCTTATGGTCAAGAGCCTGGTCAGGTCACAGCGAGTGCAGAAAATGCCCAAGTAACGGTCCTACAAGCTAATCGTGAAAATGGTTTGAAAGCTCAAATTTTTGTCACTGCTAAGGATACGGGAGCTGTACAGATCTATGCTGTACAATTCCAAGAAGAAAGTCCACAGATTGAGCGTTTAGAATTGCGTCTGCCAGAAGGACAGGAACTCAAGGAAGATCAAACGGTACCACTTGAAGTCATTGCCCATTACCAAGATGGCAGTCTAGCAAGTCTGAAAGCAGATCAAATCGATATCAAAACAACAGCTGGTAGTCAAGGAAAAGCGGTTGCAAGCAAGAAAGGTTTGGAACTGCGGGAAGCAGGATTGGTTCATTTAGAAGCCAACTTCCAAGGACAAACAGGAGAAGTAAGCTTTACCATCACACCAAATCCTGAAGAAAAGACGGTTGTGAAGGTGCGTCCTGTACGAATCAGTACCGATCAAAACGTGTTGCCAGCTCTTCCAGAGACAGTCTTGGTCGAGTATGATAAGGGATTCCCGAAAGAAAAACGCGTGACCTGGGATGCCGTAACAGCAGATCAAGTCAAGGATTACCATAACTTTACAGTCACAGGTCATATAGAGGGTGTAGAGAAAGAAGCCCAAGCCCAAGTCACCGTTGAAGGCATTATCGCTGTAGAAGAAGTCAGCACCACCACTCCAGTCGGAGAAAAACCAGCACTTCCAGAAAGCGTCCGGACTTATCATTCCAATGGCAAGACCTATGCTGCCAAGGTAGCCTGGGATGCGGTCGATCCGCAACTCTTGGCCCAAGAAGGAGAAGTTGTCCTCTCCGGTCGAGTAGAAGGAACGGATCTTCCAACGCGTCTTCATATTCGTGTTTCCGCAAACACAGTCAAGGGAGCCAACGTAGCAGAACAATGGACAGGATCAGTCTTGCCACTTGCTTTTGCAAGTGACTCTAATGATGCAGATCCAGTTGCTAAGGTCAATGATAAGGTCATCTCCTTTACCGATGCTCCAGCTAACCGTTGGACCAACTGGGGCCGTGACAATGCGGAAGATTCTGTTGGGATCTTGTTTGGGGACTCTGGTATCTTGACCAAGCGAGCAGTGGACAACCTCCATGTTGGTTTCCACGAAGACCACGGCGTTGGGGCTCCAAGTGAGTATGTGATTGAGTACTATACAGGGGAACAAATCCCAACAGTTCCAAGCAATCCAAATCGTGTTAAAGACGAAACAGACCATCCATTTAACAATCCAGCTAACTGGAAAGAAGTCAGCCACCTAACCGTTGAAGAACCGGTAGCAGCTGGCAAGATGAATCATTTTAGTTTTGATAAAGTCGACACCTATGCCGTTCGGATCCGTATGAAGACACCAGAAGGCAAACGTGGAAGCTCTATTTCAGAAATTCAGATCTTTGCCAATAAGGTTGCGGCAGAAGAAAAGAGTCAGCTGACCATTCGTGTTAATGACGATGTCTTGCCAGGTGTCAACCCAAGTGTGACAGATTACGACATCGATGCGCGTGATCGGGCTTATCCACAAGTGGAAGCGACAGCTAGCCATCACGGTCTTGCAACGGTTGTGCAAAGCGTCCATGAAGGAGAGCCAATCCGCGTCATCCACAAAGCAGAAGATGGCACCATCTTACAAGAATACCGCCTACACTTAATCAATGATGCCGAACAGTTGAAACAGTCTAGGATACTTGAAGATAAAGACAATCACTAGCTTATCTTTGGGCTTTTTGTTCAAATAACTAAATATGAGCAAGCTCAAAATAGTGAGAGTCACCGGCGATCAAAATGAGATGTGTTAAAAAGCAAAGATAGGAGGAAACAGCTGTGAACGAGCACCAAGAAGAATCAGAGCATACCTCAGTAGCTACTAGTGAGAAAGAAAATCGCACAGTCAGCCAAGGGATAGAAGCCACCCAACCAGCCACTTCTCTAGATGCGGAGACTGAGATTGCGGATTACGGACCACTTCCAAGCAAGGCTCAGATGCAATACCACCGCGAAGAACTAGCTGCCTTCATCCATTTTGGGATGAATACCTACTACGATCGGGAGTGGGGAGATGGGCAAGAAGATCCTTATGATTTCTATCCAGAGCATCTGGATACCGACCAGTGGATCAAAACCCTGAAGGATGCTGGTTTTAAACGAACCATCATGGTCGTTAAGCACCACGATGGCTTCCTCTTGTACCCTTCCAAATACACCGACCATACCATTGCTAAAAGTGGTTGGAAGGAAGGGAAAGGCGATGTCCTAGCCGAGGTTTCTGCTTCTGCCAGCAAGTATGACATGGACATGGGGGTCTATCTCTCCCCTTGGGATGCTCACAGCCCTCTCTACCATGTGGATACAGAGGACCAGTACAACGAATACTACCTCAACCAGCTCAAAGAAATCCTTGAAGATCCAAAATATGGGAACAAGGGTAAGTTCGTAGAAGTTTGGATGGATGGAGCGCGTGGCGATGGGGCTCAAAAAGTCACCTATACCTTTGACAAATGGTTTGAAGCCATTCGCAAGGCCCAAGGGGATATTGCCATCTTCTCAGCTGAGCCGACCAATGTTCGTTGGATTGGAAATGAAAAGGGGATTGCCGGAGATCCGGTTTGGCAAAAGGTCAATCCAGATAAGATCCGCAACAATCCATCCAACAGTTACCTCAATCACGGGGATCCAGAAGGGAAGCAATACTCAGTGGGAGAAGCCGATGTTTCCATTCGCTCCGGCTGGTTCTACCATGACAATCAAGAGCCTAAGTCCTTGCGCGAATTGATGGACATTTACTTCAAATCGGTTGGTCGTGGAACCCCGCTTTTGCTCAATATCCCACCTAACCAAGACGGAAAATTTGCGGATGCGGATGTGGCCCGTTTGAAAGAATTCCGCCAGACCCTGGCCCAACTCTACAGCGTGGACTATGCGGTGGGCGCTTTGGTAGAAGATGACTCGACACGGCGCAATGTTCTCTACAAGGCCAGCCATTTAACAGATGGCGATGAAAAAACCAGTTGGGCCCCTGCTGATGATGCCAAGACCGGCTCTTTTGTCCTCGATCTTGGAAAAGAGCAATATTTTGATGTGGTAGAGCTCAAAGAAACTATCGAGAAAGGCCAACGGATTTCCGGTTTCACCATCGATGTAGCGGTGAATGGGCAATGGGTTCCTTTTGGGGCTGGGTCAACCGTTGGATACCGCCGTTTGATCAAAGGGCAACCAGTTGATAGCCGCTACCTCCGGGTGTCCATCACCGATGCCCAAGCCACTCCAATCTTGAACGGCGTCTCTGTCTATAAGACGCCAGCTAGCATTGAAGAAACGGATGGCTATCCGCTTGGTTTGGCCTATCATTCTGACCGGACTGCTGATCGTGCCAATAGCCAATGGAATGAAGAGGGAGAATGCGTTCGAGGCACCTCTATGTGGACCAAGGAAAAGGGAGCTTCGGTGACCTATCAGTTTGAAGGCACCAAAGCCTATGTCGTCGCAACCGTAGACCCTGGTCATGGGGAAATGGATGTCTATGTCGATGGCCAAAAACTAGCGACGGTTAATACCCAAAGTCCAACCCGCAAACGCAGCCAAAAGGTCTATGAAACACCGGATTTGAAAGCAGGAGCCCATACTTTGACCTTGGTCAATAGCAAGGGAGATGCGATCGCAACGGAAGGGATTTATGCCCTCAATAACCAAGAAAAGGGTCTCTTTGAGTTTGCCCAGCAAACCCTAGCCGTTAAGAAAGGCGACCCAGCGCAAATCGTCGTCAAGAGAAAAGGCGGTTCTAAAGGAAGCACTAGTCTTAAATTAATCACAGAACCAGGAACAGGGGTTCATGGCAAGGTCTACAAAGATACCAACGTCACTCTTGAGTTTGCAGATGGAGAGACAGAAAAAACAGTCCAAGTCCCAACCCTTGATTTTTCAGGCAAGGCGACAGATGTCTATGACTTTAAGGTCAAATTGTTGCATCCGGATCAAGGAAGTCTGGTTGGTTTTATTCCAGAGCTGACAGTCCAAGTGATGGAAGAAGTCGTTCAACAGTCGAAATGGAAAGAAGCTTAAACCGATATTCAAAGAAAGGTTTTGTGAATGTGGTGAGAAATTCGCTCGTCGCAGAGAGTAGTTGATTCTTCTCATAAGAGGTTAGTTCTCACTAACCTCTTTTATTTTGTCT
The DNA here is from genome assembly GCF_964238605.1 of Streptococcus parasanguinis. GTDB lineage: Bacteria > Bacillota > Bacilli > Lactobacillales > Streptococcaceae > Streptococcus > Streptococcus parasanguinis_AJ. Next base: position 34,416 of record NZ_CAXSMM010000004.1, on the reverse strand, counting down.
TCTTAAGAGATTCCTATTTCCATAGAGTCTTTGCTTTATTTACAGCCATAAAAATTGTATAATAGTCAAATAAGGTCAATGATCAAAACAAACACTCCAAGGGCATCTTTATGCGCTAAAGAGTAGAGCATCTATCTAGAAGAAAACAAGTCAGAAAGGAGCATCATGGCAAATAAGAACACATCTGATAGCATTGAAGCTTATATCAAGGCCTTGCTGGCTCAAGCTGGCATGGCAGAGCTCAAAAGAAGTGAGTTGGCAGATGTCTTTCAGGTCGTCCCTAGTCAGATTAACTATGTCATTAAGACCCGCTTTACCGAGAGTCGAGGCTATATTGTAGAAAGTAAACGCGGTGGTGGCGGTTATATCCGCATTGGCAAGGTCCAGTTTTCAGATCACCATCAGATGCTTCAAGACTTGGCAGCCAATATTGGAGAGACCATCAGCCAGCAGGTCTTCCATGATATCCTCCAGATGCTCCATGAAGAAAAATTATTAACAAAACGTGAGACTCAGCTGTTCTTTGCGACGACCTCCGATGAGGTTCTAGGTCGAGATGCTCTCATCATACGAGCCGATATGCTGAAAAAAATCATTCAACAAGTAGATAGAAAAGGAAATACCGACTAGATGAACTATTCAACAGCACTGTTAGAAAGTATAGAAGCGGCCCAAATACTAGCAGGCCACTACCAAGGGAATACCTTAGATACTTGGCATCTTTTGACGGCCATGGCCAATAATCCCTATAGCGTGGCAGGTTCTGTACTCAACGATTATCCTATGCAGATTGACGAATTTCAGGATGCAGCGGAGCATATTACAGGCCAGGCTTTTCAAAGCGACAATCGGTATGAAATCTTCCCATTTTCTTATCGGATGGAAGCGATGATGAAGCACGCAAAGGAGATTGCCCAGGTCCTTCATGCCAAGACCTTGGGAACAGAGCATGTGCTCCTCTCTCTTCTAGCGGACCGTGGGACCTTGGCTAGCCAAGTCATGGAGTTTGCCGGCTTTGCCTTTACAGAGCAAGACAAGGGTGTTCCCATTGCTTCCCTTCGAAAGAATCTAGAAGACAAGGCAGGCTGGGACAAAAATGATATTAAAGCTATCCGGAGTCTTTATCGGGCCCAAAACCCTAACCGCCAAACTATGGGGAATATGATGGGCATGCCCCCAAGTACAAGTGGAGGTCTTGAAGACTATACCCGTGATTTGACAGAAATGGCGCGTGCAGGTCAGCTCGAGCCTGTGATCGGCCGGGATGCAGAGATTTCACGCATGATCCAAATCCTCAGCCGCAAGACCAAGAACAATCCTGTATTGGTGGGAGAAGCAGGGGTCGGAAAGACTGCTCTTGCATTAGGTCTGGCCCAGCGTGTCGCTAGTGGCAATGTTCCAGCTGAAATCGCGCAAATGCGTGTTCTGGAGCTGGATCTCATGAATGTGGTGGCAGGGACGCGCTTCCGTGGGGACTTTGAAGAACGGATGAACAATATTATCCAGGACATCGAAGAAGACGGTCACGTGATTCTCTTTATCGATGAACTGCATACCATTATGGGGTCAGGATCGGGCATTGATTCGACCTTAGACGCAGCCAATATTCTAAAACCAGCCCTGGCACGAGGAACCTTGCGTACAGTTGGGGCTACGACTCAAGATGAGTACCAAAAGCATATCGAAAAAGACGCGGCTCTCTCTCGTCGTTTTGCGAAAGTTACCATTGAAGAGCCAAGTGTTGCAGATAGCATCCAAATTCTCCAAGGCTTGAAAGAGACCTACCAGGACCACCATCATGTGGTCATTACCGATGAAGCGATCGAAACAGCTGTCAAATATGCCCACCGCTATTTGACCAGCCGTCAATTGCCAGATTCAGCCATTGATCTCTTGGATGAAGCGGCAGCTACCGTACAAAACCGCGATTCCAACGGTCACGTAAAAGAAGAGTTGACCGCCTTGGATCGGGCCTTGATGGACGGCAAGTGGAAGAAAGCAGCCCAACTCTTAGAAGTAGAGGCCGCTCCCATTGTCTACAAAAAAGAAGTCACTGACCAAGATGTCTTAGTGACCTTGAGCCAATTATCTGGTATTCCAACTCAAAAACTGACTCAAACCGATGCCAAGAAGTACCTCAACTTAGAAACAGAATTGCACAAGCGCGTGATTGGTCAAGACCAAGCCGTTTCGAGTATCAGTCGGGCTATTCGACGCAATCAATCAGGTATCCGTAGCAACAAGCGTCCGATCGGTTCTTTCATGTTCCTGGGACCTACCGGTGTCGGAAAAACAGAGCTAGCCAAAGCTTTGGCGGAAGTTCTGTTTGATGATGAATCGGCCCTCATCCGTTTTGATATGAGTGAGTATATGGAAAAATTCGCAGCGAGCCGCCTCAACGGTGCCCCTCCAGGCTATGTGGGCTACGAAGAAGGAGGCGAGTTGACCGAGAAAGTCCGCAACAAACCGTATTCGGTCCTCTTATTTGATGAGGTGGAAAAAGCCCATCCAGATATTTTCAATGTCCTTTTGCAAGTCTTGGATGACGGAGTCTTAACCGATAGTAAAGGCCGGAAGATTGACTTCTCCAATACCATTATCATCATGACCTCAAACCTGGGAGCAACAGCCCTTCGGGATGATAAGACAGTTGGCTTTGGTGCCAAAGATATCCGCTTTGATCAAGCTAATATGGAAAAACGCATGTTTGAAGAGTTGAAGAAGACCTATCGTCCAGAGTTTATCAACCGGATTGATGAAAAGGTAGTCTTCCATAGTCTCTCAAGCGAGGACATGCAGCAGGTGGTGAAAGTCATGGTCAAACCGCTCATTGCGACCTTGGCCGAACAAGGCATGACCCTCAAATTCCAGCCTTCAGCGCTCAAGTTGCTAGCAACCAAAGGCTACGATCCAGAAATGGGAGCTCGGCCACTCCGTCGTGTCTTGCAGACCGAAGTGGAAGATCAACTAGCAGAGCTATTGCTGAAAGGCCAAGCCCAAGAAGGTCAAACCATCAAGGTTGGAACGACAGCCGGAACGATCAAGTTCGAGATTGTCTAGGAGGACGTCATGACGCTTCAGCGATTAACCCGTATTTCGCTTTTGGCGGCCCTTTGTGTCGCTCTACGTCAGGCTTTTGCCCCTTTCCCAAATGTCCAACCTATTTCTGCTATCTTCTTTCTCTTGGTGATATTTGAAGGGTATAGCTTTGCTTTTCTTGTGATGATGATCACCATGTTTGTCTCCGCCTTTTTCCTGGGGATGAGCTTGATTGTGTTCTTTCAGATTGTCGCCTTTGGCTGTTTGATGCTCATTTGGCGCATCAGTTACAAGTGGTTGCCCTTTGTCCTTCAGATCCTTTTTGTGGGCTTACTGTCCTTTGCTTATGGGGTCTTGATCGATAGTGTTTATGCCTTGATGTACCATATTCCTTGGTGGACCTATGCTTTGGTCAATGGTTTTAGTTTTAACCTTGCCCATGCTCTGTCGACGATCATTTTCTATCCCATTATCTATCAAATCTTTAGGAGATTTTATGTTGAAAAAAACCATTTCTAGCTTGATGACCTTACTTGCAGCTCTTCTTTTAGCGAGTTGCGCTCCGTCTCATAGCACAAACAATCAAACAACTGCTTCTAGCGCAGAAGTTGCCAAGAAAAACGAAATTTCGATTACGATTAGTGTGACGCCAGAAGGTCAAAAAGTGCAATCGAAAACCTTGAAAGTAGCAGAAGAGAGCAACCTCATGAAAGTGCTCAAAGCCAACTACAAGATTGAAGAAAAAAATGGCATGATCACCTCGATTGACGGTCACAGCCAAGACGAAGCCAAAGGCCTTTACTGGATGTACAAGATCAATGGCGAAATGGCTCCAAAAGGTGCTGCTGAAACCACCGTTAAAAAAGGAGACAAGATCGAATTCTATCAAGAAGTGTATAAATAATGAGAAGAGAGTGGGACAGAAATCGGTAATTCGTTAGAATTCGATTTCGTCGTCCCACCTCCGCACAGTTGAGTAGGGCTGTAAAAGCTGATGAAGTCAGCGTAGTAGAGCCCACTCAACCACTGCGTCTTGCTCGACAATCCAAAAATAATTGAGAGGCTAGGACTTTTGTTCCAGCCTCTTTTTTGCTAAAGTTTAGGAACTTGCCTAAAACTTCTTTCAAATTAGAAAAATATTTGAGAAACTATTGACAGCCTCATATAACAGTGTTACAATAATGTTACAAAATATTACAAATGTTACAAAAAGAGGTTCTGTTATGAAAAACAAAAAAATCATTTCCCTAGCAGCGCTAGCTCTTACAGCTAGTCTTTTCCTAGGAGCTTGTGGCGGGAATAAAGAAGAAAAAACTTCAGAAGCAAGCAGTTCAAAGACCAGTCAGGTTAAACAAACAAGTTCTTCTTCTAAGAAAAAAGTGATCACTAGTAAAGATCCGATTGCCTCTTCATCCTCTGATAGCAAATCAGAAGAAAGTCATACTGTTGGTAGCAAAAATAACCAAGCAGCAGCTAGTCAAACACCTGCTCCAGCTAAAGAAGCGACACCAGCAGCACCCGTAACAAAAGAAACAAAAGAAGTAGCCACTCCAGCAACACCAGCGAAAGCAAAATTGCCAAGTCTAGAAGACGGCCATGCCCATGCTAAGAAGCAAGCTTCTGCTACAGAGAATGCCCAATACAAGGGAGTCTATTCTGTAGCAGCAGGGGATTTCTCTGCAGCAGCTGGGAATTGGTCTGACAAACGCGACACTGGAGTCACTATTGGCCAAGGTGGTCAAGTGACCATCCAACTTCCTGGGGGCCAACCCGTAGCCTATGGTATCAGTGCTTATAACTATACCTTGGATGATGGTCATTACCATGCTAATCTCTCAGCAGGCGATGGGTCTGCAGCGACTCTAGATATCGTAGTTGGAAAAGATGGCTCTGTATCTAGTGTGACGGTTCTGAAAGATGGTGTCAGCCACTCCCTCACTCGTGAATAAAATTCGAAAGATCTGAAAGGAGAAACTTCTCTTTTCAGATCTTTTTTTGTTGACTTGAAGAAAAATATATTTTTTTATAAAAAACTATTGACAGATAGAAAATATAGTTTATAATAAAAACATAAAGAAAATCTATTTATAAAAAATTATAAAAAGGAGTTTATATGAAAAAAGAAAGAATTGCCCTGGTTTTTGGAACCTTTGCGCCTCTTCATCAAGGGCATATTGACCTGATCCAGCGGGCCAAGCGTCAGTGTGATCGCGTTCGTGTCATCGTATCTGGTTATGAAGGGGACCGTGGCGAAGAAGTGGGATTGACCTTACAAAAACGCTTCCGTTATATCCGGGAAGCCTTCTCTAATGATGAGTTGACCCAAGTCTATAAGCTAGATGAAACAGAACTTCCTCGTTATCCCTTGGGCTGGGAGCCTTGGTTACAAACAGCCCTTGACACCATCCAGTATCAAACAGAGACAGAAGAGTTGATCTTTTATGTAGGGGAGAAAGCCTACAAGGAAGAGTTGGAAGCTAGAGGGTTTGAAGTTCACTTAGAAGAGCGCCGCTTCGGGATCTCTGCTACCATGATCCGGGAAAATCCCAGCAAATACTGGAAATACATTGCCCAGCCCTTCCGTCGCCAGTTCACGAAAAAAGTCTTGATCATGGGGAGCGCCAGCAACGGGAAAACGACCCTTGCAAAGGACTTGGCTCGCTTTTACGATGCACCTGTTAGTCTTGAGTATGCCCGTGAATACCAGATCAAGAACAATGTTCGAGATGATGAGCTCACGCCAAAAGATTACTATTACCTACTCTTAGGACAGTATGATCAAACCTCTAAGCTCATCGATAGTAGTGCCAATCGAGGCCTTGTCATCGCCGATACCAATTCCCTGGTGACCAAGGGTTATTACGACTACTATATGGAAGTCGAAGGCCAGGATACCAGCATGACCGATACCTTTGACAACCTCTTTGTCAGTATTTTGTCCAAAGAAAAATGGGATTTGATCCTCTTTGTACAGCCGATCGGCTCTTATGTCAATGATGGTTTCCGAGATATGACCATGGCTGACGAAGAGATCCGCACCAGCTTTTCAAATTACCTGGACCAATTGCGCCAGCAATACCTAGGAAACATTCCGACCACTTTCCTCGCATCAGACTACCTCGGCAACTACGAAGAAGCCAAGAAGGTGATCGATGCCATTTACCAAGCCGACTAAGGAGCCGCTTATGAAAAATCTATCTGAAAAATTAGCAACTTTTAGCCAAGACTTTAGAAATGTTCACCAAGAAGCGAAAAAGCAAGGCTTTGTCAATATTATGAAACTCCTGTGGAAGGACCTTTTTGTGGGACGTACAGCCTTTCAATGGATCTATCTCCTGCTTCTTTCCAGCGTTCCCTTCTTCTTAGAATGGACCAAAGCCCTCAAGAAGGAGGTGGCTTAGATGGCAAGTCTCTCAATTCCAGCAGGAATGACGGAGAAAGAGTATTTTGAGACGGTCGCTAGTGAAGCAGACTTTCTCAAGTGGTACAAGGAGCAAGATCTGCCAACTTATGAAACTCCAAGTGTCACAGCGGACATGGTGGCTTACTGTTTTGTTGAAGGCCAGCTCAAGCTCTTAGCCATTCGCCGCAAGGCCCACCCTTATCAACACCGCCTCGCCTTGGTGGGGGGCTTTGTGAACAAGGATGAAGATGCGACTCATGCCTGCATCCGAGAAGTCAAAGAAGAAGTCGGGCTCGATCTTCCAGTGAATAAGGTGGAACAACTCATGACAGTTTCCACCCCTGGGCGGGATCCCAGAGGCTGGGTCATTACCATCGCCCATTTGGTCTATCTGCCGGCAGAAGCAGTGGACTTAGCCCATGCAGGGGATGATGCCAAGGAAGTTATTTTTCTCGATGTCGATTTCAAGAAGTCTCAGTGTTTACTTGATGGAGAACCTTTAGCTGCTTCTGATTTTGCCTTTGACCACTATCAAATTATTCAAGAATCGATCAAGCGGATTCAGGGACGTCTCGACTGGAATCCAACCTTCCTCTATCTGTTAGAGGAGCCTTTCACCGTTTATGAAGCAACCGAATTGGTCAATTTGATCAATCCAGGACGTCCCATCGTTAGCAATAACTTCCTCGTAAAATTCGGAGAATTCGTGGAAGAAGTGGGTGTCAAGCGAGTACCTAAGAAAAAACCGCGCAAGACCTACCGTCTAAAACAGTAGATCGAGCGAGGTTCATTCTATCAGCCCTCCCATACTTTTAGTAACGGAAGGGCTTTTTCTGATTTTTCCTGCTCCACTTGTGTGCAAAGTGGTATAATAAAAATAATTGAAATCAAAAGGGATACGACTATGGAAGAAAAAATCATCTTACCACAAAATACACGACTGATGGGGGCTCTGCTTGGTTTTATCGGAGGGGGCCTCGATGTTTTTTGCCACATGCACTACCGGAGTTTGGTCGCGACCCAAACTGGGAACCTCCTGCTTCTCATCGCTGATTGGCACGATCCCCGTGTCGAAAATACCATCATGCGTTTTTCATCTATTTTATTTTTCTCGATCGGCTTTTTGGTTGCCCTCCATATCAAAGAATATCGCAAGACAGCCTTTTGGCGGACCAAGATGTTGATTCCTTTGTTTGTGGTGACACTCCTGATTCCCTTGGTGTCTGTCATACCACCTGTAGAAGTTCCCTTTATTGCTTTTGGGACAGGGATGATGATGTTGACCTTTACAGGGAGCCTCATCGAAAATCACCCTTATGTGATCTTTATGACTTCCGGAAATTACCGCAAGATGCTGACGGCCTTGTACCGAATCACTCGAAGAAAGGGAGATTTAGACGAGTATCGGCGTCAGGCTATGAATTACGGAATCGTTGTTGGAAGCTTTGTTGCAGGAGCGATTAGTGTAGCCATCCTCATGCATTTCATTCACCAATGGGCCATCTGGCTGATCACAGCCAACCTCTTTTTGATCATGACCTACTACACCGCCAGAGTCAAACAACTCGGCCTGCAGACAGACAATCTATAAAAAGAGGCTGGGACAAAAGTCCTAGCCTTTCAATTATTTTTGGATTGTCGAGCAAGACGCAGTGGTTGAGTGGGCTCTACTACGCTGATTTCATCAGCTTTTACAGCCCTACTCAACTGTGCGGAGGTGGGACGACGAAATCGAATTCTAACGAATTACCGATTTCTGTCCCACTCTCGCTTTTTGTATTTCTATGCTTTTAATTGTAAGAGTTCTTCAATCTCAGCCAGAGTGCTAGCTTGCGAGATGGCGCCACGGAGTTTGGCTGCACCTGAGGTACCACGGAGGTAGTGAGGAGCGAGACCGCGGAATTCACGAACGGCAATGTGCTCACCTTTGAGATCGATCAAGCGTTTCAAGTGTTCGTAAGCAATCTTCATCTTGTCTTCAAAAGTCAAATCAGGCAGGATTTCTCCTGTTTCAAAGTAGTGGTTGATTTGGTTGAAGAGATAAGGATTGCCCATAGCAGCGCGACCAATCATGACCGCATCGGCACCGACTTCTTCGATCCGTTGTTTGGCATCTTGAACCGTACGGATATCTCCGTTTGCGATAAATGGAATCTTAGTCAGAGCTTGTGCAACCTTGTGAAGGGTCTCAAGATCCGCATGACCCGTATACATTTGCTCCCGAGTCCGTCCGTGCATGGCAAGGGCAGAGACGCCTGCAGCTTCAGCGGCGAGTGCATTTTCAACTGCTAGAGAAGGATCCGACCAACCCGTCCGCATCTTGACCGTCAATGGGATATCAAGGACGGATTGAACCTTGTTGATGATGGAGTAAATCTTGTCTGGGTCCTTGAGCCACATCGCACCAGCCTCGTTCTTGACGATTTTATTCACCGGGCAACCCATGTTGATATCGACGATATCGGTCTTGGTATTTTCTTGGATAAATTCAGCTGCGCGTGCGAGGCTGTCTTCGTCGCTTCCAAAGAGTTGGATCGATACAGGATTTTCGCCTTCATCGATATGGAGCATATGCAGTGTCTTTTCATTGTTGTATTGGATTCCCTTGTCAGAGACCATTTCCATCACAACGAGTCCTGCTCCCAGTTCTTTGGCAATGGTCCGGAAAGCCGAGTTGGTCACTCCAGCCATTGGGGCTAGGACAGTACGGTTAGGGATTTCGACATCCCCGATCATAAATGGCGTATTAAGATTTGTCACGAATGAGTTCCTCCAAGTCATTTTCGTCAAAGTGGTAGTGGGTTTGGCAGAATTGGCAGGTAATCTCTGCACCGTGATCTTCATCTTTCATCTCTTTTAGATCACTAGCTGGCAGACTTGCTAAAGCGTTCAAGAAACGCTCATGGCTGCAGTCGCACTGGAAGCGAAGTTCTTCTTCAGAGAGGCGTTTGAAAGGTTCATCCCCATAGATAGCGGCAAGAAGAGCTTCAATATGGTCTTCAGATTCCAAAAGTGTGGAGATGGCAGGCATTTCTTGGATGCGTTTTTCAAAGCGCGCGATTTCTTCTTCCTTGGCATTGGGCAAGACCTGGAGCAAGAAGCCACCCGCCACTTTAACCTTATCTTCGTCATCCAACAGAACATTGAGTCCAACTGCAGATGGTGTTTGTTGGCTTTCTGTCAGATAAAAGGCCAGGTCTTCTCCGATTTCACCGGTTACAAGAGGGGTCATGGAGTTATAAGGATTTCCCGTACCATAATCTGTGATGACCAAGAATTCTCCGTTTCCGACAAATGGTCCGACCAGAACTTCACCGGTCGCGGTTTTCTTGATATCCACTCCAGGATTCTGCACGTAGCCTTTCACATTTCCCTTGGTATCTGCCACGGTGATGATAGCTCCGAGTGAGCTAGTCCCAAGGACTTTGACCGTAATTTTAGTATCTCCTTTCTCGTTTGCCGCCAAGATTTGGCTGGCAATGAGGGTACGGCCAAGTGCGACCGTGGAGCTAGCTTGTGTATGATGTTTTTCTTGGGCTGTTCGTACAGTTTCTGTACTGTCTAGTACATAAGCACGAAAAGCACCACTTTCTGAGATAGTTTTAATAATTTTGTCCATACCTACTATTTTAGCACAAATCAAGCAAAGTGGGGACAAGGAGAATTCTGAAAATCAGTCGTTTCAGAAGAAGGACGAGAAGAAAAGAAAATTCCGAACGTTATTTCTAGAAAGAAGCAATTTCCAAGTAAAAGACGAGTTTCATAGAGAAGTTGGTTTAAAAAGAAAGGAGAAAAATAAACGATAGCCGAGTGGATCTTGAAAAAACATTAAAAATTGCTTATAATAGAGTGTAAGACAAACTTGCAGGTGAGACTCCTGCCCTTAGTTTGAAGAAAGGCATAGATAGGCAACTATCTATGGTATATGAAAAAGAATTATGACATCAGTAGTTGTAGTAGGAACCCAATGGGGTGATGAAGGAAAAGGGAAGATTACTGACTTCCTATCAGCCAATGCAGAAGTCATTGCTCGCTACCAAGGTGGGGACAATGCCGGTCACACTATCGTGATCGATGGCAAAAAGTTCAAGTTGCACTTGATTCCTTCAGGTATCTTCTTCCCTGAAAAGATTTCTGTCATCGGAAACGGCGTGGTGATCAATCCTAAATCATTGGTCAAAGAGTTGGCTTATCTTCATGAAGAAGGTGTGACAACAGACAGTTTGCGCATTTCAGACCGCGCCCATGTCATCCTCCCTTACCATATCGAATTGGACCGTCTCCAAGAAGAATCTAAAGGAGACAACAAGATCGGAACGACGATTAAAGGGATTGGCCCAGCCTACATGGACAAGGCTGCGCGTGTGGGAATCCGGATTGCGGATCTATTGGATCGTGATGTCTTTGCGGAACGTCTTCGTATCAACTTGGAAGAAAAGAACCGTCAATTTACCAAACTCTATGATGCAGAGGCTCTGTCATTTGACGATATCTTCGAAGAATACTATGAATATGGTCAACAAATCAAGCAATATGTAACCGATACTTCTGTTATCTTGAACGATGCTTTGGATAACGGCAAGCGCGTGCTCTTTGAAGGAGCCCAAGGGGTTATGCTGGATATCGACCAAGGAACCTATCCATTTGTAACCTCTTCAAACCCAGTCGCAGGTGGGGTGACCATCGGATCAGGTGTCGGCCCAAGCAAGATCGACAAGGTTGTCGGTGTATGTAAAGCCTACACTAGCCGTGTTGGTGACGGACCATTCCCTACAGAGCTCTTTGATGAAGTGGGGGATCGGATCCGTGAAGTCGGCCATGAGTATGGGACAACAACCGGTCGTCCTCGTCGTGTTGGTTGGTTTGACTCAGTTGTCATGCGCCATAGCCGTCGCGTGTCAGGAATTACCAACCTTAGCTTGAACTCGATCGACGTTCTGTCCGGCTTGGATACAGTGAAAATCTGTGTAGCCTACGACTTGGATGGGGAACGCATCGACCACTACCCAGCAAGCTTGGAGCAACTCAAACGTTGCAAACCAATCTATGAAGAATTACCAGGCTGGTCAGAAGACATCACAGGTGTCCGCCACTTGGATGAGCTTCCAGAAAATGCCCGCAACTATGTCCGCCGTGTCGGTGAATTAGTTGGTGTGCGCATTTCAACCTTCTCAGTCGGACCAGATCGTGACCAAACCAATATCCTTGAAAGTGTGTGGTCTAGTTTATAAGCAAATGAAGATAAGAGAGTGGGACAGAAATCGGTCATTCGTTAGAATTCGATTTCATCGTCCCACCTCCGCACAGTTAAGTAGGGCTGTAAAAGCTGATGAAATCAGCGTAGTAGAGCCCACTCAACCACTGCGTCTTGCTCGACAATCCAAAGACAATTGAGAGGCTAGGACTTTTGTCCCAGCCTCTTTTTGAAAGCAGAAAGAGGAAAAAATGTATCAAACGATTTTATTTGACCTAGACGGCACCTTGACCAATTCAGAACTAGGGATTACCAACTCGGTGGCCTATGCCTTAGGAAAATATGGGATTCAAGTGCCAGACAAGAAAGCATTGAGAGTTTTCATCGGTCCGCCCTTGCAGGAGTCTTTTGAGCGCTTTTATGGATTTTCTAAGGAAGAATGTTTAAAGGCCATTGACTACTATCATGAGTATTTTTCCGAAAAAGGCCTTTATGAAAATGAGGTCTATCTAGGCGTTCCTGACTTGCTGGCTTCTCTCAAGCAGGCTGGCAAACAGTTGATTGTAGCTACGTCAAAGCCTGAAGAATTTTCCATTCAAATTCTCAAACACTTTGGTTTGTATGATTATTTTGACTTTGTCGCTGGTGCGACCATGGATAGAAAACGTAGTAAAAAAAGCGATGTTATCCAGTATGCCTTGGAGCAAAATGGGATTACAGATTTGGCGCATACCATCATGATTGGAGACAGGGAGCACGATGTGCTTGGCGCTCAAGCGCAAAAGCTTGATTCTATCGGTGTCCTTTATGGCTTTGGAAGCAGGGAAGAATTGGAAGAAGCCGGCGCCACCTATATTGCTCAAGAAGTTGGCGAAATTGCAGCTTTTATAGGATAACCTTTTCCAAAATATTAAAAGTTGGAACTTTTCTAATCTGCTGAATATTGCTTGATTCAATATTTCTATCGGTGTATACTTACTGTAGGTTAAGTCACACAGATTAAGAGGTGATAATATGAATTTGTCACGATATATATTAAAATATAGTACTGATGATGGTACGTTGTATTTTAATACTAAAACCAATCATTCATTTTTTCTAAGGAAGATATCATGAAGGTTAAAGTGAATAACAAATTCGATGACAAAATGAATGCTAAACCTAGAGTATTTAACTATAATTGTGATTGTAAATAATCACGATTTTAAATAAATTAGAGAAGAGGGTTGTGCTAGCCCTCTATTTTGATGGATGATAATTATGAGAAATATTTATAAGTACATTGATAAGAAGTATCTTTTTCCTATTTTTTTAGGGCGTATTGTGAATAGTGGTTTGGTGTTGGCGCAACCTCTGATTTTAACGAAGGCCTTGAAGTTAGATCAAAACGGCCTTTCTTATGGAAAAATTCTCAATTTTGTTTTATTTGGTTTGTCTGTCTATCTTGTTATTTATAGTCTGATGCTGTTTTCAAACTATTCGCACAATATATTCCGAAGAGAAATCAACAAAAGTGTCCGTGCCCTTTTATTTAAGAAAGTCATATTGAATCCTAAATTTTCCAATGATGAAAAAGTTAGTCTGCTAACTCAAGATATGGAATATGTGGGCGATAATTATTTGGAAAATATAAATGTTATGGTGAGTTGGGGATTTGTCGCCCTTGTTACAGCCATTTATATTGTTTCACAAAATTTTCTCTTAGGACTTATTTTTGTCATTTTTACGATTATGAGACCTATTCCTCAGTTCATCATGAATCGTCGTTTACAAGATTCGGGAGACAGCTGGTCCAAGCTTAGAACGAAATTACATGGGCTTGTCTCGGATAGTATGCAAGGCAGCCAAACCTTACGGATTAATCAGGCCATGAGGCTGAATGAAGAGCGCGTGAATGATTTAAACGGAGAATATCAAAAAGCCATCCAAAGATTTTGTTTCACACATAATATTATTTTTTTCTTTAATGGATTTATGGTCTTTTTTAGTCAGGTTGTTCCTCTTGCTTTAGGCTTTTATTTGAGTTTACAGGGAATTTCTATTTCTATTACAAGCCTCATCTCTATGTATGTTGCTGCGGGGATGCTGGTAGAACCGATCCAAACTCTGATGTACAGTGTAGCCAATCTCCAAGGTGCCTTGCCGACTGCGAACCGCCTGTTTAAGATTATCGAGGAAGAACCTGATTTCGAAGAGACAAAGGATCAATTTGTTGAAAATCTCGAATCGTTGCGCTTAAATCATATTTCAAAAAGTTTTGCTGAACGTCAGCTTTTTTCTGATTTGACGGCGACGATTTCAGTAGGTCAGAAGGTCTTAATCAAAGGACCGAGCGGGTCTGGAAAGACGACTCTTTTTCGCTTGATTTTAGGAGAAGAAGTATGTGATGAGGGTGACATTTTCGTTCAGTATGATGGAAATCAAATAACGAGTCATTTCCAAGGGAATATCGGTTTAATTAGCCAGCATCCCTTCCTGTTTAACGATACTATCCGCTATAATCTAACTTTTGGTCAGCCTTTTCAGGACCATGAATTATTGGAGGTATTGGACCGAGTTGGCTTAATAGATGAATTTCAGGATATTTTGAATGTAGAAATTCATAATAATGGTGAAAACATTTCAGGAGGTCAGCGTGTCAGATTAGAGTTGGCTCGTTTTCTCTTACGCGAGAAGGATATTTTATTAGCGGACGAAGTGACATCAGCTTTGGACGAAAAAAATAGTCGTCTGGTTAGAGACCTAATCTTTTCTTTGCCGATCACGGTACTAGAAATAGCCCATCATATTGATGAAGAAGAGCGCTATGACCAAATCCTTGAGTTACGTAAAGGATGAGCGATGCCACAATAGTTGGTTCTGCGACAAAGCGGATAGTAGTAAGCCAGCAATTTGTCAGATATTTTTGAGATTCTAAGTGGTGATATTTCCAAAATCATCAATACTCAGAGAACTTAAGCTTTATTTAAGATAGGCCAGCTATACTAGAAGCATAAACAAAGACCTCCTAACTTTGTTTAAACCTCCTAAACTTTTTCATAATAATCTCCCATAAGAGTCGCCCAATCGGCGGCTTTTTTTGTGAGTCGTAAGCTGCCTATGGTATAATGAACAAAGAAACTAAAAGGAAGAAGGAAGAGATGGACTACACGATAGAGGAAAAAGCGATGTTTATGAGGGAAGCCCTGAAGGAGGCGGAGATTGCCCTCGCCAATGATGAAATACCGATTGGCTGTGTCTTGGTCAAGGATGGTCAGATTATCGGGCGTGGACATAATGCGCGTGAGGAGCTGCAGCGGGCGGTCATGCATGCGGAAATCATGGCGATCGAGGAGGCCAATCAGCGTGAAAATAGCTGGCGCCTGCTGGATACGACGCTTTTTGTCACGATTGAGCCCTGTGTCATGTGTAGTGGTGCCATTGGACTAGCCCGGATTCCTCAGGTAGTCTACGGAGCGACCAATCAGAAGTTCGGTGGAGCAGGAAGCCTCTATGACATTTTGACAGATGAACGCCTCAATCACCGAGTCGAAGTAGAAACAGGAATTTTGGAAGCAGAATGTGCAGCCATTATGCAGACCTTCTTCCGCCAAGGCCGAGAACGAAAAAAACAAGCCAAGCTCGCAGCCAAGGCCGAAACACAAGAATAAAAACCGGACCTTTGCAAATCGAACAAATTATGATATAATACCTATCGGAGCAACAGTTCTGCGTGAAGCGGGTCAGGGGAGGAATCCAGCAGCCCTAAGCGAAGTGAACTGTGTGCTCTTTTCTATTGCTCTTGATGAATCGAGCCTGCAAGGCGTAGATGAATCCTAGAGCAATGGATGCAGTTTTTCCCGCTAGGGAAAAAGCTGTAAACCAATTAATGCTCTTAGTGAGGTAAGCCTGTAAGGTGCAACCGAGCTTAGAGATATTGATCCTGAGGATCGAAGCGACGTGAGGGCTATCACTCACCATAGTCATTTAGAAATGACTTTCTTATTCAAAGAATAAAAGAGAAAAAATAGAGTTTCGTGAGAAGCTTCTTTTTTTGATTTTCTAGCCAAAAATAGTGCAAATATGCAAACGATTGCTATTGCGTCGTTGCTTGATTTGTGAAAATAAAAAAATTAGCAAATGAAAACGTTTCACAGGATGGTTTTCCTTGATTAAATCCGTGTAAAGCGATATCATAGAGAAGAACAAAATTTGGAGGAATAACATGTCTCATATTAAATTTGACTACTCAAAAGTTTTGGGTAAATTTGTTGCCCCACATGAAGTGGAATACATGCAACCACAAGTGACTGCAGCTGATGAATTGATCCGTAAAGGAACAGGTGCTGGTAGCGACTTCTTGGGTTGGTTGGACCTTCCTGAAAACTACGACCGCGAAGAATTTGACCGCATCTTGAAAGCTGCTGAACAAATCAAATCAGACAGCGATGTTTTGGTCGTTATCGGTATCGGTGGATCATACCTTGGTGCGAAAGCAGCTATTGACTTCTTGAACCATCACTTTGCAAACTTGCAAACAAAAGAAGAACGCAAAGCTCCACAAATCCTTTATGCTGGAAACTCAATCTCATCTACTTACCTTGCTGACTTGGTAGAGTACGTAGCAGACAAAGACTTCTCAGTAAACGTGATTTCTAAATCAGGTACAACAACTGAACCAGCCATCGCTTTCCGTGTCTTCAAAGAACTCTTGGTGAAGAAATACGGTCAAGAAGAAGCTAACAAACGGATCTACGCAACTACTGACCGCCAAAAAGGTGCTGTTAAAGTTGAAGCAGATGCTAACGGTTGGGAAACATTTGTAGTTCCAGATGATATCGGTGGACGTTTCTCAGTCTTGACAGCAGTTGGATTGCTTCCAATCGCTGCATCAGGTGCAGATATCAAAGCCCTTATGGAAGGTGCGAACGCTGCCCGTAAAGACTACACTTCAGACAAACTTTCAGAAAACGAAGCTTACCAATACGCAGCAGTTCGTAACATCCTTTACCGTAAAGGTTATGCTACTGAAATCTTGGTAAACTACGAGCCATCTCTTCAATACTTCTCAGAATGGTGGAAACAATTGGCTGGTGAGTCAGAAGGAAAAGACCAAAAAGGTATTTACCCAACTTCAGCTAACTTCTCAACAGACTTGCACTCATTGGGTCAGTTTATCCAAGAAGGAACTCGTATCATGTTTGAAACAGTTGTCCGTGTGGACAAACCACGTAAGAACGTGATCATCCCTACATTGGAAGAAGACCTTGATGGACTTGGTTACCTTCAAGGAAAAGACGTTGACTTCGTAAACAAAAAAGCAACTGACGGTGTTCTTCTTGCCCACACTGACGGTGACGTGCCAAACATGTACGTGACTCTTCCTGAGCAAGATGCCTTCACTCTTGGTTATGCCATCTACTTCTTCGAATTGGCTATCGCCCTTTCAGGTTACTTGAATGCGAT
Source organism: Streptococcus parasanguinis (assembly GCF_964238605.1). Classification (GTDB taxonomy): domain Bacteria; phylum Bacillota; class Bacilli; order Lactobacillales; family Streptococcaceae; genus Streptococcus; species Streptococcus parasanguinis_AJ. The sequence goes on along the minus strand of NZ_CAXSMM010000004.1, from coordinate 17,335 downwards.
CAACCCATTTGACCAACCAGGTGTTGAAGCCTACAAGAAAAATATGTTTGCCCTTCTTGGTAAACCAGGATTTGAAGAACTTGGAGCAGAACTCAACGCTCGTCTTTAATCAACAGACAAAACGATCTCGCAAGAGATCGTTTTTTTGTGTCTATTTCCCCATTTAGTGATGAATTGGCGCCTTCAGGTGATTTATGCTATAGTAGGGTAAGATAATAAAGTTAAGGAGTACGACATGTCAAGAGGAAGAAAAGTACAACGTGAATGGTCTAAGAATCATGGGAATCTGTGCTCTTTTCCGAGTGCATTTTCGGATGAAGGACCTCAAGGAGCGATTTTTGAAGATCAAAAGAAACAAATAGGATTTCGGATTTCACGTAACATAATCCGAGTACTCTTTTCAGTGATCGTTGTATTCGTATTTTTTCTGATAGGAGTCTGGTATTATAAAAAAACAGTCGTTCATAAACCCGTAAATAAGATCATAAGATCTTCGGAAAGATATCAAAATAAGAAATCTTCTACCAGCCCTTCAAATACTCAAGCAAGCAAAAGTGAGAATAAAAAAATTGGATATATATTAAAAAAAGAAAATTCTGAGTGGGTTGATCCATCTCAAGTAAGAGCTTTTTCAGTTGATGAAGTTTTTGAGTTAATGGATGCTACAAAGAAGCCAACGATAACATCTTCAGAAGTAATTGAGAAATATGGAAAGGCGTTTGCAGGTTTACTTGATTATAATTCCTCGGGGAAAGAACGAGTAACCTTTTATTATAAGCTTTCTGACCAACAGGGTTTTTTCAAAATTGTTATTAATGAGTTTGAAGGAAAAAGTCGTGTTGAGCGTGTCTATCTTGAAGTGACTAAAGCTCAAGCGGGCATGGCGAATAAAACTTTAGAAGAATATCGTTCTTATTTACCTAAAAGTGGCCAGGAAGGGATTGGGTTAATGGAGGCTATAAGTCAGTTTGGAATTCCTAAGAATAGTTACAGTAACAACCTGTATGAAGGGGAAAATAGTTATATATATATTCTATACTTTACAACAGATCAAAGAAAAATAACCTTATCATTTAAAAAGAATCAGCAAGGGGAATACCGACTTGAAAATGTAGCAACATCTGGATAAAACGATCTCTCAAGAGGTCGTTTTTTTACTTGTAAAATAATTTCATAATTTTTCCCTTAAGATTCAATTATATAAACACTAACTAGTTATTATTCTTGATCATTTGCTAAACTCATTTCTAAAATACTGATGATACAGGGTTTCTAGCTAGACAATAGCTACAGGCACGGATTTTATACTCAAATCCTTTAATATAGAAAGTTATTTGAATATAAAAGTTGTCATTTGTTGTTTCATATTATAAAATGAAAGACGAATGAAAAATAATTGAAAAAGGAATGAAAATTATGAAAAAGAACTTGGCTAAATTCTTGTTGCTTTCATCTATGCTTGGTGGAATGGCTATTGCTCACCCAGTATCTGCGAATACAAAAGCTGCGGTTTATGAGTACAGAAATGGTCAGCTAGACCTTGTTCAAAAACCAACATATGAAGGTTTCGAATCGAATCAGCTTTCTTTGAAATTGAAAACAGGTCGTGTCGATGTAGTGGGAGCGCGTGAAGGCAAGAAAGAAAGTGCGCATGATGCAGGAGCCTACCAATTTGCATTGATTTACAAATCTGAAGGTGGCGAAGAAGAGACCGTTGCTAAAGGGCAAAATACAGCAGATGGGACGATCGAATTTGAAGATGTGGATCTATCTGGACTGAATTCTGGGACTGTTAAACTCTACATTCGTCAAACCACAAAGGATGATGGTCGTTTTAAACAGTTGGATAATGGAGAAGGGGAGGTAACAGTGTCCCTTGCTTACGATGGATCAGGACGCTTGATGGTGGATTCACTTGAAAGTTCAAATCCAATTTATCGTAATTTTATTGCAGGCTATAACGGTTCTGAGACAGGAGGATCCACTTCACCAAGTACAACAAGACCTTCCTCAAGCTCAAGTAGCTCATCTTCAAGTTCAAGTAGCTCAAGTAGTTCGTCTTCTAGCTCAAGTAGCTCATCGAGCTCATCTTCAAGCTCCTCAAGTTCGACTTCTTCATCGAGCTCAAGCTCTTCTTCTAGTTCTTCCTCAAATTCAAGCGACTCAAGCAAATCTGTAGTTGGCCGTTTATTGCCAAAAACAGGTCAAGAAACAGGTGTCGTTTTGGCAACATTGGGCTTGCTCTCACTTGCAGGGCTTGCTATTGTCTCCCTTCGCAAGAAATTTTAAGATAAGCATCTAAAAGGTCGGATATCTCTCCGATCTCTTTTAGTCCATCCAGACAGGAGTTGGTCCTTGCTTGGTTTTATGTTATAGTAGAAGAGAAGAATAAAAAGGAGAATTCGAAATGTCCGAGAAAGATCAAGAACAATTTATGAAACATACTCCCGTAGAGGGTGCGCCTCAATTTGATGTGGCTACGCCAGCCTTTGTCCCAAAAGAAGAAGCCGAAGACTTGGTCGTTCCAGAAGCTAGTGGCCTTTCAGTGACGGAGACGGAAGCAATGAAAGAAGAGGCAGACAAGCCAGCTATTTCAGAAGCAGTGGAGCTTCCAAAGGTGGATGAAGCAACTGTTGGAGAAAATCCAGATGTAGTTGCTGCTCCCCAACCGACTCCTCCATTCCAGCCTGCGCCTCAAGCTCCTCAAAACATGGCAGCTGAACCAATTGGTCCGCAAACAGTGCCTGTTCCTGAGACACCTATTCCACAAGCTCCTCTTTCTCCTGTTGGAAGACCGATGGATACTGCTGACAAGAAGGCGATTCGTTTTGCCCTTGGGATTTTAGTTGGTCTCCTCATCGGTGGAGTCAGTGGCTATTTGATTGGTCATGCTAGCCCGAGCACCACTTCCTCAAAAAAACATGCTTCTGCCTGGTCAGGCAACCAATCTGGTTCTTCTTCCAATATCGATTTGGAGCAATTGACCGCAGAAGATGCGGAAGCTGATTTTAGCTGGGAACAATCTGATATCGAACAACTTCAGTTTTTGACTAGAAAGGATTCTGGGGAGACTCCTGAGGAAATGGTCGACGCTTATGGAAAGGCTAGTTCCGTCCAATTTGATAGTGGAGAATTGAAATTATTCTGGGATGATAACTCTTATAATAAAGAGGTAAAAGCGACCTACTCTAAGAGAGGAAAAGAATTACAGCTTGTCAAATTTGAATTTAATCAATTTGGGAAAAATCTTACGGTTGAGGATAACTTTGCAGATGGATTCAAAGTTGGAAATAGTGAGACTGGTGCTGGAGGAACCTCTTACAAAGAGCTTTTAGAAAAATACGGTGATGCAGTCAATCTGACGGTGAGTTCATCTGATGATTCAGACGAGATAGAATTGGTCATGGACTTCCAAAAGAAAAACGGGGACTATGTAGATTTGACCTTTATTCGCCAAGAAAATGGAGATTTCCTCTTGAGCAGTAAAGACAGCTACTAAATCAATGAATAAAAGAAAGAGGCAAGCGCCTCTTTTTTGGGATAAGACGAGACAAATACGCTAATTTTCTATACAATAGAAAGAGTTTGAATAGAAAGAGCATGAAGGATGGAAGAAATGAAACAGTGGATAGAACGTCATAAGCGGATCCTCCAAAAAGCTGCAAGTGCTTTGCTGGCTTTTATGGTTGGTGTTTGCTTGGTGTTTATGATTCATCCAGTGAAAATCTTGCCCAAAGATCGCTTGTTGAGTTTGTCTCGCATGCAAGAAGATAGCCAGCGATTTGTCGCGTCTTCTTCCAAAGAGCCGGCTTTAGAAGACTTGTTGTCATTGGACCTTGCAAGAGAAGAGGGAAAGACGCAAAAAAATTGGGCGACTTTGTCTGCATTTGTCAAAAAATTTGGAAAAGCAACGAGTTTTACACAAGAAGATACGAGTTTTGGAGCGCAAGTCCAGCTAGGCTATGGGACTCCTGTGCAGGGGATTTATCCTTATACCATAGAATTTCAAAGGCGGGATGATACCTTTTATTTGAACTCGATTCAAGGATTTGCGCCCAAATCGTCTCACTATCAGAGCAAAAAGAACTTAAAACTGGCAGATTTTACAAGCTATCAGACGCTAGATGGAAAAAAGGAAAAGGGGACAGCAGTAGAAGATGTCTTGAAAAAATCAGGTCTTCCCAATTCTCTTAGTTTGACCTCTGCAAAGGACAAGCAAGTCTTAGCCCTGTCTTATCAGGTGACAGATGGACTGGTCTCTTTGACTTTTGAACGCGACCAGACTGGTCAGTTTCGTTTGACGAAGAAGGGGTGAAGCAGATGATCGAGTGGATGAAAAAGAATCGAAAAGAACTCTTGCTGCCGTTTTTGTGTTTTGTTTTAGGACTCTTACTTGCGATTGCAAGCATCCAGGTGCAGGAGCAGGAAACCGATACCAAGAAGGACCAAACACTGACTCGTTTCCAGCCAAAGGATTACAAGAATTTGGTCAGCAAGGAACAAGAAATCAAGCAGTTTAAATGGACCATCGAAGCTGTGGCGAATTTGAAAGTTCGTCTCAAGCAGAGTCAGCAACCAGGAACCCGCTTGGAAACAATTGTGACGGAATGGGGAAAAGCCCAAAAAGTTAAGTATACAAAGACAGCTCAAGGAGATAAAACCGTTCTTGTCTTGACTTATGCAGCTAAGCAAACCGATCAGGGTAAGAAAAGTGTGACCTTGTGGTTTGAACAGGAAAAAGACCAGGGGTATCGCTTGATGATGGTGGATGCGACGAATTTGTTGGACGCAAAAGAGAAGACAAGCAGTGAGAAAGAAATCACTACTGAAAAAGAGAAAAAAGGTACAGAATTCGCCCAGCTTATTCAGCAACTAGGAAATCCTCAACGCTTGGTCTGGGGGGAAATGCCAGATGGCGGAATGGGCTATCGCGCGACTTACCAGCTACCAGGGCAGCCAGAAGTGGTGATGGAATTCAAGAAAAAAGCCAAGAAATTAGTGTTGGTATAAGAAAGGAGACATCATTGGACAATCATCGGACAGATATCAAGGCAGATTCATCTCACCAGGGTGGGAGCCGCTTGATTTCAGAGGCTGACCTTGCTTCAATAGGGATGGACAATCATCAGGATACTAGAAGCCATTCAGATACGATGGCGTCTTCCCCTTCTTCCTCAAAAGAGAGGATTGGTTCGCTTTTGCGATTTTTTGGGTGGTTCGCCTTGTTAATGGCTTTTGTGTTTGTGCTTCAAAACGAAGTTAATAAAAGCTCTTCTTCATCTTTTTCGAGTGAGGGGATCAATGGTTTATCACGTGATAGTATCAGAACGGAATATCTGACCAGTGAAAATAGTTCTTATATCGCCTCAGCTAATGAATTTCAATTTCAGCCAACCTATGAAAAGGCAATGTCTCTTATTCCTGATTTTGCAGTGGAAGAAAAAAAGACCTCTTTTGGGACGGTAGACCCACAAGATGTCGTTGCAGCATTAGGTAAAGCAAGGAGTGGGGAAGCAAAGTATAGTGATAGCAGTTCCAGTCCCTTTTTGCTGACCTTAGATTACCAATCAAAGGATGCAGATGGGAAGGTTCTTCTTGAAAAAACAGGTGCCTTTTACAGGATCTCTTTTTTAAGTTTGAAACACTTAAAAAGTGACCGATTTGCGAATAAGAACGGGAGCTTGACGAAGGACGATTTTGCCGCTATCAAGGTCGGAATGCCTTATTTAGACCTACTCAATACGGTAGGGATTCCAGATGAAATAGATGTGTCTGGACTTTTAGGTTACGGGGAAGCACCTTCCTTTACTTATCAATTATCGGATTCTCAAACGGTTCAAATCCATTTTGATAGCCAGCAAACCATCAAGGATATCAAATCGAAAGAGGTAGCGACCACACCAGCTTCCTCTACATCTACAGCACAGTAAAAAAATCAGCCGAAGCATTTTAAATAAAAGGAGAGGACAATGGGAAATAAAGACTGGTCGCATCTACGAAATGAGCACCAGAGTCGGTTTTCGAAAGGCCAGCCGAAAGAAACACCCTTAGAAAAAGGAAGTCCTGAGAAGCTAGAAGATACGCTCGCAAAAGAGCCAGAAGTGGTAGAAGTCCCTGCTTTTCAGGAAGAGGTGAAACAAGAAGAGGAACGAAAAGACGAACCAGCGATTGGTGTGAAGGAGGATTCGTACGATTCAAAGGAAGCGTCATTTGCTACACCTGAAGAAGAATCAGCTCAGGTCGTTCTTGCTACACCACTAACAAAAGAAGCAAGGTCAGAAACACCAGCACAAGATACAATAGGTCAGTCTCCTTCAGCTGAGAAAAAAGTAGAGCACCAGGGTGGGAGTCGCTTGATTTCAGAAGCCGATCTGGCTTCAATAGGCGGAAGCAGGCATTCAGAACCAAGACAACCTGTACTAGACTCCCAATCGGATAGGGCGAAAACCTACTCTCCTTCCTCTAATAGTGGAGGGTCTTCGCTGGCAGCCTTTTTTGGATTATTGGCCATGCTGGGATTATTTGCCTATCTGGCTTCAGGAGGTATTCATAGTTCTTCTACTACTAGTGAATATGGAAGCACTAGCTTGTCTTATGGAACTAGAAAGGAAACCTTGAGAGGTGGTACGAGTAGCTTGATTGCTCCGGAGAGGGAATTTCAGTTTCAAGTGACCTATGAGAAGGCCATTTCCCTGATTCCTGGTTTAAGTGAGGGAGATCAAGGACGTACCTCTTCAACTTCTCTGTCTCCACAGGATGTGGTAGCTGTACTGGGGAAGGCTAGCAGTGGAGAAGAAACCTACCAAGAAGGTGGTGTCAGTCCTTTTATGACCCAATTGGAATATCAGACTGAAGGCTCTCCTTCTTCCGTAACAGTTTTACTTTCAAAAATTGGTGTTGATCGTTTATCTTCTCTTGATTTTAAAAACTTAAACAGTGAGCGATTAGCCAATAAAAATGGTAGCTTAAGCAGAGAAGATTTTGCCAATATGAAAATAGGAACGAGCTATTCAGATCTTGTGAATACAGTAGGAATTCCTAGCAGTGTTTCTTGGTCGAGTATGCTGGGTTCAGAGTCCTTCTTAACCTTTTACTATAAGCTTTCTGATTCGCGCTCCGTCATTATTCACTTTGGAAGTAATCGGACTATTAGTGAAATCAAGGGTCTAGAAGATTCAGCGACATCAACTTCCACGTCGCCTTAGGTGTCCATCTCACTAGGATTGTGGTATAATATGGATACCTTTAATTGAAATGAATGGAGAATCTCATGACTGCACAAAAAATGTCTGCTCAAGAAATTATCGCTTTTATTGGGAATGCAGAAAAGAAAACCAATGTGAAAGTAACCTTTGAAGGGGAATTGGCAACAGCTGTTCCTACTTCTGTTACCAAGCTTGGCAATGTTTTGTTCGGTGACTGGAAAGATATCGAGCCCCTTCTTGCTAACTTGACTGAAAACAAGGATTATGTGGTAGAACAAGATGGCCGTAACTCAGCTGTCCCATTACTGGATAAACGCTACCTAAATGCGCGTATTGAACCAGGCGCTATTATCCGTGACCAAGTAACGATCGAAGACAATGCGGTTGTCATGATGGGTGCTGTCATCAATATCGGTGCTGAAATCGGTGCAGGAACCATGATTGATATGGGGGCTATCCTTGGTGGCCGTGCTACTGTTGGTAAAAACAGCCACATCGGTGCAGGTGCCGTTCTTGCAGGAGTCATTGAGCCAGCTTCTGCTGAGCCTGTTCGGATCGGTGACAATGTCTTGGTCGGTGCCAACGCTGTTGTGATTGAAGGAGTTCAAGTTGGAAACGGTTCAGTCGTTGCCGCTGGAGCGATCGTTACTCAAGATGTCCCTGAAAATGTGGTTGTAGCTGGTGTCCCAGCTCGCATCATCAAGGAAATTGACGAAAAAACACAACAAAAAACAGCCTTGGAAGACGCTTTGCGTAATTTATAAGATATGAAGTATAGAGGCCGTAAGGCCTCTATTCTAATAGAAAGAAGACAACGATGACATTGGATTTAATCAAAATCAGACGGGATTTGCACCAAATCCCTGAAATTGGCTTAGAAGAATTTGAAACACAAGCTTATCTCTTGGACCGAATCGCAGAGATCACAGAAGGCAAAGACTTTGTAGAGCAACGGACCTGGCGGACCGGGATCCTGGTGTATCTCCATGGGTCTGCACCTGAAAAAACCATCGGTTGGCGGACAGATATCGATGGTTTACCGATTGTGGAACAAACGGGCCTTGATTTTGCCTCTAAGCATGAAGGACGGATGCATGCTTGTGGTCATGATATGCACATGACAACAGCCCTAGGGCTTTTGGATCAACTGGTCCAAGTGCAACCAAAAAATAACCTGCTCTTTCTCTTCCAACCAGCTGAAGAAAATGAGGCTGGTGGGATGCTCATGTATAAGGACAATGCTTTTGGCGACTGGCTCCCTGATGAATTTTATGGTCTGCATGTACGCCCTGATTTGAAGGTGGGAGACATTGCGACCAATACGGGTACCCTTTTTGCAGGGACCTGTGAAGTCAAGATCACCTTTACAGGAAAGGGAGGACATGCTGCCTTTCCACATGAGGCCAATGACGCTCTTGTAGCAGCCTCTTACTTCATTACCCAAGTCCAATCGGTCGTGAGTCGAAATGTCGATCCAATTGAAGGTGCTGTGGTGACCTTTGGTTCCATGCATGCAGGAACCACCAATAATGTGATTGCTGAGACCGCCTTCCTTCATGGGACCATTCGGACCTTGACCATGGAGATGAACCTTTTGACTCAAAAACGGGTCAAAACCATTGCAGAAGGAGTTGCAGCAGCCTTTGATGTGAAATTGGACCTGGAACTTAAGCAAGGGGGCTACCTGCCTGTGGAAAACCAACCAGAATTGGCCAAAGAACTCATGGACTTTTTCACAGCTGAGGAAGACGTGAACCTGATTGATATTCTGCCTGCGATGACAGGAGAAGACTTCGGCTTTCTCTTGAGCAAGGTCCCTGGTGTCATGTTCTGGCTGGGAATTGATACCCCTTATGCCTTGCACCATCCAAAGATGAGCCCAAATGAAGCAGCCCTTCCCTTTGCTGTGGAAGACATTGGTAAATTTTTGAAAATGAAAGCTAACCAATAAAGGAATGATTCAACTCCGTCTGGAGTTGGATTTTTATTTTGTTGTATAAAAACTGTTCGGATCTTTCCTAAAAAATGATACAATTAAAGCTAGACAAAAGGAGTAGGGAATGAAGAAAACACTACGAAAAGAAACCATTGCAGCCATGAAACAGTTGCCAGAATCCGTGAAAACTCAAGCAGATGAAGAGCTGACTCAGCGCCTCTTGGAGCTGCCAGCTTTTCAGGAGGCAAAGACCCTTGCGACCTATCTGTCTTTTGACCATGAAGTTTCCACAGCTAGCTTGATCCAAGCAGCTCTTCAACTTGGAAAACGCGTCTGTGTTCCCCGTACCTATCCACAAGGGCGAATGGAATTTGTGGAATACGATCCTAATATTTTGGAAAAGACACGCTTTGGTTTGCTGGAGCCCAATGAAAAAGGAAAGCTTGTGGAACAGTCAGAGATTGATCTGATCCATGTACCAGGCGTGGTCTTCCAGTCAAAAGGCTACCGAATTGGCTATGGTGGTGGCTATTATGATCGTTATTTAGCAGATTTTACTGGAAAAACGGTTAGTACGATTTATTCCATCCAGCAGAAGGATTTCCAGCCAGATACGTTTGATCAGGCAGTTCAGGAGGTGCTAGTCTATGAAGTTACTCTTTGATCGTCGTTATCCTGTGACCAGCCTCTTGTTGCTCGTCACAACGGCAGTCTTTCTTTCCATGTTTATCCGATTTGGAGGCGACTACCAAACAGGTGCTGCTATTTACTATAGCGGTGGTATTATTGGAGAGGTTGTGAAAGTCGATCCTAGCCAGTTATGGCGAATAGTGACAGCTACATTTGTTCATATCGGCCTAGAACATTTTGTGCTCAATATGATCACCCTCTATTACTTAGGACGTTTGGCAGAAGATCTCTTTGGATCGAAGGCTTTCTTAGCTCTTTATCTCTTATCAGGCATGATGGGTAATGTCTTTGTTGCTATTTTTACGCCAGATGTGATTGCAGCAGGAGCTTCTACAGCCCTCTTTGGACTGTTTGGGACCATTGGTGCGCTGCGCTTTATTGTCCAAAGTCCCTATATTCGCCACTTGAGTCAGTCCTATACCAGCTTGATTGTGGTCAATTTGATCTTTAGCTTCATGCCAGGAATCAGTATGGCGGGGCACATCGGTGGCTTAGTAGCTGGGGTCATGTTGGCTTATGTCTTTCCAGTAAGAGGGGAAGCTCGTTTTATGAACCGAACCTATCAGATGAGTGCAGCCCTCTCTTATCTCTTGCTTTTGCTTTATTTCTTAGGTAAAATCTTGAATCTATTTTAAGAAGAGGCTAGGACAAAAGTCCTAGCCTCTTAATTGTTTTTGGATTGTCGAGCAAGACGCAGTGGTTGAGTGGGCTCTACTACGCTGATTTCATCAGCTTTTACAGCCCTACTCAACTGTGCGGAGGTGGGACGACGAAATCGAATTCTAACGAATTACCGATTTCTGTCCCACTCTCTTTTTTTCCTAAAAAATGTAGCAAAATCGTAAACTAACAGAAAATTGTTTGAAATGCAAAGGATTGTATATATTTATTATAATATATTTGTAGAGGCTAAATGAGCCTTCTATTGCTAGGTCCATAGAGAAGGTAATCATGGGTAAAAAAGTATAAAAATGCAAAATAGAAAGCGCTTGCAAAAGGGTTGAGAAAGGTGTAAACTGGAGATATAAAAACCAAAAATAGTGCTATTTTGTCAAAAGTAGTGCAAAAACAAAGGAGATTTGCCATGAAAAAATGGTTGTTAAAACTCTCATTGGTAGCGATGACACTTTTACTCCTACCAATTCAAGCTGTTCAAGCCTGTTGCGGTTTTATCATTGGTCGCCAATTGACCAAGGATGGGACCACTCTCTTTGGTCGGACAGAAGACTACCCTTACTATCCAAATGGTGGAAAGCACAACAAAAACTTTGTAGTTGTTGATGCGAAGAACTATAAGGAAGGGGATCAACTGGAAGACGAATCTAATGGTTTTACCTATCCACATGCTGCTAGTGAAATGAAATACACAGCGACTTATGACTCTGCTCGTGGAGATGGTAGTAACGGTGCTTTTGGTGAACATGGATTTAACGAAGCCGGCGTTTCTATGACCTCAACTGTTACAGCCATTCCAAACAAAAAAGTCTTGAAGACTGACCCATTGACAGAAAAGGGAATTCCAGAAGCTGCCATGCTTGATGTAATTTTACCTCGTGCAAAATCTGCTCGCGAAGGAATCGAATTACTTGCGAAAGTCATTGAAGAAAAAGGTTCAGCTGAGGGGAATACAGTTGTTATTGCGGACCAGAAAGAAACTTGGTACATGGAAATTCTTTCTGGTCACCAATATGTAGCAGTAAAAGTCCCAGAAGACAAATATGCAGTCTTTGCAAATACCTACTACCTTGGTCATGTGGATTTGAATGACAAGGAAAATGTGATCGCTTCGAAAGATGTCGAAAAAGTAGCCAAAGAATCTGGTAACTACAAGACAGACAAAGATGGTAACTTCCATATCGCTAAATCTTATGGACCAGAAAAATATGCTGAAGGAGACCGTTCACGTACTTACGCAGGAATCACTCTTTTGGATCCAAAATCAAAAGTGACTTATGAAGATGATGAATACGAACTCTTCCGCTCACCAACAGATCCAAACAAGAAATTTACTTTGGAAGATGCCTTTGCTCTCCAACGCAACCGTTTTGAACATTTGAATGGTCGTTTTGTTCCAGACGATCAAATTGGTGTCAAGAAACAAGGGGATAATGGTAGCAATGATGCTGTTCGTAAAGACCAATACAAGTATGCTTTAGGAAACGAAAACGTTATTGATGCCCATGTCTACCAAATCAATCCAAAACTTCCAAAATCATTTGGTGGTACGTTATGGCTTGGTATGGGACCATCTCGGAACACTCCTTATGTTCCATTCTATGGTAATCTAAAAGATACTTACGAAGCTTTCAAACCTCAAACAGCAACTTATGATCCAAATTCATGGTATTGGACAGTATGGCACATTGACAATATGGCGATCAATAACCAAGATGTCTTTGGAAAATCAGTCCAAGATCACTGGAAAGCTCTTGAAAAACAATTTATTGTTGATCAAGAAAAGAAAGATATTGAATATTATGCGTTGAAAGATCAACCGGAAGCTGCAAAAGCTGCCGAAGATAAGGTGACAAAAGATGCACTGGAATTGTCTGATCGTCTTTTCCAACACTTCAAAGATTATGAAAAATTAATGGAAAAACAATTAGAGGCAGCTGGACGTAAATCTGATCCATATCGTGCTTCTCAACCAGATAATTATAAAGATCCTGAAGAACCTAAGAAACCAGATACACCAAAAGTTCCAGAAAAACCACAAATCAATGAAGATGTGAACAAAATTAAAATTCCAGCTCCAGATTATGTAGCAACACCTTCTAATAAAGACATTCCAGCAAATGCAGAAGGAAATCCAAATAATCGCTTTGGCTATGCTGCTAACAAGGATAAACAACCTGCTGTATCTTCGAAAGTAGAAACGCCTGTGAAGCCAGAAGAAAAAGTTCAATCTCCGGTTGAAGCTCCTGTAGTAGGAAACAGTGTAAACAACAATAATCGCTTCGGTTCTAACTTTAATCCAGGCGAAATTGAAACTTTCCCAAATACAAATTATTCTTACAATGTTCATCCTTAAACAATAAGAATAAAAAGTAAATTGGACCAAGTCCAATGAAACGAAAGAGGCCGGATTTTTATCCAGCCTCTTTTTTATAAAAAAAGACTGACCATTGTAGGGCAGCAAAGCTCTTACATGATATGGCCAGTCTCTTTTGTATTCTGTAGATTTGAAAATGATTAGTCTGCAGTTTGTTCAGTTGCTTCTAATTTTTTTCCAAGGTCAATAATATATTGTTTAAGATCATCTTTGACTTGAGGGTGTTTCAAGGCATAGTCGATCGAAGTTTTCATGAAGCCGAATTTATCACCTACATCGTAGCGTTGGCCTTTAAATTCACGGGCAAAGACTCGTTGGGTCTTATTGAGGGTGTCGATCGCATCCGTCAATTGAATTTCATTGCCAGCACCTGGTTCTTGATTTGCAAGAATATCAAAGATTTCAGGAGTCAAGAGGTAGCGTCCGATAATGGCGAGATCACTTGGAGCATCCTCTGGGTTTGGTTTTTCGACAAAAGTTTCAACGCTATAAAGACCGTTAATACCTTCTCCTTGAGGTGCGATCACACCGTAAGAAGAAACCTCTTCGTGAGGGACTTCCATCACAGCGATGGTTGACGCATGGGTTTCATCGTAGTCGTTCATCAATTGTTTGGTCAATGGCAAGGCATCATCATTAGTGATGTCCATGAGATCATCTCCCAACATAACGACAAAAGGCTCGTTTCCAACAAAGGCTTTGGCTTGAAGAACAGCGTCCCCTAAACCTCGAGGGTGACTTTGGCGGATGAAATGAAGATTGATCGCTGTTGTATCATTGACCAACTTGAGTAAGTCAGTCTTGCCTTTTTGCTCGAGATTGTATTCCAATTCGAAGTTAGAATCGAAATGGTCTTCGATCGAACGTTTGGCCTTCCCTGTTACGACAAGGATTTCCTCAATCCCAGATTTCAGAGCCTCTTCTACGATAAATTGGATCGTAGGTTTGTCAACGATTGGCAACATTTCCTTTGCCAAAGCTTTGGTAGCTGGGAGGAAGCGTGTCCCCAAACCAGCCGCAGGAATGACTGCTTTTCTAACTTTAGTCATATAGTTTCCTTTCTAAAAGGTAGGATTGATGTTAGGGTGGTTGACTTATTTCCACTCATTTTCTTCTTTAAATTCATTGCTCATCATGTGGTGGATGGCTTCGCGGATATCTTTTCCTTCATAGATGACTTGGTAAATGGCTTGTGTAATCGGCATGTAGACATCCAATTCTTGGGCCAGCTCGTGGGCGACTTTGGTCGTAGAGATCCCTTCAATGATCATACCCATGTTGGCTTCGATATCTTCCAATTTTTCGCCACGTCCGAGAGCATCCCCAGCTCGCCAGTTGCGGGAATGGACAGAAGTTCCGGTAACGATCAGATCACCAACCCCAGACAAACCGCTATAGGTCAATGGGCTAGCTCCGAGCTTAACGCCAAGGCGCGTGATTTCAGCGAGACCGCGCGTGATGATGGCTGCTTTGGCATTGTCCCCATAACCAAGACCGTGCAGGGCTCCAGCTCCGACTGCGATGATATTCTTCAAGGCTCCAGCAGTTTCCACTCCGATAACATCTGTATTGGTATAGAGACGGAAGTAGTGATTGCTAAAGAGTTCTTGAACATAGCGTGCAGCTTCTAAATCTTTTGAAGCTGCTGTAATGAGGGTGATGTCCCGTACGATGGTCTCCTCTGCATGACTCGGTCCAGAAACGACCACTACTTCACTGCGAAGAGAAGCAGGGATTTCTTCTTCAAGGATTTGAGAAATCCGATCGTGTGTACCAGGTTCGAGCCCTTTAGAAGCGTGCATGACTGTGACAGGGTGATCCAGTGTTTCAGCGACTTGTTTAGCGACCAAGCGGGTCACCTTTGTAGGAACGACAAAAAGGATAGCATCCACGCCGTCCAAAGCTGCTTTCAGATCGGTCGTAGCAGTAATCTCTTCGCTAATAACGATGTCTTTGAAATAGCGTTGATTGGTATGAGCGGTATTGATTTCATCGATTTGTTCTTGGATATTTCCCCAGAGACGGACTTCATGGCCGTTATCATTGAGGACTTGTGAAAGGGCTGTTCCCCATGAACCAGGACCCAATACTGCAACGGTTTGTTTTTCCATTGTATCTTCCATTTCTATGTCTATTTTTTCAACAAGGCTAGGAAATCTAGCGCTTGCACCTTCGAAACGGCCGAATGTGTGCCTTGAAGGACGATTCTATTTTCCTCTCTATTTTAACATAATATAGGTAAAAAAACTTGTATGATCATCAATTGTTTTGTGAGGACATTTCATTTTGACAAGATGCTAAATAAAAAAATGCCACCTTTTACTTGTATTACTACTAATTTGTGATATAATATTTTTTGCCTATTATTATGAATATAAGGGGAGATAAAATGAAAAAATTGGCAATATATCTATTGATGATGCTTTCATTATTGATGGTATGCTTTACGCTTTTTTCTAAAATTGTAAATGCAGAAACGTCAAAAAAAGTGGATGTCATCACAAATGTAAAAGTTCAAAACAATGATGGCGGGGATTTAACAGCTCCGCTTGGAAGATACGATACTTTCCGTCTTAATGCAAAGTTTGCTTTGGAAGGAAAAAACGTTAAAGCAGGAGATACGACGGAAGTAGTTATTGCTTCTCCAATTGACATCAAATCGCAGGATTTTGAAATTAATGACTCCATTACTGGTAAATTGATCGCTAACGCAAAGGTTGATGCAACTACTGGTAAAATTGTCTTGACATTCACAAAGTTTGTTGAAGAGAAAAATGATATTTCAGGTTCGTTCTTCTTCTATGCTGGTGTTAATAAAGATAAGTTTCCAAATGATGGTAATGCGCCAGTTAAGGTCTCTGTTAATAACAAAGTGAAATTCGATGGTACAGTAAAAAGTGGGACTGTCGGAGAAGGTAAACGGTATACTATTATCAAATCTGGTTGGGATAATGGAGATCACAAGAGCCTAGGTTTTCGTATTTCTGTAAATAGGACCAACGAGGCAATCAGCAATGCAGTTCTTTCAGATTCTATGGAATCACCAGGTGTAACCTACAAGGCTGGTAGCTTTAAGATCTACAAAGGTACTTGGGATTACAGCACTGGAACATGGCAACTTAAAAACAAAACAGATGTCACCTCTCAATACACTGTAAATGCAACAGATACTACATTTACGATTAATCTAGGGAACATTTCTGCTAACGATCACTTTGCAGTTGAATATGAAGCAGTTGTTAACTATGATGCGGTTGACCGTGAGGTGATCAAAAATAAGGCGACTATCGTAGGTGATAATAAAAAACCATACGATTCAAATAGTAAAGTAAATATCCAAATCGCGGGTGGTGAAGGTGTTGGTTATGCCTTCGGCATTCAAGTTCATAAAGTTGACGAAAGTAATGAACCGCTGAAAGGTGCGAAATTCCAAGTTATCCGTCAAGCAACTGGCCAAGTATTAGGTGAGTTTGAATCAGATGCTAAAGGTGAATTTAGCCTTAAAGAACTCTTGAGAGATAAATACATCATCAAAGAAATTCAAGCTCCGAAAGGGTATGACTTGGCAGAAGATACAATTGTTGAAGCTAGTGAATTTACGACACCAACGAAACCTGTTAGCAAAACCATTGTAAACAAGAAAGAGAAGCCGGCCAAAACCCAAGCTGTTATTGAGCTGGATAAAGTTCTTACAGGTCGTGACTTGGTAGACGGCGAGTTTAGCTTTGAATTGTACGAAGGTTCAAACAAACTTCAAACAACTACTAACCAAAACGGGAAAATTACATTTGCACCGATTGAGTACACTGAAGAAGGTGAACACACATACACTGTGAAGGAAGTGAAGGGCGACAATGCCACTATTGCTTACGATGCTTCTGAAAAACAAGTGACTGTTAAAGTCACTCGTGATGGAGGAGCTTTGAAGGCAGAAGTCGTCTATCCAGAAAGCAAAATATTTACCAATGCCTTCACACCAAAGGCGGCAAATGCAACAATTGAGTTGACAAAAGAGTTGACAGGCCGTGACTTGGTAGACGGTGAGTTTAGTTTTGAATTGTACGAAGGTACAAACAAACTTCAAACTGTTACCAACAAATCTGGCAAAGTAACCTTTGATGCTATTTCTTACACAGCAGAAGGTGAACATACTTATACTGTGAAAGAGGTCAAAGGGGATAATGCTACGATTGCTTACGATGCATCTGAAAAACAAGTGACTGTTAAAGTCACTCGTGATGGAGATGCCTTGCAGGCAGAAGTCGTCTATCCAGAAAGCAAAATATTTACCAATGCCTTCACACCAAACGCAACAACTGCAACAATTGAGTTGACAAAAGAGTTGACAGGTCGTGATCTAAAAGACGGTGAATTCAGCTTTGAATTGTACGAGGGTGCTAACAAGCTTCAAACTGTTACAAACAAAAACGGAAAAGTAACATTTGCACCAAT
>NZ_CAXSMM010000003.1:0-190944 GCF_964238605.1 Streptococcus parasanguinis | reverse complement strand
CAGTTGAGTAGGGCTGTAAAAGCTGATGAAATCAGCGTAGTAGAGCCCACTCAACCACTGCGTCTTGCTCGACAATCTAAAAATAATTGAGAGGCTAGGACTTTTGTCCCAGCCTCTTGGTTTTTTGCTTATAAAGGAACACCGAAGACCTCTAGGGACTTGAGTTCTGAAGGCTGGAGTCTTCGCCATTCTCCCAATTGAAGAGTTGGATCTAGCATTAGAGGACCCACAGAGATCCGCTCTAAATCCACCACCTCCTTGCCACAGGCAGCGACCATGCGCTTGACCTGATGGAATTTTCCTTCAGCGATTTCAATTTCGACATAGGAGCTGGCGCTTGCCTCATTCACCTCTAAGATCTGCAATCTCGCAGGCAAAGTCGTGAAGTCTTTGAGGGCAATGCCTGCTTCAAAACGGGCCACATCTGCCTCATCCATGATCCCAGCCACCTGGGCACGGTAGATCTTCGACACATGCTTCTTCGGCGAAAGCATGGCATGAGCGAGCTTGCCATTATTGGTCAAAAGGAGTAAGCCATGGGTATCGATATCTAGACGCCCGACAGGAAAGACTTCCTTGTGACGGGCTGTCTCATCCAATAGATCTAACACCGTTTGGTGATGGTCATCTTCAGTCGCTGAGATGACCCCAGCTGGTTTATTAAGCAGATAATACACGAAGGTTTCATGGACCAGGTCTTCTCCCATAAAGGTCACCTGATCCTTGTCTGGATCAATCTGTAGTTTTCCTGCTGTCTCTTTTTTTCCATTTACTGCGATTTTCTTTTGCTTGAGGAGTTGTTTGACCTCGGACCTGCTCCCCACGCCACAATCCACTAAAAATTTATCTAGTCGCATGATTACTTCCCGCTCTTTCGTACAATCCAAAGACCAAAAAAGGAAACCAGGATCATGAGGATACCAGAAAATCCAAAAATGAAGACTGGAGCGGATGAGATCGTCCCTAATAGACTAAGGACAAAGGTCGTTGCGATCGAACCTGTACTACATCCCAAAACCGCAATGGACGTTGCCTGGCTCAAGACCCCTGCTGGCATCTTATCAGATAAGACATTGTAAACTGTTGTCAAAGCCACACTGTAGGCGAAGCCAGAAGCAATTGTTACAAGGGCAAGAATCAAGAGATTTGGAGAGACCCCGATCAACATTTGGGCCACACCATAAGCTACTCCCGAAACCAATAATAAACGATCACCGAATAGATAGGTCAAGGGCGAGAAGGCCAAACCTGCCAAGATCCCAACAAATTGCATGGCTGCTAATATAACCCCAGCAGTTTGGGCAGTGCCATGTCCAACTTGTTCTACCACACTTGGAATCCGAACGGTGATCATGACATTGGACAAGACGATAGCTGCCGCAACGACCGCTAAGCCGAGCGTAGTCCGCCATTGTCCCCCCGTCATCTTCACATCCTTGTGTTTTTCCTCCACTGCTTCTGTCTTAGATCCATAAGGCACAAATAAGAGATACAAAAGTAAGATAGGAATACTGATGCCGTAAACGAGAAAGGCAGCCTGCCAGCCAAAGCGAATCAAGAGGCTGACTCCAAAGGTTAAAACGGCCGTCCCAACAACCTCTGCAGAACCACGAATGCCAAGGGTTTGGACGCGTTCTTTTCCTTTATAGCGCTCACTGATAATGGCAATGGCAGAAACATTGAGCAAGCCAACCGCCATCCCGAAAATAATCCGAGACAAAAAGACAACTGGATAGGCTGGACTGATTAAGGGAATAAAGCCACATAGAGCGTAAGCGACTAGGCCTGTCACAATCATCTGACGCTCTGAAAATAGGCGCCCAATCCATTTATTGAAGATGAGTGAAACCATGATCCCTGCAGAAGGAAGCGAGACCAAGAGCTCAATCATGCTGTGAGGAATTCCCTTATAATAGGCAAACATGGCCGACTGCGCACTCGAAATAGAAAACGAAGTCGTCAATATAAATGAAAGCGCGAGAATACTCACTTTCTCCATGATTCTTTTCATTATTTTTTCCTTTAAACTAATCTTTTTTTCACACTCCTCCTATAATAACACGAGCTAGTGACAGGACGCAATAGATTGAATTAAAAAAACGAAATGATTTCTCAATCATTTCGTTCGTGCTAGTAATTGTGAGGCGAAGACTCCTGTTAGGAGCATCAAAACACCAATCAAGACAAAGAGCAGATGATTGGAAGGAGCTAGTGGCGTCACCAACTGGATGAAGAAAGAAGAGACGGCTGATCCAAGATTGCAGCCGATCAAGACCAGCGAGGTCGCAAGATTCAGGAGATTGGTCGGGATTTTTTCAGATAAGTGATAGAAGATACTGGTGACCCCCGTACTGTAGGTAAATCCTGCCAGCAAGGTTCCTAGAACCAAGCTCCATAGCTGGCTAGACAAGCCAATCAAGGCCAGAGCTAGACCGAAGCCAAAGCACATGATCATAAGCAAGTTCTTTTTGAAAACATGTGTTAAACTGGCAAAGCCTACCCCTGCTACAATCCCTGTCAATTGCATCAGACTCAAGACGGTTCCAGCTGTTGTCGCCGTTCCCATACGAGCATCAACGATAATATCCGGCACGCGCAAGCTAATAATAGAATTGAAGCAAATGATGATACCAGCAATCACAGCTAGCATTAGACTAAAACGCCATTGAGGGGAGCGAAGGCGTGCGGAACCTTTCTTTTTCCCCTTCAAGCTAGCCTGTTTTTGCCCCTTAGGATAGGGAACAAAAAGGATATAGAGGAGTAAAATCAAGTAACCACCACCATATACGGCAAAGATCGCCGGCCAGCCTAGGGGTAAGAGTTGTCCCACAATAAAGGTCAAGATGGCAGAGCCCACCACTTCAGCAGACCCCCGATAGCCCAGCATCCGGGTCTTATCATTGCCTGAGTAGCGCTCACTGATAATCGAAATAGCCTTGGCATTGATCATTCCTGTCCCCAAGCCAAAGAGCAAACGACTCAGAAAGATGAGAGGATAGTCCTGCACAACCAAAGGCAAGAGGCCACTAGTTGAAAAGAGCAAGAGCCCTACGACAATCATCTGGCGCTCACTCATCCACCGCTCGATCAGGCTATTTAAAAAAAGCATGGCCACGACCGCAAAGGCTGGCAGGGAAACCAAGAGTTCCACCTGACTTGCTGTATAGCCGAAGTGGCTAAAATAGGCCTTCATAGCCGGCAAACCTGCTGTAATTGAAAAGGATGAGATCAGCATGAGCGACAAACTCAAGAGACTGATTCTTTCCATTGTTTTTTTCATTTTTTTATTTCCTACACTTTACTGGTAACATTTGATTTTACTAGTTTTTTCAGAAAAGATTCAAACTAGTATTTTCAATAGAATCCTAGTATAATCAATTTAGAAATAGAAAAACAGGACATTTGTCCTATTTTAGGAGATTGAGATGAAAAAAATTTCCCCATCTACAAGACTCAAGGAAATCATCACAGACTACCAATTGGACCAGATCTTTCCGGGCGACTGCCTCAGCCAACTGGACCTCGTTCTCTACCAGGCTGGAGATTATATCTGCCGCCAAGGCTCTGAGCAAGATGTCATTCCTTATTTTCTCAAAGGCCGGCTCAAGATTATCCACAGTCTTGAGAATGGCAGCGACACCATCCTTGAAATCCAAGAAAAACCTGGACTCTTAGGAGAGATTGAGCTCCTGCTCGATCGGGTCTGTATCTCATCAGTCATTGCAGACCAAGACTCGCTAGTCGTCCAGCTCCCAGCCCTGCACTTTAAGAAGCGCCTCCTGCTTGATCCAACCTTTTTGCGCTCTACGACCAAGACCTTGGCTGAGAAATTACACCAGATCAACTATTTGGCTCCTGCCAACTTTCATTATTCGGTCAAGGAACGCCTCGCCTCGCATTTTCTGGAGCATTGCGATGAAAATGGGACCCTCAAGCCCAAGATGAATCAGCTGGCCCTGCGTTTTGGGATCAGCTACCGCCACCTTAGCCGTGTCATCAAGCAGATGATCGAAGAGGGCTTAGTCCAAAGAGAAGGGCGAGTCTATACGATTTTAGATGCAAAAAGGATGAATGATTTGTCCATCAAACATGCGGAAACCGTCGACAGATAACTTTAATTTTAGGCTCTTTTGTGTTATCATGGAGGGTAGAAAGAAAGTGAGAGTAAAACGATGAAAGCAATTGAAAAAGTTACAAGAGCATCCCATTTGATTGATATGGATGACATTATCCGCGAAGGAAATCCAACACTTCGAGCTGTTGCAGAAGACGTGACCTTCCCTTTGTCTGATCAGGAAATTATCCTGGGTGAAAAAATGATGCAATTCTTGCACCATTCTCAAGACCCTGTTATGGCTGAAAAACTTGGCCTCCGTGGAGGAGTGGGGCTCGCTGCCCCTCAGCTGGATATCTCTAAACGAATCATCGCTGTTTTGGTTCCCAATCCAGAAGATGCCGATGGAAACCCACCAAAAGAAGCCTATAGCCTTCAAGAAGTCATGTACAATCCAAAGGTTGTCGCCCATTCTGTTCAAGATGCGGCTCTTGGCGACGGGGAAGGCTGTCTCTCTGTAGACCGCAACGTCCCAGGCTATGTGGTTCGCCATGCCCGCGTGACGGTTGAGTATTTCACAAAAGATGGGGGAAAGAAACGCATCAAACTCAAAGGCTACAATTCCATCGTCGTTCAACATGAAATCGACCACACCAACGGCATCATGTTCTATGACCGCATCAACCCAAACAACCCATTTGAAATCAAAGAAGGCCTCTTGATTTTAGAATAGCGTAACCGACAAAAATACCTAACTGAGGAAACTCTCAGTTAGGTATTTTTTTGTTATTTTTTGCCTTGCTTTTTATTCGAAAACTTACGCATGATAGAGCGCACTATACTGATAAATAGATCAAGCACGATTGTATAAACTAAAATTCTTACTCCCCACACTAGCCAAAATGGATATTTTATACCTGGTTTAGAATATCCTGAATTATAGGCAATTACTGTAAAGGATATAAAAACTAAAATTTCTAATAAAATACGATGTTTAGCTTTTTTCAGACTGAAGCCTTTCAACCAACCCCATAGTAAATCCCACAACGTCGGATTCTCCTCAGGTTCATCCTCCCAGTAATCCTTGCTTTTCGTTTTCAAATACAAGAGGTAACCAACTTCTGTCAGCAACTGAGTAAAAGCGTAACTGAATAGTATGCTTACGGATACTCCTAGCACCACTCCATAATAGCCAGTAAGGGCCGCTCCTATCATGGAGCAGACGAAGATGATCGTTAGGGCATTGCTACTGTAACTACTTGATTTTGCGAAATAATTTCCCAGGGTTCTAGTTGGTGAAAAGCCAATCTTTAACTGCTTCTTAAGCCAAAAATGATGATAAATAAAGCCCAATAAGGTACAAATCACAAGAAAAGTAATGACGATGAAGCCATATTTCGGGAAACCTACTTCAAATTCCTTATTTGCAAGAGCAGAAACAATGATGAGCAAGCCCATGACTTGGAGCGATAAAAACATTCCTACATAGGTGAATAAGAGTAGAGTCGTTGACAACACTTGTCTTCTATATATAAATGCCCCCATTAACGGCAAGAAAAATGCAATGATATGGTAAAGACAATAGATGACGAGGATATCAAAAAACCAATGACTAAATGGTTTTATACCTTTCGATACATCATACGAATAAAAACAAAGGATTTCAAATGCGAACAGAAATACGCCTGTCCACGAATTGATCATCATAGCCGCTGAAGCGCGTGTATTGGCTAAACTTTTAAAGTAGACTTTGTTCGCCTGCTTAATATCGACTTTCTTTTCATTTTTCATAGCATGCTCCTTTCTAAAAAATTGTTTTAAGGGCCAAAAGCAGATGGACGCTGCTATTGCTTCTGGGTTTTACTCGACTGGATCTACTTGATTTTAGCTTTGAAATCGTCGCCTGGAGCATATAAACCTAAAATAGCTGATGCTAAATACATAAATGAAGTAACAAATAGGACCATATGAACAATTAGATTTGGTTTAATTTTACTCAAAACTGAGTAAATCATTGCACTTGACAAAAACAAAGGAACTATCAACAATAAAAGATTTCTTAGTACTATCCTAAATTTTGCTGGGCGACAATAGATTCTTTTAGCTTTCTTAGAAGCCATCATTCCAGTCTCTATTTTCCTAGTGCTCAGCCAAATACGAAGCCCAACAACAATACATAGAACAAGGATCATTAACACTAGATTCAGTAGATGGGAAGTAAAATATAAATAATCCTCTATCGGAAAAGCTCTACCTAGTAAAACTGCTAAGGAACCAGCACCAAGTGTTGAGATCCCCACTTTAGTCTGAGTTGAAAGCATGTTCTTATCTCCTTCAAGCACTTTCGGAGCTATTGCTTCTACTTCATCCTCTGTTAGCTGATAACCTTTATGAGGGACAAAATAGGTAAACCATGGAAGAAAATAACTTGTTATAATTGGCCGATCGACTTCCATTAAATACCATTCATTCTCTACTTTTAACAAACGATATCGAAAATTCATTTTCGGTAAATACTCGATTTTTGCGGGTTTAAACATAGATGTCTCTTACTTTCTATACTGTTTCATTCTTAGACGGAGAAACTAAACTAACTTTTCACCAGTCTACCACAGCCATAATTATCTTATTTAATCATAACAGAACATACCTTCCATCATACCTGATTTTACTTTGATGATCAAGTTTTGACTAAAAAAGAGGTTGGAAGATTTCCAACCACTCTATCTGTTTTAGCAAGTTAAACCTAGCTTCCTCTTTCCCAGAAGATGGCTAATAAAATCATGGCACCAAGAATCGATGGGATAATCGCTGTACCGTTTAGGCTTGGTCCCCAAGCACCAAAGAGTAATTGTCCTAAAAAGGCACCAATCCAGCCCAGGAACATTTTCCCAAAACATCCCATGCGTTCGCCACGATTGGTGATAGCTCCAGCTAGAAGTCCGATCAAAAGACCGACAAACATACTTCCAATCATAGTTTCTCCTTAAATTGCCCAATCTCCATTACGGAAGAGTGGTACGCGTGTTCCATCCTCACGGATACCGTCGATATCCATTTGGCTTGAGCCGATCATGAAGTCAACGTGGACGTCTGAGCGGTTGAGGCCGGCTGCTTCGAGTTCTTCTTCTGTGAACTCTGCGCCACCTTCTACGCTGGTTGCATAGGCTGCCCCGATGGCCAAGTGGTTAGAGGCATTTTCATCAAAGAGAGTGTTGAAGAAGGTAATGCCTGATTGGGAAATTGGGCTTGGGTCTGGTACGAGGGCACATTCACCCAAGGCACGCGCTCCCTTGTTTTTGAAGACCAAATCTTTCATGACTTGATCGCCTTTTTCTGCTGTGATATCCACAATTTCTCCATTTTCAAAGGTCACTTTGATCCCTTCGATGATGTTTCCGTTATAGCTAAGCGGTTTTGTAGACGTTACATAACCTTCAGCACGGCGGAAGTCAGGAGCTGTGAAGACCTCTTCTGTCGGCATGTTTGGCAAGAAGCTTTCGCCTTGGGCATTGATGGCTCCGGCAGATTCCCAGACGTGGTTTTTCGGCAAGCCAAGAGTCAAATCAGTCCCTGGGGCTGTGTAATGAAGGGCTGAGAATTGTTCCTTATTCAGTGTATCTGCCTTGCTCTTCAAAATAGCTGCATGCTTTTCCCATGCTTTGACTGGATCTTCCTCGTAAACTCGGCAAGTCTTGAAGATTTGATCCCACAGGAGATCCACTGCTTCTTCATCGCTCGTCGCATTTGGGAAGACCTTTTTCGCCCATTCTAAACCTGCTGCTGCAGCCACTGTCCAGCTGACCTTGTTGGATTGAGTGGCGATGCGCATTGGTTTCATAGCCATACCCAAAGCCTTGGCAGAGGCAGAAAGCTTCTCTGCATCAACACCATTTAAGGCACCTGGATCAGACGAGCGCACACCCAAGCGACTAGCCTTGTGGTCTAAGAGGTAGTTCATCTCAGCGATCTTGTAGTCTGGCACATTGTCCAAACGATCCATCGGTGCATGGAGGAATTTTTCACGGGTAGTAAAATCATCTGCCCATTGGACAATCACTTCGTGCGCCCCCAAAGCATAGGCTTCCTTCACGATCAAGTGGGCCAATTCTCTTTGTTCCACATCAATGTTCAAGACCAAGGTATGACCAGGTTGCACGTTGATGCCGTTCGCCACTAATAATTTGGCATATTTTTCGAGGTTTTCTTTAAAATTTGGTAAAACCATTGCTTTCTCCTTCATAAGTGAATGATCTCCTCCTAGTATACCATAAGTCCATGCAAAAAGAGAGTGGGACAGAAATCGGTAATTCGTTAGAATTCGATTTCGTCGTCCCACCTCCGCACAGTTGAGTAGGGCTGTAGAAGCTGATGAAATCAGCGTAGTAGAGCCCACTCAACCACTGCGTCTTGCTCAACAATCCAAAAATAATTGAGAGGCTAGGACTTTTGTCCCAGCCTCTTTTTCTTGTTCCTTCTAGCTTAAGGAAGAACATAGCCTTGATCATCCACGGTATGAGGTTGTTCAGAATCGCTATTCTCTCTCAAAGCTTCCAAATCTTGATCCAAAATGGAATTGTAGTCTGTACTACCTTCACGAGTTACCCGAGTCGATACTTGGCGCAAGAGTTTTTCATTAAGATTGCGGACCCAGCGACCATTACTATGGTCATTGGCACGCATATAATTCCCTTTCACAATCTCTCCGTAAAGGGCTTCATTGACTTGGTAGCCTTGCTTACGCAATCCTAACAGACCGATCTCCACAATCTCATCTGGGCTGTAGTCTTCAAAATCAAATGTAGTCGGGATCCGACTTTGCAAACCTGAATTGACCTGCAAGAAGTCATGCATCTCTCTGGTATAGCCAGCAAAGATAATGACGATATCGCGGCGGTGGTCCTCCATAAATTTGAGGACTTCGTCCAAGGCTTCTTTCCCAAAATCATCATTTAAACCGGTATAGAGCGTGTAGGCCTCATCGATAAAGAGGACTCCACCCAGTGCACTCTCCAAAACTTCACGCGTCTTCAAGGCTGTTTGACCTTGGTAGCCTCCAACCAGATTACTCCGCGATACTTCGATGAATTTCTTCTGCTTGATAACCCCTTTTTGGAAGAGGATATTGCCCAAAATGCGGGCCACGGTGGTCTTCCCTGTGCCGGGATTTCCAAGAAAGAGAGAGTGCAAGGTCGTATCTTCGACGATGCCACCTTGTTCAGCCCGTTTTTGATTGAACTCAGCCATGGCCACGAATTGTTCCACTTGCTCTTTCACCTTGGCAATGCCAACTAAACGGTTGAGGGCAGCCATTCCATCTTCTTCCTTATCGGCTCCTGCTTGATACTTACCTTGGTTAAGGACAGCATCGATATCGCTATTGAGGATGGTCTCAATATCGTCAGAACCTTGGGCCACCACCCGATCTGCCATGGTCTTGGTCAATTGCTCATCCAGGTTCCGGATCCAGCGACCATTGCTCTTATCTAGCGAGCCATCATAAGCCCGCTTAACATGCCGCGCATAGTAATCCCGGTCTTCGAGTTTGTAGTCTCCTTTGCTTAAGATCATTTCACCTAGTTGGACAATCTCATCTCCTGTGAAATCTTCAAAGATGAAATTATTTGGTACCCGAGAACGGAGGCCTGGATTGGTCTTTAAGAACTCTTCCATTTCCTTGGTATAGCCGGCAAAGATGATCATGATATCATCGCGATTGTCCTCCATAAATTTGAGGATGGTATTGATCGCCTCGATCCCAAAGTCCGCACCGCTGTCCTTTTTATCCAAGCTATAGGCTTCATCAATAAAAAGGATTCCTCCTCGCGCTTTTTCAAGCAGGGCTTGGGTCTGTTCAGCTGTTCCTCCAATATTCGAAGAGATCAGATCGGACTCCGTTGCTTCCACGAAACGGAATTCTTCCCCTGAGAGAACACCCGCATCAAAGAGCACTTGTCCCAATAGACGGGCCACAGTGGTTTTCCCTGTACCAGGGTTTCCCATAAAGGCCGCATGGAGTGTTTGCTTTTCAGGTGCCTTGCCACTGGCGATTCGTTTCTTGTTAAATTCCACCATGTTGATCATTTTCTTGATCTCATGTTTGACTTTTTCAAGACCAATCAGGCTATTGAGTTCTTGAAGAGCATCTTGTTTCTTCTCTGGTCCAGAGTCTCTTGCGGTAGTTGGAGCCACCGTTGCATCCGTCGCCTGTCCCGTAGCAACGACTTGCGCATTGCCCTTGGCCACTTCTCTGCCAATGAGATAGTCACAACCATCCTCGATTTCCTTGGTCAGATCACGCGCATCGCCCTGCCTATAGGTCATGGTACCTGCCTTCACAAAGGCCCCACTTTGGAGTCGGATATTGGGATCCGCAATCTTATGGCAAATCAGATGCTCAGCCATCAACACACTCTCATCAAAAACTCCAAATGAAATGGTTTGGGCATTCTCATTCAAGAAAGTCGTTTCTCCAGTCAAAGAAGCAAAGGACTCTTCATAGACGCATAAACATTCTGAAAATGTCGCTTGGTTAGCTCGGATCATACTATTGTATGAATTGATGGAGGTCATACGATCCGAATCCGAATTGAATTGAACATTGTTGTCAAGACAGATTCCAGTTCCTGTAGGCAACTCTATTTTACAGTTTTCAGATTCCCAGATGACATTCCTCAACCAAACTGGTGGATAATCCTTTTCCAGATCCCCGCCTGTAATCGTTGAATTTTTTGCGATCACTTCTGAGTCCTTGGCATGGATGGTATTATTCCCAAATATTTCAATATGGACATTTTCTAAGGCCAATTTAGAGCCTTCTGACAGATCTATCTTAGAAAAGATCGTTGAATTGCGAATAGTCAATTCCGAAGCGGACATACCGATGGCACTTTGGTGTTTTTCCGGAACCTTCATCCCGACTCCTTCCAGTGTCAACTTCGAATGCGTATCCATATAGATAAAAAATTCACTATTTGTCGGAGTGGTTGCTTCAAAATAGACCTGTTTACAGGTGATATCTGAGCTATTCCATAAGAGCAAGGTAGTATAATTCCCACCAACTTTAAACCACAGATCTTCAAATGTCACCTGAGCTCCCTCTACAAATCGGAAGGAAGCCTCAATGATGTTGTTAAACATGCGCCCATTGCCATTTGGATTTGGGACCACATGCCCCACGAAATGAAGGTTCTTGTCGATCTCGATCACTTTATTTGTCGGCCATTGAAAGACATACCCATTTTCAAACTCGATGGTATCACCATCCTGCGCTTTTTCAAGCGCATCCATAAAGTTCCAACTATTATTGTAAGGCCCTACTAAATATCTTGCCACACGCTTCTCCTCTGTTTCATCTTTTCTGTTTCCTTGTTATAAACACTTGTTACTAAAAATTGTAACACAATCCAGTGCCAAAGAAAACACTTATCAGATCTGAAAAGACTGAAAAGAGGCTGGGACAAAAGTCCTAGCCTCTCAATTGTCTTTGGATTGTCGAGCAAGACGCAGTGGTTGAGTGGGCTCTAATACGCTGATTTCATAAGCTTTTACAGCCCTACTCAACTGTGCGGAGGTGGGACGACGAAATCGAATTCTAACGAATTACCGATTTCTGTCCCACTCTCTGTCATCTACTCTTTCAAGGCTGTACATAAGCTGGCTAGAGCATTCGCTCCTGAGAGCATCGCGGTAGATAGGAGGAGCACATAGTCTGCTACTTCTAACTTATAGTCAAAGACTTTTTCAGCAGGTTTGTCTTCCGCAAAAATTTCTAACTTTATGTTCTATTCCTTTCTTAGTCATCCTCCTCACCCAGATAGAGACGTCGGGCCTCTGGGCTGCTGCTAAGAATATCGAGATAGGTTTCATACTCATCGGGTAGGGGCTTTCCTAATGAGATATCTAGCTCTGGATTCACATTTTCCCCATAAAGAAAACAGAGATAGAGACGTTCATTGAGCGTCGGAAAGACTTCGAGAGACATGAGCTCAGCCTGACCGACCCGCTCCCAATCTTGCTCTTGGATGTCTGGTAGGATATAGGCTTGGAAGAGGCCCATTAGAGGATTATCCTCTGGTAGGCCACTATCCTTATCGGCCTGAACCAAGGAAAGCCGTTGGCCAAAACCAGCTACTTGGCGCTCCCGTCCCTTCACCGAAACCGTAATCGGATGCCCTCTCATGTGGCTATAAATCCATTCTTTGGGTAACCGATAATCTAAGAGAGGGTCAAGATCTTTGACAATCGTTACAGGACTAGAGCGTAGAAACTGACGAGTGACTGCTTTACAAAAGAGAATATTCTCCTCTTTCAATGTCACCCCCTTCCAGCTATTTTCCCCCTTAAAATGGTTAAAAAATACCAGATAGGGCTCTCGCACCATTTGTGCTAAGACATAGACGCCGTTTCGTAGGCGAATGGAAATGACTTTCCCTGACTTCCAGGGTATTGCTCTTTTTTTCTTTTCTATCATTAGCCAACCTCAAACTGAACGAGGATCGTTGAATCCATCAAAACAAATCACTGTGACTTCCTGTCCTCAGCAAGTTTAAAATCAATTCATCCTTGTCTACTTTGTAAACCAAAAGCCAATCCGGCTGGATATGACACTCCCGAACACCTTGGAAATACTTGGAATTGGTCAATTGATGGTCACGATATCTGACAGGAAGTTCTTTTTCTTGAACCAGAAAATTCAAAACTTCTTCTAACAAGTCTGCCTTCAAACCTCGCTTCATCGCCAACTTAAAATCTTTTTTAAACTGTTTATGATAACGAATCTTAAGCACGCAAGTCCTCCATCAAGTCTGAGACTGATTCAAAGGGTTGACTCATATTCCGATTTTGCTCTACATCCGTTACGACTTGGAGCAACTTCCCATGATCGTCTAATCGAACATCAAAAGGTAAGCCCTGATATTGAATAGCCTGACGAAGAAAAATATTGATCGCTGTTGTCATATCCATTCCCAAATGATTGAACACCAGTTGGGCCTGCTCCTTAACCTCACTATCCAAACGGATACTCATGCTCGTCTTTGACATCTTCTCACCTTCTTTCTATCTATCATTGTAACAAAAAAGAAGGCTGTTGTAAATCCATTGGATGTACAATAGCCTTCTAATTGGCATTCGTTTTTCATTAGATGAAACTGGATCAACTTTTGTAAATGGATTTCCTCCATCAAAACAAATCATCAAAGAGACTCAACTGGTTATCCTCTGGCATATTGCCAAGAATGCCCATCTCATCCATCTTTTCAACCAGGGTGGACGAAACACCACCGCGCTTCCGGAGCTCGGTCTTAGAGAGGAATTCTCCTTCTTCACGCGCCCGCACGATTTGCTTGGCAACGTTCTCTCCTAGACCATCCATAGCGACAAATGGTGGAATCAGGGTATCCCCATCAATCAAGAATTCTGTCGCCTGACTGCGATAGAGGTCTAGCTTGCCAAACTTGAAGCCCCGCTCCCACATCTCATTGACAATCTCAAGGGTAGTGTAGAGGTCGATCTCGACATTGGAAGCTTCGTTGTTCTTGCGTTTCTCCGCGATTTCCTTCATCCGAGCTTTCACGGCCTCAAGGCCTGCCCCCATGGTTTTGATGTCAAAGGCCTTGGCCCGAATCGAGAAGTAAGCACAGTAGTAATAGAGTGGATGATGCACCTTAAAGTAGGCCACACGAAGGGCCATCATAACATAGGCCGCCGCATGGGCTTTAGGGAACATGTACTTGATCTTACCACAGGACTCGATGTACCATTCAGGGACATTGTTTTCCTTCATGGCTTGGATGTAGCCATTGCGCTCTTCTTCTGAGATTTTGAGCCACATACCTTTCCGCACGCGCTCCATGATGGTAAAGGCCATCTTAGGCTTGAGACCCGCGTGCATGAGGTAAACCATGATGTCGTCCCGACACCCGATAACGGTCGATAGATCGGCAATGCCCGCCTTGATCAAGTCTTGGGCATTTCCCAACCACACGTCGGTACCGTGAGACAGACCAGAGAGCTGCAAGAGCTCCGCGAAGGTCGTCGGATGGGTCTCTTCGACCATGCCCCGAACAAAGTTGGTCCCAAACTCTGGAATCCCCAACATCCCTGTCGGTGTTCCAATCTGCTCGGCTGTTACCCCTAGCACTTCTGTCCCAGAAAAGAGGGCCATGACCCCTGGATCATCCATAGGGATATCATTTGGATCAATACCTGACAAGTCCTGGAGCTTCCGAATCATGGTCGGATCATCGTGTCCCAGGACATCGAGCTTGAGGACGTTCTCATCGATATCGTGGAAGTTAAAGTGAGTGGTCTGCCATTCAGCTGTCACATCATCTGCCGGATACTGGACCGGAGTAAAGTCATAGACATCCATATAGTTTGGAATAACAACGATTCCCCCCGGGTGCTGACCGGTCGTTCGTTTGACCCCAGCTGCACCGAGAGCCAAGCGCTCGACCTCGGCATCGCGGTAGTACTTGCCAAAATCCCGCTCATAGCCCTTGACAAAGCCGTAGGCAGTCTTAGCTGCGACCGTACCTACCGTTCCTGCCCGAAAGGCATATTCTTCCCCAAAGATATCGCGGACATCCAAGTGGGCGCTCGGCTGGTCTTCCCCTGAGAAGTTCAAATCGATATCGGGTACCTTGTCCCCATCAAAACCAAGGAAGGTCTCAAAGGGAATGTCTTGGCCGTTTTTGCTGAGCTTGTGGCCACAGTTTGGACAATCCTTATCCGGCATATCAAAACCAGATCCATAAGAGCCATCAGTGATGAACTCACTGTACTGGCACTGGCTGCAGACATAGTGAGGCGAGAGCGGATTAACCTCCGTAATCCCAATCATGGTCGCGACAAAGCTGGATCCAACGGATCCACGCGATCCAACCAGGTAGCCCCGCTCATTGGAACGATGCACCAGCATTTGCGAGGCCAGATAAATCACGGCAAAGCCATTCCCCAAGATAGAGGTCAATTCCTTTTCAATCCGCAGATCCACAATATCAGGTAGTGGATTTCCATAGATTTCAAAGGCCTTCTGATAGGTTAACTCGGCAACTGTTTCTTCGGCCTTGTCGATAAATGGCGTATAGAGGTCACCCTTGACCACTTCGACAGGTTCGAAGATTTCTGCCAGGGCATTGGTATTTTCAATGACAATCTTGCGCGCCAAGTCTTCCCCTAAAAAGGCAAATTCATCCAGCATTTCATTGGTTGTACGGAAATGGGCTTTTGGCAGTGGTGCTGGCTGGGCATCTTCTCCATGCCCAATGGTCCGGTTGATCATAGCCCCTTGACCGAGACTACGGACAATGATCTCCCGATAGATCTCATCTTCCGGCTCCAGATAGTGGACATTTCCTGTCGCAAGAACAGGCTTGCCGAGGCGATCTCCCACTTCGATCAAGCTCTTGATAATGGTCTGGAGCTCGTCCATGTCCTTGACCTGCTCCTTGGCAATGAGGGGCGCATAGATAGCCGGTGGCATAACCTCGATAAAGTCGTAGTACTTGGCCACTTCGACTGCCGCATCCACCCCTTGCGACATGACCGCATCAAAGACTTCCCCTTCTGAGCAGGCCGATCCGAGGATCAAGCCTTCGCGGTGGGCGTCCAACACGGTCTTGGGAATCCGTGGGACTCCTTCGAAATACTTGGTCCCAGAAAGTGAGACCAGTTTAAACATGTTCTTAAGGCCGGTCTGATTCTTGACATAGAGAGTCGCATGCTTGACCCGCGCCTTCTTATAAGAATTCTCATCGATCAAATCGATATTCAAGTCCTTAAGATTGGTCACCCCATGCTTTTCAGCGACATCTTTGATGAAGATAAAGAGCAAGCGCCCCGTCGCTTCCGCATCGTAGTTGGCCATGTGGTGGTGCTCCAAGCCTACCCCAAAGCGCTTGGTCAATGGCCCCAAGCCATGCCGTTTAAAATCTGGATAGAGGTTACGGGCAAATTCCAGGGTATCGATGACTGGTTGAGTGATCTTGGGAAGACCATGACGCTCATAGTTGGCATTCATGAAGCCCACGTCAAAGGTGGCATTGTGGGCGACAAGAACGGTTCCCTCACAGAAGGCCTGAAACTCCTTCAAAACCTGCACCAAGGGCTTGGCACCCCGGACATGCTCATTGGTGATCCCTGTCAATTGGGTCGTAAAGGCAGACAGAGGATGTCCCGGGTCGATAAACTCGTCAAACTCCTCAATGACATTGCCCTTGTACATCTTAGAAGCAGCGACCTGGATCAAGTCATTGTAGATGGCTGAAAGTCCCGTCGTTTCCACGTCAAAGACCACATAAGTTGCTTCATTGAGGTCCAGATCCACCTCGTTATAGGTGATGGGCACCTTGTCCTCTACGATATTGGCTTCCATCCCATAGATCAGCTGGATCCCAGCCTTCTTGGCTGCTTTAAAGCCATGTGGGAAGCTCTGCACATTGCCATGGTCAGTGATGGCCACCGCCTTGTGGCCCCACTCAGCTGCCTTGGCAACCAGCTCTTCGACTTCCGGCAGGGCATCCATAGTCGACATATTGGTATGGGCGTGGAATTCCACCCGGCGCTCACCTTCTGGCATCAGGTCCTTGCGGGCATAATGCACGACTTCCTGGATGTCTTGGACATTCATGGTCAAGTCGCGCGTGAAATTGTTCATTTCGATATTTCCCCGCACCCGTAGCCAGCTGTTCTTCTTGATCATGTCAAACTTCTGGGCTTCTTCCTCATTTTTCACCCATTTCTGAAGGGAAAAACTCGAGCTATAGTCGGTCATCTTAAAGCTGATCAAGACCCGACCGGTCCGCGTCACCTTGTGCTCCACGTCAAAGACCACACCCTCAAAGACAATCCGGTTCTCTTCTGTTGTGATCTCGATCATCGGAGTGATCTCAGCCTTGTCTAGCTTGGGCTTAGCCACTGCCTTCTTAGCCTTGAAATCAAAGACCGGCTTTTCTTCAACCGCGGGTGGCGGAGCCATCTGGGCCAAGGATTCCATGGCCCGCAAGGTCTCTTCATTGGCCGCTTGGAAGATCTTTTCATTTTCCTGCTCAAAGCGCGCTACTTCTTGCTCTGTCAACTCTTCATCAGACTCCACTCGACAGGTGAAATGCGGAAAACCAAAGGCTTCCAACTGCTTGGCAAGATTGGGCAAATGGTTCTTACGGAAATGCTCTGTATCGACCGAAGAAGGCCCTAAGATGATCAACTCCTGCCCTTCTGCGCGCACCTGCAAGTCTTGGTAGAGCCCCTTAAATCCTTGACTCGCGCAAGGCCCTTCCTCAAAGACCTCACGATAGTAGGCCTGCAATAAATCATCAGAAAAGTCCTGATTGGCCACTTGAATGGTAAAAGTCGCCTGGTTTCCCGTCTTTGAAAATTCGTCCTTCAAGCGCTGACGCAATTCCTTAAACAAAGCAATGGGCAAGACTTCCGCAAAAGCAAAGCGGAACTCCCAGACCCTACTGACCTTATGCACCACGACTTCTTGAATCTCCGCATGCAAAAAGGCACTGGAAGATCGCATCTCCAGCGGCATATCCAGCTGATCCATTAAAATTTCAAAGGTGTTGGACATTGTTTCTCCCTTGATCTTGATTCTTTTGCTCGCTTTTGAGTAGCCCACTTCTAAGCAAAAACAGACCATTCAAAAACATTCGTAACCCTTATTTTATCACAATTTAAGGATTAATTCGAGGGAGAAGTGAAGACAAAAAAATCACCGATAGGACGGTGATTTCTTTATGATTGGTCAACAGCAGGCAATCCTGATCATTCCCCACTTGTTGCCTCTGTTTCTGAGCTGGAGCTCGGTGTCCGTAGCAGGTCCTTCATCTGAGACTGGACCGCTTCTCGTGAGCTTTGTTCTTGCTTTTGGATATTCTCAACAGCTGGCTGCAATTTCTGACGGATTTCTACTTTCTCCTCTTGCTCTTTTTGCGCTTGGAGGGTCGGACGGTACATGGCAAAGAAAGCCCCGATGACCACGATCAACGCAATCAGGCTCACCCCATAGCGTTTTGACTGTTCCTGAGAATCAAACTTGACGCCTTTGACCGTCAAGTCCTTCCACTCCGGATGCTCTTTCTCACAGGCATCTTTCTTGCTCTTGGTTGGCATGACCAAGACTTGGTTCATCAAGGAAATCATCCCCATGACCACGAGCAAGTAGGGAATATAGCGGGATTGATTGAGAATCATAACGATCAATAGCACAAGACCGATCCCCGCAATCCCCACATTAAAAGCAAAACGCATCCAAAATTCTTTTTTCAGCTGTAAATAAGTCTCTTTAGACATAGGTCACTCCTTATCAATCATTTATACATCATTCCTTACTATCATACCGAAAATTAATTCGAAGATCAAGTTAGTTACTAGATGGTCATACGGAAGTACTATTTACACCGCTGGCACCTTTCGAAACAGGAAGCTTTGGACAAGATCTGCTATGAATACAATCGCATACTAGGGAATTTTGAAGTGGAACCTCTGATTGCGATCCCTTTTTTCATCCATGATTTCTTATGCATCCACCCCTTTAACAATGGAAATGGGAGAATGAGTCGGTTATTAACGACCCTATTATTATATCGAAGTGGCTTCTATGTAGGGAAATATATCTCCTTAGAAGCTTTCATCGCCCAAAACAAAGCAACATATTATGAAGCTTTAAGAAAAGCAAGACACCATTGGCATGAAGAACAATAGGACGTACTACCATTTGTGAAATACCTGCTTGGAACCATCCTTGTAGCCTACAAAGCCTTCGAAGAGCGATTTACCATCATCGAAGAAAAACTTCCTGCTCTGGAACTCGTCCGAAAAGCAACCCAACAAAAACTAGGACGATTCACCAAGCAAGACATTCTTGAACTCTGCCCATCCCTCAGCATCAGTTCCATTGAAGGCGCACTAAGAAAATTGATAGCTAGAGGCGAGATCCAACGAGAAGGCATCGGAAGAGCCACAAAATATAAGAGATTATAATAAAGTCTTAAACTCCTTAGGAAAGCAACTGTCAGGAAGGTAGTTGTTTTTGTTTGCAAGATTAGGATTGCTCATCAACTGATCAACGACATTAAGATTTTTCGAAAACGTAAGAAATTAAAAAACTAGTCTACGTACTGCCTTGAACATCAAAAAGGAGAGAACCAATTTGGTCCTCTCCAGGTTGTAACTTTTCGCCACTGACTATAGTTGATAAAGAGTCAACTAATCAAGGTAAACCATCTGCTGCAGCTTTTTCACCATCAGTAGGCGATGTATCTGTAGTATCATTTTTGGGTTTTCCATACGATTCTACCACACCACCTTTTGAAATGGAGCTGGCTATAGAAGTATCTGCTTTATAAAACGATGTCGCTACATGGTCTAAATAGTTATTTAATTTACTCACCACAGTTGCAACATTCCCCACTATTGATTTAATTTCATCTGTTCCAGATGAAATTAAATAACCCGAGTCATCAGAAACAGCCGAAGCTCCATCAGTGATCTGATCACCTAGTTCTTTTGCAGCAACTTGAATACCATGAATATGAGCAACATCTATTTCAACTGTCGAGTCCATTACCATAATATTTCTCCTTTACTTTTATGATACTAGTGATCTCTTTTCAATCTCACCATTATAATACTCTTGAATCTCATCATAGGAAACTATCTTTTGATCTTTCCCGTTAATACTCCATTTTGATGGTATATAGAGATCCTCATAAACTGATTTACCAACAGGAATAAATTCTGACTCAAGATCCAGCAATTCCTTCCCATTTGTAATCATTCCATTTTCAGAGTTTATCACTTTGTAAGCAAAACTATCTTTCTTTGAAAATAGGTTAAAAGCTGATGGGTTATTATTTTTTAGATTGATATCTCCTTTATAAGTATCTGTTTTCCAAAAGCTATTACCGAACTGTTTTACTCCTGCTGAAAAAGCTTTATTTGAATCTAACTCAAGAGCAATTCTTCCGTTCTCTTTTAGTTCTTCTTTTGTTTTTTCACCATCAATTTTCAGAGTTTTTAAATTCAATAGAAAATACCGGTAATTTTTTTCGCTATTTACAGTTAGCACTGCATAATCGTTACTCTCAAATTTTCTAAGAGTCGATAAATAACCGATCAATTCAAAATCATCCTCGCCTAAATAGTCAACTAATTTCTGCCAAATATTAACTTCTTTCTTGCTGGCTTTTTGATTACCTAAATTATAAATATCAAGATAAAAGTATTCATCTGACTTCATCTTTTTGGTCACGCTTGAATGTCTCACTTTTGCTCTTTGTCTAACCAAATAATCTGAATTTACAGTCACCCAGCTAGCATTTGTTGTGGCAGACTGCGACTCTTCCTTTTCCTTTTTATTAAAATCCCACTCTACGACAACCCCATTATGATCATTAATAAATTCAAAATTTTTGACTTCTGCTTGGGGATTGTAAATGAAAAATTTTTTAGAGTTTCCGGTATCGTCTGATATTTTGGAATTTTCTTCTTTTTTACCACAACCAATTAATGCTATCAAGGATATCATTATTAAAGTTGTTTTATAAATTAATTTCGACAAAACAATTCTTCCTTCCATCCTCTATTTGCTTAATTATGAACTTCTTCCATGCTAAATTTATCTTCAAAATAAAATTTCATTTGAGACCATGAATCTCCACCTAAATTCGATACAATACTATTAAATTTCTCTAATTGATCTGCTGTCATACTTTCCAAAGTTAAGCCAGATGCTTCTTCACCACCTCTAGCATAAGCAATAACATTTGCGTAATCCTCTTTTTGTTTTTCTGTAAATGAGTTCTCAATTGAATTATCTAAATCCTTCTGAGTGAATTTATTTTTCGGTGAATCAATATAACCAGTTAAACCTGTGGTATTCAAATCATTAGCTCTCAAAGATGCAGTAAAATCGTAGTATTGCCCCATTCTACCTTTAGCTATCGTTCCATTCCCCTTTTCAGATAAACTCCAACCTCCATAATCTAGAATATTATGCATCATTGTTTCTTTTGCTTTTTCAGTTTCTTTATCTATTTCATTTATTTTAGATTGGTAATTCATATAACCTTTAAAAATATCAGAAGCACCCGAACTCAGTTTACCCCAATGCCCCCAAGCTTTATCAAACTTACTATCTGGAAGTGATTCACCTGTTGTTCTCTTATAATACTTTTTAAACTCGTCTCTTCCAGACTTTATAGTTTTTGTCATATTAGACTGAACTCCATTAATATCACTGTCTTCAAGGGCTGAGTGTGCCGTTTTTATAACTGATGCTGCAGTTGAACCAAATGGAAGAAATGAAATTACTGTTTCACTAATTGAACCAAGCAATGTTAAACTAAATTTTTCTTTTGCAGCTTTTCTTTCATCTATTAGATTATTCAAATGTTCACTATACTCAGAAGCTTGCATTCCAGAATTTGTAAACTCAGTTGTTGAAATATACTCCTTGTAATCTCCACCCCATTTATAATCAGTATTTTTAAAATCAAAGTTCCTCTCTTTTTCATACTCACTCATACTCATCTGAACACTAATCGGAGAGGTGCGAACTCCTGTTTCAGTTTTTATTTTAAATTGACCATTACTTTCTTCAATAGTAGCAATCTTTCTATATAAATGAGTTTCCGCAGATTGTGAATTAGGGTGAACCTCGACTTTTTTCCAATTCCCTACTCCTAGTACTTGTAAAGAACTCAACAATGATATACTTCTGTTAATTGAACTCAACTGTAATTGATGAGCGTTCAACATATTTTGATATATTTCTAATGCGTTATTATATTCTTCCATTTCTTCAGGAGTTGCATTTTCTGGTTTTTTCGGCTTTTGCATATACCAAGAGGTCATTTGAGCAATTTTCATTTCGCCTATTTTATCTTCTGCTTCCAAAATATAATTTTCGAAAGTTTGATTACGCTCAACCGAGTAGTCTCCCAGAGCACTAATAAAGTGTTGCCATTTTTTTAGATCCTCCCTAGTTGTCCAATGATTTTGTATATCTGCAATAACTGTATACATATCATAAGAAATTGTTTCTGGATCTATTTTTAAAACATCTCCTGGTGTATCACCTAACATCGTTAGTAAAATTTGATTATCCTTCTTCGACTTAAGGACATCTAAATAGAACATTTGTTCAGCAGTAAGTTCTCCATTCGCAATAGCTTCAAAAATTGTTGAACTCGAAATATCGGAAAAGTATATTGCATTATTTAAGATACCCTGGAAGCTCTTTATTGCAGCAGTCTCGTCTTCAAGATTTTTTGTAAATTTACTATAGGCTTCTTGTACCGCCTTATCTTTTTCAATTCGTTTAGTAGCCGCCTTCTCTAAATCTGTCGTAGCTGTATTAAGAGCCCCTTCTGTATTATGTGGAGAATTTCCCATAGCATCCGCAGCCTGTTTAAAAGCCCCATCTAAATCTTTGGATAGATTGAAAATATCATTTGTTTGTGCTCCTTTAAGTAGGCTTGATAAATCATTCGCTCCCGTATCGCTACTATAACACTTATCAACAAACTCTGTCGCTCTAATTTCACTAACATACGTTGTTACAACTTCCCCATATTTTTTAATGGCAGAAGGTAACTCAGAGAATACTTGACTCTGTATATTATTTAATTTTTCAAAGTAAGCTTTTATCGCCTCTCCTTTACTATCACTACCAGCTTTATCAGTAAAATTGCGATACAGAGCATTGGTTTCTACTTCATACTTATCAGAAAAGTCTTTTATATTCTTTCCATATGACTCTAATTCTGAAATATTATTAATTTTAACTTCAGTCATACTCTCCTCCTTAATCTCTTAAAAAACTGAGTTGTTTTTGCAATGATTCCAACAAATAGCTATTACTACTTATAATAGTATTTTCTTGTTTAATAGCTTGTTCTAACTCATTTGATACAGTATCCCGTACTTTTTTAAAATCTGTATTTGCCTGAGTAACAACTTGTTTTTCATCAGTAGCCATCACATCATATGGAGCGCCATATAAATTATAGGAGTCTTTTATGCTTTCTGCATTTTCGGGAATATACTTCAACGCAATCTCTATCGTATCTACTTTGCTCTTAGCGGCTAGTAGTTTTTTTAATTTCTCCCTTGAGGCACTTAAAACTGAATTAATTTCACTTATTTGTATTAAAATATTTGATCCACTCATATTGACTCCTTATCTACTAAAACCTTAATTTTATTCAAGGTATTTTGTCTAATATAATAATGCTCTTGGTAGCCTAGTTGCCCTTCTCTAATTGGTTTATTGACTGCTGTAACAATGGTCTGGTCTGTGTATCGAAGACCTAAAAGAACCTGTGATATTTTCTTCACTTCTTTTGTTACAGGATCATAACGGCTAGAAATACCTGAATCACTCATAATTACAGAACTGTAACCTACACGATAGCCTTTTTCTAATACACTGATTAATTTTTGCTGTGTTACTGAATCTAAACCATCTACAAAATGTGCAAAATCAAGGATAATGATTTTAACTACGTGATCTGTCAATCGTTTACCTAGTCTCTCAGAAACCTTTAATGCTAATCCGCCAATCATATCCATTACATCTTCTTTTGAACTTAATACTTCTATATTTTCTATTTTAGGTAAGAAATTATGTTCAGGTGCGAATACAACTAACTTCTCTTGATGTTTTTGACCATACTGGATTAATTGTTTTAGCAGATTTGTCATTTGACTTTCTTTACTTGTTAAATAAAGTAAGTTTGATAAATCAGGATCCCATGTCACAGGTTCAACTGTTTCCAGATCCAGTCCGAGAGGTACTTTGCCTCCATCCAGCAAGGCCGCTACATCCTCACGTCCGTAGAAGGCTGCTTCTGTCAACTCATCTGGCACCATTGGGATGCCTGCTGGGGTGCGGCCTGTCCACATTTCTTTGAGGCTTTGGACTTGATCGCGGAGGTTGTTGATGATTTGGATATCATTGTCTCCTGCGACTGGCAGGGCGAACTGGACGACATCGACTTCGTCACGCTTCATGAGCGCGCGTCCCTTGATGTCTTCCATCGTAGACGCCAGTGGGGTTGCTCCTACGATACCGCGGACTTCAGAGATATCATTTTGTGGCAAGGTCAGCTGGTGTTTGAAGTTTGAATAGAGCTGAGCACGTAGGTTGTTCTGACGGCTAGCTGTGATGATCAGGTGCACACCGATGCTGAGACCTTCACGGGAGATCCGCATGAAGAGCTTGAAGAGGTCTGTCTCATAAGGCTCGTCCTTCATAGACTCATAGCTATCCATGAGGATGACCATGGTTGGCTCTTGCTTACCGGTCACTTCACGGTAGAGGGCGATGGTGCCGACACCATGCTCAGACAGGAGCTTCTTGCGACGATCCAACTCGCGGTTGATGATCCGGATGAATTTCTGGATTTTCTCCGTCTGATCCAGCAAGAGGCTATCGGCCACATGTGGCAATTGAGTCAGGGGCGCTAAACCATTGGTTCCGAAATCCAGCAGATACATGGTCAGATTTTCTGGACTCTGCTTGCGAGCCAGATCCATTGCGGCAGTCTGGAGGAAAGTGGTCTTTCCTGTACCTGGACTTCCGTAAAGGAGGATATTCCCATCTTTTGACAGATCGATAGCGACTGCTTCTTGCTTTTGCGCTTGTGGGATATCGGCTACCCCGATCAGGACGCTTGGAGCTGTCCGTTTTTGCCAAGCCTCGATTGGCACGACCTTTTCCAACTCATCCAGCGTAATCCGCTCTTTGAGGGGTGGCAACCATGGTTGGGCCACAGCTGCGATACCTTCTTGTTGATGCAAGTGGTTGATTTCTTGCACGATGACATCCAGCTCTGTTGGCACTTCCTTGATTTCTTCTGCCATATCCAGACCGGAGAGGTCTTGATTGAGGACTTCGTATTGGCCCAGTTCATTGATCAAGTAGATAGTATGGTCTTCGATCCCTAGCTGGTCCTTTTCAGGCTGGTAGTCTGCTCCAGACCAAGCGGTTTGGAAGAGTTCATAGACTTCGTTGTTCCCCACTTGGAGGTAGGCACGACCGGTCTGAGTGATCTCAGCTGCATCTGCTGTCCGCAGCATCTCCATAGAGTCGCCACGGTCTGCCACCTTGAGGGCTAGCTTGAAGCGGGAGTTGGACCAGATCTGGTCATCCACGACCCCAGAAGGTTTTTGCGTCGCAAGGATCAAGTGTACCCCGAGGGAACGCCCGACACGCGCGATAGAGACCAATTCCTTGATGAAGTCTGGTTGGTTGACCTTGAGTTCGGCGAACTCATCACTGATCAAGAAGAGGTGAGGAAGCGGTTCAGTCGCTTCACCGAGTTTAAATTTCTTTTGGTATTGGTTGATATGGTTAACCCCATATTGACCAAAGAGGCGTTCCCGACGATGGATCTCCGCATTGATAGAGGCTAGGGCCCGCATGGACTGGGCACCATCCAAGTTGGTGATGGTTCCAAGCAAGTGAGGCAGATCCTTGAAGAGGTTGGCCATTCCCCCACCCTTGTAGTCGATGAGGAGGAAAGCCACATCGTGTGGGTGGAAGTTGACAGCAAGGCTCAGGATATAAGACTGAATGGTTTCAGACTTACCAGAACCTGTTGTCCCTGCGATCAAACCGTGGGGGCCGTGAGCTTTTTCATGGAGATTGAGGTAGACCAAATCGTCCTTCCCGCGCAGACCGATCGGAACAGCCAAACTTTGGTAAGGGGCATGGCTCTCCCAACGACTCAAGACCTTGAGGTCATTGAAGGTCTCTGCCTGGTACATTTCAAGGAAGGTCACCGAGTCCGGAATTGAGCTCTTGAGTTGTTGGATATGCTTCAGTGGAGCAAGGCCACGCG
This sequence comes from Streptococcus parasanguinis, assembly GCF_964238605.1. Lineage (GTDB taxonomy): Bacteria > Bacillota > Bacilli > Lactobacillales > Streptococcaceae > Streptococcus > Streptococcus parasanguinis_AJ. Next base: position 165,033 of record NZ_CAXSMM010000003.1, on the reverse strand, counting down.
AGATGGCTTCCTTGTCATAACCTTCAGGGAAGTGATCCAATTGGAAGTCAAGCTCCCGAAGGACCCCTTCTTGCAAGAGCAATTGCCCTTGGTTGCGGTCCTTGATAGAGATAACGGTTTGGATATTTTCAGAAAGAGATGAGAGCACGTCTGCCACATAGATGATGGAGCAGCCGAGCTCTGTCGGATCCTCACGGAAGAACTCCATGATGACATGGTCCAAAATCAAGGTCTCATCGGTGATGAGGACCACATAATGAGGGTGGAAGATCTTGGTGTCATTGGCTTTTTCTTCCTCTTTTTGCGCCTTGCGGAGCTTGAGGATTTGGTTGAGACTGTTCAAGACCTGATCGCGTGTCCGCTGATTGTAGACAAAGCTACGGACATTCATGTCTTGCAGAGTTGCATGGGGCAACCAGCGCATCCAATCCCAGCTTTCTTTTTCCTCTTCTGGAATGATCGGAATAATGGTCAGATCATGGTAAGAGTGAAAAACAGCCAATTGAGCAACGAGGAGCTGCAACTGTTCTAGCACGATAGGGCGAGGACCGACATACCCTACAGGTCCCCGATTAAGGCTAGCTACAATCGGAAGATTGTCGATCTTTTGGTGAGCTTGGAAAAGAGCGTAGCCTTCTTCTTCCAAGGCATCTTTCTTCCCACTGCGTTCTTCCTGACCATATTTAAGCTCATAGCTGGTTGGAACCTTGCCCAATCCCAAACGATAGGCCAAAAAGTCAAAATGAAGCGGTGTTTTTTCGTAGATCCGCGAGTCATAGCGTTTGACCATCTTAGTCAAGTCTTCGATCGCTGGGAAATGGTAAAACATGCCTTCTCGCTGCTTCCGAGATAGCTGTTCCAAGTCCTTGGCCTTGTCCTTGAGATAGAGATGGTAGAGCTCCACGCGCTCTTTCTTGTCTTCTTTGTATTTCTTACGATTCTTGAAGAAGCCTTGGACCGAAAAGATCACACTGACCACAGACATGGATACCGTCGCGATGATATAGAGCCCCCGCGGTTGGAAAATGGTGATCAAGAGGGTCACCCCAACCATGATGAGGGGTGGCATGATCAACTTCAAGAGTTCATCTGATGGCTTTTGAGGCTCCGCTCCCGGAGGATTGATCAAGATCTTGTCTTCCGAACTCCGGTAGATGATCCGCGGAGACCGGTGGTACTCTGGATAGTCCTTGTAAAAGTCGTAACGCGAATGCAAACGCGGCACTAGATAAGGACTTACTTCTACAGCCCCTTCCACGCCAAATTCTTCCGGATAGAGCTTAAAGGTCACATCTCCAATGGCCAGCTCATCCCCAAAGTCCAGTGGAAAAGTCGCTTCACTGACGAGTTTGTGGTTATGGTAGAGTTTTCCGGATAAGAGCTGGCAAGTCCAAGTCTGCTCTTTTTTCACAAGGAGAAAGCGTACTGGATAGTGCAAGCGCACATCCGCACCCTTTTCATCTGCTACAAGGATCTCTTCCTTGTCTAGCAGTTCATAGGTATGGACTTCTCCTGTCGCCAAGTAGCAGACCACATCCCCAAGGATCTTGCTATTTTCAAGCACACCCTTGTCTTCACCATACTGGTAGAAGATTTCTCCTTGACTCCATTGGAAATGAAGGGGATTTTCTTGCGAAGCCAGGGTCAACTGAGCTGTTTCTTGATTCGATACAGTCGCTGTTTTTCCCTCTTCTAGCGCTAGCTCATAGCGAAAACCTTTTTTATAGAGTATGATACGTTTTTTCATAGACTACTCCTTGTGGTCGCTAGACTCAGTCGAGCTTGCAGTTGTAGAAGACGAGCTTTCTGTTGAGGAACCTTCTGTAGACGAAGCCGTTGTTGAGCTGCTAGTGGAAGCTTTGGTTTCATCTGTCTCTGCTTCCAAGAGTTTAGAGCGGGCATCCCAGTATTTCTTGTATTCGCCCTCTAGCTCAGAGAGTTTCTTCTCGCGCTGTTCACCAGAGAGTTTTTCGCTATCACGTGTCGCCTTGATTTCTTTACGAAGGGCATAGATGATCAAGTCTGAATCGTCGATCCGCTTGGCTGTATCCAGCGCTTGGGTAAAGTCATGACGGCCGATATAGATCCAGTAGTGGAGATAGAGACTGTCTGATTTGAGCGTGACGTTGTTGAGGATGACCTTCTTTTGGTCCTCTGAGAAATTCAAGCCTTGCAAGTAAGACGTCGCCAACTCGTATTTCTGTGTCGTTGGAAGACTGCTTGGAGCCACTCCCTCCAACTCATCGATCACACCGGTGTAGTCTACTTTAAGAAAAGCAGTATCCGCTTGAAGCAACTTTTCTTTAAAGGGGGCTTGGAAAAAGACCAAATAAATCAAGGGCAAGAGTAAGAGGGCCACTACAGCTGAAAGCCATACTGTTGCCAACTTAAAGATTCGGTGTTGACGACTTGAAACCAAGGTCAAGGTCTTCTCTTCCTCTTCCTTGCGTTCTTGGTAGGCTTTCTCTAAGAGAGCTTTCATCTCTTCTAAGCTAGCAGCATCACGGATTTCTACCAAGAAATCAGGCAGATCTTCTAATTCGAGCGTGCCTTGATAGAGCTCCATGAAATCCCAGTCCCCAAAAAGAGTGACCGCATAACACTTGGCCTGGCGCAAGAATTCAACCTGATCCCACTTGCGTGGCACCATCATTCCCGGCACCCCGCGATAAGCGATCTTGACTTGCGCATCCTTGGTCACAAACAAATTGATAGGATGCAACATAAAGGTCACCGGAAGCTCCAAGGCTGGCGCCAAATCCAAGACATTGATAGCTAGACGCAGACGGTCTGAAACCGGTAATGCCTGGATTTCTTCTGCACTCAAGCCTAGCGCGTCTGTCTGATAGGTCAGATGAATCTGGTCTTGATCCGCTGTCATGCTTTGCTCTAAAAACAAGGGATGATGGAGATCCAAAATCCATAAATTGCGTAAATCCTGGCTATCCACTTCTGAACGCTTGAGGTCCAGCCGCCAGCTCGTTTCTTCTTTTTCAAAACGGAAGACTTGTTCTTCCAGTGTAAATTGTTCTTCTTTCACCTTACCACTCCTCAATCTCGATCAGATCACCACTCGTGATCGGATACTCTTGTACCACCTTGCCTTCATCCAGCAAGATGCCTTTATTTACCACGCGCAACTGATACTTGCTTCTAGGTTCCATGGCAGACCCAAAGATCTGATCCAATTCCCGAATCAAGCGTCGCACCTCCATCCGCGTTGGGATTCGGAGGTCATGGCTTGCACCATTCATACGGAAGGTGACATTGATATGTTGGTCCATTTAGGCCTCTTTTCTATAGATTCGATAGGAAATATAGCCAGCAATCCCAAAGAGAAGAGCACTCCAAGCCAGCATTTGCAAGGCTGGAATAAAATCCGACAAGCTGGCCGAATTGTCCTCCACATTGGACTCGAATTTAGATAATTTTTGATTTTCAGGCTGGAACAGGTCCGCTTCAGGCCCCGTTTTTTTCTTTCCCTTTATAGCAGAAAACAACTGGCCGTCTGAATCGGTCAATTGTTTCTCTTGCTTGCGTTTTTCATCTGCTAATTTTTTCTGATCCTTCTCATTGAAAAGAGACTCAGTCGCATCCAATTGGCCCCCAAGTGTCTTTTCCTGCTCGGTCTCAAGACGTGAGTTGTTGACCTGCAGACGATTATCAATAAAATCATCTGCAGAAACAACAGCTACTGGTAAGAGACTAAAGACAAAGAGAAGATACATCATTTTTTTCATAAGCTTGATTCAATTTCCTTTGTTTGAGTAAACTTCTTAGGAATGAAGATATTGGCAAGGGCCAAAAGGCCGAAGAAGACCAACAATCCGAAGAAGACGCCGATACCGGCTGTTTGTCCATCAAAGTAACCCGCAAACTGTCCTTCTAAAATAGAAAGGAGGTTGACATTTTTCACCAGTGCTGGAAGGCCTGACAAGGTCGCGGTCGTTCCGATCGCGCTTGATAGGTAGACATAGCTGATCAACATGAAGAAGGCCAGTCCCATTCCAATCACACGGAAGTGTTTCAAAAGAAGGTATTGTAGTTGTACCAAGACAAAGCTTGCTAGAACCGCTAAGAACACCCATGAAGGTACATATTCACGACCAACAGAGAGTTGAATACTTGAAATCATTCCGATCACCAGTCCAAGGATGAGAGAAAGTCCCACAAGGACACCGACAGACAAGAGATCTGATTCTTGCAAACGATCCAATTTGAAACGATCCTTAACCTTGCGAATGATTGGTTGAGTCGCAAAGAGATAAGCTGTAAAGAGACTCAAGACTTCCAACATAAAGATCCAGATAAATGGACGGTAGACGTTGATAGTCGCTTTCACAGAAGAAGATTTCTCTGCAACTGGATTTGACAAGAAGTCGAGCAAGACTTCATTCGGCACTCCGTTTTCATAGGCATTGTTGAAGACCTTACGGAAGGCTTCGACGAAGTTCCCATTTTCAGACAATTCCTTGTCGAATTCACCCATCAAGCTCTCTGCATTGCTAGACAATTTCTCTGTATTGCCTTGGGCTTTTTCCAATTCTTTGTTCAATTGGCTAAAGATTTCATTGGTAGAGTTAGCAGCTTCTACATTGCTACGAGATGAGCTCTTAACGCCTTCTGTCGAGCTCAATAATGACGTGTATTCAGAACCAAGAGCTGACAAATCTGCATCGGTCTTGGTTTGAGCCTGTGTCACTGTTTCCTGCGCTTTTGAGATCTCTTCTAGGCGTCTTTGAAGGTCTGCATACTGCTTCAATTGATCGTTGATATTTTGGGTTAGATCCTTGTTGGTGTTTTCGATTGCTTGAAGATTTGCCTGCAATTGTGGTCCCAAGTCTTGCAACTGTTTAAGGGTACCATCTAACTGGGCTTTCACACTCTTCGTTGCATCCCCAGATTCATCCGTTTCAATACTCTTACGGTAGTCCTTCATGTTACTTGAAACGGCAGCCTTCACGACATCGACCAAAGCATTTGTCAAATCCATATCTTCGATCGGATCATAGAGCGAATGACGATCTCCCTTGTCATCTTTTGGATAGTAAGCATCGATCAATGCTCCCGCGCGTTGATAATCCAGGGCGATTTCACTAGCTTTCGATGCATAGTTAGCGACAGCTGTTTTCAAGTCTTCTGCAGATACAGTCACACTGGTTGAAGAAACTCCATTCACAAGGACTTCAACATCAATCGCGCTTGGCATAGCTCCTCCATCTTCAACAAGGTGAATTTGAATTTGTTTGCCATCTTTCAGTTCGACTTCCTGCTCGCCGCTACCTGCATAAGTATGTCCATCATAGGTCCAAGTATCAACCTTGACTCCTGCTGGCACTTGGATGCTAACCTTCTGTTTTCCAGATTTAGCATTGAGGACATCCGCAACTGCCGTTGATTTGGCATCCACTTCTGCAGCCAATCGTTTTAATTCATCGGCATTCCCTTTTGCTTGCGCCTTCGTTCCAGCAAAAGCACTATCAAAATTAATCGCTGCGTTGAGATTCCCATACTTATTCAGATTAAGACTAGCAGGGTCTAAAGACGGAAGTTTTTCAATCGCTTGACGAATGTCATCATCCGCTTTATCTCGAGCCTTACTGATAGTTTCGATTTTTGGTTTTCCAAGCAAGGTACGAAGAGTGACTTTGTCTCCTTCTTTTAGACCATAGTAGTCAAGGATCTTCGTTTTTACAGAAGACTCGATGTTCTTTTCGTGCTCATCTAATTTGTCGCGTTCTGCCTTGATCCCTTTTTCGAGGTCTGCCACACGATCATTCACATCTTTTGTCAAGCCTGCATAGGTCTTGGTCCCTGAAGCATCTCCTTCTGTTTCAGTTGGTTGACTTAATTGTTTGGTAATTGCTTCTTGGTTTTGTTGTAGATTCTTATACAACTCTTGGGTCTTTTCACTGACAACAGACTGGTTCATAGACATCAGCTGGTTCATGAACTCTTCATGGCTGATCTTATCCTCAGAGCGTTGCTTGATCAATGTGTCGAAGTTTTGACCGTACTGATCCTGAGATTGGGTCAATTGATCAAAAGCCTGTGTATAAGACTCAAGGACTGTCTTCAAGGCATTATTCGACTCGACAGAAGACGTAGACAAGCTATAGAGACTTGGAAAGATATTCTTGGAATCCAAGGCCGAATCCAGCAAGTTGCTTCGGTATGAACCAATGTTGGTCGATTGGATTTTGTTACTTGTTTCCACGTTCTTCTGAGCTGTATAAAGGTTGCTCAAAATGCTAACCATATACATATCAACCAACTGGCTATTCAAGTCTGAAACAATATCTTTAGCGACTTTATTGGCCTCGTTTTCAACCTGAGAATTTCCAGCCGCATTGACCTTATACGTCACCGTTGTCTTCTCTGCATTAACCGCGTTCACTTCCAAGACCTTCTCTGAGAAGTCACTTGGAATGACAATCATCAATTGGTACTTGCCATCTGCAAGCCCTGACTCAGCGGCTCCACGAGGGAGTACAGACCAGTTTTGTGAATTATCCCGTTCGATATTCTTTACATAGCTAGCCCCAAGGTTGTATTCTTTATCATTCAGTTTGACCGCCTTGTCTTCATTGACAACCGCAATGTTGAGCTTGGTGTTTTCTGTCGTTTGCACGGTCTTGGCTTCGTTTTGCTTTTGGTCCTTTTGAACCGTCGTATAAAGACCCACTACAGATCCCATCAAAAGGAGCACAACCGCACTCTGACCGATGTATTTTAACCATTTTTTATTTTTAACTTCCATACCTTTTCCTTTTTCTAATTCATAGATACAAAATAGGGGTTAGGAATTAAGAATCTAACCCCTATTTTCTATATATCAAAAGACAAAAGGGTGATCTACCTACAAGAAGTAAGATCACCTCCAAGACTATCTTAGTGGATTTGTGCAGCGATATCTTGGTCAGTTTGTTCAACGATATCAGCAACTTTGATCAATTGACCGTTGATGTCTTCCAACAATTGAGCGAATTGTTTGATTTTTGGAGACAATTCGTTGAATTGTGCTTCAAAGCTATCAAATGCAGATCCATCCCAGTTTGCGTCGATGACTTGTTGTTCATGAGTCAAAGTAGTAAGGATTTGATCGATTTCTTGAGAACCTTGTGCATAACGTTGTGCTGAAGCACGTAGGTCTTCTGGAGTTAATTTAATTTGAGCCATATTTTTCTCCTTTTGGGCTGATACCCTTATATTTTTTTCATAAACAATACATTTTAGTACGAATTAGTAAAATGCCAGATAACTGTATATTTTACCTTTTTCTCCCTGTTTGTATTATTTACTTAAAAATATCTTAATGAAATATTGCCAGAATGTCAAGTTTAGAGGGCTAACTGATAAAACATTGTAACTTTGTTACAATTGTGTAACATTTTGTCATAAATCTGTAATATATTTTCTGAATTCCTTGCCCCAGTAGTCTCCAACTAGTATTATTTCTGAGAAGAAAAGAAGACACTCTGTCCTTTTATACTAACTCAACACATAGATAAAAATTGTTGATTTTAGGTGTTTTTAAAAGCAAATTTTGAAGATTTTTGTATATTTTTTCATTTTTAAAACTTTTATGGTATAATGAAACCTGTTCAAAACTTGTTTCATACAAGATCGAACACCATTAACCTATAAGGAGTTTCTATGAAAAAAATATTATTGACCTCTATCTGCCTCCTAGCCCTCACTGCATGTAGCCAGGGCCAAGCAGAAAAAGGAAAAGCTTCAACAACATCTAGCCAAAGCACTTCCCAAGTGAAAAAAGAAAAAGAAGAGAACGTTCGAACCAAAACTTTCTCCACAGAACTTAACGATCACCATCAAAACAAAATTCAAATCGGCTACAAAAAAGATGAAATTGTCTCTTTTACTTTTCTTAGTTTTGAACCCATTTCCTCAGATTTGCAAGACATGGATCTTTCCGAGTTAAAGGAAATCTACCAAGAAGAATTAGAACATAGCGATATCTATAAAAGCTTAAATGGCAAGCCTGGTCTTAGCTTCCGCATTCAAATTTCGAAAGATAAACAATCCTATGCCAAGGTCTTACAAGCTGACTTCTCAAAAATCAAGAAAGATGAGTTTGCTTCCATCTACGGGGATCAAGGGGAGGAAGAAACAGCTGAGTTCAAGAAATACCTCAATGGCAAACCTCAAGATCTCTTTACCTATTTCAAAGATCAAGGCCTTAAAGAAGAAAAATAAAAAGAGCTTCCTGAGTTTCATCACCACACTGGTGAGAGCTCAGAAAGCTTTTTCTTATTTGTTCAAGATTGAAAGAGTTTCAAGGAGATTGTCCGCATGAACTTCGATGGTATCTCCTGTCGCTTTGATTTTCACTTCAACGATGCCTTCAGCTGCTTTTTTACCAACTGTTACGCGGATTGGAAGTCCGATCAAATCACTATCGCTGAATTTGACACCAGCGCGTTCATTTCGGTCATCCACCAAGACTTCGTAGCCTTTATTCACCAAGGCTTCTTCGATCCGATCGGTCAAAGCAAGACTCGCTTCATCCTTGACATTGACTGGAATCAAGTGCACATCAAATGGCGCCAATTCTTTAGGGAAGTTAATTCCCCAAGCGTAACGGTACTCCCCTTTTGGAGTCTTATTGACAAAGAGTCGTGCATGTTGCTCCATAACGGCTGAAAGAAGACGGCTGACACCGATTCCGTAGCATCCCATGATGATTGGAACCGCACGACCGTTTTCGTCCAAGACATCTGCTCCCATGCTAGCGGAGTAGCGTGTGCCGAGTTTGAAAATGTGACCGATTTCGATCCCACGTGCAAAGTTCAAGACTCCTTTCCCATCTGGTGAGATTTCGCCTTCACGAACTTCACGGATATCAACGTATTCTGCAGTAAAGTCACGTCCTGGGTTGACACCAGTCAAGTGGTAGCCTGTTTCATTGGCACCGACTACTGCATTGCGGCTGTCTTGGACCTTGCGGTCTGCGATAATCTTAACATTTTCAGGAAGATCTACTGGACCGAGAGAGCCAAAATCAGCTCCCAATAATTCTTTCACTTCCACTTCGGTTGCAGGTTCAAAGAAGTCTGCGCCGAGGTGGTTTTTCAACTTCACTTCATTGAGCTGATCATTACCTACGAGAAGGGCAACAACAGGCTCACCATCTGCGATGTAAACCAAAGTCTTGATAGTAGCTTCTTCTGGAACATTCAAGAATGCAGCTACTTCATCAATCGATTTGACACCTGGTGTTTCCACGCGTTTCACTTCTTCTTCCGCTACGACACGGTTACTTGGCTTGTATTCGTTAGTAGCCATCTCCAAATTGGCAGCATAGGTTGATTCACTTGAATAGGCAATGGTATCTTCACCAGAGACCATCCATTTGAGCAATTCTGCTTTGATTTCTTCTTGGACTTCTGCGGGGATCTCATCAAAGGAAGCCACTGATTTGTCTAAAACAACCCAACGGCCCAAGTCTGTACGAGCAGGTGTAACAGCCATAAACTCTTGGCTATCTTTTCCGCCCATGGCACCACCATCACCGATGATGGCTTTGTAGTCGATACCACTGCGGGTGAAGATCCGCTCATAAGCTGCCTTGTACTCATCGTAAGTAACGTCCAAGCTATCATAGTTAGCATGGAAGCTATAACCGTCTTTCATGATGAACTCACGGGTCCGAAGAAGACCGTTCCGTGGACGTTTTTCATCGCGGTATTTTGGTTGAATTTGGTAGAGATTCAACGGCAATTGTTTGTAAGATTTTACTGAGTCGCGCACAATAGCGGTAAAGGTTTCTTCGTGAGTTGGACCTAAGATAAAGTCAGAGCCTTCACGGTTTTTCAACTTATAAAGGTCTTCCCCATAAGTTTCGTAACGACCAGATTCACGCCAGAGATCCGCACTCAAAAGGGCTGGAGCTAGCATTTCTACTGCTCCAATTTTTTCGAATTCTTGGCGCATGATGCCTTTTGCTTTTTCAATTACTCGATTTGCTAAGGGCAGATAAGAATAGACACCAGCTGATACTTGGCGAACATAACCTGCACGCAACATCAAAGCATGGCTAATGACTTGGGCATCGCTTGGCATTTCGCGAAGCGTTGGAATCAACATTTTACTTTGTTTCATGGACAATATCCTTTTCTATTTCAAAAATAATTTCATAATATCATTCCAGGTGACAGCAATCATCAAAATAACCATTACAGCTACACCTGCAAGCGTCATATAGGTTTCTACTTCTTGTTTCAGTGGCTTTCTCCGGACAACCTCGATCAAATTGATCAAGATTTTCCCTCCATCCAAAGCCGGAATCGGGATTAGATTGAAGATCCCAATATTAATAGAGAGCATGGCCATAAGAGACAAGACTGCCGGAATTCCTAATTGAGCAGCTTGTGAGCTGGCATTGTAGATAGCAACCGGTCCACCCAGTTTATTGAGACTAAAGTGGAAAATGATATCTTTCAAAGCTCCCAAAATCCGTGTCGCTGTATTCCAGGTATCTGTAAAACCAGACAAGAGTTTATCCACAAATCCTGTCTTGAGGCCATTTGTCACACCCAAATAGTAACGATTCCCTGACTTGGTTGGCTTCACTTTGACTTCTTTTTCTTGGCCGTCTGTCTTGACCTTCAGGGTCAATTCAGGAGCCGTCTTGCTGTCCTTGGTTGCTTTTTCGACAGCATCTGTCAGCTCATCCCAGTTGCTAACGGTATCGTTATTGACTTGAAGGATCTGAACATTGCTTTTAACACCAACCTTAGCTAGCGCCCCATCGGGTGCCACCTGAACATTGTTGCTGTAGTAGTCAATCGCACCACCGCGCATAAAGGCTAAGAGTGAATAGACGACAATACTGAGGATAAAGTTGTTCATAGGACCCGCAAAGTTGGTGATCAACCGTCCCCAAATACTGGCATTCTGATACTGAACATCTCTCGGCGCAATCCGCACTTCTGTCCCATCTTCCTCAACAATAGTCGCATCATGATCGACATCATAAGTCTTGGTCTCATCGAGAACCAAGCCCGTGATTTCTAATTTATCTTCAAAGTCAAACTGGGTAACATTCATGGGAAGGGCTGTCTGATCCAGATTCTTTCCTGAAAGATTGATCCGGACGACCTTACCAGCCTCATTTAGCGTCAAGCTGACAGGCGTTCCGGTTTTAATCTCAGTTGTGTCCTCACCCCAGCCAGCCATACGCACATAGCCACCTAAAGGTAGAATGCGAATCGTATAGGCTGTTCCATCTTGACCAATATGGGCAAAGATCTTTGGACCCATCCCGATCGAGAATTCTCGCACCAGGATGCCCGATTTTTTTGCAAAATAGAAATGACCAAACTCGTGAACGAGAACGATCACTCCAAAAATAACAATAAAGGCAATAAACTGCATCGTTCTATACGTGGTTTCCTTTCTATTTCTTCTGTCTTAGAACAAGCCCAAGAAATGCATCAAGGGAAAGACAAAAATCAAACTATCAAAGCGGTCTAGAACACCACCATGTCCTGGAATAAATTTCCCAGAATCTTTCACACCGAAGTGGCGTTTAATCGCACTCTCTACCAGATCTCCAAACTGACCTGCAATACTAAAGAGGATGGTAAAGAAGATCATCGCAAGAAAACCATGTCCACCCGCCACAGAACGATCCACGATCATATAGATCACAGTTACCGCAACTGCAGACAAGATTCCCCCAAGACTGCCTTCAATCGTTTTATTAGGAGAAACCGCAGGCATAAGCTTGCGTTTCCCAAACCGACTTCCTACCAGATAAGCACCTGAATCTGTAGCCCAGACAATAAAGAGGGCTAACAAAACCTTATCAATACCAGCGATTCGCGCATCTACTAAGGAATGGAAACCAAGTCCAACATAAAAGCTAGACGCAATGGGGTAGACCACATCTTCATAATTGTAATTCTGAGCAAGAACAGTTGTCCCCATGAGAATCAAGACAACCAAACCATAGGCAATCATATTGCCATCTGCTGGAAGGTAAGGGAGGTAGTCCTCGATCGGCAACGTCAGGACGAAGGCCGCTAACATGGCCAGCGCTCCTTCAAAGGTCGCTGTCTCAAGCCCCTTCATCTTGAGCAATTCATGAACCCCTAGCATGGCGATCAAGCCAATCACAATCTGGAAGAACACCCCTCCAACCATTACTGTTGGAATGAAAAAGAGCAGGGCAATTCCTCCAAAAATCACACGTTTTTGTAAATCTTTCGTCATCATCTTCTCCTAAACACCACCAAATCTCCGATGGCGATGGCTATATTCTACTATGGCACTTCGTAGTGCTTCCTCTCCAAAATCTGGCCACATCACATCTGTGAAATACAACTCACTGTAAGCAGCCTGCCAAGGAAGGAAATTACTCAAACGGATCTCTCCGCTGGTACGAATAATCAAATCCGGATCCCTTAGGACACGTGGCAAACTCTCGGTATAGAGAGAATCAGCGATCATCTCTTCTGTGATATCTTCTGGGCTAAACTTCGCATCCAAGACTTCTTGGGCGATCTGCTTCACGGCCTGGGTGATCTCAGCACGTCCACCATAATTGAGCGCGAAATTCAGGATCAAGCCTGTATTGAGATGGGTCATCGCTTCTGCTCTTTCCAAAGCCTCCAGCGTTTCTTTGGGTAATTTCTTGGTATCACCGATCATTTGAATCTTGACATTGTTGCGATGCAATTCGGGGACGAAACGATCATAAAACTCGACCGGCAAGTGCATGATGAACTTGACTTCATCTTCAGGGCGTGTCCAGTTTTCCGTAGAAAAGGCATAGACAGTCAGGACCTGAACCCCCATATTTTTTGCTGCAATGGTCACTTCTTGGAGAGCTTCCATCCCCGCCTTATGACCAAAGACACGCGGTTGCATCCGCTTTTTCGCCCAGCGACCATTGCCATCCATAATGATCCCAATGTGTTTCGGGACTTCTAAAGGTATCTCGATTTTTTCTTTTTTCTTAAAACGAAACATGTTTTTCTACCTATTTCAATATTTATCGCTTCATTATACCATAAATCCCCATAAAATAGGGACTCTGGCCTCTTTTTTGAACCAGCAGGACTTTCCTTCATCACATCGTCCTATTTGCCCACCAAAAAAGAGGCCCTTGCCTCTTCTTTGATGATTATTCTTCGATGGCTGAATCGGCATCTGAGCTAGCACCTTCTGTAGCAGTAGCTGAAATCCCTTCTGATACAGGAAGAACTGTTTTGATCGCTCCCAATTCAAAGGTCAGGTAGACACCATCAACATCCAAGACAACGGTCTTGCGGTCTGTGTCGACTTCATCGATGGTTCCGTACAAGCCACCAATCGTGATGACTTCATTTCCTTTTTGAAGTTTATTCAAACTTTCCATCCGTTTTTGGTACTGTTTCTTTTGGCTACGGCTCATGAAGTACATCAAACCGACCATAAGAACGAGCATAATTAGCAAACTTCCGCCTTGCATATGTTTCTCCTTTAATTTTCATATATGCTATACTATATCAAATTTCGCCCGTCTTTTCAAGTTTTCCCATCCTCTTCAAGCAAAATCAGGCTCCAGTCTCAGAGAGGAGGCAAGTTTTGATGAAAAAGAAAAAAACCACGAAAAGTGGGCTACTGACTAGTCAATCGTAATGCCATACTTTTCATGATTCTCATCATACCAATCAATCAAGGCCAAAGCCGTTTGATAGGTAATATTTTTGATTTTACTCGTTCCCTTCGTCAAAGTCGCCAAGCTCATTTTGCTGATGTTTGTTTCAGTTGCGACACGATAGCTCGTCAAGCGACCATCAACCATCAGTTGAACAACGGCTTCCACTTTTCTGTATTCGGGAGTTGAGTAGATATCAATTGTATTGCTCATCTTACTTCCATTCCTCAAATTTTATTCTTGTATAGATTATATACTTATTTTCTTTATTTATTAATAATTTTGCTCAAATTGGATTAATTTCACTAATTATTGATGTTTTTTTAGCCCAAATAGGAGGATTTTGGCCTTATACGGCGAATAATTTCCCCCAGGTGGGAAGAAAAAATAAAGACTGCTATATGATAGCAGCCTCTATTTTTCACAAACTAATTCGCCTTAGTCTGCTTGTTTATCAGTGTTTTCTTCCTTCTTTGTGTCTTTTTCTCTGATCACAAGGACACCATCTTCCATGTCAGCTTCAAGATGTTTGGCATCCAAGTTATCCAAGTGGAAGTCTGTGACTTTGTCACGGATTTGTTGTTCAACTACCCGACGGAGTGGACGAACACCCATCACTTCATCATAACCTTCTTCAGTCATGTATTCTTTAGCTGCATCGCTCACTGCCAAGTCGATTTCTTTCTTAGAAAGGGTCTTATTGACATCTACCAACATCAAATCAACAATCTTAGAAAGGTCTTCCTTGCTCAAGTGTGAGAATTCAATAACAGCGTTGAAACGGTTCAAGAATTCTGGACGGAAGTAAGGTTTCAAACGATCCATGAGTTCTGGTTTATCCGCATCTTCTGTCAAGTTAGCTTCATAGCCAAAACCTGCGTTTGAAGTGGCGATAATAACAGTGTTCTTGAAGTTTACAGTGTTCCCTTGACCATCAGTCAAACGACCATCATCCAAAACTTGAAGGAGAAGGGTGATCACTTGAGGGTCCGCCTTTTCAATTTCGTCGAGAAGAACGATTGAGTATGGGTTACGGCGAACACGTTCTGTCAAGGTATTGCTGTTGTCATCGTAACCAACATAACCAGCTGTTGTACCAATCAATTTAGAAACGGCTGTACGGTCGCTGTATTCTGACATATCCAAACGGATGATGGCATCTTTGGTTCCGAACATATCAAGAGCCAATTGTTTAGCCAACTCAGTTTTACCAACACCAGTCGGACCTACAAAGAGGAAGCTACCGATTGGGCGGTTCCCTTCGTCAAATCCTGCACGGTTCCGACGGATGGCACGTGCCACTGCTTCAACGGCTTTATCTTGACCGATAACCTTAGTTTGCAAACGGTGACCCATATCTTTCAAACGTTCGATATCAGTTGCACCCATTTGTGACACTGGAATACCCGTCATCCGTTCTACAGATTCAGCCACATCGTTGATTGTTGCCGTTACTTTATGGTCTTCCGTATGGTTTTCAATTTTCTTTTCAAGTTCTTCGATACGAACTTTTGCATTAAGAGCTGCTTCGTAATCTTCTTTAGCAGCTGCAGCTTCTTGTTTAGCTTTTTCTTCTTCAATTTCATGTTCCACAGCATGGACATCTGTTACTGGATGTTGGGCTGCCAAGTGAGCAGCTGTCACATCGACCAAGTCAATGGCCTTATCAGGCAAGCTACGTTGTGGAATGTATTGGATCGAATAATCAACCGCTGCCTTCAAAACTTCATCTGGCAAGATGACATTGTGGTGTTTTTCATAAAGATCACGGATCCCTTGGAGAATCTTGAAAGTATCTTCAGCTGATGGCGCATTGACCTTGACTTCGTTGAAACGACGAGCAAGAGCCGCATTCTTCAAGATGGTGTTACGGTATTCATCTTGAGTCGTTGCCCCAATGACTGTCAATTCCCCACGTGAAAGAGCAGGTTTGATGATATCCGCAAGACCTTTAGATCCTTGACCATCACCTGTGCTACCTGCACCAAGGATTTGATGGATTTCATCAAAGAAGAGAATAACATTTCCCATAGCCTTGACTTCTTGGATCAGATTTTGAATATTTTCTTCAAAGCTACCACGGTATTGCGTACCAGCTTCTAGACCAGAAATATCAATCGAGATGATTTCTTTGTTCTTGATGGCAGCTGGAACATCTCCGTTCACAATAGCTTGTGCCAAACCTTCTACAACTGCTGTTTTACCAACACCAGCATCCCCTACAAGGACAGGATTGTTCTTGGTACGACGAGACAAGATTTCTGCAGTTTCTTGAATCTCTTTATTACGTCCAATGACCGGATCCAATTTTCCTTCACGAGCTTCTTCGGTCAAGTTGCGACCAAGTTTTGCAAGGATCCCATCTTGTTTCATTCCTTTACCTTGATGGTGTTGCACTTGCTCACTTCCTTCCATTGGCAGTTGACCAGTTTGGCGGTAAATAGCGAATTCTTCAGGTGTCACTTCACGACCATTGATCATGTAGCGACGGCTTTCAGAACGAAAACCGCCCATATTTCCCATTAGTTGATTGAAAAGATCATCCATATTGTTAAAGTTGTTATTCATATTGTATACCTCTAATTTACATAATTTTAATTCATTCTTGAAAATTAGCAGACCAATTGGCTGCTATTCGATTGTTTACATAATTTTAATTCATTTATTTAATAATAGCCCTACAGGCTAACAGTTTCTATTTTCCTTTTATCAATTAGTTGTCTTAATTCTGGAAATAGCATATTACCATCTCCTTTCCACTATTGATCTTGTAAACCAGTAGGTTTTTCAACCTCTTTTTGTTTACATAAATTATTATAACGTAGACTGATTTCTTTGTCAACACTTTTTTACATAATTTTTAAAAATTTTTTAAAAAAATCTGGAGTCACTCCAGATTCCATATTTAAATAGAAGTTCTTGGCTAGATAGATTTAAATTTACCAGCTTTTTCTTGAATAGACGTCTGTACATCTTTAGCAAATTGCCCTACCATGGATTGGTCTAGTTGCTTTCCGACCACTTGGACGTCTTCTTCAGCTACTGTTGCAATCGCAGTCAAGCCATCATTGTAACGCTTCTCAACTCCTGCCTTGCAGGTCAATAAAACGGGGGCATAGACAACACGGATTAAATCTTTTTCAAGTTTCTTTCGGCTTTCGATGATCCTCATCTTATCTTTCATATCTAAATCAAAGAAATCTTTAACTGGACTATCACCCATACTTCCTCCTCTTCTATACTATGAAACTTTATCTTGTGCAAACTCCTCTTCCAGTTGGCGTCTATCTTTCCGGTAGGATTGCCATAAATTCTCTTCCTCGATTTCGATCTGTTTTAAGGCTACTTGTGCAGCTTCTCTAGCTTCGAGATCATACTCTTCTATACAGCGATGGAGGGACTCCCATCCACAACTGTTATCAACTTCCTGCTCTTGTAAGAAGGAAGCTGCCATCGCATACTCTTCTTCCAGCATCTGGGTGAAGAGTTGCTGTTTTCTTTCTACTAGGCAACGCTTTTCATCTAGCTCCAAGCGCGCTTTTTGGAACTCTCTTTCCAAGTGATCTAGTTTCTTTTCCTTTTTTGAAAGAGTAGATGAAATTAATAAGCTAGTTGTTCCCACTGGTTCATTTCTCCTGCTATTTCTTGATCTTTTGCTTTTAAGAGTTCAATTCCTACATTCACTTGCTCATTTAAAGCATGGAATTCATTCGATAAGGACTGATATGCAGCCAAACGATTGTCGAATCTTTCTCTTACTTCAGTGACAACTGTTTGCCTTGTCGCACCAGCCTGTGCATAGGCCTCTTCTACTTCCGCAAGATTGAGAATGAAGCCTTTCGGAACGGTCTGTAAGACTTTCTCCAAAGCTTCTAAATCCGCATCCAGTTGTGACTTAGATTTCTGAGCTTGCTCCAGCCCTTCATCCACTACTCGAATCAGCTCATCAGAAGCCAAGCGCGCCTGCAAAGCATCGAGATAGATTTGTTCACTTGAACTCAGTCCACCACCTGTTTTTTGTAATTTATCCTTTAGGCGATAGTAAACCTTCATCCGCTCTTCAATGATTTCCTTCCGAGTGATGGCTTCCGTTCCCTTTTCAAGAACCAAATTCCCATCCTTATCATAGATATAACCATGCATCATGTGTTGCAGGCCAATATTTTTCAAATTCTTCGTTTTGAGGTGCTTAACAATCCCACTGGCACCCTTGCTTCCAGAATCTGGATAGCCCAAACTAACCAAATCTTTATGGTCAATGTGGTTGTAGATCTTATACTTCAGCGCATCTATACGCGCTTTTTGCTCTGGTGTTAAGATGGAGTAGGCATTAGGACCATTGTATAGATGGACGGTCCCAATATGAGAAGCTTCCTCTTCCGTCAAACAGGCAAGAGCATACTGAATATTCATAGATCCCAGAGAGTGACCATATAGATCAATCTTGGCATTGGGGTATTTTCGGATCACCTCTTTCAAATGAGCTGCAGCATCTTTAAATTGCGGAGGTGGGAAAGTACCGTTTTCGTCATTGTATTTTTTTAAAAAAGCAGCTCCTATTAAAGTAGGAAATCTAACCTGTTCTTCGGCTGTCCTTTCTGCAAAAAATCCGACCATATCTGATGCTTTTTCCTGTACGAAATTGCTGAAAGGATTGTCCATCGCTTTTTGTATGAACCTGCCAACGGGAGTGGCCTCCGGTGGAAGATTAACTGATGTAGGAATAATTGCATCTTCAAGAGCTTCTACAGCATTGTTAAAACCATCTTTAGCCTTATTTCGCGCATAATTCTTCGCATATTCTGTTGCATACTCGCTCGCACCACCAGGGTTCAAAATATTGGAAGCTGCCGGCAAATCTGTCTTTACCCAATCCGTAAACGTATCATGGAGTAATTTTTGTGTACTTATTTCAGTTTCAGATCCCTTCATCAAAACTGTCACGTCATGGATCTGGGCGCGCGCATCATCTGAAGCAGTATAGGGGACTGCTTTTTGTTTTTCACCTTGACCATTGTTAGTAAGAACGAAGACCTGCTCCTCATTGTCATTTACATTATCATAGATGTGAGCGGTATGGCCTATATAATATTTTCCATTTTCAATAGTTTGCTTTTTCCCAATTTCTGATGGAACATATTCTAATAAAGCCACCTCCTTATGTAGATAATCTGAATCTATTGAATTATTGTCCATAATTTTTCCCTTCTAAAAGTTCGTCCAACTCTGTAGGTGTACTGGATGCCGCAACATGATATAATCCTGATTCCTTTTCTATTACTACCATATCAACAATCAACTTATCATCATTATTAATAACAATCTCAATATTAATCCCTTCCATTGGATTATATTTCAATTTATCTTTTAAAATCCTATAAGTCTTTATTTTCCCATTTGGAGTCAGTGCTTCCGGGTCCAGGTTTTTTAGATATTCTTCAATCGCTACTTTCATCTTCTTACTCTCCGCGATTTGAATCATTTCTTGTTTCTTGGCAGATTGTCCATTAAAAAAGCTACAGCCTCCTAAGCTCAGGCTAAATACTACCATTATCAACACAATAAATTTACTTTTTTTCATCTTCTTCCCATTCTTTCTTCAGGTTTCTTAGAATTTATTATACAAAATTCTATTCATACCTGAAATGTTACTTTTGTTAAAAAATGTTGCCAAATCGTTACAAGCACTAGCTATTGATGTAACATACCAGCTTTGATCCAGAATTGTTTCTATTTACCTATATTAGGGGTGTTTACCTGAATGAGTTTATTTCCCAGCATCTTCTGCTTCACTTAACAGATCATCTAATCTTGCTGAAATACCATAACAAGCTACTTCGAACTGTCCTGAATCTTCCATTTGAACAGTCGTATCGATCGTTAACTTTTTATCGCCATTGATAACGAGAGAGACATTCATCCCTCCCATTGGATTGTATTCCAATTCACCTTTTATCAGGGTATAGGAGTGAATGACTCCTTCTGAAGTGAAAGCTTTCGGATCGATACTGATTAACAAGTGTTTTATCGCTCGCTCCATTTTCGTACTTTCTGCGATCTGAATCATTTCCTTTCTCTCAGCAGCTTTATCCGTAAAAAGACTGCAACCTCCTAGAAACAAAGTCAGTAAGAATAGTAGTACAAATCGTTGTTTTTTATCAGTCATATTTCCCTCTCACTTATATTATTCGTAATGATTTCTAAAAAATGAGCCAATTTTTAAAAATTTTTTCCAGAATCCAAAAAACACACCCTTACTGGGTGTGTCTCTTGTTAAATCATGTATTCGACGCTATAAGTGGCGTCGGATAAAATCCGTGAAAGGAATTGTTTGGTTCGCTCTTCCTTTGGACTATTAAAGAATTCATGGGGTTCATTTTCTTCGATGATGTGTCCGCCATCCATAAAGATAACGTGGTTGGCCACATCACGCGCAAAGCCCATCTCATGGGTTACGACAACCATGGTCACTCCTTCTTGGGCCAATTGCTTCATGACATCTAAGACATCACCGACCAACTCTGGGTCTAGCGCTGAAGTCGGCTCGTCCAGCAAGATCACGTCTGGTTTGACCGCGATGGCACGCGCGATTCCGATCCGTTGCTGTTGACCCCCTGACAATTGAGAAGGATAGTAATCCTTATAAGCGAGGAGACCAACTTTTTCAAGGGCTGATTCTGCCCGTTGGATGGCTTCTTCTTTTGGAATCTTCCGAGCCACAACCAGGCCTTCTAAGATATTTTCAAGCGCTGTTTTGTTAGCAAAGAGATTATAATGCTGGAAGACAAAGGCTGTCTTTTGGCGGATTTCTAGAATCTCTTTCTTGCTGAGTTTTGAGAGGTCATACTCTTTTCCACCTAGGGTGAGGTGGCCTGTATCTGCCTTTTCCAAGTGATTGAGGCAGCGAAGGAAGGTTGTTTTTCCTGATCCAGATGGCCCCAAAATAACGACGACATCCCCTTGGTTGACCTTGAGATTAACATCCACCAGCACTTGGTGGTCCTTAAATTTTTTCGATACGTGTTCTACTTCTAACATCTTCTTATTTCTCCTTCTTCTATGCGAGTGTCAGGCGTTTTTCTAAGCGATTGAATCCCCACTGAATCACTCCACAAATGACAATATAAAGAATAAAAATCACTAGATAGGATTCAAAATATTGATAGCCATAAGAGGCTTCGACCTTGGCAATTGCGGTAATATCCTTGATGGTCATGACAAAGACAAGGGAAGTTCCTTTGACCAAGTTGATAACCAAGTTACACAAATTAGGAAGGGCTGCACGCAAGGCTTGTGGAAAAACAATGCGGATGTAGGCTTGACGATTAGTCAAACCAATGGCTTGCGCTGCTTCTAGCTGGCCCTTATCAACGGTCAGAATGGCTGACCGTAGAATTTCAGCAAGACTTCCCGTTGTCATCAAGCTAAAGATGATAAAGGCATAGTAAATGGGATTGATCTCAAAGACATTAAAGTGACTACCAATACTCTTAAAAAAGCTATTTAAGAGGCTGGGAAAGAGACTATAAAAGAAGAGAATCAAGAGAATCGGAGGCGTCGCGCGGATAAAGGCTAAGTAAATCACTGAGAAACTGCGAACACCTTTGACCTTATAGATCTGACCGAGTGCCAAAAAGAGGGCTGGAAAGAAACTCAAAAGAATCGATACAACCATGATCAGAAGGGTCACTGGAACACCACCCAAGGTGGCTAGAAATGCTTTACTAATAAAATTGAAATCCATAAGCTACCTTTCTGTTACACTGAGTCGTTTCTCAAGGAGTTGAGCGGAGAAGGAGATCACAAGGGCAATTCCCCAGTAGATCACTGCGACAGCTGTATACGTTTCGAGGGAATAATTCCCAAGATTGCGGCTGATCAAGTTGTTGCCTGCTCCCATGATATCGATAAAGCCAATAGTATAGGCCAAAGCGGCGTCGCGCATGAGGTTTAAGATGGCAGTCGTCATATTTGGAAGAGCCACGCGAAAGGCTTGGGGAAGGACAATCCGCCAAATGGTTTGAGCTGGCGTCAAGCCGATACTCAAGCCTGCTTCCATCTGACCTTTTGGAATGGCCAAATAGGCTGCCTTGAAGACCTCAGAGATCATAGCGGCAAAGAGAAGAAACATAGCAACAAGGACAAAGACAAACTTGGACCAGTGGTCAATGTCAATGCCCAACCACCAGTTCAAAAATTGGGGGAGTCCATAAAAGACCAAAAAGAGCAAGACAATCGGAGGGGTACAACGTAAAGTAAAGACATAACCTTTTGCCAGACCTGCTCCTACCTTATCTTCTGATACTTGTGCCCAGGTCAAAACCAAGCCAAATGCAGAACCGAGAACCGTCGTTAAAACCATCAAAGCTAGGGTCGCTGGCAGGGCTTGGACCAAGGTTGGAAGAAATGACCAGACCTTGGAAATGTCGTATGAGACCATGTTTCTTTTCCTTTCTGTATCCGTATAGAAATAAGGAAGCTGGGGCTATGCGCACCCAGTTCCATCTTATTTCTCTTTATCTACATAACTGAAGACATCTTCACCGAAATATTTTTTCGACAATTTAGCAAGTGTGCCATCTTTTTCTAATTCTTTGATGGCCTTGCTGTATTCTTCCGCAAATTTTTCGTTTTTCTTATCCTTATGGATCAATGGGTAAGTTGGAATTCCTTTGTAGGCAAACCAGCTCAGTTTGTCCGCATATTGGTGGTAAGAACCATCTTTATCTGTGACAGCTTTTTCAAAGGAAAGTTTGATGTCAAAGAAGGCATCGTAACGTCCTTCAAGAACCCAAGCATAAGCATCTGCGACTTTGAAAGATTCCGCAGCTGTTAATTCGATTTGTTGGTCCTTATGCTTTTCATTGTATTCTTTAATAACATTCCACTGCGCATTTTGTGGTGAAATTGGAACCAATTTTCCTTTTTCTTTAGCGAAGTCATCGATGTTCTTGTATTTATTCGCATCTTCTTTCCGTACGGTAAATCCGATGATACTTGCTCCGAT
The DNA here is from genome assembly GCF_964238605.1 of Streptococcus parasanguinis. Taxonomy (GTDB): domain Bacteria; phylum Bacillota; class Bacilli; order Lactobacillales; family Streptococcaceae; genus Streptococcus; species Streptococcus parasanguinis_AJ. The sequence goes on along the minus strand of NZ_CAXSMM010000003.1, from coordinate 142,360 downwards.
TGGTTCTTTTGGAATGATAAATTTCTTGGCACGTTCTTCTGTATACCAAGCTCCTTTGGTTCCGATATCGTATTTACCAGATTCTAGACCGATCAAGAGATCGTCATCACTTGTTCCAGTGTACTCAAACTTGTAGTCTGGTAGTTTTTCGTCAATGGCTTTGAGAACGGCTACTTCATAGCCATCTGATTCTCCTTTTTCATCAACGAAATCATACGGTACATAGTTTTGAGTGTGGGCTACTTTCAAGGTTGTTACCTTGTTCGATCCTGTTGAGCCTTTGCTGTCGTTTGCATGGTTCAAGCTCCGTCCAAGAATGGTTGCACCTGCAATGGCAAGAACGGCCACTCCACCGATAATCCATGTTTTTTTACTCATACTCTGTTCTCCCTGATTCTATTTTTTCTTATTCTGTTGCAGCTTCACGAACCCATTCGATTCGTTCTTCATCAATATCACTTGGAATCGTACAATCTGCACCGATAACCAAGCCTGTGGTTCCAGTTTCTGCGATGATGCGTTTGGTTTCTGCTTGAATCGCAGCTTTATCTCCTGTATAGAGAAGACCATTTTTGCCATTTTCAAAACCACCCAGAACCGTACGTCCACCGAAGATTTCGCGTCCTTCTGCTAGGCTGATTCCTTCTGGTCCAACTGCCCAGTTAATGACTTGAGCTGGGTAGTCTGTGAAGAGATGGATATCATTGCGAGCTCCTTCGTAGCCACAGATATGAAGGATATTTACCCCACCTGCTTCATTGGCTGCTTCTAAGACATGGAGTTCACTCGGTGCAATACTATTTTTATAAACTTCTTGGCTCACGCGCGCATCTTGGATACTTTGAACACTGAGGTAGATCCCGTCTGCTCCTGCTTCTTTAATGATGCGTTGGCTCAAACTTGCAATATCTTGACCAATCGTATCCAATACTTTTTTAAGAGTTGCTGCATCTTGATCGATGAAGTTTGCGATCAAGTCATCTCCTCCTGAAACTTCTCCGACCAACCATTTGAAGTAGGTCACTGGAGCAAAGATATTGTAGATAGCCACAATGTCTTCTTCAAAACCGGCACGGATTTTTTTCACAAGCTCTACCTGCTCTGTGATCCATGGATGATCTGCTCCGAGTGGTTCAATCCCTGCTAAGTCAGAAATATTTTCAAGGCCTTTGTGAATGGCTGGATTTGGATAAGCAAAGTAACCATCACTCATGAGTTTGACAAAGTCTGGTTTGACCTTGTGAAGGAAGTTTTTATGGCCATTGAGATTTTTTTCAATAATTTCCGGATTGGAAAATCCTTTCAACCATTCTTCTTCTGTTGTAAAATGATGCCAAAATCCAACTGGCACACGGTCAACTGCTTCTCCTTTAAAAGCTTTTAAGACTAATTCTCTTTTTGATGACATGTTCTTACCTCGTTCTAATCTTTTCTTGTTTGTTATCTTATCACTTCGATAATTGTTTGACTAATATATATTTTTTATCAAGCTCTTCATCTTTTTTTATCACTGATCTTCAAGGAGTAGAATTCCTGCTAGGTCAGATGGGCGGATGAGGGAGAAACTATGAGCTGGAATTTTCTCCAGTCTTGCCATATCTGGATCTTTTTTTGCTTTCCCCTGACTGCTTGCTAGAGCGACTTTACTAAGCCCTAGAAGCAAAAACAAAACGGTTACCAGGATACACCATACATTGATCTTTTTCATCTCCCTCTCCTTTCTTCTTACAATACTGCTGCTTGACGTACCCAATCTAAGCGTTCCAATTGGAAATCATCTGGCACGGTACAGTCTGCTCCGAGGATCAAACCACGACTTCCGGCTTCTGCTACCAAGCGACGAGTTTCTTGCTCAATAGCTTCTCGTTCCCCTTGGTAGAGCAAACCTTTCTTGCCATTGACAAAGCCACCCAAGACGGCACGATCGCCGAAAAGTTTACGACCTGCGGCTAGGCTAAGGCCTTCATGATGGGTCGCCCAGTTAATGACTTGAGCTGGATAATCCTTGAAGAGTTCCACTTCATTGCTGGCCCCTTCAAAACCACAGATATGAAGGATATTGATGCCTCCAGCTTCATTGGCTGCTTCTAGGACAGCGATGCTGCTCGGTTCAATAATCTTGCGGTATTCTTCATCTGTCACACGCTCATCTTGGATCTGCTGGGTTGAGAAGTAAATCCCTTCAATACCTGCTTCTTGGATCAAGCGGCGACTTAAAGTAGCGATGTCTCCTGCAATCACATCAAGGACATGAGCCAAAGTTTCTGGATCTTCCTTGATAAAGTCTGCAATCACTTGGTCTCCACGGGATTGGTCCGTACGGAACCAGCGTTTCAAATAAGAAATAGGCGAGAAAATATTGTAGAAAGAAGCAATCTCTTCATGGAAATGAGAACGAATTTCCTTGACAACTTCAATTTGTTTTTCAATCCAAGGATGATGCTCTCCAATCGGTTGAATATCCTTCAATTCTTTGATTGATGTGATCTCTTTCGAATAAAGTGCACTCGGATAGCGGAAGAAGCCATCGCTCATGATCTTGACAAAATCAGGTGAAATTTCTTCTACATAGTGTTGGTGGCCCTTAATACTTTTTGCTACTACAGCCGGATTGTCGAGACCCAATTCTTTTTCTTCTTGAGTCACATAATGGAGCCAAAATCCTACAGGGATTCGTTCTACTGTTTCGCCTCGAATGGCACGAAGAACCAGTTCTTTTTTACTCATACTGTGAATCCTCCTCAATATTTCTCCAATAGAAAGGCTAACTGCTTTCCTTCTGGAATTTGTAACCATGATATCACCTCGAAAAGTAGCTGACTAATATATTTTCCCTATCAAGGCCTTAAAATTTCTTTATTGAGAAAGCCATCAAAAAAACGCAAGCCCTTGAAAATAGGGACTTGCGGCTATCTTTCTTTATTCTTTCATTTTAGAAGAAAAAGGCTGCTTTGATCTTTTCTTGATCCGGTTATAGCAAAAAACTATACCCCTTCTTTTGAAGGAAAAAATGGCGTATGTTAAAGCAAAGAAACCTTTCATAACAGCATTTTTCCTCCTTTGTTCTTTTCACCGATTCCTAGACACCTTCTTCTCTTTCTTGTCAGGCAAGATTGAAAGGAGTATAATTTTTATAGAATAATTTTAAGGAGTGTACGGTTTATGAAAACAACAAAAACCACCTTTACCATCGTTTCTGCTCTTGCTTCTGTCATTTTACTGACGAGTTGTGGAAGCAACACCACTAAAACGCAAGAGACAAAAGCAAGTAGCACTAAAAATCAGGTGACGATGACCTATGATCAGCAGCGCTCACAAGAAAATACCATGTCTGTTCTCTGGTACCAAAAGGCAGCAGAAACCAAGGCTTTGTATTTACAAGGCTACAATGTCGCTACTGACCGTTTGAAAGAGATCCTCCAAACTCCTTCTGATAAGCCTTATTCCATCGTCTTGGATTTGGACGAAACTGTTTTAGACAACAGCCCTTACCAAGTTCAAAACGTCAAAGATGGTACGGCCTTCAATCCTAAAGATTGGGATGTTTGGGTGAAAAAAGCAGCCGCAAAAGCGGTGCCAGGTGCCAAAGATTTTCTTCAATATGCGGATCAAAACGGGGTTCAAATCTACTACATTTCTGACCGTACAACCTCTCAAGTAGATGATACCATCAAGAACCTTGAAAAAGAAGGCATTCCTGTTCAAGGACGTGACCACCTCATGTTCTTAGAAGATGGCGTCAAATCAAAAGAAGGCCGTCGCCAAGCTGTACAAGAAAAGACCAATCTTGTCTTGCTCTTCGGGGACAACCTGGTTGACTTTGCAGATTTTTCCAAGACCTCTGAAGCTGATCGCGACAAGAAATTGGACGAATTGCAAAAAGAATTTGGTGAAAAATTCATCATCTTCCCAAATCCAATGTATGGATCATGGGAATCTGCTGTTTACCAAGGTAAAAAACTAGATGCCAAGGGACAAACAGAAGAACGCCTCAAAGCCTTGCAAGGTTTTGATAAATAAAGCAAACATCCTCGCTAGGAAAAACCTAACGAGGATGTTTTTTTCTATATAGATAATTTTATTCAACGGTTACAGACTTAGCAAGGTTCCGTGGTTTATCAACATCGAGCCCACGATGAAGGGTTGCAAAGTAGGCAATCAATTGGGTTGGCACCACCATTGAGATTGGAGAGAGGTAAGGGTGAACCGCTGTCAAGACCAAATCATCTGTCTCTTTAGCGACATTTTCTTCTGCAATGGTTAAGACATGAGCCCCACGTGCTGCCACTTCTTGGATGTTCCCACGTGTGTGGCTGGCTAGGACTGGATCAGACAAGAGGGCGATGACCGGTGTACCGTCTTCGATCAGAGCGATGGTACCGTGTTTCAACTCACCCGCAGCGAAGCCTTCACATTGGATGTAAGAAATTTCTTTTAGTTTCAAACTAGCTTCCATGGCAACATAGTAATCTTGACCACGTCCGATATAGAAAGCATTGCGGGTTGTTTCCAACAAGCCACGAACTTTTTCATCGATCACTTCTTTTTCTGAAAGGGTTGATTCGATCGATTGGGCAACGATAGACAATTCGTGCACCAAATCAAAGGCTTTGGCCTTCTCATTGCCATTGGCTTCCCCAACAGCTTTAGCAAGAAAGGCAAGGGCTGCGATTTGAGCCGTATAAGCCTTAGTAGAAGCTACCGCAATTTCAGGACCCGCATGGAGCAACATGGTCATGTCTGCTTCACGTGAAAGAGTTGAACCTGGAACATTGGTCACTGTTAAGCTTGGAATGCCCATTTCATTGGCCTTGACCAGCACTTGGCGGCTATCGGCTGTTTCACCAGATTGACTGATAAAGATGAAGAGTGGTTTCTTGCTAAGAAGTGGCATACCATACCCCCACTCAGAGGAGATACCGAGTTCTACTGGAGTATCTGTCAACTCTTCCAACATTTTTTTAGACGCAAATCCAGCATGGTAAGAGGTACCAGCCGCAAGGATATAGATGCGATCTGCTTCTTGAACAGACTTGATAATAGCTGGGTCTACCACTACTTGACCAGATTCATCTGTATAGGCTTGGATCAACTTACGCATGACAGTTGGTTGCTCATCGATTTCTTTGAGCATGTAGTATGGGTAAGTCCCTTTTCCAATATCAGAAAGGTCAAGTTCAGCCGTGTAGCTAGCCCGTTCTTTGACGTTTCCATCATAGTCTTGTACTTCAACGCTGTCAGCCTTGACAATGACCAACTCTTGGTCATGGATTTCCATGTATTGGTTGGTTTCGCGAATCATGGCCATGGCATCAGAGCAGACCATATTGTAGCCATCTCCAAGACCGATCAAGAGTGGTGATTTATTTTTCGCCACATAGATGGTGCTTGGATCTTCCGCATCCATCAAAGCAAAAGCATAGGCCCCACGGATGATGTGGAGGGCTTTTTTGAAGGCTTCGAGCGTAGACAAGCCATCTTCTTCAGCAAATTTTCCGATCAAGTGGGCGGCGATTTCTGTATCTGTTTGCCCCTTGAAATGGTGACCGGCTAGGTATTCTTCCTTGATTTCAAGGTAGTTTTCAATCACCCCATTGTGGACCAAAACAAAGCGACCTGTTTCAGAGCGGTGTGGGTGGGCATTGTCCTCAGTTGGTTTTCCATGAGTGGCCCAACGGGTATGTCCAATCCCAGCTGTCCCTTCGACACCTTCCGCCTTAGACGACAATTCTGCAATACGGCCAACTGCCTTTACCAATTGGCTCTTGCCTTCACTAGCCAGAAAAACACCCGCAGAGTCATAGCCTCGGTATTCGAGTTTTTCAAGTCCTTGAATCAAAATATCAGTAGCATTTGTATTTCCTACAACACCAACGATTCCGCACATAGTTTTTACGATATAGCCTTGCTATACTTTCCCCTTTACTTAGTCAAACGACCCATGGTCGATTTCTCAGTTGCTTTGGAATTGGTCTAGTCTAATTTACCTAAAAAGCAACCAGCGGAGTCAGTATACAATGCTTCCTCCAGTTTGTCAACTAGGAAATTCAAGAAAATTGGTCTAGTTAAGAAAGGGTTAAGGTTGAAGTAAAAATCATCTTAAAAACTTTCTGCCGTGAAAAAAAGTGCCTGAAACTGAATAGTTTAAGCACTTTTCTCACTATTGAATAACTCTAATGAACAAAATTATTTATTTTATAGAAGTTGATTGATTCTTATAAAAGAGCAGTTTGTCTACTTCTCAAATCCATTGGCTTGGCTTAATTCTTTAAACCAATGGCCGGATTTTTTGAGGGTTCGTTTTTGACTTTCGAGGTCCAACTCAACCAAGCCATAGCGGTTCTTGTAGCCATTGAGCCATGACCAGCAGTCAATAAAGGTCCAGATCAAATAACCTTTACAGTTGGCACCATCTTGAATAGCCCGGTGAAGCTCACGAAGATGGTCTTTGACAAAGTCAATCCGGTAGTCGTCTTGGATCACGCCGTCCTTGCGGAATTTTTCCTCTCCTTCGACTCCCATCCCATTTTCTGTCAGGATCCACTCGATATTGCCATAGTTTTCCTTGATATTTTGGGCAATGTCATACAAGCCTTGCTCATAGATTTCCCAACCTCGGTGGGGATTGATCTTGCGGCCTGGCATAACATAGGGTTCATAAAATTGTTCAAAGAGTAGGGGAGATGCTGGATTTGGAGCATAACGAGGAGCTGCTACACGGAGTGGTTGGTAATAGTTAACCCCTAGGTAATCCACCGTATTTTCCTCGATCAAGCGCAATTCAAAAGGATCATAATCCGGTAAGAGATCACGCTCCCGTAGGATCTCCACTAATTCTTCAGGATAATGACCAAGAACAGATGGATCTAAGAAAGATTTGGCCTGAAAGAGCTCGGCAATGCGCGCAGCTTTCACATCTTCTGGATGCTGACTCCGAGGATAGGCTGGTGTCAAATTGAGCACAATCCCGATACGGTAGTTAGGATCCACCTCGTGACAGGCCTTGACCGCTAGACTGCTTGCTAACTGGGTGTGGTAGGCTACTTTCACTGCTGCTGCCGCGTCTACCTTGTGAGGAAAATGGGCATCATAAAAATAACCAAATTCCACAGGGACAATGGGTTCATTAAAGGTGATCCACTGGTCGACCAGATCCCCATAAGTTTTGAAACAAAAACGCGCATATTCTTGGTAAGCATAGGCTGTTTCTTTATTTTCCCAACCATCGCCCTGCTCTTGAAGAGCCATCGGTAAATCAAAATGATAGAGGTTGACCAAGAGGTGAATCCCTTTTTCCTTTATCTTTTCAAAGACACGACGGTAGAAATCAACGCCTGCTTGGTTGATCTCTCCTCGTCCTTCTGGGAAAATACGTGACCACTGGATAGAGGTTCGAAAGGCGGTGTGGCCGGTTTCTAACAAGAGGTCCAAATCTTCTTCCCAGTGTTCATAAAAAGTCGATGTTTTCTCTGGTCCTTGCCCTTGATAAAAGCGGTTGGGCTCGATCCTATACCAGTAATCCCAGAGATTGTCTCCCTTTCCATCCTGGGCGAAACGTCCTTCTGTTTGAGGCCCCGAGGTCGAACTCCCCCATAAAAAATCCTTTGGAAATTGATACATGTCCTAATCCTCCTCATTCTACTAGCTCTATTGTAGCGAATCCTCCCCCAAAACCTAGGCACAATTTACAGTCTTTCTTACGCAGATTAAAGAAAAAGCCCCTTAGGAAAAATTCCTAAGGGAGCTGGTCCACTTTACAATTGAGTCACGACATATTCAAAGAGCTTGCGATCTGCTGGGCTCTTGTCAAAACGCAGTTCTGGATGCCACTGAACGCCGAGGAAACGACTCTCATCTGTGGATTGAACGGCTTCTATGACGTCATCTTTAGGATCTCGCGCGATCACTTCTAGGCCATATGCCAAGTCTTTAATACTTTGATGATGGAAAGAATTGATGCAACTGGTCTTACCATAGATCTCTTGCAGGATCGTCTGATCCTTGGTCACCAACTCTTGGCTGGTGTACTGACCTGGATTGTCCTGCCAATGGTGTTCAATGTCTTGATGCAGAGTTCCCCCTAGAGCAACATTATAGAGCTGAGTCCCACGGCAGACGGTAAAGATCGCTTTTTTAGCCACACGCGCTTCTTCAATCAAGGCCAACTCAAAGAGATCGCGTTTCAAGAGGTAGTCATCACTGTCGATGGTGATTTCTTCTCCGTAAAACTTGGGCAAGACATTTTGCCCACCGGTGATGATGAGCTTATCAATCATCGATATGTAGTCTTTGGCCAAGGCCGCATCTCCAATCGGCAAGATCAAAGGAATCCCTCCTGCCTCTTTGACCGCTTCGACAAAACCAGTCGCCGCATAACTCATGTTCGCGTCTGGATCATCCGGAAAGGGTCTTTCATTTCCTGTAATTCCAATCACTGGTTGTTTTTTCATACTTTTTCCATATACTTTCATTCATTTTCAAAGCTTATTGTAACACAATTTTAAGCCAGACTCAATGGAGTTTTTTTGAAGAGAAGGTCTTTCCCTCTACCCCAAAAGCATTTAAAATTGCTTTCTATCAAAAAATCCTCAAGTGCGAAGACTTGAGAATTTTTTGTTAGTTCTTGATAAGCCCTTCTTTTACTAAAAAGTCACGCGCTACTTGGGCAGCAGGTTTTCCTTCTACTCCCACTTGGTAGTTCATCTGGCTCATCTGGCTTTCAGTGATTTTACCAGCTAGCTTATTAAGCACACCTTCCAATTCGGGATGTTTCTTAAGAAGAGCTTCTTTCATGAGGGGCGCCCCTTGATAAGGTGGAAAAAGTTGCTTGTCATCTTCAAGGACCACCAGGTCATAGCGAGCCAGTTCAGCATCTGTTGAGTAGGCATCCGTTATTTGAATATCCCCAGACTGGATCGCCTGGTAGCGAAGGGCTGGCTCCATAGTGGAGACTTGTAAGTTGAGACCATAGACCTTCTGCAAGCCCTTGTTTCCGTCTTCTCGGTCGTTAAACTCCAAGGTAAAGCCTGCCTTGAGTTGTCCTTCCACCTTTTTCAAATCTGAAATAGTCTTGAGTCCATACTCTTGGGCAATCTTCTTAGGCACTGCAACAGCATAGGTATTTTGATAAGCCATAGGTTTGAGCAAGGCTAGGTCGTCTTGTCGCTTGATCCCATCTCGAGCAGCTTTGTAGACTGCTTCTGGATCATGACTGACTTGTGGTGCTGGCTTGAGGAGACTTTCGGTCACGGTCCCTGTAAACTCTGGATAGATAGCGATATCCCCTTTTTTCAGGGCTTCATAAAGGAAGGTGGTCTTGCCAAAATTCGGTTTGACAGTCACTGTCATATCCGTATTTTTCTCGATCAAGATCTTATACATATTGGCGAGAATTTCAGGTTCAGGACCCAACTTCCCAGCAATGACCAGATTTTCTTTTTTCGGTTTGAGAAGAAGACTTGGCGTATAAGAAGCTCCTAATCCAATAACCATCACAGCAAAGGCTGCAAAGATGGTCCGCAATTTGGCCTTCTCCATCCATTTGAGAAGAAGGTTAAATGCGATGGCTAAGAAGGCAGAAGATAGGGCACCGATCAAAATCAGACTGGCATTATTGCGGTCAATCCCTAGGAGGATAAAGGAACCGAGTCCCCCAGCTCCAATCAAGGCAGCTAGGGTAGCTGTCCCAATAATCATCACGGCTGCCGTGCGAATCCCAGACATAATGACGGGCATGGCCAAGGGAATCTCGAACTTCTTGAGTCGCTCCCACTTGGTCATCCCAAAGGCGATCCCAGCTTCTTCCAAACTTGGATCAATTCCCTGTAAACCGGTGATGGTATTTTGAAGGATGGGGAAAATGGCATAGATGACAAGAGCTGTTAAGGCCGGAAGCGTCCCAATCCCCATAATAGGAATAAAGAGGCCCAAAAGAGCCATGGAAGGAATGGTCTGGAAGATCCCAGCTAGCTGTAAAACCCAGTTGCTTGTTCTTTTGTGGATACTCAAATAAATAGCTAGAGGAACAGCCAGAAAAATCGCAAGGAGCAAGGTCAGTAATGACAGTTGCAAATGTTGTCCCAGTGCAGCGAGCCAGTCCCCAAAGCGTTCTTGAAAGGTTGCAAGTAGTTTAGACATGGTGAGCACCTCCAAATAGATCTGCGACAAAGTCGTTGGCTGGCTGGGCAAGAATGGTCTCAGAATCCGCTACCTGTACAATCTCTCCTTCTTGCAGTACTGCAATCCGGTCGCCTAATTTTAAGGCCTCGTCCGTATCATGCGTCACAAAGATAGTGGTCATACCGAATTCTTTGTGCAATTCTTTGGTAAGAGTCTGCAACTGCTTACGGGAGATGGCATCCAAGGCCGAAAAAGGTTCGTCCATGAGTAAGATTTTCGGCTCTCCAATGATGGCCCGCACAATGCCAATTCGCTGTTGCTCTCCACCTGATAATTCACTAGGCATGCGATTTGCATACTCTGCCGCAGGAAGCCCCACCTTATCCAAGAGTTCTTCTGTCTTAGAAGTGATTTGTTCCTTGCTCCATCCCTTCATTTCAGGAATGAGAGCAATATTTTCCGCAACGGTCAAGTTAGGAAAGAGGGCAATGGCTTGAAGGACATAGCCGGTACTGAGACGTAGCTCCCGCTCATCATAGTCCTTGATACGTTTCCCATCCATATAGATATTGCCATCTGTCGGCTCCAAGAGACGATTGACCATCTTGAGCATGGTGGTCTTTCCAGATCCTGAAGGACCCACTAACACCATAAATTCTCCATTTTCAATGCGGAGATTAACATCTTTTAAAATGTTTTTATCCGTGTAGCGCAAGGCTACATGTTTGTATTCAATCATAAATCATCCTCAAGCAACTAACTGTCTTTCTTTCAAAACATCTATTAAACTCATAGCTGGACGTCCTAATACCTTTTCGACATCTTTTAAAACTCCGGCTTGTTCCCCAGCTTTAATCGCTGTATAGGTACTGACCCAAGCATCGTACTCCCAGTTTTGTGCTGGCCATTTTTTCCGTGACTCATAAGCTTCTTCTACTGATTCATCTACATACGTGATGGTCTTACCGGTCTCTTTTGAGAGCAGCGCTACGATCTCTTCCATGGAAAGTTCCTCTGGTCCTGTTAGATTCAAGGTTTGATTTTCCCATTTCTTAGCATGTGAGAGAATCTCCGCTGCAACACTAGATGTGTCCTTACGGGCAACTGCTGAAACCTTCCCACTTCCTGCTGGACCACGAATTTCTCCATTTTCAAGAGCAATATCTATCAAGAAGTCCAAGTAAAAATTATCTCTCAAAAAAGTGTAGGTGAACCCTAACTCCTTGATATAGGCTTCCGTCTGGGCATGATCTCGAGACAAGGTAAATGTTGCTTTTTCATCCGCTCCGTAAAAGGAGGTATAGACGATATGCTGCACCCCCGCAAGCTTTGCGGCATCTAAAAAACTCGTGTGTTCCTCAACACGCTCTGGATTTTCCCGAGCAGAGACCATCAATAAGACATCGATACCCTTTAAGGCCTCAACTACCTCTGGAGTATTGGCATACACCATCTTACGAATTTCCGCTGACGCGTAGACTGTTGCCCGCTCTGGACTTCTTGCTAAGTGTACGGAAACCATTCCTTTCTTATCGACAAGATTAGCCACATAAGAACCTAATTTCCCTGTTACACCTGTTATTCCAATCATAAGCATTTTCCCCTCTACTACAGTTCACTCTCTTTAGCTTTTAGATTTGTGATAATACGCTCTTGATAGGCTTCAAATTCTCGGATTTCTTGATCCGAAAAGCCTTGGTAAAAAATCTCTCCAAGTTCTTTGCTGACACGGTCACCGATTTCTTTTTGCGCCCAACCAAGGTCTGTCAAAGAAATATATTTTTTCCTTTTATCCTGCGTACAAGGTTGAATCGTAACCAAGCCTTGTTCTTCCAATTTCTTAACCATGCTGGTCAAGGTATTATTAGCTAGACCCGTCGCAAGAGCGATATCGGTCACAGTAGCGCACCCCAACTCTTGCTTCCACAAAATCGTTAAAATTTTCCCCTGTTCACTTCGGTATTGGGCATCTGGTTCCTTGCTCAAGAGTTTTTGAAAGATACGCCCATTTAACAAGCGTATTTGTAAAGCTTGGTAGCCCCCTTGCATCTTGTCCATTTTGTCTCCTTTTTATTTCTATATCGAAATATCACAGTCATTGTATCACTGTTCGTTACATCTGTCAACTATTTCGATATGGAACCAATAATTTTATCTAAATTCACCTTAAAAAGCCTTTCTAGCCCTTCAAACTAGTTTTTTCTCCCTCTTTCTAGCAAGTGTAACAAATGTTGGACTCGTTTTGCAACGACACCTGATTTTATAATGTGGTAATCTGTTAACGAAATTAAATCATACTAATGGAGAATTTGTTATGCATATACCAGATAATTACCTTAGTCCTGCAAGTTGTGCAGTTTTAGCGGTTGCTGCTGCGCCTGTTATTGTCTTGTCCATCAAAAAAGTCAAGGTCCAATTAAAAGAAAATAAAGAGCTAGCGCCGATGCTTGGGATTGCTGCTTCTTTGTCCTTCTTATTGATGATGTTTAATGTTCCTGTTCCTGGTGGAACGACCGCTCACGCTGTCGGAGGGACCCTTCTTGCCATTCTCATAGGTCCCTATGCGGCCTCTCTAGCGCTGACAGTTGCCTTACTCCTACAGGCCTTCTTATTTGGTGACGGAGGGATTCTCGCTCTTGGGGCCAATATTTTCAACATGGCCATTGTGATGCCTTTTGTTGGCTATGCTATTTATAACTTGTTCCGCAAGCACCATCAGGAAACGCTTGGCGTTATTATCGGTTCTTTTCTTTCGATCAATGCTGCTGCCTTCTTAGCTGGTGTTGAATTGGGCTTGCAACCCCTCATCGCGTCAGAAGCTGGTCAGCCACTCTATAATCCTTATGGATTGAGTATCACGGTGCCTGCTATGTTGGGTGCTCACCTCCTTGTCGCAGGTTGGGTCGAAGCCTTCTTCACCGTTGTGATTTACCGTTTTGTAAAACAAGTTGCTCCTGCAGAGTTGTACACACCAAGTACAGTCAATACAACTTCATTTGTTAAAAAAATTCGCTGGGTACTCCTTGCTTTGATCGTCCTCAGCCCACTTGGACTCCTCGCAGATGGGACAGCTTTTGGTGAATGGTCTACTGAAGAATTGGGTAGCCTGCTTCATGGCAAAGTCCCAACAGGGATCAAAAATGGATTCTCTTTTGAAGCCTTGTTCAGTGATTACACCATTCCTGGAACAAAAATTGCGATTGGCTATATCCTATCAGCCATTACAGCTGTTCTCATTTTCTATATCATCAGTAAAATCATTCGATCAATGAACGGAGAAAAGACTTCTCATGCGTAAACTCCCTGACTGGCTTCATCAAGAGCAAGCGACTCTAGAAGCTTCAAAAAGCCATCACTATTTACAAATGAATCTTCAAACATTGCGCCACTTTCTTGGCAAAATGAAACAAACGACGCCCGCATTCAAGGCCAAAACTTCGTCTTGGATGCGGCTCGTTTCCTTTTTAATTTTAGCCATTCTCATTACGACTGCCCACCATCCCATCCAACTGTGGTTGATCGGCATCCTTTTGTTAATGCACATTGCCATGCTTCCTGGAGAGGTCCTACTCCACCTCTTTAAGGTCCTGTTCAAGGTGCTGTTGATTTCCACAATTGTGATATTGCCTAGCATCTTATTTCAAGGATTTCAAAATGGAGGACTCTTTTTGCTACGTGCAGGGATGATTGTCCTCAATATTTCTCTCTTTTTAGCCACTACCACAAGCATCCAACTGGTTGAGGCCCTAAGGCAGCTACATGTCCCCAAGACCTTTGTCCAGACCATTGATATTACGCTGAAATATAGTTATATTTTGGGAAAACACCTTCACCAACAAATTGAGTGCGTCCAACTCCGGACCGTTGGTCAAAAAGTGAACCTCCATCTCTTTGGCTCTCTTCTGGGTCTCCTGTATCTATCAACGAAGAACCATACCAAAGAGGTCTACGAGGCAATGTTGCTGAGAGGCTACGGTATGGATACAAAGCGCAAAGAAGCCTTCCACTGGAAGAAGGAAGACGTCTTTTTCCTATTGGAATTGGCGGTTCTCACGACCTTCACGACCTTACTTGGCTAGAAAGGAAGCACTATGATTACCATTCAGGATGGAAATTACCACTACACAGATGAGATTGGAATCCACGATATTCAACTACAGATCAAGCAAGGGGAAACCGTGGGCTTGATGGGCCCAAACGGAGCTGGAAAATCGACCCTCTTTAAAATTCTGGTTGGGCTCTTGCCCCTGTCTTCTGGTCAGTACCACTTCAAGGATTGGACCATTGACAAAGACTTCTTGAAAGATCCCCATCGTGCTGGGCAACTCTTCCAGCAGGTTGGACTCATTTTTCAAAACAGCGATACCCAATTGTTCAATACAAGCGTCTATGATGAACTGGCTTTTGGCCCACGTCAACTCGGCTTATCGGCAGTTGAAATCGAACAACGCGTCAATGATACACTCACTCTTTTAGAGATTGAGCACCTGAGAGATCGTATTCCCTACCATCTTTCCGGAGGGGAAAAGAAGCTAGTCGCTATCGCTAGTGTCCTCACCATGAATCCTAGTCTCTTGCTATTTGACGAGCCCTTTAACGGTCTCTCACCAAAATACCAGAAGCTGATTGTCGCCTTGCTCCAAGAACTCAAAACAGCAGGAAAAACGATTGTGATTTCCTCCCACCATTTCGAGCAAATCGCTCCGATTGTGGAACGGGTTCTGCTCTTTTCTGAAGAGCACACCATTACAGGAAGCTACAATCGAGCTGATTGGGAAAATCATCCAGATATTCAACAATCGTTTTCAACATGTTAAAAAGCCTCGGTAGGGTTCTTCCTACCGAGGCTTTTTTGATGAAAGAGATAAGGGTTAATATCCTTTATGCTTCTCTCTTCGTTTTTGCTGTTTGCGTTCGAATTTCTCTTGTTTTAGCAATTGTTTTTGGACACTAGATTGATGTTTTGAAATCTTTTTCCTTTCCTCATACTGCAACTGCAATAGTTCTTTCGACTTGGAAGAAACTTTCTGATTTACTTGTTTCTTCACCATTCGCTGTAATCGTTTAGGATTCTTGATTTTTACATGTTGCTTAACTATAGCTTCTGGACTAAAAGATAATTGAGTAAACTGAGTCTGTAAGATCTCTAGAATTTCATCATCTTTTGGCTCCTGACCAAATGTCACACGACAAACTTGATAAGTTTCTCGATACACTTGTTCGAACAAACCATGCCAAAATCCATCTTCAAAATAAACTGTCAATCCAATTGAAATTGTTTCCACGACAGCACCTCCTTAAATCTATCCCTAAGAATGGACAACCAAGGAGGAAGGTTACTGATAGGCTTGCCTACGTCTGGACTACCAACCAGAACTGTGTTTTTATCTTAGTTGGAACTATTATAGCATATTTATAATCTATTTTATTACTTCTTCAAATGCCTATCAAAAAAATGAATCGTAGCCAACCAAGAATCCTTACTCTCTTTCATCAATAAACGCCAATCTTTTCGATAACGATGATTTGGTTGATAAGCCACTGTCAACATGTGACCTGTTTCATGATATTTTTTAAAGGTAATGTAGTGGCCTTTATAATGTGAGACAATATCATCAATCGCTGACGAGGCATCCCATATTTCATCAACAGTACTTCCGAGCAATAAGATTGGTGAATGCATTTGACCAATATCTATCCTAGCAGAGCAATCTTTGGGGAAGGTTTTTCTAAAAAATTTACTGAATAGATAATCTCCAAGTCGAAACTTTTGATAGGGAAGTTCCTTTTGCAAATGCGTCCAAGAAGAAGTATGAGAGTTCCATTTCCCTTTTATCCCTTCATATACCACATCAGAGGGTGAATTTAGTACCAAACATTGAACGTCATTAAAAAGGCTCTCCTCAGCTAAAACGAATTCTGCTCCCTTAGACCGTCCATAGATTCCAATTTTTTCACTATCTACTTGGGGATGCTGACGTAGATAATCCTTTGCTTCCACAAGGCACTCTAAAGGAATACGTTCCAAATGTTTTGGTAACCCCTCTAAACCAAAGTAGGCAACTGCTAGGCAAATATAACCTCTAGAAGATAAAAGCTGAGCTATATTCTGTGCCTTTTCAATCCGTCCTTCACTACCGCTCACAATAATCAATGCTGGTGTTTTTATTGCCTTTTTATCATAGAAGAGTCTCCCTTGAAAATATTTCCCGTAAATATCTTGATGACTAATTTGCGAACTCATGTAATGTCTTGTGAAAGTTCTCTCTGCAATGATAGTATTTTCTTGCATAATTTTGATATCCACAAAAAAATGATCTAATAAGGGAATTTCAGAAAGAGAGTTTGGAAGTTTCTTTCTCTCATTGGTCAAGGGCTTAGCATTAAAAAATAGTCCCATTGTTGAAATGCCTTCATAAGAGCCAGAACAAGATGGAGTTTGTGAAATATCAATAATACCATACTTATCTGATACAAAAGTCCCTATTGATCTCCATAAAACATCATGAGCTAAAAGCATGGGAGCATTGATACAATAATAATCAGTTAGGTACATCTCGACTCGATATGTTTCTCTTGGTTTTAAGCCATTGATGACAATATTAAAAGATTCGTCTGCTAACTCAGACTCTGAGATAAGTTCAATTTGTATATTCATATCTTCCTCTTTTTTTGTTAATGTGATTAACAATGTAGTTTTAAAATTACCGTGATTTTTACCACGGTAATTCTCGCCATACCTGTTCAACATCATCCATCAGTTTCATAACCATTTGAAGGTCCTCATCACTATAGTTTCTTAAAACTGAAAAAATGGCTTTTTCAATATGTTCTTGCTGCTCTTTATGGATGTTAAAAACTTCAACCCCTTTTTTGGATAATATCAGATATTTATTTTTTTCATTATCCTGTGCAAATTCAAAAGCAACGAGGTCTTTCTTGGTTAAACGTCTAACACTCTGAGTAATAGCGCTCCTTGATACTTCAAGTAACTCAGATAATTTCACTAGATTCACAGGCTGATTCCGACCTATTAGATCAATCAAATGGACTTCATTAATAGTGATTGATTTATCAATACTATTCCTGTGCTGATCCTTTTTCAACCGTTCAAAGGCTAAAACAAAGCTGTTAAAACGATTATTAAACTTATGCAGTTCTTTCTTATTCATAGTTTCCTTCTTTTTGTTAATGATATTAACAAAATATCGTTTTCTTGTCAAGAAGAGTCAAAAATCCTCCAGAGCTTAGCTCTGAAGGATTCATTTATTATTTCACAACAATATTTACAAGCTTATTAGGTACACTAATCACTTTTACGACTTCCTTGCCATCAATCTCTGCCTTGACTTTTTCGTCAGCTAGAGCGACTTCTTGCAATTCTTCGCGTGACAGGTCTTTCGCAACCATGAGTTTAGCACGGACTTTACCTTTGATTTGGACAACGATTTCGATTTCGTCTTCAACCAATTTGCTTTCGTCCCATGTTGGCCAAGCCACATAAGAGATAGACTCGCCTGTTGCTGCGACTGTTTGCCAGAGTTCTTCTGCCAAGTGAGGCGCAAATGGAGCGATCAATTGGATAAAGCCTTTGGCATAATCCACATAGAGTTTGTCTTCCTTGTTCGCCGCATTGACAAAGACCATGAGTTGAGCAATGGCTGTGTTGAATTTCATTGACTCGATTTGCTCTGTGACAGCTTTAACCGTTTCGTTGTAAACCTTGTCAAGAGCACCATTGTTATCCGCAACAATTTCTTTACTTGTAATCAAACGGTAAACACGGTCAAGGAATTTACGGCTTCCTTCCAGACCTTCTTCAGACCAAGCGATAGAAGCATCGAGTGGTCCCATGAACATTTCATAAACACGAAGGGTATCCGCACCGTATTGTTCCACCACATCGTCTGGGTTCACCACGTTCTTGAGGGATTTAGACATCTTAGCTGGTGCTTGCTCCAATTCTTCTCCTGTTTCCACATGGAAGAAGGAACCGTCACGTTTTTCAACCTTGTCAGTTGCCACAAGAGCGCCACGGTGGTCACGGTAGCTGGTTCCCAAGATCATTCCTTGGTTAAAGAGTTTTTGGAATGGCTCTTTAGTCGGTACGACACCAAGGTCATAAAGGAACTTGTGCCAGAAACGAGCGTAAAGCAGGTGGAGCACGGCGTGTTCTGCACCACCCACATAAATATCGACTGGCAACCATTGTTTGAGGAGATCCTCGTCAGCCAATTTCTCAGTGTTGTGTGGATCGATATAGCGGAGGTAGTACCAGCTTGAACCGGCCCATTGTGGCATCGTATTCGTCTCGCGACGACCTTTGACGCCATCTTCACGAGTCACTTCCAGCCAGTCTGTCAAGTTGGCCAATGGGCTTTCCCCAGTACCTGAAGGGCGGATGTCCTTGGTCACTGGCAAGACAAGTGGAAGTTCACTTTCTGGAACAGCTGTCGAAGTTCCATCTTCCCAATGAATGATTGGGATTGGTTCACCCCAGTAACGTTGACGGCTAAAGAGCCAGTCGCGGAGACGATAGGTAACCTTTTCTTGACCAAAGCCTTTTTCTTCTAGCCAAGACACGATTTTAGCAATAGCTTCTTCTTTGTTGAGACCGTTCAAGAAGTCAGAGTTGACGTGAAGGCCATCTTCTGTGTAGGCAGCCTCTTCAACGTTCCCACCTTCAAGTACTTCTACGATTGGAAGACCAAACTGTTTAGCAAATTCCCAGTCACGCTCATCATGGGCAGGTACGGCCATAACAGCACCTGTACCGTAGCTAGCAAGAACATAGTCGGCAATCCAGATTGGAATTTCTTTGCCATTGACAGGGTTGATAGCATAAGCACCAGTCCAAACCCCTGTTTTTTCCTTGGCAAGGTCTGTACGAGCCAAGTCTGATTTAAGGCTGGCTTGGTGTTTGTAGTCCGCTACAGCCTCAGCTTGTTCAGGTGTCGTGATGGCATCTACTAGTTCATGTTCAGGCGCCAAAACAGTGAAGGTCGCACCAAAAAGAGTATCTGGACGAGTTGTAAAGACGGTGAATTCCTTGTCAGTCCCTTTTACTTTGAAAGTGACATTGGCACCAGTTGATTTACCGATCCAGTTGCGTTGCATGTCCTTGATAGACTCTGGCCAATCTAACTCATCCAAGTCATTGAGCAAGCGCTCTGCATAGGCGGTGATTTTAAGCATCCATTGGCGCATTGGTTTACGGACAACTGGATAGCCTCCACGCTCAGAAGTTCCGTCAGGAAGGACTTCTTCGTTGGCGATGGCTGTTCCCAATTCTTCCACCCAGTTTACTGGCACTTCCGCTTCATAGGCCAAGCCTTTTTCGTAAAGCTTAGTGAAGATCCATTGTGTCCATTTATAGTAGTTTGGGTCTGTCGTATTGACTTCACGGTCCCAGTCGTAAGAGAATCCAAGCGCATTGATTTGACGTTTGAAGTTGGCAATGTTTTCTGCTGTGAATTCAGCTGGGTCATTCCCTGTATCCATCGCGTATTGCTCAGCAGGCAAACCAAAGGCATCCCAGCCCATTGGGTGAAGGACGTTGTAGCCTTGCGCACGTTTGAAACGGCTAAGGATATCTGTCGCCGTGTAGCCTTCTGGGTGTCCTACGTGTAGACCCGCTCCAGATGGGTAAGGGAACATGTCCAATGCATAAAACTTAGGTTTTGAAGCATCTGTTCCTGTCTTAAAAGTATGATGGTCAGCCCAGTATTTTTGCCACTTAGGCTCGATTTCTTTATGATCGTAAAAACTCATAGCGTCTCTCCAATTTTCGTGATGCTCCTATTATACCATTTTTAGGCGATTTTTAAAGGTTCAGACAAAGAAAAAGACAGGTCCCATACGGGACCTGTCCATCCTGTTTTCGCTAAGAAAAGTCTATTTCACATGCTTTTCAAGTTCTTCTTGCGCTTTTTTATTGGATTTTTCTTTTTCTTTCTTCCATTGTTCACGCGCTTTGTCATAGTCTTTCGCCGCTACGACCTTGTCTTGAACTTCTAAATACTTATAGTTAAAGGTTTGACCCTTGTGGCCGGTCCAAGCAAAGGCTGCAGAGTATGGTACAGTCTTACGAACGACTGGAGAAGCTCCATCCGAATGAATCGGAATCAAGAGGGCGCTATCGGTCAACCAAGCCTGAGCCGCAGCATATTTTTCATAACGCTTGTTCACATCAGTGTTTTCTTTTTGAGCGTCCTCAATTAATTGATCGTACTCATCAAAGCCAGCTGCTTTTGCGGCCGCATTATCCGTACCAGCATCAAATCCAAAGTAGGCATTGGCGTTTTCGCCAGTTTTACCACTAGTGATGTCGATGTAAGAAGATGGGTCCGTATAGTCTGGTCCCCAACCCAAGTTATTGTTCAAATCCCAATCTTGTTGCGAAGCATTTTCAGCAAAGTAAGTCACTCGTTGAAGATCATCCTCAGAAACCATATTCAGATCGATGACAATATTTTCTGCTCCCAATGTAGATTCAATCGACTGTTTGAAGGATTGGGCTTGTTTGATTCCTTCCGTATAAGTCGAAGAAGTTGGAAGGTCTAAATGAATTGGGAATTCAACTCCTTGAGACTGCAATTCTGCCTTAGCTTTGGCAAACTCTTCTTTGGCCTTGCTTGGATTGTAGAGGGTGTCTTTTCCATCTGCGACAGAGACCCCTTTCCATTCATCCCCATAAGCTTCTAAGTCTTTTTCTACTGCATCACCAAATTGTTTGCCATCGATTTGGACAAAGTTTGGTGGCGTAAAGGTATTACGGATGACCTTATTGGCACCCGCTTCCCCGTTAGTTTGCGCTACATAAGCCTTGCGGTTGAAGGCAAACATAATAGCTTGACGGAAGTCCTTGTTCAAGATTGCTTTCTTGGTAGAGGCCTTTTGAGCATCCGTGGTCTTCTTTGTGATTTCATAGGCCTGACGGTCAATGTTGAAGGAAAGGTTATAGGTTGAGGAACCTTGGTCAGTATAGACGATGTCGTCCTTATGCTTCTTCTCTACACTCTTATAGTTGGAACCATTTGGGAAAACACGGGCAACTGTATAGTCACCGTTATCAAATCCACGGATCAGAGACTCGGAGTCTTGACCATCATAATAGGTCAGTTTGACTTTACTGATCTTGACATTTTCCGCATCCCAGTAGGTTGGATTTTTTTCTAATATCGCAGAAGATTTCGAAGTAATGGATTTGATCAAATAAGGTCCGCAGTAGAGGATACTAGACGGAGAGGTTCCTTGACCGTAATCATCTCCCTTGGATTTCAAGAATTCTTCGTTGACCGGCATCAGGATCCCCATCGTGGTCTTAGAATTCCAGAAGCTTTCAGGCTGGCTCAAGGTATATTGAACGGTATAATCATCAATGGCTTTGATACCAACCGTTGAGAAGTCTTTGGTTTTTCCTGAGACATAATCATCCAAGCCTTTGACAGATTTTTGGACGAGATAGAGGGCCGAAGATTTCTTATCCGCCGCGTGCTTGAGACCTGTCACAAAGTCTTGGGCCTTAACCTCTCCTCCATATTCTTCCCCTTCAGAAGTCATCCATTTGACCCCTTTGCGGAGTTTATAAGTATAGGTCAAGCCGTCTTTGGAAACAGTCCAGTCTTTAGCAAGCGAAGGGATTAAGTTCCCATACTTGTCTACTTCCAATAATCCATCTACCGCATTTCCTGTAAACTCGGAAGTCGATTTTTTATTGGAAATCGAATAGTCGAGCGTATCCGGATCCTGGGTATAAACATAGCTAAACGTCTGTCCACCGGAACTTCCAGATTTTCCACCTGAGCAAGCTACTAGGACACCAGCTGATAAAAGCAGAGCGCTGGTAGCTAAGAGTACCTTTCCTTTGTTCATATAATTCACCTCATTGTAAAAATGTTATATTCAATTTAAATTATAGCACTTTCCAGGAAAATGTAAACGCTTTTACTGCGAAATTGTTCTCTTTTTTCTTTTTCTAGAATTTTTTCCGTTTTAATCCCTAACCTGTATGATATAATGGAATTTATGAATAACGGGAGACATTTACACAAACGACTAAAACACAGCCTCTTGTCCCTCCTTGTAGGAGTCTTGACATTAGGTCCTATCTCTACTGCTTTTGCGGACGATATCTATCAGCAAGAAGATGTCATGAAAATCGCAGCCGATGCTGGACTGGTATTGGATGATTTTTACAATCCTAAGGCCGACATCGTCATCGATGCCAATACTGGAGCCATCCTATACGGAGACAATATCGACACGGTCCGGGACTCAGGCAGCATGGCCAAGCTCATGAGTGCCTATGTGGTCTTTCGGGCTCTCAAAGAAGGTAAGATCAAATACGATACCGTGGTCACAGCAACAGAGGCTGATCAAGCTATTTCAGAAAACAATTTGTTAAGTAACTCACCTATTGTAGCTGGTGTGGACTATAAGGTATCTGAATTGATCAAGATGCTCTTTGTCCCATCTTCTAGCGCAGCTGTGATTATGCTCGCAAACGCTGTTACGGACAATGATCCCGATAAGTTTTTGGACTTAATGAATCAGTACGCACAAGAAATGGGGATGAGCCATACCAAATGGCACAATCCAAATGGGGCAATGATTTCGGTACTTCAGGGCTACTACAATCCTCAGCGCTACGATGTCAATGCCAATAACGAAATTACAGCGCGAGACATGTCTATTCTGGCTTATCACATTGTAAACGACCTGCCAGAAATGCTGGAATACACCAAGCAAGCTCACACCACCATCATGGAAGGAACCCCTTACGAGCAAAGCTACGATAATTACAACACTTCCCTCGAAGGTGGAAAGTTCGCCCTCAAAGGAACAGATGGACTCAAGACCGGATCCAGCCCGACTGCTGACTACAACTACACCGCGACTACCAAGCGGGGTAAACAACGGATTATCGAAGTCATCCTAGGCGTTGGAAACTACGATGTCGAGATCGCCGAAAGCTACCGCAATCAGATCGGAAATACCTTGGCTGAGAAAATGTTCGCAGACTACCAGTATAAAAAAGTCCTTTCTGCAGGGGAACACACCATCGACGGGAAGACCATTCAACTGAAGCAAGACTTCTATGCAACCGTTAAAAAAGGCACGAATCCAGCAATTAAACTGGAAAACAACCGCCTGGTCGTCCAAAACGGCTTGCAACAGGTATCTCCAAGTATTAAGGCGGGAATGGCCGTGAGCGATTCTAAAGCAACAAACTCTAGCAGTAAACAGAAGGGACTAGATGCCATGTGGCTCTTCTGCTTCTTGCCAGCCGGAATCTTATACCTGATCTTTAAACAAACCGATCCAAAAAGAAGAAACTAAAACAATAACTCCCATACCTTATGGTAATGGGAGTTATTGTTTTAGAAAGGAGTTCCGTTCTATAGTTAGCCTAAGGACTTGACATAAGCATCTACTGCTACAATCGCTTGAGCAATATCAGATGCTTGTACCTTGAATGGCATTTGGTGAATGGTTTCTCCTTCGATGGTTGCTTGTTGGCCAACCTTGAGAAGATCTTCGTAGCTTGCATTTTCAAGATGCATTTCTTTCAGAGTCGTTGGCATGCCAATTTGTTGATAGAAACGAATGTATTTGTTCAATTCTTCTTTTGGTCGGTTTTCCAAGAACAATTGAACCAAGGTTCCATAGGCTACTTTTTCACCGTGAGTCAAATGGTGAATGTCTCCGGTGAGGGCCGTAAAGCCATTATGGATGGCATGGGCAGCAGCTAATCCCCCACTTTCAAACCCAATCCCACTAAGAAGGGTATTGGCTTCAATGATGTTTTCAAGAGCAGGGGTTACAACTTTGGCTTCACAAGCAGCCATGGCTTGGAGACCATCAGCAAATAAGGTTTCTTCACAACGTTGTGCAATGGCGACACCCGCTAAGGTTTGTCGTTGACCCAACATGGTTTTTCCATTCGCTTGCATCACTGCACGCGCTTCTACCCAAGTCGCTAATCCATCTGCGATACCAGAAGCGAGCAAGCGTTTTGGTGCTTGAGAGATCACTTTGCTATCCACCAAGACCAATTCTGGGTTCTTAGAATAGAAGATATAGCGCTCAAAGGCACCTTCATCCGTGTAGATAACTGACAAAGCGGAAACGGGAGCATCTGTAGAGGCAATGGTAGGGGCAATCACAACTGGTGATTTTAAAAGATCGGCAATAGCTTTCGCACTATCGATGGTCTTTCCTCCACCAAGTCCAATGACCAAATCACAGCCATTTTCTTCTGCCAAACTAACCACACGATTGATTTCGTTATCAGAAGCTTCTCCATTAAAGAAGACTGGCAAGACTGTAAATCCATACCGAAGGAGATATTTTTCAAATCGTTCTCCTACGATTTCATAGACTACTGAGTCGCATAGTAATACAGGATGACTCCCCAGTTCTAAAATAGGTTTTGCATTTTCAAATAAGGCATTTTCCCCTTGAATGTAACGTGACGGACTTGCAAAATTTCTCATATACTCCTCCTTTATCAAATTATATTCTGATGATGAATAGCTGAC
Source organism: Streptococcus parasanguinis (assembly GCF_964238605.1). Classification (GTDB taxonomy): domain Bacteria; phylum Bacillota; class Bacilli; order Lactobacillales; family Streptococcaceae; genus Streptococcus; species Streptococcus parasanguinis_AJ. The sequence goes on along the minus strand of NZ_CAXSMM010000003.1, from coordinate 117,698 downwards.
CAATCATTTGCAAAATCATTCACCGCTTTTTCAATTGACGGCATTCCAAAAGCCGCTTCAAAGACATCAGCCCCAGCAGTGATGGCTTGTGCCCCTTCTTTGAATGCTCGATTGACTTGACCGACATTCTTAAAGGATGCTGCTAGAATTTTGCTTGATGATTGATTTTTTTCGATTGAATCTGCCAATTGTGCTATTACCTGTGCTGAATCAATATTCAAGTTCTCCATTCGATTATAATAGGGAGCAAGGTAATCTGCGCCTGCTTCAATAGCCAAAAGACCTTGAAATACAGTATAAATTGCGGTTGCAGTAATTTTATAACCTTCTGATTTTAATGTTTTGATAGCTGCCAACCCCTCAGGAGTAACCGGAACTTTAATAAAAACATTTCCGCCACATTCTTGTCGAATTTTCGCAGCATCTTTTAAAATACCGTCATAATCTTTCGCAACAACTTGCACATGGATAGAAGGAGCTTCACCAATGATCTCCCGAACCTCATGAATCCGTTTAAAGAAATCGATTTCTCCTTCTTTTTTGGCAATTGTTGGGTTAGAGGTTACCCCAGCAAGAGGTAACACTCGAGCCCATTTTTTTATTTCATTTATATTTAAAGTATCAAGCATAAATTCCATATACATACCTCTTTACTATAGAGTATGCTCTGTCCGTCCAATAATATCATCTTGTGTAGCTCTTGATAGTACATTGAAGAAAGCTGAGTAGCCTGCAACACGTACAATTAAGTCACGGTGTTTTTCCGGATGTTTTTGAGCATCTAATAACGTTTCTCTAGAAACCACATTATATTGAATATGGTATCCATGTAGACGATTAAAGAACGTACGGAGTAAAGCAATAAGTTTTAATTTATCTTCTTCTTTGGCTAAAGTTTGTGGGTTTACTTTTTGGTTCAGTAAAACACCACCAACTATTTCATCTGTTGGCAATTTAGAAACTGATTTTAGAACAGATGTTGGGCCATGTTGGTCCATATTGTGGGATGGAGAGCATCCTTCTGCTAGTGGAGTTCCAGCATTACGACCGTCCGGAGTAGCTAATGTTCCACGACCTTGTCCTACATTGGCTGAAATAGAAGATGTACCTGAGTAACGGATACCACCGATTGGCCCACGTCCATAGCGAGTATTTGGATATTTAGCAATTTCATCCACATAAATATCGTATGCTTCTCGAACTAAGCTGTCTGCATAGTCATCATCGTTTCCATACTTCGGTGCATCATGGATAAGCATCTCTTGGATTTCTTTTCCACGTTCGCCCTCGTAATCGGTTTCCAGAGCATGCCATAGTTCTTGTGGTGTTAAGCGCCCTTCTTCAAATACCAGTTTCTTGATCGCTGCAAGCGAATCGGATAAGTTTGCAATACCCACTTGTAAACCAGAAATATAATCGTAGACAGCCCCACCTTCTTTTAGGTGTTTTCCACGTCCAATACAGTCATCTGTCAAAGCTGAACAGAGGATATCTGGCACTTCTCTTTCAAGAGATAGGTCGATAGAGTTTTCTACGATCACACTCATGCGGGTTAAGTGGCGTAAGGTCTTGTCCCATGCTGTTTGCAATTCATCGAAGCTCTTCATGTCTTTAAAATGACCAAAGCTTGGTGCAAAGCGCTTGCCAGAAGCAGGATCGATTCCGTCATTCATCGTAATGAGCAAAACTTTAGGGAAGTTCATATAACTCATACCTGTACAGCGATATCCCCACTTACCTGGAACAGCTGTTTCTACACAACCAATTGCACTGTAATCATAAGCATCTTCTTCAAGCACGCCTTTTGAAATAAAGGATGGAATAATGATCTCATCATTATTGAAAGCAGGCATACCGAATCCGAGCTTCATAACTTCAATACATTCGTTCATGAAGCGGGCATCCAAACCAGCATGGTAACGAACAGTTAAGTTTGGTTGAGGAAGGTGAGTTTGAGCAACAGACTTCAACACTAAATAAGACAATGGGTTAACAGCGTCTTTCTTATCACGCGTTTGACCACCAATCGTAACATTTTGATAAAGCGGACTACCTGCAGATGAGAAGGTATGTGCTTGACTACGTACTTTGTTAATTGTAATAGTCTTAATCCAAAGGTTGGTCAAGCGTTCAACAATACTCTCTTCAGTTTCCCGTCCACTTTCCAAATCAGCTTTAACGTATGGATACATATATTGGTCAAAACGGCCATATGAAAGTGAGTGTCCATTTGATTCAATCTGAAGAATACATTGGATAAACCAAACAGACTGAACAGCCTCTGCAAATGTACTTGCAGGCTCGTATGGAACTTTTGAGCAAATCTCTGCAATTTCAAGCAATTCCTTCTTACGTTCAGGAGTTGCTGTCTCAGCAAGTTGTTTAGCAAGTTCAACAAATCGTTGAGCATAGGTCTTAACAGCATCAACTACGATAAAGATAGAATCGTAAAAATGGTACTTATCAATGCTAGCTGGATCCGTTAGATCTAGGGCTGCTTTAGCTTGGCGGGCTCTTTCTTCAAAACCTTTCAAGCCATATTGCAATAATTTTTGATAATTGACTGCTAAGTGGGCATCTCCTGAATTCATCTTCCCTTCCATACCGAAGAATCCTGTTTCCATATAGACAGATACTTCTTCAGGTAGAAGAGCTCCAGCTCTTGCACGTAAGTTATTATTTTCCCAGAACGGTGCGATACTACGGAGCTGCTCTTTCGTTTCTTCCGTAATATAGAAGACGTCACCATCCCGCTTTTCAAAAAGATCCAATTCCTTCAGAACGAACTCTAAAGTATATTCTGGGAAGATCGGAGCATCTTTATTAGAGGATGCTTGGTTTCCAGCAATCATGGATTCATCCTCAATATAGATTGTCATATTTTCAAGAATCTCTTTCAACATATAGGCACGTTTAAGAACATTTGGTTGTTCCTTATAACGATTATATGCCTTAGTTGCAAGAACGGCACGTTCAGCGTCGATATAAGGCTTCTTGTTTAAGACATCTTCACGATACTTATTCATGCGTTCAGTGAGGCTTCCAAAATATTCTGTTTTAATGCTTGTACTTGCTACTTCTACTTGTTTCATTTTTTCAAAACCTTTCTTTTGAAATTATTTTGTTTTCTTTCGTAACTATAGTAGCATTAAATTTTACGAATTTCAATGAATTATGGATAATACCTATAAATTCTATTCTAGTCGCACATCTGTGCACTCCTAATAAACGCACTATTTTTCAGCTTGTAATTCGTTGTTATAGGCAAGATTATCTTGGAATTTGAAGAATGGGAAATATACGACAGTCGAGGTTGCGAGAACCAGCACTTGAACGAAAGCACCTTGCCAACCTCCAACCATAAATCCAGAAATAATGGCTGGTGTACTCCAAGGAAGGGTCACACCTGAGAATGGATGCATGAACCCAATAGCAATTGAAGTATAAACAATTATCGCTGCTAAAATTGGAACGATAATAAATGGAAGGAACATCACTGGGTTCATTACAATTGGGAAGCCAAATACGACGGGTTCATTAACATTGAAGATTGCAGGAAAAGCTGCAACTTTCCCAAGTGCCTTATATTGTTTTGACTTAGCAGCAAATAACATAGCAACAACCAAACCAAAGGTTATACCTGATCCAGACAAAATAAGGAAACTATCTAGGAATTGTTGAGTTACAATGTGAGCACCATTTTCAACGGATAGCTTCCCAGCTGCCAACATTGATTTATTGGCATCCAGGTTAGAAAGTAGTAAGGCTGTTACTACACCATTGACAACTGATTGTCCGTGCACACCAAACCACCACAAGAACGAAATAAAGAAGGCAATTCCAATCGCTCCGTAAAGTGATCCTGTTAGACCTTGTAGAGGAACCTGAATGACATCATAGATCATTTCAATGAAAGTACCGCCACTTGTCACTACTTTTGATACGATATAGACAATCATTGATAGTAAGAAAATCACGAAAGCAGGAATCATCGCTTCAAATTGTTTGGCAATGGCTTGAGGTACTTGTTCTGGCATTTTAATAACAATGTGTCTTTGGATAAACACAGTATAAATCGCACCAACTACCAGACCTATAATAATAGCCCCGATAATCCCTTGACCACCAAACCATACTTTTGCAATGGCATCACCAATTGGTTCTCCCTTAGCTGGTACATAAGAAGATTTTAACAAGATAAAGTATGAAGATAGGGACAAAACTCCTGCTGGCAAGGGTTCTACTCCACTGTTTTTAGCATATGAATAACCAATGGAGAAGCACGAAATTAAGCCCATGATGGCGAATGTTCCTGAATAAACCTGCATAAATGGCTCTGTCCACGTATCGCCAAATACACTAGCAATAGCCTGATTAAGGCCTTCAAATGGTAATTGCCCAATAATCAGGAACAAACTACCAACTACCGTTAATGGAAGGATCGCTAACATCCCATCTTTAAGAGCAATAATTCCTTTCAAGTTTACAAACCGCATGATTGGAGCGATAATTTTCTGAGAATTAAAATTAGACATGGGAAGCCTCCTTATTTTTCTCCTAGCAATTCTAGAGCTAGATTTAGTACTTTCTTACCATCCAACATCCCATAATCTGCCATAGGGATGACAGCAATAGGAATATGGTTTGCCTCACAAATCGCTTTTGATTTATCCAAAGTATAAGCTACTTGAGGGCCCAACAAAGCGACATCGATTTCAGGAGCAAAATCTGCTAATTTCGCTTGAGAATAGGCATCGATTTCAGCATCAATCCCTAATTCCTTAGCCGCCACCTTCATATTATTTACCAACATTCCTGTTGAAAATCCTGCTGCACAAAACAATCCAATTTTCATCTTCTTTTCCTCCTTATTGTTTCGCTGAAAGTTCTTTACGTAAGTCAATCATTTCTTTGATCAAGTTAATCTCTGTGATTGAAGTCATTAAGTGATCTTGTGAGTGCACAAACAAAGCTGTAATCTCTGTCTTTGTCCCACCTGCTTCCTGGGCTAAAAATTGTGTTTGCAAGTTATGCGCTTCTAGCAATGCTGCATCTGCTTTCGCAATTTCGTCTTCAGAAGATGTAAAATCGCCCTCCTTAGCATATGATAAAGCTTGGTAAATATGCTGTTTAGCATCACCCGCATTTAAAATCAATCCCATAATAATTTGGTCTGCAACAATTATTTCCATGTGCACTACACTCCTTTATCAATCTACTGAAAGCGCTTTTTCTATTGTCAATATACCATTTATATTTTTGCCGGTCAATAAAAATCACAACATTTGATTATTGTTTTTGTTTTTTGCACATTTGTGCTATTCAACTCAAAAAAATAAGGACTGCATTCCTGCTGTCCTATTTTTTAGTAAATTGCTGATCACCATCTAATTCTAAGACTTTTAAGATCGTTGCTTCATCTGTGACTAAATGATTGATATAGTTGGCTTTCAAAACCGATAAAAGTGCTTTTGCTTTCTGATCACCGTAGGCCAAAGAGATGGTGTTTGGTACCTCTCTCAATTCCTCCAATGTGATAGATATTGTTCTTTCCTGTAATTCAGGATAAACGGGGATACCTTCTTGATCAAAGAAACGACAGCATACTTCTCCTACAGCATGTTCTGACTCCAATTTCTTAAAATCATTTGATGTCAGCATATCAAACCACTGAGGATTCTTGCTATCTGCATAGCCACCAATCCCTACAGCCGCAACATCCAAACAACGCCAACTAGCTTTCAAATCCTCAAAATACTTAGAAGATAAGATGCCTTCCGTCACCTCAGAATTTTCTTGAATGACACTCGCGTTTATAAAATGACATTCTCCATGAAATTTACTCGCCATACTGTAGATCAGCGTATTGACATGGTAGCGAGCATGAATATGACTGGGACCTCCAGCTAGGGGATAAAACTGTACACCATCCAAGCGCTTCGTTCCAACTTGTTCTACCATTAATCTGAGAGACTTGCCCCATGAAAATCCGACTGTCATTCCATCTTCAATCAAATTACGAAGCATGACCGCACTTGCTTGCGCCAGTCGCTTTTCAAGGCTTTCTCGAGGTTCATCAACTAGATTCGGTATAATCTCGATAGCTTTTAAGCCATATTTTTGTTTGATATAATTTTCTAAATGGAAGAGGCGAGTATCAAAGTTTTCGATTTCAATTTTTACTACGCCCTCTTTCTTGGCCTCTGCTAGCATTCTGCTGACAGTTGTACGGTAGATTCCAGTTTCTGCTGCGATTTGCGATTGACTTTTGTCTTCAACATAGTATAGATAGGCTAATTTAGCAAGTAACTTTTTCCGTTCATCTTTCAATTGGCTTCTCCTTCTTATACTAAAGTTAAAATTGTTTGTGAATCCTCAAGTTTTTCTTTCGCTTCTTGAGATATATTCTTATCTGTTATGACTCTCGAAACTTGTGAAAGTGCAAATCGTCTGACAGTTCCACATTTCCCAAATTTACTTGAATCTGTTAAGACAATCACTTCTTTAGAAACATCGGACATAGCTTGAACAACTTCACTTCTCATCATATCTTTCCCAGTAAAGCCAAGTTCGTCATCATATCCGTCTACCCCTACAAAAGCAAAGGGAACTCTAAAAGAGCGGATTAATTCTTTCAAAAGCGGACCTACAGTCACTCTCGATTCTTTTTGAAATTCACCACCAAGTAGGATGATTTTACAAGAATCATATTCCTGAATATAATCTGCAATAAAGTAAGAATTTGTCACAATCTTGACATTCTTTTTTGTTTGGCAAATTTCTTCCGCTAGCAAGGCACATGTAGAGCCCGATTCAATCAAAACCGTGTCGTTATCCTTAATTAATTTAGCAGCTTCCCTGGCTATTCTTTTCTTGGTATCATATTGAAAGGACAGTCGAACATTGATATCATCTCCACTATTTAAAACAGCATAGCCGTGTTCTCTATGCAATAATCCTTTGGATTCTAGCTTGTCCAAATCCTTTCGAATGGTCACTTTAGAGACTTGTAATTTCTCAGACAAACTATTAACATCAATCTTTTCAAATTCCGATACTAATTTCAATATTTCATCTAAACGTTGCATTGTTTTTACCTCTTCTCTATTTTAGCAAATTTTCGAGTGAATTCAAAACAAAATAAACTTTCGTTCGTAATTGAATTAGTTTCTTAAATAATGTATAATGGACTTACTAGATTGATAGGAGAGCAAAAATATGGAACAAAATCGCGGCATAATCTTTAATATCCAACACTTTAGTATCCATGATGGCCCTGGAATCCGAACTACTGTATTTTTAAAAGGATGTCCCCTACGTTGTCCATGGTGCTCCAATCCTGAATCCCAGCGTGCAAATCCTGAAAAAATGTTGGATGCTGTTACTAAAAAGGAAACCATCACAGGAGAAGAAAAAACAGTTACCGAGATCATAGATGATGTCTTAAAAGACGTTGACTTCTACGAAGAATCTGGTGGTGGCCTTACCCTGTCTGGTGGAGAAATCTTCGCTCAATTTGAATTTGCCAAAGCTATCTTAAAAGCTGCGAAAGAAGTTGGACTTCATACTGCAATCGAAACGACAGCTTTTGTTGAACATGAGAAATTTGTCGATCTCATTCAGTATGTTGATTTTATTTATACAGACCTTAAACATTACAATACACTTAAACATAAGAAGGTTGTCGGAGTCAACAATCATCTGATTATTAAAAATATTCATTATGCCTTTGCTCAAAACAAAACAATCGTTTTACGTATTCCAGTCATTCCTAATTTCAATGACTCTTTAACTGATGCTGAAGAATTTGCTTCCCTTTTTAATTCTCTCAACATCGATGAAGTACAACTTCTCCCATTTCACCAGTTTGGAGAAAACAAATACAAGCTTTTAGGACGTCGCTATGAAATGGAAGGAATAAAAGCCCTGCATCCAGAAGATTTATATGACTACCAGCAAGTTTTTTTAGATCATGACATTCACTGTTATTTCTAATCCACTCAAAAATCCCCAAAACTAGTTTCAGTAGATTGAAACTTGGCTTTGGGGATTTTTATTTTTTTACGACCGTCGAGAAAAAGAGAGATTGCCTGGTGGGCATGGCCCACATGGTCAATCTCCTATTTTCTTCTCGCTTTTTTTACGGGCTTAGTATCTTGATTTACCAAATGATCACACGATCTTCTGGTGCGCGCCACATGCCGTCGCCTTCTTTGACATCAAAGGTTTCAAAGAATTCGTCAAAGTTTGGTAATTGGACATTGGTGCGGAGTTTTCCTGGTGCGTGGACATCGACACTTGCGAGGAGTTGCATGTACTCTGTCCGAGCTTTCATGCGCCAGATGCGAGCAAAGTTGGTGAAGAATTCTTCTGCTGAGAAGTCTGCTTCTTTCTTCGCTGCTTCAAGGGCTGCAGCGATCCCTCCGAGGTCTGCCACGTTTTCAGAAACAGTCAATTTCCCGTTAATCTTGGCACCGTATGAGTCTTGGCCTTCAAACTGATCGATGACCTTTTGCGTGCGAGCGGTAAAGGCTTCGTAATCTTCTGGTTTCCACCAGTCTTTCAAGCTACCGTGCTCGTCAAAGGAAGCACCATTGGTGTCAAAGGCATGGGAGATTTCATGGGCAATGACCGCACCGATTCCACCATAGTTGGCTGATGATGATTGGTGAAGGTCATAGAATGGTGCTTGTAAAATCGCTGCTGGGAAGACGATTTGGTTTTGTTGCGGATCATAGTAGGCATTGACCATATTAGCTGGCATGTGCCACTCGCTTCGATCAACCGGTTGGTTCCACTTGCTCCAAGTATGGGCAATGGAAATTTCGTAAAGGGCTTGAGCATTTTCCACCAAGGTCTTGCTCTCGTCGATGATCTTCTTGGCGTATGTTTCTGGTAATTTTTCAGGGTAGCCGATATGCGGTGTGATGACATTGAGCTTGACAATAGCTTTTTCGCGGGTTTCAGGAGCGAGCCAGTCTGCTTTTTCAAGACGATCCTTGTAGACCTCAATCATGGTCGCTACTTTGTGCTCTACATCTGCTTTTGCTTCTGGTGAAAATTTTTCTCCCGCATACCAGAGTCCAAGCGCTTGGCTATATGGTACTTCTGCTAATGACAAGGCCGCCTTTTCTTTTGGACGAGGTTCTGGAACACCTGCAATCGTACGACTATATTCACCAGCCAAGACACGGATTTCTTCGGTCAAGAATAAAGTCCAATCTACGGCTGCACCGAGTTTCAATCTTGCATGAATAGTTTCCCAGTTGGCTGCTGAATAGAATGTTGGTGCGAATTCCTTCCAGAAACGCTCTTCTGGAACGATGATTTTATCCGGAGTTTGTCCGATCACTTCTGTAAAGAAAGTATCGAGTGGCAATTCTGGAACCAAGGCCTTGAAATCTGCCCACTCATAAGGATGGTAGAGTTTGTTGTACTCGGATCTTTCTTCATTTGACAAGATATATTTGGCCAATTCTGCATCCGACGCAATGACCTTATCCAGGATATCTTTGATTTCTGCCTCTGAGAATTCAAATTTAGGTAAAAGTTTTTCCATCATTTGGCGCCAGATAGCCAGTAGTTCTGGGCCTTTTTCGTTGCCTTCTTCATAGTAGGTCGTATCTGGCAAGATATGAGCCGGCGCTTCTCCCCACAAGACATTCATTTGGGCATTCATATAGTCTGGTGACACGCTAAATGGCATGATATTTGGTTTGCCAGCTAGTTCATAGGCTCCCAGCTTGCTGGTATAGTCTTCAAAAGAAGACAAGGCCTTGATTTCATTGATCAAGGGCATGGCTGGTGCTACACCAGCTACTTCCCGTGCATCAAAATCTGCCACCATTTTATGGTATTTGACAAAGTTTTGCAGAATGCTGTCTTCAGGCAGCTCTTCTCCCCGTTGCCATTTCCCAGTGATATCCAACATCAAGTTTTCGATGTCTCGATCTAAGTCCATAAAACCACCAGTTGACGGTTTGTCATCAGGAATCACAGCTGTCTCAGCCCATTCCCCATTGACGTAATCATAAAAATCATCTTGTAAACGTACCATGATCTTCTCGCTTTCATTCTTTTCTAATAACCTTATCAAAAATAGGAACTTTTTTCAATGATTACAAGAGATTTAAGCTAAATTATTTTAAAAATTAACTTGACTTAATTTTTTTATTTATGTATATTAATAGTAAAGGAGCAAAATCATGATTCAAATTGAACATCTAAGTGTTGCCTACCAGCAAACACTGGCCTTGGAGGATCTTTCCCTCACCATCCAGGGTCCAACCATCCTAGGAATTCTTGGGCCCAACGGAGCAGGAAAATCAACCCTGATCAAGGCCATGCTAGAACTTCTCCCTCATTCGGGAAGGGTCCAGCTCGATCAAAAAGACCTCAGCCAAGTTCTTCAACGGGTGGCCTACGTCGAACAGAAATCCGCTATTGATTTCCACTTCCCCATCACGGTGCGGGAGTGTGTCTCACTGGGCCTCTACCCCCATCTTTCTATCTTCAAGCGAAAAAGTAAAGAAGATCTCCAAAAAGTGGAAAATGCCATGAAGCTTGTCAATCTTCTTGATCTAGCAGATCGCCAGATTGGTCAGCTTTCAGGAGGGCAATTCCAACGGGTCCTAATCGCCCGCTGCTTGGTCCAAGAAGCAGAGGTCATCTTTTTGGATGAGCCCTTTGCAGGGATTGACTCCGTTAGCGAAGACATCATCATGCAAACACTAAAAACCTTGAAAAAAGAAGGCAAGACCATCCTGATCGTCCATCACGACCTCAGCAAGGTCCCTGCTTACTTCGACCAGGTCCTCCTTCTCCATCGTAAGCTGATTGCTTTTGGAAAAACAGAGGAAACCTTTACCAAGGAGAATCTGCATGCAGCCTACGGGCATGAACTCTTTATAGGAGGTGGAGTCGGATGATTACAGAATTTATCGATGGATTACAGCAATTCCACTTCTTACAGAATGCCCTGATCACAGCCATTGCCATTGGTATTGTCGCTGGAGCTGTCGGATGCTTCATTATTTTGCGAGGCATGTCTCTCATGGGAGATGCTATCTCGCACGCAGTCCTTCCAGGGGTGGCCCTGTCCTTTATCCTTGGCATCAATTTCTTTATTGGCGCCATTGTCTTTGGGCTTCTAGCTTCCATCCTTATCACCTATATCAAGAGTAACTCCATCATTAAGAGCGACACAGCGATAGGGATTACCTTTTCTTCTTTCCTTGCCTTAGGAGTCATTCTGATTGGAGTCGCAAAAAGTTCCACCGACCTCTTCCACATCCTCTTTGGGAATATCTTGGCCGTGCAAGACCAGGATATGTGGATGACCATCGGTGTTGGGGTGGCGGTCTTGCTGGTAATTGTCCTGCTCTTTCGTCCCTTGCTGCTCACTTCTTTTGATCCCGTTCTGGCTCAATCCATGGGCGTTCGGGTCAAGATCTATCACTACCTCCTCATGGTGCTCTTGACTTTGGTTTCTGTCACTGCTATGCAAAGTGTCGGGACCATTCTGATCGTCGCCATGCTCATCACACCTGCTGCGACAGCCTATCTCTATGCCAATAGCCTCTGGTCCATGATGCTCTTGTCCTCTAGCCTAGGCGCTCTTGCATCCGTTCTGGGACTCTTTATTGGCTATAGTTTGAACATCGCCGTTGGGTCTTGTATTGTCCTCACTTCTGCCGTCTTCTTTCTCATCAGCTTTTTTATCGCTCCTAAGCAGAGAAAGAACAAGCACGCTCTTTCATCTCATTAAAGGAGAAACACATGAAAAAAATCGCTTCTGTCCTCGCCCTCTTTGTGGCGCTCTTATTCGGTCTTCTAGCCTGTAGCAAGGGTTCTTCTTCTGGAGCTTCTGGTAAATTGAAAGTGGTCACCACCAATTCGATCCTTGCAGATATGACCAAAAATATTGCTGGGGATAAGATCGAGCTCCACAGTATCGTTCCCGTCGGCAAAGATCCCCACGAATACGAACCACTACCAGAAGATGTCAAAAAAACTTCGCAAGCAGACCTGATCTTCTACAACGGGATCAACCTCGAAACCGGTGGCAATGCTTGGTTTACTAAATTGGTCAAAAATGCCAATAAAGTTGAAAACAAAGACTATTTCGCAGCTAGCGACGGAGTCGACGTCATCTACTTGGAAGGCCAAAACCAAGCTGGAAAAGAAGACCCTCACGCTTGGCTCAATCTCGAAAACGGGATACTCTACGCTAAAAACATTGCCAAACAATTGATCGCAAAAGATCCCAAAAACAAGGACTTCTACGAAAAAAATCTAGCTGCCTATACTGAAAAACTCAGCAAGCTCGACCAAGAAGCCAAACAAAAATTCAACAATATCCCAGAAGATAAGAAGATGATTGTAACCAGCGAAGGCTGCTTCAAATACTTCTCCAAAGCCTACGGCGTCCCATCTGCCTATATCTGGGAAATCAATACGGAAGAAGAAGGCACACCTGACCAAATCAAAACGCTGCTAGAAAAGCTCCGGCAAACCAAGGTACCAGCCCTCTTTGTCGAATCCAGTGTCGATGAACGTCCTATGAAAACTGTGTCTAAGGATACCAATATCCCGATCTTTGCAAAGATCTTTACTGACTCGATTGCCAAAGAAGGGGAAAAGGGTGATAGCTACTACAGCATGATGAAGTGGAACTTAGACAAGATCGCAGAAGGTTTGAGTCAGTAGCCCCTTCAGATTTCCAAACAAATCAGTGGCCCCTCCTCCAGTATTGCGGTACAATAAAAACAAAAAAGGAGTCTTTTTATGGCAACATTTTTAGGAAACCCTGTTACCTTTACCGGATCTCAACTTCAAGTAGGGGAAATTGCCCATGATTTTTCATTGATCACTCCAGCTCTGGAGAAAAAATCTTTGGCTGATTTTGCCGGCAAGAAAAAAGTCCTCAGTATCATCCCATCCATCGACACAGGGATCTGTTCGATGCAAACACGTCACTTCAACAAGACCTTGTCGGACTTGGAAGACACTGTCGTCTTGACGGTCTCTGTCGACCTTCCTTTTGCTCAAGGTAAATGGTGCGCTGCTGAAGGACTCGACAATGCCATCATGCTCTCAGACTACTACGACCATTCCTTCGGGAAAGCTTATGGCCTCTTGATCAATGAATGGCACTTGCTTGCGCGCGCTGTCTTGGTCTTAGATGCTGACAACAAAGTGACTTACGTTGAGTACCTAGACAACATCAACAGCGAACCCAATTACGACGCTGCAATCGAAACCGTCAAAGCACTTGGATAAACGAAAAAGAGGTCGTAGACCTCTTTTTGTCTGCTATAAAATCCGATGGAGCCCATTTTGGAGGAGGACCCGCCAGCGTAAGCGAGGGATGCCTTGTAGAAAGCTTCGCACGCGCTTTGCCACTTGTTGCTTATAGCTCTTACCTCCCTGTGCAAAAACTCCTTTTCGACTCCAATAACCTTGCTCTCCTCGGTCATTCTTCGGAGCTAGATAGCGAACATCTTGCTGATAGAGGACCTGCTTGCGAAAGGCTGGATCCCAAGCTTTGACGGGATCAATATCCAAGCCCTTATGGGTCCGGCCCCTAGCCAAGCCGTAGTTAAAACTGGCACCATTGACAATGCCATTTTCAGAAACTTCTATTGGATCAACTTCATTGAGAAAATGCCCAGCTTGATCGAGAATATACTCCGTATGAAAATTTAACAAGACCTTGAAATTAACTTGTTGGGAGGCCCCTGATGGATAATGAAGGTGACCATCTGGCCTTAGGGAGACCTTGTTATGAAGACGAGCAGCCGCATAAGCATCCACCGTGACCGCTCTAGCCTCCTGTAGGTAAGCTTGTAAGGCCTCCTCGTCAGTCTGTCCAGTTCTGGGCTCATGCGTCCGAATCCATTGTGCCTGGTAACTTGAAAGTAGGTAGCGCAACTGGTGAACCTGGCGTTTCAAGAGCTGGTCTCCCGACTGATCTGCTAAAGGATCCTTTTTAAAAGCGATTTGCACGACGCGTGAAAAAGCCTTCCAAAAGTCGGAACCTGGTGGACAATCTGGAGCCATCCTACTCAGAAGAAATGCTGTTTCTTCACAAGTTCCAGACAAGTCACTCGGCATTAGGAGAATTTTCATGACGCCCCTCAGTAAGTCTTGGGCAGCAGTCTCCGTTAGATCTTTGATCTCTTGAAACCACATGTTTTGAAACAGAGGACTGGCAAAGAAAAAGATAGACTGGTATTGTTCTTGGTAGGCTTGTGGATCTTTGTATCCCTGCAAGTGCTTCTCTAGATAGGCTAAACTATTTTCTCTCCAGCCTAGTCTCGCTAATTCCCGTCTGTTCATGATGCCGTCCTTTCTATGCTACTATACTACCATCTTTTGGAGCTTGAGACAATTCTCATTACTCCACTAGCGTTTTTGAGGATTTTTTTGATATACTAGAAGTGAGCGAAGAAAAGAGGAAAGCATGACACCAAACAAAGAAGATTACCTCAAGTGCATTTATGAAATTGGCACAGAAGTAGAAAAAATCAGTAATAAGGAAATCGCCAGTCGCATGCAGGTCTCTCCGCCTGCTGTGACCGAGATGATTAAGCGCATGGTCTCTGAGGGCCTCTTGGTAAAAGATAAGAACCATGGTTATCTACTAACAGATCTGGGGTCGCAATTGGTCTCTGATCTCTACCGCAAGCACCGCTTGATCGAAGTATTTCTGCTGGAAAAACTTGGCTACACAACTGAAGAAGTCCATGAAGAGGCAGAAGTTCTCGAGCATACTGTTTCTGAACATTTCATCGACCGGCTGGATCACATGCTTGGAAACCCTAAGACTTGCCCTCACGGTGGGACAATTCCAAAGAAAGGCGAAAGGCTTGTCGAAGCCTACCAAGACCGTCTCAGTGAAACGACCCAACCTGGTCTGTATATTCTGCAAAGGGTCTATGACACCTATGAATTGTTAAAATTCTTAGACCAGATTCATCTCCAAATCGGCGATACCATCGCGTTTCAACGGTACGATGACTACACAGGGCTCTATCACTTCGTTATCCATGGACAAGAAATTTCTATCAACCAAGTGATCGCCCAACAACTCTATATCGAAAAACATGCAGTCTAATCCGACTGCATGTTTTCTTATTTATGGATTTTTTGTATCTAGCAAAATCGTCACTGGACCATCATTGATCAATTCAATCGCCATATCGGCTCCAAAGATCCCTCGTTTGACAGGGACTTCTTTTTCTAATTGATCATTAAAGGCATCATATAACTGACTGGCCATATCTGGCTTGGCAGCCCCTATAAAAGCAGGACGGTTGCCTTTTTTTGTCTCCGCAAAGAGGGTAAATTGAGAGATCGACAAGATTTCCCCTTGGATATCTTTGACCGAAAGATTCATCTTATCTTCCTCATCTGAGAAAATACGCATCTGCGATACCTTACGGACCGCATAATCTAAATCTTTCTGATCGTCATCTGGACCGACACCCACCAAGAGCAGCAAGCCTTGCTGGATCGCATTGTAGACTTGACCATCAATGGAAACCGAGGCACTCTTGACCCGTTGAATCACTAATTTCATTTTATTATCCTATTTTATAAATCTATTGAGCATTCACTGCTACCCTTGAAAGAACATCAACCACAGACGACGAGCTAACCAAGCAATAAAAGAGTTCTGAACATATCCTAGCTTCTTCAAAGAAAATCGACATCAAACAAGGCGGTGAGACGCAGGCATACTATCTGAAAAGTAAAGGCTGTTCAGTTGCTTTTAGTGCGAGGCAGCGAGACGAAGACAGTACTGAAGTACGGCAAGGCGAGCTAACGAAGCAATAAAAGAGTTCTGAGCACATCCTAGCTTCTTCAAAGAAAATCGACATCAGACAAGGCAGTGAGACGCAGGCATAACTGTAGTTAGGCCAGTCGAAACTAACGCAGTATGAAGTCGATTTTCGTAGAAGACTAGCCGTTGGTACGCTTAACAGAGTACACCTCCGGTACACTCTTAATCTTATCCACAACCGTTGTCAACATAGACAAGTTTGGAATCCCAAAGGAAATGTGTATATTGGCAAATTTCATATCTTTGGTTGGTTGGGCATTAACAGTTGAGATCATTTTAGCTGTATTGGAAAGGACTTGGAGCACGTCGTTCAGAAGGCCTGCACGGTTGAGCCCGTAAATATCGATGTGAGCGATATAGTCCTTGGTCGTGTTGTTATCTTCCCACTCCACATCAATCAAGCGTTGCTCGTAGTTGTCTTGGGCACGTAGGTTCATACAGTCTCGACGATGAATCGCAACACCGCGCCCTTTGGTAATGTAGCCGACGATTTCATCACCTGGAACTGGGTTACAGCACTTTGCAATCCGAATCAAGAGCCCAGAAGCACCTTGGATGACCACTCCACCTTCGTGACGGACCTTGAGGGTGTCTTTTTTATTTTCAACCTTGACCTCGCCACCTTTGACTAGCTCTTCTGCTTCTGCGCGTGCCTTAGCCCGCTCTTCTTCTCGGCGTTCATCCTCCGTCAAGCGGTTAAAGATGGTAATAGCCCCAATCTCTCCAAAACCAATGGCCGCAAACAAGGCTTCTTCTGTCTTATAGCTTGATTTTTGTAGCACTTTATCCATGTGCTTTTTGTCCATGAACTTATTGGCTACCAAGTCATGCTCGTGAAATTGGGCCATCAAGAGGTCCCGACCACGGTTAATTGACAATTCCTTGTCTTGATTTTTAAAGAACTGACGAATCTTGTTGCGCGCCTTGCTAGTTTTAACAAGGGTCAGCCAGTCACGACTCGGACCAAAGGAGTTGGCATTGGTGATAATCTCCACCTGGTCTCCCGTCCGAAGTTTGGTATTGAGGGGCACCATCCGGCCGTTGACCTTAGCACCAATCGCTTTTTCCCCAACCTTGGTGTGGATTTCATAGGCAAAATCGATCGGCCCGGAATCTTTCGGAAGGGAACGAACGGTTCCATCCGGTGTGAAGACGTAAATTTCTTCTGCCAGGATATCTTCTTTTACATTTTCAACAAATTCTTTGGCATCGCCTGACTGGTCTTGGAGTTCCATCATCTCCTTGATCCAGTTCATCCCAATAGCCGATTCCTTGCTGTTAACTTGACCCTTGATCCCTTTTTTATAAGCCCAGTGAGCGGCAACCCCGTATTCGGCAACCTCGTGCATCTCCTTGGTACGGATCTGGAATTCAATCGGTCCTTTAGGGCCGTATACAGTCGTATGGATGGACTGATAGCCATTAGCCTTCCGGTTGGCAATATAGTCCTTAAAACGACCCGGCATCGGCTTCCAGAGCTCATGGATGTAGCCTAGCATGGCATAGACATCGCTTGGGGTATCCAGAATACAGCGAATGGCGATCAAGTCATAGATTTCATCAAAGCGTTTCTTCTTATCCTGCATCTTGCGATAGATCGAATAAATATGCTTTGGTCGACCATAAATTTTTCCATGCAGATGGCGTTCACCAGCATAAGTCTCAATCTTGTGGACAACCTCTTCGACCAACTCTTCTCGCTCACGACGTTTTTCCTTCATCATATGGGAGATCTTGTAGAATTCGACTTCGTTCAAATAACGGAAGGACAAATCCTCAAGTTCCCACTTAACGCTGGAAATCCCGAGACGATGGGCCAGTGGTGCATAGATCTCCATGGTCTCACGCGAAATGCGCTCTTGCTTATCCTTGCGCAAATGCTTGAGGGTACGCATATTATGCAAACGGTCTGCTAATTTGACCAAGATTACACGAATATCTTGAGACATGGCCATGAGCATCTTGCGATGATTTTCAGCCAACTGCTCTTCGTGGGACTTGTACTTTACCTTCCCGAGCTTGGTCACCCCATCGACGATCACACGCACATCATGACCAAATTCGCGCTCTAAATCATCTAAGGTTGCATCCGTATCCTCCACGACATCATGCAAAAAGCCACAGGCTACCGTCACAGCGTCCAGTTTTAGCTTAGCAAGGATCCCTGCCACTTGAATGGGATGAATGATGTAAGGTTCACCAGACTGACGGAATTGCCCACTATGGCAATCAACCGCATAGACCAAAGCCTTCTGCACAAAAGCAACATCTTCAGGGGATAAATATTTTTTTGTAAGGGCAACAACTTGGTCCCCTGTTAAATTCTCTTCTTTCGGCATGTATTTTCTCCAATTTCTTGGATACTATTTTAACACTTTTAGAAGCAGATGGGAACCAATGAAGCTACTTTAATATACGGATGCTACTTTGTCTTACAAAATTCTTGCAAAGAACGTAACTCTACTTTCTTTCTTCCAACCCCTTCTTTAACAGAATTTGAAAATTTTCCAGCTAAATCTGAATCAATACTTCCAATAACCTGATCTAAAGAATTTTCAAGTTCTGTTAAACTAGATGAAATTCTATTTTTTATGTTTTTTTGGTCAACAGTGGCCTTTGTTAAGGCTATTTTCCCCATAAATTTAACACTAAGAAGAGCTGCCATGAAACGCTTATCTTCGTATGTTAAATCATTTGTAAGATCAATTTTCGACATACATATCCTTTCGTAATTTTGCAATCTCATTCGCATATTTTTCAGAGGCTACCTGTAATTCTTTTTGTTTTAGCTGATGCGCTTCCTCAATATGAGCTAGTTTGTGATAGTACTCTGCATTCAATTCTTCATAAACATCTGATAATTCCCGATAATAATCCGATAAAATTTCCGTATTACCCATCGTCTTAGAGAAATGTCCGACTTCCTCTTCCATCATTTCAATATTTTGTTTTGTAAAACAGTACTGGTCATGGATATGATTCATTCTTTTTTCTAGTTCTTTCATTTCCAATTTTAATTCTTCTTCAGTACCATTCCATTTTTCTTCTACTTCTCTAATCGCATTAATGTATTCAATATCTTTGTTACCCATTCTTTACCATTGCAATTGAAGTTGGCTTGCTAGAGCAACATCCGTGCCTATTACAGTTGCAATTCCTTTCGCTATGTCTGTTGATAGACTAAAAATACTTTCTTTTATTTTTAGAGTATCTTTTTTAATTTTTTCTAATTCTGTGATGCGATTCGTCTCAATCGTTTCTTTTGTTGCACCAATTTGAGCAAGTGCGCTTATGATATCACTTTCTGTACAACGGGTCCCTAATACAGTTGAACGGCAAGAAATTAATAACGTCTCCCAGGTTCCTTTTATATCCGCAATTCGGAAATCACAGACAGCTAAAATATAATCAGAAGCAATGAGAGTAAACTCCTTCAGCGACTCCACTATTCCCATTGCCTGAGTCGTATCCATGAAAATAAGGTCACTTCCAGAAAGTCCACTCTTTTTCCAAGACTCCAATGCTTGTTTCTTTAACTGCAGTTGTTCTTTTGTCTGCTTTATTCGAGCTAACCGATAGTCATCTAAACTCTCTTCTTTGACGTTCAAGTAGCCAGCCTTGTAGTCGTAGCCACCCCACATATGTTGTTTTCCTAAATTGCCTGCATCCTTACTGTCAATCCGAACAAGTGTTCCAACAACTCCTTCATTCCCCTCTTCAGAATGTTCCCATGTGACCAAGTCACGCTTGTCTATAAAATTAAAAATTTTATATTTAATCTTATCGACCTGTTTCTTTTCTGCATCACTTAACTGTGGATAAAGGTTGGGTGCTTCATATATATAAGCCCCATCAATTCTATCTAAATATTTATCCTCCAAAGAACCCAGTGAAGATTGGATATTTAACCCCCCTAAAGAATGAGCATAAAATTTGAAACGCGCATTCGGATATCTATCCATTGCTGCTTTTACTTCTTTCGAAGCCGCATCAAGCTGGGAGGTTTTCCCAGTTTTGATTCCAAGTCTCTTGGCCATTGATATTTGTAATGCAGTCGGGGCATCGGTGAGCACCCAATCATCTACGGCTCCCATGAAATTTTTATCAAATTTAGCTTCCGATCCCTCAAACAAAATTGTTACTTCATGCACATCTTCTGGTCTGCTTTCATGAGTGATTTTTTTATCTGTCACAATATATCCATTTAAACCAGATAGAGCTCCTTGAAACCGTGCTTTCAAGTCTTCGAGAGAGGAAACCATATCCTCTTCTGGTGCCTGTCCAAAAACTTCAGAAACATAGCCTATTGTTTTTTTCTTATTATCTGTATCAATTTTTACTTTATTTCCAACTTTGTATTTCGTATATTCCTGCCATGCAATATCATTCTTTTGTTCATCATTAAATACCATTTTTAATCTCCTATTAGATTCTGTAGTTCTGTAGACTCAGACATCCCTACAGATCTAATCGGGCCATCTTCACTACTCTTCCTCAATCCCATACTTCCAGTTATCTCTTTATTTCCATTTATAGTCACTTCAAACATTATCCCCCCCATTGGATTGTGTTCGATCGTCTTGTCATCAATTTCATACGATTTGATCTTGCCTTTTGGTGTCAAGGCATCTGGATCTGTTGCCTTTAGTTCTTCTTCTATCAATTTTTCCACTTCTTTACTATGGACAATCTGAACCATTTCATGTTGAAAATCAAGATGGTTCTTTACAAGTAGACCTCCCCATACCAAGACTCCTAATAGTAGTACTCCAAATATATAACGACCGATTTTTCTTTTTGGTTTCATCTTCATCCTCCATAAAGTGTTAGTAGTATCACTTTACACTATTTAGTTTTCAAATTTATTACTCTTACTTTAATAATTCGTAAAAATTTTCAAAAAAAGACCCTTTTAAAAAATTTTTTCTAAATATACAAAGCGCTCAAAGAAAATATATTTCATATTCGAATAGAATATGCTTTTCTTTTATTTTGATTATCATTTCTTTTCTACCAGATCTTGAAACTCAATAGATTTACGCACTCCCACTTGTTCGATTGGTGCATCCTTACTATCTTTTCGTAATCCAAAATTTTCGGTTATTTCTTTGTCTCCATTAATGATGATACGAAACATAATCCCTCCCATTGGATTGTGTTCAATCGTTTCATCATCAATTTCATACGATTGGATCTTACCTTTTGGTGTTAAGGCATTTGGATCCAATTCCTTCAGTTCTTCTTCTATTATTTTTTCTACTTCCTTACTATGAACAATCTGAACCATTTCATTTTGAAAATCAAGATGGTTTTTTACAAGTAAACCTACCCATATCAAAATTCCTAATAGCAACACTCCAAATATATAACGACAATTTTTTCTTTTTGGTTTCATCTTCATCCTAATAAATTCCTGGTCGTATCGCTTTACATTATTTAGTTTTCAATTTTATTACTCTTACTTTATTAATTTGGAAGAAAATTTGGAAAAAAGCTAAATAAACAACCCGATTGCTTCCATTTATGATTGATTTCCCCGCAAATATCAAGCTTACTCTTCCATAAGTTCTTGAAGACCTACAGAGGTATCCATCCCTACAGACTCAATAGGGCCATCTTCACTACGTTTCCATAATCCCATACTACCTGTTATTTTTTTATCTCCATTAATTATTACCTCAAACATAATTCCTCCCATAGGATTGTGTTCGATCGTTTCGTCATCAATTTCATACGATTGAATTTTTCCTTTTTCTGTAAACGCATCCGGGTCTTTCTGTTTCAAATCATATACAATTAACTCTTTCACTTCCTTACTATGTACAATTCGGACCATTTCTTGTTGGAATTCTAGATGATCCTTTACTTTTGATCCTACCCAGATCAAGATCCCAACAACTATCACAGAAAATACCAAACGTCGTCTATTCTTTATTTTATTCATATGCACCTCTCCTCACTACTATAATTCGTAAAAATTTTTGAAAATAGAAGATTTTTGTAAAAAAATAACGAAGCGATTTATTCACTTCGTTAGTTTATTAATTCTGTAACAACACTCACGGCGCTGAGAGCATAGAGTGGGGCTGTTTCTGCTCGTAGGATGCGAGGCCCAAGCCCTGCTAACACTGCTCCTTTAGCTGTAAAACTTTCAATTTCTGCAGGGGAGAGTCCGCCCTCTGGTCCAAAGATAAAGAGCAGTTTACTTCCAGCTTCTAATCCGGTCAGCGACTGAATCAGAGCGGCTGCCTCTCCTTCTTTGGCCGACTCTTCATAGGCCACCACGATCCGGTCAAACTGGTCTAACTGAGCCAGAAAGTCTGCCTTTTTCTCAAAAAGGGTAATGCTTGGAACCAAATTCCGCTTGCTTTGCTCGGCTGCTCCAAGGGCGATTTTTTCTAATTTTTCGACCTTTTTCCCCAATTTCTTGCCATCCCATTTGGCAACGGACCAGTCTGCAGGAAAGGCCCAGATTTGGCTAGCACCGAGTTCCGTTACTTTTTGAGTGATGAACTCAAGCTTGTCTCCCTTGGGAAAGCCTGATGCAATGGTCACTTGGACTGGCAGTTCCACATTATCAGCTAATTCTTCGATTAGCTCCAATTGATGGGCTTCCACATTGACCACGCGCGCCAAGCGCTTGATCCCATCATCAAAGACTAGAGTAACTTCGTCCTCTTCTTTTAAGCGCATGACCTGAAACATGTGCTTGCTGGTTTCCTTGTCCTCTATGGTGACAGGTGAGCTAGCCAAGCCTTTTACAAAATACTGCTGCATGCTAGCCTCCAATCACACCGGAGACATCCTTGGTCTTCTTGAAGACGCAGGCATTCCATTCCCCTTGGATCATGTGGGTTTCAAGGAAAAATCCAGCCGACTCAGCCGACTCACGCACCATGTCCCACTTGTCCTTGATAATACCACTCATGATCAGGTAACCTTCATCCTTGACCAAACGATAAGCATCCTCTGTCAGATGGATCAGGATATCCGCCAAGATATTGGCCACGATGACATCTGCCTCAATCTCCACGCCTTTAAGCAAATCGCCTGGGGCTACATGAATGTTTTCCATACCCGGATTGAGCTCAATATTTTCCTGAGCGACGCGAACCGCTACGTCATCCAAGTCATAGGCAAAGATTTCCTTAGCGCCAAGAAGCGAGCTGGCAATAGAAAGAACACCGGAACCTGTCCCCACATCCAGCACTGTCTCCCCACCACGAAGGACCTGCTCTAAGGCAAAGAGGCTCATCTTGGTCGTCGGGTGGGTTCCCGTTCCAAAGGCCATCCCTGGATCTAGCTTGATAATCTTTTCTCCAGCCGTCGCCTCATAGTCAGTCCATGACGGCACGATGGTCAAATCATGGGTAATGCGAGCTGGTTCATAGTATTTCTTCCAGTTGTCTGCCCAGTCTTCCTCAGCCAGAGCAGTCGTCCCCATCTTGACCTCACCCAGATCCATAAAGTCGGTCAATTCTGCCAGTCGAGCCTGCAAATCAGCCTCGACCTCTGCCACATCAACCGTCTCCGGGTAGTAGGCGGTCACCACGATTTCTTCTTGCTGCTCGATTTCTGGGAAAATCTCACCGAAGCGGTCCACATTGCCCACATAGTCCATGCTGTCTTCGATTGCGACACCTTGGGCGCCTAACTCGATCAAGAGATTAGAGACTAGCTCCTCTCCCTCACGCTTCACTGTAACTTTTAACTCTTGCCATGTTTCCATCATTAAGATACCAAGCCCGTAAAACATAAAGCCAAAATAGGAAACTCTCTGAAGACACTTGTGTCTAAGAGAAGTTTATCTTTTTGGCACCGTGTTTAGGGCGGGTTCAGTTTAGAAATTTAACTGAACCATCCTTTCTATTTCTCTATCAATTTTTTCATGTAGACCATATCCATGCCTTCTTTTTCAGGCTCGATATGGGTTTGACGGTAGCCATTTTTCTCGTAGAACGCGACCATGCCTGCATCCTGTAACACCGTACACAAATCCCATTGTCTAACGGTTGAAAATTCCTCTTCTAGCAAGCGTAATCCTTCAGATCCATACCCTTTTCCCTGATACGGAGGCAGAATCGCTGCAGTCCCCAACCAAGCTTCCGTTAACTCTTCATTGGTCTGAATTCGTAAAAAACCAATCTTCTCTTCGTTTTCTTTGACAAAGTAGTAATAGCTATTGGGACGCTCCAATAATTTCCATTTGATTCGCTCGCGATCCTCCAGATAAGGATCATATTCATCTTTGTATTTTTCATAAACTGCCTTAAAACTGGCTCTTTGAATGGCAATAATGGTTTCTAAATCTTCCGCCCCTGCTCTCTCAAGTCTTATCATAAACTTTCCTCCACATAATCTCTCACTCGTTCTTGTAATTGGGGAACAACACGATCTGAAGTTAAAAACTCTTCAAAGCTCACTAACTTATAGCCCTGACCCTCGTCTCCAAAGTCGATGCGGTCAAACTCTTCTTTGGCTAGATTGCCAACTAGAAAAACAAACTGTTTCGTCTCATCCAAGATGCCAGGATAGATCCCAGACCAGATGACGTCATCTTTCGACAGTTGGATGCTCAATTCTTCATAGACTTCACGCGCCACACACTCAAAAGGTGTCTCATTTCCTTCCCGACCACCACCTGGCAAGTCCCACATATTGGGGTAAGGAATCGTTTCTTTATCATCGCGCAAGATGGTCAAAATTTGCCCCTCACAAATCAAGGCAATTTTACAACCCGTAAATTCGAATCGTGCTTCTAAGCAATCCTCAAGCATGAGCTTTCCCTCCTAGTATCTCGGATAAGGATAAAAGGTGCTTTCTTCTAGGCCAACTTTGCCTTCTTCAAAAACTTCTTGGTTCCAGACGATCTCAAAGCTCTCTGCTTCTTCGTCTGCTAAGAAATCCATGAGCTCATCCAAGGCCAGCTCAGCTGTATCTCTAAGGAAAGTCGCAAAATAGGCTAGAAACTCACGAGACAAGCCTTTTTTAGGCTCATAAGGAATCGCTGTTAAATAGGCATCTTCCTCCACATGAGACTTGGCTGGATTGTAGAAGATAACGGCTTCTTCAAAGAAAATATCCTCATCAGATTCTTCGCCAGCTTCATCAACCAGGGCAACCCCTCCCGTATTCTGTGCTTCCAAGAGAAAAGCCACTTCTACCGCATGGTTTTTCTTATCCCAATTGATCTCAAAATCAAAAGGAAAAACCTTGTCCATCTCCTCTTCTAAAACATCCAAAAATCCGTATTTAGACATAGCGTCCTCTTTCTAATTTCCCACTCTTAGAGCGGAATATGATACAATAGTTACTACAATCTTACCATAAAAACCGCCTCTTTGAAAGGAGACAAAGCTAGAAAGGAGAAGGAAATGCCCGACAATCTCGCACTCCGTATGCGACCACGAACGATCGATCAAGTCATCGGTCAACAGCACCTGGTCGGAGAAGGCAAAATCATCCGCCGTATGGTGGAGGCCAATCGTCTATCCTCTATGATTCTCTATGGACCTCCGGGGATCGGAAAGACCAGTATTGCTTCTGCGATCGCAGGAACGACCAAGTATGCCTTTCGGACCTTTAATGCAACGGTTGACAGTAAAAAACGCCTCCAAGAAATCGCAGAGGAGGCCAAATTTTCTGGTGGCTTAGTCCTTCTTTTGGACGAAATCCATCGCCTTGATAAAACCAAGCAAGATTTTCTCCTGCCTTTGCTCGAAAGCGGTCTGGTCATCATGATCGGTGCAACAACTGAAAATCCCTTTTTCTCTGTCACACCCGCTATTCGTAGCCGCGTACAAATCTTTGAGCTGGAACCATTGACGACGGAGGAGGTCAAGCAAGCTCTGAAAACGGCGCTGGATGATCCCGAGCGTGGCTTTGATTTTCCAATCGTGCTCGATGAGGACGCTTTAGATTTCATCGCTACCTCAACCAATGGAGATCTTCGCTCTGCCTTTAATTCTCTCGATCTGGCGGTCCTGTCGACTTCTGAAAATGCAGAAGGGATCCGCCATATTACGCTAGAGATCATGGAAAACAGCCTCCAGCGCAGCTACATCACCATGGACAAAGATGGAGACGGCCACTACGATGTGCTCTCTGCCCTACAAAAGTCTATCCGCGGTTCGGATGTCGATGCCAGTCTCCACTACGCCGCTCGTTTGATCGAAGCCGGAGATCTACCCAGCCTAGCTCGTCGCTTGACTGTCATCGCTTATGAGGATATCGGTCTAGCCAATCCAGATGCGCAGATCCATACTGTAACAGCCCTTCAAGCAGCTGAGCGCATCGGCTTTCCTGAGGCCCGCATTCTCATCGCCAACATCGTCATCGATCTAGCCCTTTCGCCTAAATCCAACTCAGCCTATGTTGCCATGGACAAGGCGCTGGCTGATCTTAGAAGTTCTGGCAACCTTCCTATTCCTCGCCACCTCCGCGATGGTCATTATGCCGGAAGCAAGGAACTGGGAAATGCGCAAAACTATAAATACCCTCACAACTACCCTGGCAACTGGGTCAAACAAGACTACCTGCCAGAAAAGCTCAAACACGCGTCCTACTTTATTCCCAATGAAAACGGCAAGTACGAGCGTGCTCTCGGAGCCACCAAGGAGAAGATTGATCAATTTAAGAAAAAGTGACATCGGTTTCAAAAAATTGAGATTTTCCCTTGAAATATTTTCAAAATGTGGTATCATATACATATAGAAACGCTGTGGTGTACGACTTCACACTTAAGTGTTGACCGACTATTTTTTGTATTATTAGGGAAACAAAAGACTTCTGGCAGTATGCAGGCCGTTTCACGCGGAAGCAGCTAAGTCAGAGCGAGTTGCCCACCTGCTTAATTGCGCGGGTTCAATACAAATCGTGAAGTTTCGGCACCAATACAGCTTTTTATATTTGCCTCCTTAGCTCAGTTGGTAGAGCAGTAGACTCTTAATCTATGGGTCACAGGTTCGAGCCCTGTAGGGGGCATCTAAATCAACAGGAAAAAGCCTTGATTTATAAGGCTTTTTTGCTTGTCTATAACTGATTTGCCCCATCATTTGCCCCACATTTTTTTATGAGCAATCTTTCCAGACATCTCTAATTTGATTGAATTCTTCAAAAATTTTCTCTTCTAAAGTGTGTCCATATACTTCTACTAACATTGAAATATCTTTATGCCCTAGAATTTTTGCAATAACTCCAAGGTCAAATCCTTTGTGCCAGAGGTAGCTTCCATAGGTATGACGTGCTCCTTTTGTCGTGATAATTGGATAAATGTCCAACTCATTTAAGAAAACACTCAAAGCTTTATTGACGCTTGCAATATCTGGAACTGAATGAATATATCCAAAATGTTGAAAGATCATTCGATATCGATTTTTGATTCCTAACTCCATGTTTGCTCTTTCTTGCTCCGTTTGTAAAAGGCGCAAAATTTTGATACACTCTTCGTCTATTGGAACCATCCGAATAGACGTTTTATTTTTTGGTGGAACAAACTTATGAGAGAGAGTATTATACCTCCTGTATGTTTTTAACAATCCTCTGTCAAAATCAACCTCATTCCAAGTTAACGCTACTAACTCTCCAAACCTCATGCCTGTTTTTAGTAGAAAATAGACGATATAAGGAACAATTGAACGTTGGTAATCAAATTTTCTCTTTACTGCTAAAAGTAAATCCAGATAGTCCTTTTCTGTATGTAAATATTTCTCTTCTGTCATCTGTTGTTCTTTGGATGAAAATAACTCGACATGTTGTGTAAAATCATCTATTAGAACTTTGTCAGCAATTGCCATTTGGATGCTCTGATGAATCCCCGTATTCAATCTACCAAGAAAATTTCTACCAACTGTTTGCCCATACTTATTCATAATTCTTTGGTATTCACTCGCACGAATTTGAGTGACTTTTTTATTTCCAAATAATCTTTCAATTGTGTTTTTACGGAGAAGATATTTTTTCTTTGTTTCTTCCGACCTACTACTTGGTAAAATTTTTAGTTCAAGCCATTCTTGATATAGATCGGCAAGAGAAATATCTCTAGAAATTCTTTTTCCTAAACGAAGTTCTTGCAGAATCGGTTCAGCTTCTGACTCTGCAAGTTTTTTTGTTTTAAAACCGCTATTATGAGCAACAGTTTTTCCTTCGTTACGAATTTCATAGGTCCATAAGTTACTATCTCCTCGCTTTCGGTAACGAACACTTGCCATATTACGCCACCTCTGTTCCTAGAATCTCATTTACAACACTTTTTGGAACAACCATCAAACGTTTGCGATTATAAAATGTATAGCCTCGTGATACAAGTAATTCTCTTGCCTGATGGATGATATCATTTGCAGTGTGAGGGCGATAGCCCATTTCAATTAATTCTTTGTTACTAATTAAATTATGATCCATAGTTATCCTCTTTATTTATTTTCTAAATTCAGAAACTCGCCTACAAGTAGTTGTAATTCTGTATTTAATTTAGGGAGATTCTGTATTAATACTTCTTTTAATTCTTCCGCAAATTGGTTCGTTTCTTCTCTCAATAGTTTGCGGACTCTTGTTTTTTTCTTTTTGATGCTGTCAGATTTTAAATTTGGAAAAGCTAATGATAACAGTTCAGGATTGTTGAGAAAGATAATTGTAAAGGCTCTTTGATCCACTCGAATATGATCTAGCTTATAAAACCCGAAATTATCAAGTCTACTCATAATATCTTGGACCATCTCCTCCCCAATCGCTTTGGTTCTGAGTTGGAACTCTAGTCTCCACCAAAACGGATTCACATCCAAATCTAGCTTCTCTTCTCGCTTGTGAGCAATGATTTCTTTATTCTTATCATATAACCTAACTTGTACATTACTACCGCTAGAACCCCAATATTTCGTCTCTAATTCGCCCCCTCGACCATAGAAGACCTTATGTGTAACACCACCTTTAATATGTTGCAAATTAACGATTTCAGGCCTGTTGAAAATGTCAAATGCCAAATCAAAACGAGACAAACGTACCGTCAATGAATTCAATCTGGCAAAGTACATTAATTGCCTCCATACTTTCATTCCATCAAATTCTTTTAAAGTGTTAGGATTGAAATCAATCCGAATCAATTGTTCACCTCCATAAGTGGATAATTGAAAAAATATAATATTGATTGAATCATACTCATTAAGATCCTTAGCTAAAGTAAAGACATCATCTCGCACGTTATCATGTATTTCAAATGCGTCAACTCTTGTACTTATTGCCTGTTTCAGATTTTTGAAAATTCGTCTTAGGAAACCAGTGTCTGTATCCCAGATAACCGTTAATCTATCAATACTGACATCTAGTCGCTGTACTAATTCTCCTACATCACATTGTTCTTGAATGCTTCTTAAATCTTGTATAGAAACCAACAAAATTGTCCCCCCTTCTTTTAGATTCTTCAGGTCTCAGAAACACCGTCAAATCAACGTTTGCTCGTTCCGTCGTTCTTTGGACGTTGTCCTAAGTGTACCTTTTTGCTGGCTGTTAGAATAGCCAGCTTTTGCTTGGCTAGAAATTGTCTGGACGGCAGCCTGCAGGACTTCGCCTGACTTCCCGTCAGGCTCGTCCCTTGCCCTTGCCCACACAATTTCTAGCTCCAAGGCTTCGAATAGTCATCAGTCATAGTCATAGTCTCGTCCTCAAATTCCTCCTCACTCACTATTCCTAAACACATGAATTATTTGTATCATTTATAACTTATTTGTAAGTTATAAATATATTTTATAAAAAATATTTGGAGAAGTCAACTAAAAACTTGATTTGTAAGTTTATAGATGATAGAATAAGTTTAAAATACAACATAGGAGTTTATCATGACCTTTATTATTCAAAATTTTGGACCCAATTTGGCACGACTACGCATAGAAAAAGGAGTAAGTCAAACTCAACTTGCGGAAGATTTAGGAATCGGTAAACAGTCCATCTCTGATTATGAAAAACAAAAAAGCTATCCTACCTTTGCAAATTTGGATAAGATAGCAGAATATTTTAACGCAACTCCAACCCAACTATTTGGAACTAGTAAAGAGATTGAGTTAGAAAAGAGTGTTCTTGAATCGAATGAATACTCTGATAAAGTAAGTGAGATTTTAAAAGCTGTCAAATACATCGAGCATTTCCTACATACTAATGGACAACACTTAGAGGATTTACTTTACCTAACAAGAGGCAACCAACTATACACAGAAGATGGAGAAGAGTTGTATATTGATCCAACTTCTCAGAAAAGAACATTTCATACCCAATATGAACCTGGTTTTATTGTAGCAAGAGAAAAATCTCCACTAGAACTCTTGATTGAAAATAAGGAATTGTTTGATAAATAGAAAAAGCGAGGATAACCTCGCTTCAGATTGAAGTTAAAATCTTTAGAAGACACTTTTATAAGGACTTTGTCTTCAATCTGTGAAAAGGAGTGGAAACTCCTTTTCTTTTTGTAAGTCAGACTGAAACTTCCAAATTGTTTATTTATTTTATTGACATTTTCTATAAAAATAAGTATAATAGTTTAATTATCAGACTATACTATATAGGGGGTATTGAAATGAAATTTTCTAATCGTTTACTGCTATTCCTTGCAGGAGTTGTTTTTGTCCTTTTAGGACTTTTCCTATTTACAAACCCAGTAGCTAATCTTGTTGCTTACAGCTGGTGGATTTCATTTGGTTTACTGGTTTCTTCTATAGCAGCTATTTTAGGCTATTTCTCTGCACCAAAAGAGCTTCGCTCACCTGTTTATCTTTTCCAAGGGTTTGTTAGTCTTCTCTTAGCTCTTTACCTCGTTGCTTATGGCTTTGTGACCCTGCCGGTCGTCATTCCGACCATTGTAGGAATTTGGTTAATTGTAGAAGCCATTATTGCTTTCTTTAAAGGCAATCGTCTAGGATTGATTTTCCCTATTATTGGTAGCAATATCATGTGGGTAGCCTTGCTTGTATTTTTACTAGGTCTAGTGATTCTGTTCAATCCAGTGGCTACAGGTGTCTTTGTCGTTTATGTCATTGCCTTTTCATTTTTAGTTACTGGCTTCACCTACATTATTGAGGCCTTTCGTAAATAGTCTAGTTGCTATTTCTATCGCATTCAAAAAAGCTGGGAAATCATATTCTCAGCTTTTTCGTCTCTTTAATTATCACTTTTTCGCATTCCATTCTACGTAGAATTGCTCTAAGTATTCTTCCAAAAAGTGATGGCATAGTGCTCTAGCATTCGATAAGTTGCAATAATAACCGGTCGAGAACGGGGCATCGACTCAATCATACCGAAAATAAAAGAGCGAATGTTATCTGCAAAAAGAAAGCTTAGATTCTTTGCGATTTCAACAAAAAAAAAGCACTGTTGGTACTTACCCCAAAAAGTTAGACAAGTAATTTAAGTGAAGGATTTAGTTCTGTATTTCACAGGACTAATGTAAGTGGCTCATTTGGACTATCCTCCTGTTTTGTTTTGTCATTTACAGTATAGTCCTTTTAGGCTTTTCTTGTATTTTGAGTTTAACTAGCACCACGGGTATTATTTTTCCTTTTACTTACCAGATAGAAGTTAAAACTTAATTGAAAAGAACCATTTAATTTAACTAATGCATGTTCTTAAAATTTCCTAAGTCTACCAACAGCTCTATCTAAATCTTTCTTTTTAATCAAAATTTTAAAATTGCCTAATTTATAGAATATAAGTTTTGTAATAAAACTTTAATCTTTTATGTAATATATTGTATATTACATAAAAGATTATTGTATGCTACAATCCACCTTGTATAGCAGTATTTTGTACTATTATACAATATAGGAGATTTTATTCTATCTCTATAAAGTAATAAAGGAGTGTAAGCCCATGGAAAATGTTGTTGTCTCAATTTTTCATATTGAAAGTGAAGCCTTTCAGGCCTTTTCAGAATTAAAACAGTTTGTTCAAACTGAAAATACAAAATTAGCTCAGGCTTCAATTGTAAAAGCTGAAAATGGTGTTATTAACGTCAAAGATAGCTTTGACTTGATGAATTCCCTAGGAGATGATTATTTCGAAGGCGGATTAATTGGTAGTTTAATCGGAATTTTAGGTGGACCACTAGGTGTTCTCTTTGATTTTGCTACTGGTGGAGCAATTGGCGCCTCCGTTGGTTCAGACAAAGAATTGATCAATTCGGCATTAATTACAACCGTTAGTAAAAAGTTGACTAATGGCGAAGTAGCTATTATTGCACTTGTACAAGAAAATGATGAATCTGTTTTAAATGCTATTTTTGAAAAGTATCAGGTTGACATTGCTAGATGGGATGTCGCTACTGTTGCGGCAGAGATAGAGTCAGCTCTCAAAATTCAAGAAGATTTAGAGCATCAAGCTAAAGCTCGCTTAATTGCGGATAAAAAAGAAGCTCGTCGTGAAAAATTTGATAAATTGAAAGCTAGTATTAAAGAGAAATTTTCGAAAAAAAATTAACAGACTGAAGAGACTGAGGTAATTAGGAATCGGTAAACAGTCCATCTCTGATTACGAAAAACAAAAAAGCTATCCTACCTTTGCAAATTTGGATAAGATAGCGGAATATTTTAATGCAACTCCAACCCAACTCTTTGGAACGAGTAAAGAGATTGAGTTAGAAAAGAGTGTTCTTGAATCGAATGAATACTCTGATAAAGTAAGTGAAATCTTAAAAGCTGTCAAATACATCGAGCATTTCCTACATACTGATGGACAGTACTTAGAGGATTTACTTTACCTAACAAGAGGCAACCAACTATACACAGAAGATGGAGATGAGTTGTATATTGATCCAACTTCTCAGAAAAGAACACTCCATAACCAATATGAACCTGGTTTTATTGTAGCAAGAGATAGATCCCCACTAGAACTCTTAATTGAAAATAAGGACCTATTAGATTAAAAAAGCGAGGATATGTACTGATCCCAAAAGTTAGATTTTTTCTGTCTAACTTTTGGGATCAGTACATTTTCAACTCTCTTATTTATTTTCTTATCTCACATAATTACTTCACATATCCAGGCTCATCAAATTCATTTTTTTCAATAACATATGCCACATTTGCATCCTTATTGATCAAAGAACATATATCTATTAAACTACAAAAGCTCTCTGACCGCAAAATTCCGTTAATTTACAACCTTATTCCTACTTTCTATTTTACTTTTCTGACAGATAAGATTATAATAAGGAGTATTTATTTTCGGAGGTTTTTATGTCATTTCTATCAAAAAATTGGGCAGGACTGTTAGTCTGTCTGATCATTTCTATCATCTCTTGGGTTTTAGGAGGCTTTCTGCCTGTTGTGGGAGCACCTGTTTTCGCCATTTTTATCGGAATGATTCTCTACCCCTTTCTCACTCCCTATAAACAACTGGATGCTGGTTTGACTTATAGCTCCAAAAAATTGCTTCAGTATGCTGTTATCTTACTTGGTTTTGGACTCAATATCTCTCAAGTTTTCGCAGTTGGAAAATCTTCCCTTCCTGTCATCCTTTCGACTATTTCTATCGCTTTAATTATTGCTTTCTTTTTCCAACGATTTTTTAACATGGATACAAAGCTAGCTACCTTGATTGGGGTAGGCTCTTCTATCTGTGGCGGTTCTGCCATTGCAGCGACTGCTCCTGTTATTCACGCCAAGGAAAAAGAAGTAGCCCAAGCCATTTCTGTTATCTTTTTCTTCAATGTCTTGGCAGCTCTTATCTTTCCAACTCTAGGTTCTTGGCTCCATCTCTCCAACGAAGGTTTTGCTCTCTTTGCGGGTACTGCGGTCAACGATACTTCCTCTGTAACAGCCACAGCTAGCGCCTGGGATAGTCTGTATCATACCAATACTCTAGAATCTGCAACCATTGTCAAACTGACTCGTACCTTAGCTATTATCCCTATTACTCTCTTCCTCTCCTATTGGCAAAGCCGTCAACAAGACAACAACCAAGGAGTAAAGCTTAAAAAAATCTTCCCCGTTTTCATTCTCTACTTCATCCTAGCTTCTCTGCTAACTACCGTCCTTACTTCTTTTGGTGTTAGCAATAGCTTCTTTTCACCTCTCAAACAGCTCTCCAAATTCCTCATCATCATGGCTATGAGTGCTATTGGTCTCAAAACTAACCTCGTTGCTATGATCAAATCCAGTGGAAAATCCATTCTTCTTGGAGCCCTTTGCTGGATCGCTATCATCCTGACTAGTCTTGGCATGCAATTACTCATCGGTATTTTCTAAGAAAAAAGGGAGCCTAAAGGCTACCTCAGAACGTAGACAAACGTCATTTTTGGCGTTTGTCTTTTTGTATCTTCAAAGATATTTTGTCTTATCATCTACTATTCCATCCAAAAATCTGATTTAAAGCAAAATAAAAAGGGATATTCCCTATCCATTTCGATAATTTTTTCATTAATTTGTTTTTCCATTTTATCCTCCGATTAGTCTCGCACTGATATTTATTGATAACAACACTATATTTCTAGTATAGCATAATCATTAGATATTATAGGTTTTCAAACCAAATGAGAGTTATTCGTTTTTGCCCCACTTTTGCCCCATTTTGAAATAATTGCATTTAAATTCTCTTTAATTATCTTCCGAAAATCACTTATATTTCAATATTTTTAATTTCTTTCAAGATGAAAAAGCCTCCAAAATCCATGTAGGGGGCATTTTTTTATGCACAAAAAGCCTTGAAAACCAAGGCTTTTTTACTTTTCTTAAGAGTACTTAGCTCACTTTTTTATGAATACAAATAAGCGAGCTTCATGACAAAGCTCGCTTTTATCTAACACATCGTTATAATCTCAAAACCACCTCGGAGGTAGTTTGTTAATGAAAGTCTATATTAGGTATCATAATTCTAACAATAGCTGCTGAACAACTTCCAAAACATCCCTGAAAGAAATAGAAGTTGCATAAGGGTAATGAGACTGATAATTTTCCCAATGACGCGCCAATGTTATATCATCCTTCATCTCATCAATCATATTTTGAAAATCTACTACATCTAACGTTGTCTGACGATAGGAGAATGTTGCCTCGCAAGCTGATCGAAGCTTTTTACTATCCAATCGGCTTTTTTCCATACTATAAATTACATACACATCATAAAAATCCTTGCTTCGAGTGTTAAAGAAAGATCTTCGA
This sequence comes from Streptococcus parasanguinis, assembly GCF_964238605.1. Taxonomy (GTDB): domain Bacteria; phylum Bacillota; class Bacilli; order Lactobacillales; family Streptococcaceae; genus Streptococcus; species Streptococcus parasanguinis_AJ. The sequence continues at coordinate 82,715 of NZ_CAXSMM010000003.1, read as the reverse complement.
TAAATCGTTTCCAATTTTTCAGCCAATATTGTCTCCAAATTATAGGCCACGATCTCATAGTCAATCTCTTGAAAGAGACTATGATAACGATAGGAAACGGATTTGGGAGTAATAGGATCACCAGTCGCAATATCTAAAGGAATTGTCTGACGTATATTATCAAGCCGACATAAAATATGGATTCGATAACCACCATAAGGATCTTCATCTTTAATTTCACTTATCTTAGTAATTTCATAATGAACCAAATCATCAGTTAGGATTTCCTTTAAAGTACTTTCTAGTAGAGATTTGTCCATCTTAAATTGTTCTAAAATAAAATCCATATCAGAAGTTGTTCGACTTTCAACACCAATAATATTGGATAAAAGAAATCCTCCCTTGAATACAAAGTTATGACTATACGGACTAGATGCTATCTTTGCAAGTATCGTTTCTAGAAAATAATAAGTTAGCACAACATTGAAATCTACCTGTTTTTCGTTTGAAATTTTATGGCACAGAGCAATCAATCTATCTTTATTCATATAAGACCTCCATCAATGATTGGACGTTTTCGAGCACATGAAACTCTCGCGCATATTTGTAGAGTTTTCGTAGATCTTTTTTTGAAGATTGAATATATCTCTTTAAAGAAGTCGAAAATATTTCCACATCTATCTTTTGTCGCTCGCGAATGAGATCGCATATCGATCTCTCCAAATCATATACCCTTACTTCATTTCCGAAGGACGTTTGTAGCTTTGTCACACCGACTTCATACAATTCTTTCTGGATAAAATGCCTTTTTACCTCCTTAGGAAATCGATGAGGATTATAACCTGTATAGACCGTCACTTCTTTGTATTTAGGGATAACATCTATCAGCCCATGGAGATACAATGCTGATAGATAAGAATAAATCACTTTTTGATGTTGGAGTTGGAAAATGGCATACTCATCATACTGAGACCAATCGGTGATATAAATCCCTCTGGCAACCTTTATGAGTTGACCATTTTCCACCATTCGATTTAGGTAAGGCTTTGGGATACCTTTTTTAACTACATCAGATGTTCTAATAATAGACTGATGATCTAGCATTTCCTGTATTTGTTTTTGAATCATTTCAGCATTCCTATTGTCGTTACTTCTGTGCTTTTATTATATCATATCACACGCACAAAAGTAACAATAACGATTATTCATAAAAAGATGCCGGACAAATAGCTCCGACATCACTTTCCAAAATCCTCTCTCCAAATATCCTTGACGGGCACATCGTCCCAATTCTTTGGACTGAAGCGGCTGGAGTAGATGGAGGTCCAGTTCACAGTTCACCGGTCCACCACTCGCGCTTCAAAGTGGGCTGGTTTATCGTCTACATTGGTGATGGTGATGTTGTAGGGCTTTCGTTCCGTCACCCCAAATACTTCCTCTACTTCCCCTTGAATCACTATTCCATCGTTTTCTAAATAGAAACTCTTACTTTTATCATTTGGTAAGTCTTTACGCTCTGTTTTGTCTTTTAAAAAAATGAGCTCCGTTATTGTTTGCTTTTCAACATTATAGACTATGTGACTATCTTTCATCCCCCAACCTTTTCGACCGGACAATTTTAACTTAGCATCATCAAATTTTTTAAACTGGAGTTCCGACCTATATTCTAGCTGATCCGTATTGGGATAAACTCTCAATTGAACACTTTGACCAGGCTGGAGGGTGTAGCTTCCATAAGTAAGGATCGAATAAACAAACCAGACTGCAAATGAAGCATATAAGAATCCAATGATCTTTCGTGAACGTTTGCTTGTAAAACGACGCAAAAGCAAGACGAGAGAAATAATAAATATCAGGGGTGTTACCATTTGTCTTCCTTTCTTACCAGCATTGACCCGGTTATGATTTCTACAGCAGCTTTTCATTTCACTCCTAGCCACACTTTCCATCTAGTATACCATAACCTGAAATGATCTAATCACAAGAACCCTACCAAACATTTGACAGCTCTTCACCGAATCCGCTATGATAAGGGTACTTGAAATTCCAAGTTTTCATGCATTTGAAATGTAAGGAGTCCAAAATGAAAATCTATTATTCAAAATTTGTTGGTGTCGGTTATCTAATCTTTGCGGCGGGTGTATCCTTTCAATTTTTCTTTTCTCCCGCTCATGGATTGATCGACTTTTCTCAACTAAATCTTCCCACTGTGATTTCAACCATTCTCTTTTTCGCTGCTATCTACGCAACAATTGCAGGCATCAAAAGACTAACTAGCCACAGAGTCTCCTTTGAATTCACCTTTGAAGGTATTGAGGTCTATCCCGGACTCTTCTTCTCAAAAGAAATCTTCATTCCCAAAGAAGAATTGTTGCGAGCATCGTATGTTGAAGTGGACGTCAGCGACCCTGATCATGTCAACAGCAAGGCTTGCTATTTAGATTTTAACCTCAGAGAAGTCACCCAGCTAGAAGATATTTCTAAGTCAAACATCATCATCAATACAAGCACCTTGAAATTGCGTCTCGCCCTTAGCCTCTGTCGATTTAGAGAGGAAGAAAAAGCCGAGTTAGCGACCTATCTAAAAGAAAACTACGGCATTGATTTTTTCTATTAGCATGTAATAAAAAAGCCCTCCATTAGAACTTTAGAATAGCAAGATCTTTCCAAGCACTTGAAGGAAGAGTACAGAAGAACCATTTTATAGCAAAGAAAAAGCCTTGAGTTGTTCTCAAGGCTTTTTTAACTGCTCTTAGTTCCCCATTTTTCCTTTGGGTACGAGCAGATAGAAAAATAGCAAATTCAATCCAAATACGGCAACAAAGAGCGCTAATTGGGTAGCATCAATCGTTTGTTTCTCAGTCAAATCTTGGATCAGCTTTGTATAATAATAGCCTGGGAAAGCCCGTTGTAGCTTGCCAACTACGTCCATAAATCCTCCACTTGCGCCAAGCGTATCAAAGGGAATAATGGTCATAGCAGCCAAAATAATGACAGGAAAGCCAATGGTATCAATCGTCTTAGCATCTACCCTGACCCCAAGTACAAAGCCAATCACACTAAAGTAGATCCCCATTAAGGATAAGAGGAAAAATTGCACCAACAGGCTAGTCGTCACTGGAAAGTGAAAACCTAGAACAGCAACTACTAGCACCGCTAAAAAGATCAAGCTGTTCAGAATCAGTTGCACGATCGATTGATCCCATAAATAGTTCTTGATACTATAGCTTGTAAAGTGGGATTCAAAAGAATAAAACCCGATATCTGAGGCGATTCGCTTACTAAAAGTTGCAAGGCTATTGCCAATGACCCCGATAAATACGGCAATACCTAATAAAATACTTGGCGAAACCCCTTTTTGAAGCTGATAAAAGAAGATATACCAGCCTATGGGTAAAATAATGGTGAATAATACAAAGCGCTTATTTCGTAAAACTTGTTTTAATTGAATCTTTTTCATGCTTGTTCCCCTCCTTTATTCATCTCTTCTCGGAAATACTGCTCAATGGTTTGACCATCCTGGTGAATGTCCTCAACAGCCTTTGTGGCAGCAATTCGACCCTCTTTTAAAATCAGGACTTTTGTAAAAAAGGCATCAATTTGGTTGAAATCATGGGTCACCACAACAGAGGTAAACTCTTGCTGCTCCAGCAATTTCCAAAAGTTATCCACTGCTTCCAAGTCCATGCCAGTCGTTGGCTCATCTAAAAAAATCAACTTTGGATGATTCAAAATGGTTAACAACAAGGACAAGCGTCTCTTTTGACCACCGGAAAGACTTCCTACCATCTGCTCTCTTGATTCTCTTAATTCGACCATTTCTAAGAGTCCATTGATATCAGCCTGCTTCAGCTGATTCATCCGGCTTTTTAATTCGACGAATTCAGCAACGGTTAGATCCTCGATGAGCAGATCCCCCTGAGGCATCATCCCAATTTCCCTTTGAAAATCAAGCGAAGTCTTTATCGTCCCTGAATCGGCCTGAAGTTGCCCAGCGATAATGTTGAACAGGGTGCTTTTTCCTGCCCCATTATTTCCCAGCAAGGCAATTTTGTCTCCTTCTTCTATCGAAAAAGACACTCCCTTTAATACAGCTTTCTCCTTAAATGATTTTGTAATAGATGCTACCTGAAACATACGATCCCTCTTTTCTTATTGATCTTGTGTACAGTATACTTCAAAGGGACCGTCTTTGGAGCTCTCTGTCAGAATCGGTCAAAAAATCGTCGCGAATGGTCAAAAAAGAGGCTGGGACAAAAGTCCTAGCCTCTCAATTATTTTTGATTGTCGAGCAAGACGCAGTGGTTGAGTGGGCTCTACTACGCTGATTTCATCAGCTTTTACAGCCCTACTCAACTGTGCGGAGGTGGGACGACGAAATCGAATTCTAACGAATGACCAATTTCTGTCCCACTCTCTCTTCTATTATTCCTTCCAAAAGGTCAGGCTCTGAGTAAATCGGTAGTTTGAACTCTTGGTAGACACGGTCGTTTTGGGATACTTTTCCAGTAATTGTTGGATCTTGTACAAACCAAGACCACGGCCCTCTCCTTTACTCGAGTAGTCTTTTTCAAAAATTCTCGCCAGATCTATTTTTTCAGCTTTTGTACTATTTTCAACTATTAAGATGAGGGAGTTCGTCTCCTGAAGCATGGCAAGAGTCAGCTGGGGGTCCTCTGATTCAAGACTCGCTTCGATAGCATTGTCACAAAGGATGGATAAGAAGGTGATGAAATCTAAAACCTCGATGAATAAATCACGAACTGGTTCATCGATCTCGACAGAGATCCCAATCCCTTTGTTTTGAGCTTCCAATAATTTTGCGGACAGAACACTTTTTACAGCTGGATTTTCGATGTGACTGAGTTTGGCAATATCAAACTTACTATTGTAAAATTGCTGGCCACTCTCTCGAAGAACATTCTCATAGACTTCCCTGATCGCATTGAGGTCTTCGTGCTCAATACTTAATTTGAGACTGGTTAAAATATTCAGGTAATCATGACGAAAGGCACGAATCTCCCCGTAGAGCATTTCGACGTGTTGGCTATAGGTGGCTAACTCCTGCAGTTGCCTATCTTTTTGTTCCAGAATCTCTTGTTTCAATCGTTCTTTGGACACTGCATTGAAATACAAGAGCATCACAAAAAACAAAATCAGATAAATACTATTTAACTGTTCCCGTAAAGCATCTGCATGTGGAATAGCATCCTCAAAAACCACCAGACCTACAACACTGACTAAATACACAAACATGGAAAGATCCATCGGGAGTAAGAAACGATTAAAATACTGCCGTTGAAACCCTACTTTTAAATCTGTAAAATCTAGTTTTAACAATTTAGTGATTCCTATATAAACAGGAAAGACCAGCAATTCAAGTAGAGCATCATACCAGCTGACAGATGCCTCATGAACAAGTACGATCCCTAACATTGGAAAGACATAAAAGGCTAAGAGACGCGCAATGAGACTCTCCATGACAACCGGGTAGAGCCCGTAAAAAATATTCAAAAGGTGTCGTATGTTACGATTTCGGTAGAAACTATAGGCAATAAATACTAAGAAATAGCCAAAAAAGCCTACCGGTGGTACAAGGGTAAAGATAATTGCGAAGAGGAAGGGGCACAAAAAGAGCCAGCGCAAGGCGAACTTTTGTCTACTGATATGACGATAGATCAGCATGCTGACGAAGAACTTTAGGTAAAATATTAGAATATCTAACAGCAATTCTTTCTCCCTCTATTTTTTCAAAGCTTCCAGTAAGCCTCTGTACTTGGTCCGTGAGATCAAGCAATTGTCCCCGTTTTCAAAAAAAGCTTTCTTTGTTTCTTTATTAATCTTCGTAATATTTTGCGGATTCACCACAAAGGAGCGGTGGCACCGATACAAGCGGGGATCTGCTTTTTCGATATCGGTAATACTAGCGTAAAATTCCAAGCGCTCTTCCTGGGTGTGTAAAATGACCTTGTGAATGGTTGGAGACGTTTCAACATACAAAATCTTATTAAAAGGAACTTGTACACGCGCCATCGCACTCTCAAACGTAAAGGCATCTTGCGCAATCGTGGTCCCAGCTTGCTCCAAGGTATAATCGATGGCTGAGCTGATTCTCTCTCTGAACTCTTCCTCGCCCAGCGTTTTATCGATAAAATCCAAGGCAGCCACTTTGTACTGAAAGGTAATGGGCATGAATTCAGAGTGAGTGGTGACAAAGACAATGGTCGCGTGGGGATCTTTCTTACGAATCTCTTTTGAGATCTCCAGCCCCTTTTTCTCCTCACCTTTAATCTCGATATCTAAAAAGAATAGGTGATGGGCGCCTCTCTCTGTGATAGCATCCAGCAACTGGCTTGACTTCCCAAACACTTCTGGCGCTTTGCATTGCAAGGATTTTTGACGGATGAGTTCCTGCAAGACCGATTCGATTCGTGATTGCTGGATCCACTCATCTTCTAACACAAAAATCTTCAACAAAGTCTTCACTCCTTCCCCTCGACGAATATGTTCTATTTTACCATAAATAATAGCTGCTGAGCCATTCTTTCAAAGTAGACTCAAAAGGCATTCTATCTTTTTCTCCTTAACAAGAAAAAACTCTCCCGGAGGAATCCGGAAGAGCTTGCGCAAGGGGAATTTGAAAAATATTTTTTAATATGAAAAAGGTCGATAAAATCTACACTATGTTCAAACTCTCATTTTACTAACAGCGATATTACGATCAAGTTTTATTGTCAATAGACATGTATGTGGGAAGTTCTCCCCTTGCAACAATGTAGACCTGTGATCTACTCTTAATAGTATACACTAGAATTATTACAAAATCAGTTAATTTGTATTGCAATTTGTTGGCAAATACTTCTCCACCAAAAAATACCGAAAACGCTTAATTCCCAAGTGTTTACACAAATCCTCTTTAACTAGTATTTATCATTTCTGTTACAAAATTTAAAATAAAAATATTATTCCATGGCAAAAGGAGCCAGTAAGCATCACAACTTATAACAAGAAAAAGGGGCTGGGAAAAAAGTCCTAGCCTCTCAATTGTCTTTGGATTGTCGGGCAAGACGCAGTGGTTGAGTGGGCTCTACTACGCTGATTTCATCAGCTTTTACAGCCCTACTCAACTGTGCGGAGGTGGGACGACGAAATCGAATTCTAACGAATTACCGATTTCTGTCCCACTCTCTTTGAGCTAGTAAGATGATTAGCCATGCCGCACAATAGCAGCTGGCGTCAAATGATGAGAGGCAAAGCCTCAATCATGTACCGATTACGACAGAAAATAAAGAAGGCCGATCTTGCCTTCTTTGTTTTACATAGGTTACGACGTGAAAAGGGAGGAACGTTACTTTCCTCCCTTTGAGCTAGTAAGATGATTAGGTAGACCGCAATATAGCGGCTACCGTCCAATGATTCGGCGCTTTAGCACCAATCATTGGTATCAGGTTACATCATCCCACCCATCATGCTTGGATCCATTCCTGGTCCTGCTGGGGCTGCTGGTTCTGGTTTGTTGGCTACGACTGCTTCAGTTGTTAAAATGAGGCTAGCAACAGAAGCTGCGTTTTGAAGGGCTGAACGACTGACTTTAACAGGGTCGATGATCCCTGCATCAATCATATTCACCCATTCACCTGTTGCAGCATTGAAGCCTGTTCCGACTTCGGCATTTTTCAAGCGATCAATCACAATAGATCCTTCGTAACCGGCATTGTGGGCAATTTGGCGCACCGGTTCTTCCAAAGCACGAAGAACGATATTGCGTCCGGTCGCTTCATCTCCTTCTAATTCAAGGGCTGCGACCGCAGAGATGACATTGACAAGGGCTGTACCACCTCCGGCAACGATCCCTTCTTCAACGGCTGCGCGAGTCGCATTAAGGGCATCTTCGATACGAAGTTTCATTTCTTTCAATTCTGTTTCTGTTGCAGCACCGACCTTGATTACGGCAACACCACCAGACAATTTAGCCAAACGTTCTTGTAATTTTTCACGGTCAAACTCAGAGGTTGTGGTTTCGATTTGTGACTTGATAACAGCGACACGGTTAGCGATCGCTTCTGGGTTACCAGAACCTTCGACAATGACAGTACTGTCTTTATCGACTGAAACTTTAGCTGCTTGACCAAGTGCTTCAATGGTTGCATCTTTCAATTCCAAACCAAGATCGTCTGTAATGACTGTACCACCTGTCAAGATGGCAATGTCTTCTAACATGGCTTTGCGGCGATCTCCAAATCCTGGTGCCTTGACAGCTACGACATTAAAGGTACCGCGGATCTTGTTCAAGACAAGTGTTGGAAGAGCTTCGCCATCGACATCATCAGCGATGATCAAGAGTGGACGGTTGCTTTGAAGAATGCTTTCCAACAATGGCAAGATTTCTTGGATATTTGAAATCTTCTTGTCAGTGATCAAAATGTATGGATTTTCAAGGTCTGCTACCATTTTTTCATTATCAGTGACCATGTATTGTGAAAGGTAACCACGGTCAAACTGCATTCCTTCAACGACTTCCAGTTCTGTCTCCATTCCACGAGATTCTTCAATCGTGATAACCCCATCTTTGCCAACTTTTTCCATGGCTTCAGAGATGTACTCACCAACTTTTTCAGAACGAGAAGACACAGCAGCTACTTGAGCAATCGCTTCCTTGCTCGATACTGGGATCGCATTGTTTTTCAAAGCTTCTACTGCTGTTGCAACAGCGGTCTCAATCCCACGACGTATGCCAATTGGGTTAGCACCTGCAGTGACGTTTTTGATCCCTTCACGGACGATGGCTTGAGTCAAAACCGTTGCGGTCGTTGTACCGTCACCTGCGATATCATTGGTCTTAGAAGCCACTTCTGACACCAATTTAGCACCCATATTTTCAAAATGGTCTTCCAATTCGATTTCTTTTGCGATGGTCACCCCGTCATTTGTGATCAAGGGTGAACCAAATGATTTTTCAAGAACCACATTGCGACCTTTAGGGCCCAACGTAACTTTCACTGTATCTGCTAAGACATCGACACCACGGACCATTGCAGAACGTGCATCAGATGAAAATTTAATATCTTTTGCCATTTCTCTTACCTCTTTCTTCTCTTACTCTACAATTGCAAGAATGTTCGCTGTTCCAACGATGGTGTAGGTTTCTTCCCCATCTTTCACTTCAATTCCTGCATGGCTTTCAACCAAAACGTGATCTCCTGCTTTTACAGCTGGGGCGATGAGTTCGCCACTTAGGGTACGCACACCTTCACCAACGGCCACTACTTCAGCTGTTTTTGTATCAGCCTTGCTCGCACCGGCGAGGACAAAACCTCCAACAGTCTGTTCTTTTTCTTCTACTTTTAAGACCACACGGTCTCCTAATGGTTTTAACATGTTCATTCCTCCATACGTGTTTTTAGCACTCTCTATACGTAAGTGCTAACTTATGTTTCTATTGTATCACTTGGTCAGAAATAGTCAAGAAAAAAACACCTCAAAAATAGATGAGATGTTTCTAAAATATCAATTTAAAATTGTCAATTTTTGATTGAAATCGTCGATCACTTTTTGAAGATTGATCCGCCCGCGGTAGATGCCATATCCAAAAACAATCATGCCTAAAATTCCAACCAAGGCTAGTAAAATCCCGAGGATCAAGAGTGGGAGGAAACTTTTGTGAAAGAGATAGATCAATACCACACCAATACTGGCAATGATAAAGAGTAAGCTGAACCAACGACCAAGGTTTTCAAGCATGTGGCGTTGGTACTTGATTTCTGTTTCATATCCATTGACAAGTTCTTGTTTTGTAACCATGGGATTCCTCCTGATAAAAATTGAGAATGAAGTGCAAGTAAAGGAGGTCAATTCACTTCATTCTCAAAAACTCCTACTAGCAAATTCGTTTTTTTACCTTAGTATTTAAGATGTGGGTCAAAGATACCAAGGGCAACACCGATCAAAGCAACTACAACGAGAAGTAACATAACTTTGTTTGGTGAAATTTTTTTCTTAGACATCAACCACCAGCAAAGAGTGATGAAGGCTGCTGTCAAGAGACCTGGATAAACACCATCGATCTTTTCTTGGATGTTCAAGAAGACTTTTCCTTCAGAATTCTTGAATTGAAGGGCTGTTGTAACAGATACCCAAGTAGCTGCTACGGCACCGATAACCATACCACCGACGACGCTGATCGCTTTACGAAGAGCTTGTCCTTTTGGTCCTACAAGGAATTCAACGGCTTTATCCCCTAATTGGTAACCTTTGAAGAAGGCAAAGCGCATACCAAAGTAGACTAAGAGGTTCCATACGACGATGTAGAAGAGAGCACCAGCGACGTTACCACCTTTAGAAAGACCAAGGGCAATCCCTAAGAGAACTGGGATCAAGGTACCAACAACCAATGAGTCACCAATACCAGCGATTGGTCCCATCAAACCGGCACGCATACCGTTGATGGTTTCGCCATCCACTGCATCTCCGTTTGCACGCGCTTCTTCCAAACCAGCTGTGATCCCTACAACAAGAGATCCAAGTTGTGGTTCAGTGTTGAAGAAGGCCGTATAGGTTTGCATAGCATCCTTTTGTTCTTCTTTTGTGTCATACATTTCTTCTACGATTGGAAGCATAGAAGTCAAGTACCCGAAGGTTTGCATATGTTCTTGAGAGAAACAAGTCAAATGACCATAATACCAATGATGGAATGCTTTTGCTAATGTTTTCTTTGAAATTTTCTTTCTATCAGCCATTTTAAATATCCTCCTCATCATCGTCTTGGTCCACCACTCCGGCTGGAGCAGCTTTCATCGATTTGATCACTTCAAGTTCATAGTAGATTACTGCAAAGATTAATGAAACAACGGCACTGGATACCAAGTTCAATCCGAGAGATTTCGCCAAGGTAAATCCAACAAAGAATGGAATGAAGTCAGTTGCTTCTGTAACAATTTGTTTCAACAAGATGGCAATACCGACACATGGGAGAAGAGCACCGACTGTAAAGAGGGCTTTCATCCAGTAACCATCCATAGGAAGGTATTGTTTCATCAAATCAACCATGTTTTCACCGTATTTGGTGATAATCATTGTTGGAAGGAAAGAGAAGAGGAAGTGAGAGATCCAAGGGTAAACCCAGTCAACTGCGTAGAGTTTTTTGAAGTTTCCTTCTTCAACGGCTTTCCAACCAATGTGTTGCCAAACCAAGTTCATAGTAGCGGTACCGTAGAAAAGAACTGTACCGATTGTCCCAACGGCTGCACCGATTGGAGCTGCAGCTGCGGCGATTCCAGCTTCATCTGTGATGTTATTAGCATGCACAAACAAGATAGCAAGAGGAACACCGATGTAAGAGATAGCACGCACATCGGCAGATACGGTACCACCAGGTGTTACCAAGGCGATATAAACGACTTGAAGGGCAACCCCGACCATAATACCAGTTGTCACATCTCCAAGAATTAAACCTGAAATCAACCCACCGATCAAAGGACGACCGAGTGTATAGTTCCCGATACTGGAACCCCCCATACCAGGCATTGAAGACAAGCTGGCGAAAATACCAAGCAAGATTGCTTGAATCCATGAAATTGTCATAACAAACGCTCCTTTTGTTTGTAAATATATTTACCTAACAGATAAGACTGTTAGTTTTAAAAACCAAATTTTGATTTGAAATCATCCCAATAACCGATGGAAACATCTGGCAACAATTGGAATTTCACCTTGTAGCCTGCTGCTTGAATGGCTTGGAAGGCTTCTGCTTCTTCCTGAGTGATGGATTGGTTATTTCCCAATTTTACAGCTCCAGGACGATCATTTGCAGGGCCTACGATGATTTCTTTAACATCACCTGGGACAAACCCTTGGTCGACCAAAATTTCCTTCATATCGATTGGATTTTTGGTGATCAAGAAGTAACGACTATCTGATTCTGTTACTTTTGCTGATTTTTCTTTAAAGGCTTCCTTTGTCCATACAAAGGTTTTCTTGTCTGATGCGCCTTTGTAAGCTTGAATCAAAACCTTGTTTGATGCTGCTGCATCGTTTACGGCAATCAAACCATCACATGGTTTTTCTTTTGCCCAGCGTGTGACTGTCTGACCGTGAATCATGCGATCATCAATCCGTACAAATGTTACTACCATAAGGTACCTCCCTATTAAATATCGTCATCATCTTCTTCAGCACTAGTGGCTGAAACTTCAAAAGGCTGTAGTGCAGATCGTGCTTCTGATAAGATGGTGACTGACAAATCGTCTCCATCCAACACATCTTTCATCACAACTGCTGTCAAGGCCATGGTAAGGTTCATCCCACCAAGGATCAAGGCTCCATCGAGCTTTCCAGCTTCTTCTAGAACCGTGGCTGCAGTGGTTAATGGACTACCACCTACGATATCTGCCAAGACCAAAACAGAGTCATCAGCTGTCAATCCTGAAATGCTCTCTCTGAAATCAACTGCGAAGTCATCAACTGATTTTCCTTCTTTGAGTCCAACTGCGATGACCTGATCCATCTTATCACCAGCAAACATGGCTAGTGATGTTTTTAGACCTTCTGCCAGTCCGCCATGACTGACCAAAACGAGGTATTTCATTTTTCTACGCCTCCTTTATTTGACTCTATTGTAGATTATTTGAAAGCGTTTTTACATTGTCAAATGTCACATTCCTAATATGACATTTAGCAATAAAAAAATGACATCTGTCACTTGACAAAATGCCATCTTATTTTACTCTAAACTCCTACCTGTAGACTACTTTCAATCTCCCTCTGAATTTGAGGCAAGCGGTTCTCGACATCCTGATCGCGCAAGGCATTGCCAATCAAGTAGTCTAGCTTTTCTAGCACCTCTTTTGAGACATTTTTCGGACTACTTTCAACAGCTTGTTCCATGATGCGGTTCAAGGTCTGATTGGTCAGGGAATCTGTTCCAAAATCATCCACCTGCAGAAGGTCTTTACTAGAGCGACTCTTGACTACCTGTGGCATGACAGAGATTCCTTGGGATTGGGCAAAGAGGGTTTGTTGAATTTCTGGATCCTCTGTTAAGAGTTGCATCAATTCCCAAGCCAACTTGGAATGAGAACTCCGAGCTGACATAGCAAAAGAAGTCGTCGTGACCAAGGTTGCCTTGGTCGTTTTTGACTTAGCAGGCATCGGGATACAGGTCCAGGTGAAGTTTGAATATTTTGAAACGTGGTAGGGATAAGGTTTATAGGTCCGATATTGGGCCAAGGTCATGGGATAGAAGGCGACTTTCCCCTGGTCAAAATCTTTAGAGCTCACCTTGTAATTTTTATTTAGATCTTCCAATTTTTGCAGAAAAGTCAAAGATTCTTTGACTTCTGGAGCTGTCAGCTTGAGCATGCCTCCTTGGAAGAGATGACCTCCATTTGCCGCCAAGGCTTCTTTCCAGGTGTATTCTGTACTCCCAAATTGGTCCAATTGCCCATCCCCATTGGTATCTTTGGTTAGTTTCTTGCAAATCGTATAGAACTCTTCAAGGGTCCAGCCTTCTTTGGGAACCGCGATACCTTCTTTATCCAAGAGATCTTTATTGACACACATCAAAATCGGATTGCTTTCATAAGGTAAGGCATAGGTTTGCCCCTGATAGACACCGGATTCAAAGGCAACGGGATAAAAGGCCGCTTGATCTTTTCGATCCATATAGCCGTTTAACTTTTCTAGCACGCCTCGCGCTGCTAATAAGGAAAGATCTTGCTCAGAGACCATAAACACATCCGGCGTCTTTCCTGAGACAATCTTTTCAGAGAGCCAGTCTGAATAATCTGACTGCGGAATCCCGTTTTCATACTCCACACGGACGTGGGGATGGGATTTTTCAAATTTTTGAATCGCACGATCCAAGGCATGGGAACGTTGACTGGTCGGCACATCCCAGCTAGAACCTGCATAAACGCCGATATGGAGGACGGTCGGTTGCTGTTTCCACCAATAGAAACCCGCACTCGCACAGAGCGCAACAAGGAGACCGATCCCCCAACAAAGATGCTTTCGCTTCAATTTCATTCTGTATTTCCTTTAGAAAAATCACGTCTCGTCACTCCTGTTTGGACTGACCAGATCGCTAATTGCGTTCGATCTCGTAGGTTTAATTTCGCCAAAATCGTTGATAAGTAATTGCGCACGGTTCCTTCTGACAAGAAGAGTTTGGCCGCAATTTCTTTATTGGACTCCCCATAGCCGACTTCTTGGATAATGCGCCATTCCGTCGTGCTCAAATCCTTGACATTGTCCTCATCTACAGCAATAGAGAAGTTGGTTTTGGCCATTTGTGAGAAAATTTGAAAGACTTTACTAGCGATATTCGGGTTGATCATGGCTCCGCCTTGATACACCACCTTAATCGCTTCATAGAGTTCCTCTGTCGAGGCTCCCTTTAAAAGATAACCTGAAGCACCATACTTGAGTGCACTATAGATAAATTCATCATCATCAAAGGTCGTTAAAATAATAATTTTGATATCCGGATAGTGCTCTTTTACCTCTTTTGTCGCCAAAACCCCATCCATGCCTGGCATCCGAATATCCATTAAGATCAGGTCAGGATGTGTCTGTGGAATGCTAGACAAGACGTGATTCCCATCTTCCACTGTGGCCACCACTTCGATATCGGGGTGGGCTGACAAAATAATTTTCAGAGATTCTCGAATCAAGGCCTGGTCATCTGCCACCATTACTTTTATCACCATCTCTATCTCCCTTCTTTATATTTCGGTAAACTGACGCGCGTGAAAAATCCATCGCGACTTTCAAATTGAAGCTGTCCTCCTAGGATGGAAATGCGCTCCATCATCTGCTTGAGCCCATAGCCATAGGTCAAGGTTTCAAACCCAACCCCATTGTCCTGCAACTCGATCAGGTAATCTTCCTTATCTTCAAAAAAATGAAGGCTCATCTGACTAGCATGACCGTGGCGAACCGCATTGGTCATAGACTCTTGGATCACACGAAAGATCGTATCTTCAATCATGACGTCCATATCGACATCGACCCATTCATAATGTAAATCAACCTGCAAGTTGGAAAGTGTCTGGTACTCGCGGATCATCTTTTCCAAAGCATCTTTGAGGGTTCGTCCCTCAAGGGCACCTGGACGGAGGCGGTTGAGAGAGCCCCTCACATCCTGGATCCCTTCCCGGACAACTTCTGATACGCTTTTTACCTGCTCTTTTGCCCGATTGGGATCGATATCAATCAAGACTCCGACAGCATCTAAACCTGCCGAGATCCCTGTTAGCGCGTGTCCCAAGGTATCGTGAATCTCCCGAGCAATCCGCTTGCGCTCCCGATCTTCTGCAATCTTCTCAGACAAGGCCATATAGTTGTTCAACTCTGTATTCACCTTCGAAACCATGGCCAACTCTTCTTCCACTTCGTGGTTTTCCGCAAGAACATTCATAATATAGAACAAAAGCGAAATAATGAAGAGCACCATATTCAAAGCATAGAGGGAATTCTTTAAGAAAAAGGCCAGAATCCGGATGGAGGCAGGGTAAAAATGAATATAGACATCCAGAGAAGGAATCGGAAAGAAAAGCGAAAAGACGTCTGAATTGGTCACAAGAAGCATCAAGAAACTCACTAGGATAAACGCAAACCAATACTTGCGGTCTCGCTTGGTATTCAACTCTTTGGAACCATAGAAGATATCCGCAAAAACCAAGAGAATCAGCCCGTTATAAGCTACATTTTGGACCCACATCAAGAGCAACATCAGGAGGATCTCCAGAATGTTCCACTTATCAAAAATGGACCATCGACTCGTTTGAGACCGGTAACGACTCATGGAGATCAAGGCAATTCCAGCAAATAAGAGCGCAGACAACCAAAAAGTTGTAGAGGGCGCAAAAGGAATACGCTCTAAGCGTTCTACTAATAGAGAAGCTTGCCGTTGGGCAATGATATAATTGGTTGCTTGAAGATAGATGATACTGTTGAGCATCACAGCGATAAAATTCACGACCATCAGAATGGCCAAACTGTATCTCACACCTCTAAATTTTCTCATTACTGCCACCCATTCACATCAAAGTGATCGATGTTTTCCTTTGTCATCATCTGAACCGGAATGGTTATTTCTTTTTTGTAGCTCTTCCCATCAGCCATATCTTGGATGACCTCCATCACGCGGTCTCCCATCTTCAAAGGAGACTGGGCAACGGTTCCTACGACATCATCTGTCGAGTGTAGCAAGGCTTTCATATCTGGTGAGCCATCAATCCCATAGATCGCAATGGGATGGGTGATCCCTTGCTCCTTGATCGCTGCTAAAGCTCCTATAGCTGAACGGTCATTCAAGGAGACTAGAGTATCGACATTCCCCCCTGACTGCAAGAACTTACGGACAGCTGGCATAGCGATCTCCGTCTGACCCTTGGTTTCTAGTTCCGAGATAATCTCATATGACCCATGTCCTTTGATAGTATCCTTAAATCCCTGAATCCGCGTATCTGCCGAAACAGTCCCCTTGTGCTCCAAGAGAAGGATCCGAGCATTTGAAGAGCGTTTCATCAGCTCTTTCGCAATCAAGACTCCTGCTTGGTAGTTGTCGGAGACAATGCTGGCATCCGGCTTAAAATGCTTGAGCTGGGTATCAACTGCAATGATCTTAATTCCTTGTTTTCTAGCTTTTTTAAGAGCCCTTAAAATGGGCTGACTATCCCCTTTGACCGGATTAATCACAATCACATTTACTTTTTGGGCGCAAAAATCATCGATCTGCTGGCTCTGCCTTTTTTCATCCAATTCCGGATCTCGAACAGATACAAGAGCCCCTCTCTCATCAGCAATTCGACTAATTTCCGAATGAATACTTTTATAGAACTCATTGTTCATGGTCATATAGGTGACACCGATCTTGGTCTGATCCTTGATGCTACTGGTTTGACAAACGGCATAGATCCACAAGAGGATGCAGGCCACCGGAATCACCAGTAAAACCCGTTTTATCAACCATTTCAACCGTTCATTTCTATCTTCTTTTCCTTTCAAACTCCGTTCCTTTTCTGAAAATTTTGAATATATATTACTTTATTTTACTACTTTTTCAAGAAAAGTGCTGGCTTTTATTGTACAGATGCATATTTTGGATTTATTTTTAAATGAGTCGTTCCCGAATGAAATCCCTAGCAAATATCAAAAAAGCTGGTCTATAAACGAACCAGCTTTTTTGATCCTAAAAGGGAAGATCTTCCTCTTCTAAGATGATATCGGCTAAATCTCCCGTTCCACCATTTTCACGCATCGCTCGCTGAGCGCGGCTCTCTAGCAACTGAAAACTTTGGCAGAGGACCTCTGTCACATACTGCATGACCCCATTTTTCTCGTAGCGGCGCGTCCGAATCTCTCCATCCAAAGAGATCAGGCTCCCTTTACTGGCATAACTAGCCATGGTTTCAGCCAATTTCCCCCAGACAACGACATTGACAAAATCAGTCTCGCGCTCCCCGTTTTGGTCCTTGTAGCGACGATTGACCGCAACGGTCACTCGGGCAACGGATTTGTCTGTGCTGGTTTTATGCAATTCTGGGGCCGCTACTAGGCGACCGATTAAAATAACTTTATTATACATCATTTACCTCCTATCTATTTATTCGAAAAAATTTCAAAAAATGGAGGTGACAAACCAAAATCAAAAAAATCTAGGATCCAAAACATCCTAGATTCTTCTCTTTATTCGTGCCAGTGACGAGCAGGATCAAAAGGTGTCCCTGCTACTTCTGCGTCATCCAATTCAATAATGCCTCGTTTTTGAGGAGCATTTGGCAAGTGCAATTCGCGAGGACTGCACATCATGCCATAGCTTTTTTCTCCACGAAGAGCTCCTGGGAAAATCAAGCTGCCATCCGGCATCATGGCACCTGGAAGAGCAACAATGGTCTTGAGACCCACCCGCGCATTTGGAGCCCCTGCTACGATCTGAACTGTCTTATCTGCTCCAACTGCTACTTGGCAGATATTCAAGTGGTCACTATCTGGATGGGCCACCATTTCAAGGATTTCACCTACCACAAATTTTGGTTCCCGATCATTGACCAAGCGTTCTGAAAAACCTTCTCTTTCCAATTCTTGATTCAAACGAGCCACTTGCTCATCTGTCAAAAAGACTTGGCCCTTGCCTTCGATGGCGAAGAAAGATGAGGCATCAAAAATATTCCAGGCAACCGTTTCTTGGTTGTCCTCACGGTAAACGCGAGCCACTTTTCCTTTTCTCTCCACCGCGAGCTTTGCTTCTCCACTATTTTTCAAGGTCAGCATCAAGACATCGCCGACTTGTTCTTTGTTGTATGTTACAATCATGTTTTTCTCCTATTTTAATCCTGCTAAGAATGCTGTAATCTGCGCTTTGGTTTTCCGATCCCGATTGACAAACCGACCGATTTCCTTATCCTTTTCCAGAACCATCAAACTTGGGATCCCATAAACATCCCAGACTTTCGCCAGATCCATATAGGCATCGCGGTCAATCAAGATAAAGGTAAATTCGGGATTTTCAGCCTCAATCTCCGGCAAAAAAGGTTTGAGGTAACGGCAATCCCCACACCAATCTGCTGAAAAGACAAACACTTTCTTGCCATCTTGCTCTACGTATGAAGCAATTTCTTCTAGAGAATTTGGTGTAATCATAATTTTTCCTCTTCGTAATGCAAGAGACCATCCTCATAGACAAAGCGGTAATGGCGCTCATCTTCAAAAATGACACCACCTACTAAGCGCTCTTCACTAGACTCGTAGAGTTCCACATACAGGGTCGCAATCCTTCCCATGGCTTCCATTTGCTCCCGTACTTCTGCTACCAATTCTTCTTGGGTACGAAGACGCTTTTGATCTTTGGCAATTTTATAAACACCGGCCGCAAGGGCTCCTGCACTTGCTACAGCCAGACTAGACAAAATAATTTTTTTAGCTTTCATAGTGCCTATTGTAACACAAAATAAGCAGAGGGACAACGGTCTAGGCTAGATCTCTCCCTCCGCTTTTAGAGACTGATTTCCATAATAACGCTACCATCCTTGTAGAAAAAGTGATAAAATAACATCAGAAAGAAGGTAACCTATGACTGATTTATTTTCTAAAATCAAAGAAGTAACTGAAATCCCTGCTATCTCAGGTCATGAAGCCCCTGTACGGGATTATTTGCGCCAACAATTGACCCCTCATGTGGACGAAATCGTGACAGATGGTCTCGGTGGGATCTTTGGGGTCAAACACTCAACAGCAGCCGATGCTCCTCGTATCTTAGTAGCTGCCCACATGGATGAAGTTGGGTTCATGATCAGCGAAATCAAAGCTGATGGGACTTTCCGTGTTGTCCCAATCGGAGGTTGGAATCCGATGGTCGTCAGCAGCCAACGCTTCAAACTCTTTACACGTGACGGACGTGAATACCCTGCTATTTCAGGATCTGTTCCTCCTCATTTGACACGTGGAACAGGTGGACCAACCGTACCTGCCATTAGCGACATCGTCTTTGATGCAGGCTTTAGCTCTAAAGCCGAAGCTGAAAGCTATGGGGTCCGTCCTGGAGATACCTTGGTCCCAGATAGCTCTGCGATTCTTACTGCTAATGGTAAAAACGTCATCTCAAAAGCATGGGATAACCGCTACGGTGTCTTGATGGTCAGCGAATTGGCCAAGAGCCTTTCTGGACAAGCCTTAAACAACGAACTCTATGTAGGGGCCAACGTTCAAGAAGAAGTGGGACTTCGTGGAGCCCACACCTCAACCACTAAATTTGATCCTGAAATCTTCCTTGCTGTAGACTGTTCGCCAGCAGCTGATGTCTTTGGAGACCAAGGTGCGATTGGGGAAGGAACACTGCTTCGTTTCTATGATCCAGGTCACATCATGCTGCCAAATATGAAGGATTTCTTGCTCACTACGGCTGAAGAAGCGGGCATCAAATTCCAATACTATTGTGCCAAAGGTGGTACCGATGCAGGTGCAGCACACTTGAAGAATGGTGGAGTCCCATCAACAACCATTGGGGTCTGTGCACGTTACATCCACTCTCACCAAACCCTCTATGCCATGGATGATTTCTTGCAAGCGCAAGCCTTCTTACAAGCATTGGTTAAGAAATTGGATCGCTCTACAGTTGATTTGATCAAACACTATTAAACAACATCGATCTGAAAGCCCCGTAAGGGTCTTTCAGATCGAGGATAAAATCCACTTAAAAACTTTCCTTAGGTGAGTACGGACGTCTGCGAACTTCTCCGAAGTTCCAAGACTAATTATTGAGCCTGAGGTCTCAATAATTCCGAGTGCCTGAAACTGAGTCGTTTCAGGCACTTTTCTCACAGCGGAAAGTTTAAGTGCACCCTGCTATGACCTTAATAGACTACCTCATTTTATTTGTTTAGCATCACTTAGGTCATTTTATGTAAAAAATATGCCTGAACAATCAAATTCTATGATGTCTAACCTCCCCTTAGGAAAGTATCTTAGAATATTTTATCTTCCATCTGTTTTCTGATATAATATGAAAGAATGAAATGGTAGGGAACGGAACACTCATCCTTGGATTTGTGTGACAGACCCTTCCCTTATATACAGGAGTTTTACATGAAAAAACAAGCTTTTAGTTCTGAAAAGTATTTGAACTTGCAACGTGACCACATTATTGAGCGGATCAATCAATTCGATGGCAAGCTCTACCTTGAATTTGGTGGTAAGATGTTAGAAGACTTCCACGCTGCTCGTGTCCTCCCTGGATACGAACCAGACAATAAGATCAAGCTGCTCCAAGAATTGCGCGACCAGGTGGAAATTGTCATTGCCATCAATGCCAACAACATTGAGCACTCAAAAGCCCGTGGGGATCTAGGAATTTCTTATGACCAAGAAGTGCTACGCTTGATCGACAAATTCAATGAATTGGGGATCTTTGTAGGCTCTGTCGTCATCACCCAATATGCTGGACAAGCTGCAGCAGATGCCTTTCGCAAACAACTAGACAAGAGCGGGATCGCCTCTTATCTCCACTATCCGATCAAGGGCTATCCGACCGATATGGACCACATCATCTCTCCTGAAGGGATGGGGAAAAATGACTACATCAAAACTAGCCGCAATTTGGTCGTTGTGACAGCTCCTGGACCTGGTTCTGGTAAGCTGGCAACGTGTATGTCCAATATGTACCATGACCAATTAAATGGGATCAAATCAGGTTATGCCAAGTTTGAAACCTTCCCAGTATGGAATCTTCCTTTGCACCACCCAGTTAACTTGGCTTATGAAGCAGCGACTGCAGATCTAGACGATGTCAATATGATCGATCCCTTCCACCTCCAAACCTATGGAGAAACAACGGTCAACTACAACCGCGATATCGAAATCTTCCCTGTCTTGAAGCGCATGTTGGAACGCATCTTAGGAACCTCCCCTTACGCTTCTCCAACAGACATGGGCGTCAACATGGTTGGCTTTGCCATTGTGGACAATGACGCTGCGATTGAAGCTTCCCAACAAGAAATCATCCGTCGCTATTACCAAACCATCTTGGATGTCAAAGCTGAACGTGTCGGTGAAGGAGCCGTCAAGAAGATTGAGCTCTTGATGAATGATTTGGGCATTACTCCAAATGATCGGAAAGTGACCGTGCTTGCCCGCCAAAAAGAAGAAGAAACAGGTGAGCCAGCCTTGGCCCTTGAATTGCCAAACGGCGAGATGGTAACCGGAAAAACCTCTGATCTCTTTGGTCCAACGGCAGCCCTCTTGATCAATGCGATCAAGAAATTGGCGCATATTGATAAAGAAACCAAATTAATCGAGCCAGAATACGTCCAACCTATCCAAGGCTTGAAGATCAATCATTTGGGTAGCCGTAACCCTCGTCTTCACTCGAACGAGATCCTCATTGCCCTTGCCATTACAGCCATGAGCAACGAAGATGCTAAGCTTGCTATGCAAGAATTAGGCAAGTTGAAAGGCAGCGAAGCCCATTCAACCGTGATGCTGACAGACGAAGACAAGAACGTCCTTCGCAAGCTCGGTATCAACGTCACCATGGATCCTGTCTACCAATACGATCGCTTATATCGTAAATAAACTCAGACAAACAAAAACAATCCCTGCTCTAGGAATTGTTCAGATTGAAGACAAAGTCTTCTTAAAAAACTTTCCTTAGGTGAGTACGGACGTCAGCGAACTTCTATGAAGTTCCATGACTAATTATTGAGCCTAAGGTCTCAATAATTCCGAGTGCCTGAAACTGAGTCGTTTCAGGCACTTTTCTCACGGCGGAAAGTTTCAGAATATGATTGAATAACTATAACGAGTATAATTTTTAAAGAATTGATTAAATTTTATTAAAGATTCGTTTCTCTACGCTCTCAACAATCCCTCGAACAGGGATTGTTTTTTATTATGATGCAAAGAAGAGAGACTATTTGACAGCCTCCCATAATTGGCGAATGGGCTTTCTTTGAACAGGGTCCACAAAATGAGGAGCAATTTCATTCAAAGACTCTAGGACAAAGGCACGTTCTGCCACATAAGGATGTGGCAAGATCAAGCTCTGACTGTAACAAATGGTGTCCTCCATATAGAGCAGATCTAGATCGATCACACGTGGCCCCCACTTAACCTCACGAACACGTCCCATTTCCTGCTCAATGGTCAGTAAGGTCTCTAGTAAATCCTCTGGGGTCATCCAGGTTTCAACTTCTGCCACTTGATTCAAAAAGGTGTCCTGCTCCACTCCTCCCCAAGGTTCTGTTTCAATCCTTGTGGATGTCTGAAGAAGGCGAATGCCTCGATCCTTGATTTTTTCTAGCGCCGTCTCTAGTTGCAGTTGTTTATCTCCCATATTGGTGCCAAGCCCAATAAAGGCCCGTTTTTTCTCTCGTTCGATTGTCACCGAACAAGTCTCTAATGGCAAGGGAACAGGAGCCCAAGGTTTTTTCAACTCCAGACGAACTTTTTCTACAAAGGAATAGCTTTCGAAAATCTTTTGTACCAACTGAAATGCCACTGTTTCAATCAGATCGATCTTTTCTGCCTGCATCCACTCGGTCAACTGTTCCGCCAAGATCCCGTAATGGATCGAAGCTTCCAAATCACCTGTGCGGGCAGCACGGGTCATCTCATAATCTACCCATAGGTCTAGGACAAAACGTTGTCCTAATTCTTTTTCTGCTGGAAAAACACCGTGAT
The DNA here is from genome assembly GCF_964238605.1 of Streptococcus parasanguinis. Lineage (GTDB taxonomy): Bacteria > Bacillota > Bacilli > Lactobacillales > Streptococcaceae > Streptococcus > Streptococcus parasanguinis_AJ. Next base: position 59,561 of record NZ_CAXSMM010000003.1, on the reverse strand, counting down.
AGGCGTATACCTCTAAGTCCTTGATCCGTAATTGATCCACTCTGTTCACCTCTTATAGCCAGCCATTAGTGGCCCATGAGTTTATAGGCTTCATTTTTTAAGTCTTTATCTGTCGCAAGCAGTCCACGCGCAGCAGTTGTTACTGTAGCGGTCCCAGGTTTACGGACACCACGCATGTTCATACACATATGCTCTGCTTCTACCCAGACAAGTGCTCCTTGTGCTCCAAGATATTCCATCAAGGCATCTGCGATTTCTACCGTCAAACGTTCCTGAATCTGTGGTTTTTTAGCGTATACTTCGACCGTACGAGCCAGTTTTGAAAGCCCAGCCACACGGCCATTTGGAATGTAGGCAATGTGCACTTTTCCATAAAATGGTAAAAAGTGATGCTCACACATGGAATGGAAGAAGATATCCTTCTCGACCACCATATTGTTATCAATGATTTCAAATGATTTAGACAGGTGCTCTTCTGCTGTCTGCCCCAGTCCTGCAAAGATTTCTTGGTACATCTTGGCAATGCGGGTAGGTGTTTCCTGAAGTCCCTCACGGTTCTCATCTTCACCGACTGCCTCGATGATCATTTTCACTGCTTCTTCAATTTTCTTTGTATCCATATCATCTCCTAGTTGGATTTTTCTGTTTTTAATAAATAAGGTCGTACTTGGCTAAGGAAGTAGAGCGACCCCGTTACAATGAGGAGCTCATCGCCTTCAGCTTGCCAGTTTTGTAGAAACTCTTGCCAGTTGACTTCCTCAAGCTGATGCTTTGTCGCAGCAGCTCTTATCTCTTCTTGAGAACAAGCTCTTGGATCTTCAAAGGTCGTAAGGATCAAGCGACTATTTTCTAGTTCCTGCCACTGAATGAGCATCTCTTCTAAGGCTTTGGTCCGGATGCAGGTAAAAAGAATGGTCTTTTTTTGACTCGGGAACAGTTCTCGAAGACTTGCGATCAAAGGCGCAACGGCATGGGGGTTATGGGCCCCATCTAGCAAGATCATGGGATTTTGCGAGACCACTTCCATCCGACCAGGCCAGACAACCTGACGCAAAGCCTTATCTACCAACTCTTTTGATAAGAGTTCACGCCCTTCTCTTTCAAAAAGTACATCACAGATACTGATAGCAAGAGCTGCATTTCTAGCCTGGTGATGACCTAAGAGCGCTACTTGATAGGGAGTCTTTTCTCTTTTGGAACTGTGATAAGAAAAGGATTGGCCCGATAGACAAGAGGCTTCTAGCTCAACTTGGTAATCTCTGTCATAGGCTGTTATCGGTGCCTGCTCTTGAATCGCAATGCCTTCAATGACTTGGCTGGCTTCTGCTTCTAATTTCCCTAGAACCAGAGGAATTCCTGGCTTAATGATACCTGCCTTTTCACGGGCAATGGAAGCCAGATCTGGCCCAAGAAGAGCAACATGGTCCAAGCCAATCGATGTGATCGCAGTCAGAACGGGCTGGCAGACGTTGGTACTGTCTAGTCGTCCCCCCATACCGACTTCCATAATCACATAATCCAGCTCCTCATTAGCAAAATAATCATAGGCGATCGCCGTCATCACTTCAAATTCCGTCAAACCTTGAAAGATGTCTCTTGATTCTTCAGCTTCCAAGAGCTGTTGGTAGCTATCCAGATAGGTTTGCAGGTCTTGATCGGAAATAGCTTCGCCATTAATGGTGATCTGGTCATTGTAATGGATCAGATAAGGAGAGGTAAAGACTCCAACGCGTAAACCTGCCTGCCTCAAAAGTTGGGACAAGGTAGCAATGGTAGAGCCCTTGCCATTGGTCCCCGCAACATGAATGACCCGACAGTCTAGGTGAGGATTTCCTCTCAACGCCAAGAGAGCTTCCATGCGCTCCAAGCCAAAATGTGGATCCTGCGAACGATAGGCTTCTAGCCAACGAAGATCCAACTGATGTTCTTTTGTCTTCATTTACTTGTATTGTTTTAAATTAGTATCTGCTGCCGCTTGGGCTTGGAAAATGGCTTGGCCCAGACTGGCTGCCATCTTGTGTAGGGGAATATCATGCACCCGCACCACTTCGACTCCTTGACTAGCTGCAATACTCGTCAAATGGCTCGAAGCCAGGTCCCGATTCCAAAAACCAGTCTCCGTTGCAGGATCTGTCTCAAATCCGGCTTCTTCAATAATATTGACCACAAAACGTTTGCGGGAGACCCCTAGAAAGATCGGATAACCTTTTTGGTGGATGGTTTCAAGCTCTTGCAACAAGAGTAAGTTCTCGCGCTTGGTCAAACCAAAGCCGATCCCAGGGTCTAGCATGATACGATCCATCTGAACACCAGCTTCTTTTGCGACCGCAAGCGAGCGGTCAAAGAAGGTCCACATCACGTCTTGAATCGGTTCTTGAGCCATTGTTTGAAGCTCTGCTTCTGTAAAAGCTGGTTCAAAACCAAAAGTTGGAAAAATAGTGGAACTTGGATGATGCGGTCTTGCCATCACTGGATTAAACATGAGCACTGCGCTGGCTTCATACTCTGCAACCACAGTAGCCATCTTAGAATCTCCAAGAAAACCAGTAATATCATTGACAATATCGGCTCCAGCTTCCAGCGCTGCCGCCGCCACCTGGGACTTCCAGGTATCCACTGAAATCAAGACATCACTTTCTTTCCGAATGGCTTCAATCACCGGAACTACGCGGTCAATCTCTTCTTGAATCTCCACATAATGACTACCAGGTCTGGTTGATTCTCCTCCGATATCCAGGATCTGAGCTCCTTCTTGGATCAGTTTTCTCGCCTGCTGCAAGGCTGCATCCACACTCGTATACTTACCGCCATCAGAAAATGAATCCGGAGTGACATTTAAGATCCCACAAAGAAGGGTCCCTTGGCCACTCAGCCATTTATTATCAATCATTTTCGTCCTCCTTTGATTCCCTTCCTACAGCATGATTGCGAACAAAAGAGGCTAGAACAAATGTTCTAAACCTCTGAGTTCATTCTCCATACGGATTGCTTATTTTTTCTGACCTTCTGTACGAAGATTCTGCATCAAAACTCATTGGTACCTACCATTTTATCATAATTTATCATGGAAGAAAACTCTCGATACCGGCAATAAACAAAGGAGGAGTACAGCCGGATAATAATAAGCTAGCGCATTCAAGGTCATATGGAGACAGATGCTATACTCGATCCGCTTGTAGCGATAAGCCACCCAAGTTAAGATCAAGGACATACCTCCGTATGCTACCCATTCCCCCAAGGTACTCGGTCCATGTAAGTAAGTAAAAAAGAGAGCACCAGCTAGGTAACCGATCGGTTCTGCTCCTCGAAAGATCAAACGAGGGATGATGGCCCGACAGAGCAGCTCTTCTAGAATCGGAGCGACAAGGATCACGACCATTCCCATAGCAAGAAAAGGAGCATGAGATTGCAGTTCATTTAGAGCTGCTTGATTTGCCGTCGTACCACCTGCCTCTTGTTTCAACAAGGGATAGGCGAGCAGGTTATTAGCCATCAATAAGAGAAGAAAAAGAAAATTTCTCCCTAGAGCCGGCCAGGTAATCACCCGAACATCTATGTTCTCCAGAGGGCTCATCTTGATGATTCTATAAAAAGCAAAGAGCACCACCACTGTAGCTAAGGCTGTAAAAACAGTAACCGACTCCGCATTCACTCCTTCTTGAAGGGAATAAACCATGGTGATGAGGGGAAATTGGGAGAGAAAGAATAAGGGCACAAAAAGCAGGAGCCAGAGAGCATTCTTACATAATGGGTGCTCTCGAACAAAAGACTGTATTTTTTTCAATGGACAACCTCTTTCTCGTATAAAATAAGAAGACTGGGGCTTTCGCCTCTAGCCTTCTCACTTTATTTCAGTTTACTGATTTTTGAAACGTTCAACGTCACGCGCAATCACCAACTCTTCATCAGTTGGAATAACCAATACCTTCACACGGGAATCGTCTGTGGAAATATCTCCGACAACTCCAAAGACGTTCTTTTCAGGGTCGACCTTGCATCCAAACCAGCTGATCCCATTGATAATAGAAGAACGAACGTTTACTGCATTTTCACCGATCCCTGCTGTAAAAATGATGGCATCTGCACCATTCAAGACAGCTAAGTATTGACCAATGTATTTTTGCAAACGATCGATAAAGATATCGTAAGCCAATTTGGCTTTTTCGTCTCCATTGTGCATCGCTGTATGAATATCCCGCATGTCGCTAGAAGATTCAGAAACACCCAGAAGACCTGATTCACGATTGAAGATGCGGCTGATGTCTTCAGGCTTATTGAAATCCTCTGTATGTTCCATCAAGTAAGGAATAATCGCTGGATCGAGATCCCCTGTCCGCGTTCCCATCATGACGCCACCTAGAGGCGTGAAGCCCATCGATGTATCGACAGAAATTCCCTTATCAACCGCTGTAACAGATACCCCATTTCCGACATGGCAAGTGATCAATTTCAATTCTTCTAACGGTTTTCCAAGAAGTTTAGCAGCTTCACCAGCTACATACTGGTGACTGGTTCCATGAGCGCCATACTTCCGGACCTTATTTTCTGTGTAATATTTGGTTGGAAGAGGGTAACGATAAGCTTTTTCTGGCATGGTTGTATGGAAAGAAGTATCAAATACTACAACACTGGTAATATCTGGACAAATCTCTCTAAAAGCCCGAATCCCAGCTGCATTTGCAGGATTATGAAGAGGTGCCAACAAAGACAATTCTTCTACTTTTCGAAGGACTTCGTCATCTACCAAGGCAGAATCATTGAAGTATTCTCCACCAGCAACGACGCGGTGCCCCACACCTGTAATCTCATCGTAGGATTTGATAATATCAAAGCGAATCAAATCATCCAACAAAATTTTTACAGCTTGTGTATGGTCCTGGATATCTAATACTTGTTTTTCAGAGCGTCCATCAAATTTAACAGTTGAAATAGAATCCTTCAAACCGATCCGTTCAATCAACCCTTTTGCAAGAACAGTTTCTTCTGGCATTTGGTACAATTGCCATTTCAAACTAGAGCTTCCTGCATTAATAGAAATTGTTTTCGACATATATTCACCTCATTAAGCGTTTTCACTTCCTCTATTATATCAGATCTTTGATCAAATTTCACTATCCTTTAACCAGTTTTGGAAACTTTCCATGAAGTGAACCACCTGGTCTTGATCCTGGAGATCGGTAAACGGATAGACAAAGGGCTGAACAGACTCTTCTTCTTGTTTTCGTAGGACGAAAATCGTCTTAGCATAGGCTGGATTTGAAAAAAGAGACTCTGGCAAGATCAGCATGGCCAGGATTTGAGCCTTGTCTTTCAACCAAGCTTTTAAAAGATCACTCTGAGGACTCGTCAAGAGGTTGTTGGGAGCTAAAAAGATAGCCACTCCTTGAGGTTTCAAGTATTTCAGCGCCTGTTCCATCATAAGGTGATGGGCATAAGTATGCCCTTCGGAGCTCGCTACCTGATAGCGCTGTGCAATCGCATCATCTGGATAATAACCAATCGGAAGATCGCTGATGATCAAGTCACTTTCTTTCAAAACTTGTGGACGAACCGCGTCTCCTTGTGCAAAGACAACACTAGACTCCATCACATCTGCGATACTAGCAGATAGGTCAATCAAGAGATCGTCCACTTCCAATCCTAAGTAATCAATCTTGAGACGGCTATTGTTGACAATAGTCTCAGCGAGATTTCCGGTCCCACTTCCCACTTCTAAGACATCCAGTTGGTCGCTTTTGGCCAACTGATCGATCAAAAATGTAATGATAAAACCAATCGCATCTGGGGTGAACTGGTGATTTGCTTGCAAAGGCTCTGTTTGAGCAGCTTTCATAAAAAGGAACTGGTAGGCTCTGCGCCATTCTTCCTTACTTAAACCTAGTTCTTTTAATTTTTGGCTATTATTTTTGACAATGTCTAGATCTGTCTTGCCCTCTAAATACATGGCATTCTGTTCAATTAAGGCGTCATAAAAGTTGGTCGACAATTCATTTTGAATACTTTGAGTGTTTTCCAATAGATAGGTATAGGCTTGTTCAATTTTTTCGAAATTCATGATTTCCTCCGCACCCTATCATACCAAAAATTAGTCTTTTTCGCTATTTTCTGATGGCTCCTTCGTCTCTTTTGGCGTCTCTTCAGAAGGCTTTTCGCTCCCTATCTGCTCTTTATCTTTCTGTGTCTTCTTCTTTTCTTTTTTGCTCTTTCTACTTTCTTTTTCTTCCCTTACAGGAAGAACAAACTCATAGCTTTCTCCATCCATCTTAGCCTGGGCATGAAGAAAAGCAGGATCCTGCTGTAGCTGAACAACTCCAGACTTTAAGTGAATCTCTGATGCCTTCTCATCACCCTTTCCTTTTTCAAGAGCCAATTGTACCAAAGCATAGGCCCGAAGTCGATCTTGACTCGTCTTTAAGATCCGTTTTTCCGCGACCTGACGGTGAAGATAAAACTGAAGCAAGAGACTGAAAATCGCTGCCATCAAAAGGGCGTAGAGCAAGACACCAGCCTTAACTTTTTTCATTTTGCATCGCTGGTACCACATGGTAGACATACTCCCTTTCTAGACCTTCTTCAAAATTCAAACGCAGATGAATCAACTCTCCCTCCTGCCAAATCTGACTAGAGTGAACACCTGAAATCATAGGCTGATAGCCCCTGCCCTTAGCATCTGTTTTTCGAATATCATCTCCTTTAGACTGGCCAATCGCAATTGGTTTTTGATCCTGAATCAAGTAGATATGGTTGTTCTCCACTTTTTCAAAATGACTCCGGTCCAATTCCACCTGCATTTGTTGCTGAAATAAGATCCATTCTTCCTGCTTTTGATGCGCTTGGTAGTCCAATTCAGCATGCAGGAGTTTGGTCAATCCTTGAAAAACCAACACACCCCCACTGAGCACTAAGAGAGCGACCAAGGCCTCGAGCAAGGTAAAGGCCTTAACCCTTCCTTTATTCCACATGCAGTACCACCTTTCCTTGATGATAGACCGTGAGTTGATCGGCATCTTTGTCAACATGAACCTGAATGCCATTAGCCTCCAGATGATTTTGCCCTGTCTGAAGCGCCATTTGAGCGACAGATAAGACCTCTACCTCATTGAAATCCGCTAGTCGCTCCTTGCGCGAACGACGGATCTCCCCTAATAATAGGGTCGTAATCATGGCAAATAAACTCAAAGCTACTAGGGATTCTATGAGAATACTAGCGGGAACGGATGCTCTTTTTAATTTTTCCATTTCCAAGCGAAAGCTGATAGGTCACCACTCCTCTCTGTGTCTGAAAGTGAACATTAGCCAGGGATGAATTGCCACCTGCTCGGTCTAAACGAATGGTTTTAGGATCTTGCAAAATGACAGAATTAGGAATTTCCACCGTCTGGTAAGGCGTTTGAATCTTCCTTGCACTCACTTCAACATCCAATTCCGTCTGCCTTGCCAGTGCTATCTTCTGGCTTTCTTGATAGAGGTGTTCAAACTCTGCAAAAAATACTTTTTCCTCCACCTGCTGAAAACTCGTCTTGATCGATCCCGATAAGCCTAGATAGATAAAGCTGACGATCATCAAAGTCAGAAGGGTCTCCACCAAGGTGAAGGCCTTAATCTGCAACCGCACGTGTTTCTCCACTATTTTTTGCATAATAAGCACGGTAGGATTCTGCTTGTTTGTTGGTAATATTTCCATCAGCAATCAGTTTGGCTAGAGTGGCTTGGTCATTGGTATGATTGAGCTCATACAATTCAGCCTGGCTTTCGACCACCTTGACAACGGCTGCATTGCCTGTCTCTTTCACAGAGTCTTTTTGCTTGGTCAAATTCGGCACAAAGAGCAATAGGAGTACACTGATGATCAATAAGACCACCAACATTTCAATAAGCGTAAAAGCTTTTACCTTATATGTTTTTAATTTTTTCATAAATGAACCTCCATATTTTGATAAATCGGCAGCAACATGGCTGCGTAAAGTAAGACAATCACAAGAGCCACAAAGACAAAGACCAAGGGTTGTATCACATTCATGGCCTTGTGGACCCGACGAAAGAAATCTTCCCATGTTTTTTCAGCGTAGATCTCTAGCTCACTTCCAAGCTTTGATTTGACCTCGCCATATTCAATCATGAGCGGCAATTCTTTTTTGAAAAAAGAATATCCCCCGACCGTCTCTGAAAAGGATTGACCGCGGTCTAAAGAAAGAGCTAAGTCTCTTCCAATCTCTTGGAAAAGCTGGGATTTTTGCTTCTGCATCATAGTAAAAATCTGAGACAGCTCCAATCCTTGTCCAATCAGATTGCCCCATTCTCTGGCATAATAGGCTGTCAAATAAGCTTGAATCATGCCTTTCCCGAAAGGAAGATGGGACAAGCTTCTAAAAACTTTGATCTTGCTAGATTTTCGATAATAGAGAAAGCTGAATAAGAAGAGGGCCACTATTCCCGCTACGAGTGCCAAAAAGAGTTGGGGAAAGGAACTGATCAACTGCGTACCAATATTTTGTGCATCCATTTGAGGGAGCAAATAATTGCGCAGGCCTAGCATAATCAAAACTAAAAACCCAAGTAAGATAAGAGGATAAGTGCTAACTTCGATCAACTTTTTCTTGACCTTGCGCATATTCTCCAGATAAGCACTAATTTTCTCCAAGCTCAATGCAAGATTTCCATGGAGCTCAGCGAGAGACAGCTGCGTCGTGACCGCATCTGAAAAACCGATCCCCGTCATCATCTCTGAAAAACTCCGCCCCCGAGAAAGGTCCTCTCGCATCTGCGAAACCAAACGACTCTCCACTAGGTGGGAACGCCCCAGAAAATCGACGATCTCAGACAGATGAAAACCACTCGAATAAAGATTCAAAAACAATTCAATGATTTGCTTTTGTTTAGTGGTAGATAATTTTTTCGGCTTGTGCCTGAGCCAGCTGGATATATCCCGATTGAGCCAAGAGATCCATTTGTTGGTTCCAGCGGCTGGCTGAGTGCTCTTGGTAGTTTTCCGTCGCAAAATCGACCACACCTCCTCCTGCAATTAATCGTTGGTAGCAAATACCTTGTAAAACAATCTTGAGCTCTTCCTCACTCACTCCAAGCTCTAAAAGCCTCTCATAAACACCTCGAACGCTCTTGGCATGAATAGTAGAGAAGACTGTGACCCCTGTCAAACTAGCTCGTACGACTGCACGAGCTGTTTCCTTATCTCGGATTTCCCCAATGATGAGAAGGTCCGGCCGATGACGTAAGGAGAGTTTGATCAGGTTATCATAGGTCATGCCGATCTGGTCGTTCAGCTGAAGCTGTAACATATTATCCTGCTTGATCTCGACAGGATCCTCAATAGACATGACTTGCTGGTCCGCAAAGCGCTCTTGCGCCAAAGCATGCATGAGAGTGGTCTTTCCCGAACCAACAGGGCCCGCAAAGAGATAGAGCCCACGACCAGCTAATTTCTTCTTCAACTCAGGTAGTTGATCAAACCAAAAACGCAATTCGCGTTCCTCATCATGCAAGAGCCGAATAACCAAGCTTTCATAGCCACGATAATCCCCCACCGTCGACAAGCGAATCGATACCAGCCCATCCTCCAGTGGGTAATCACACGACCCTAGCTGGCTCCGCCTTTTTTCTCCCACATTCATGCCTGCCACGAACTTAAAGTGGCTGATCATAGCTGTCATCTCCTCAAAAGGGAAGGATTGTACAAAGCGCCTCTCATCTCCAACCCTCATAAAAACCTGGTACTCCTCTCTCCGAGGAATAAAGTAGAGATCCTGGGCTTCTTCTTTTTTTCCCATACGGATCAATTTTTTTGCAATTTCTTGAACCATAGTTCCTCCTCTCACTTATACTATTCGAAAAAGAAGACAAAAAAAGAAGACTTTCTAGATAGCTCTAAAAAATCTTCTAAATATCTCTTATGACAGGGTTGTCCCCTTTTTTGAATCGAGTGTATATTGACAAGAACGATGTTTGCGACTTCCTTTTTCCTTTTCGTAACCTGGACGGAGCTTGCTTTTAGGGATCTTGTGGTCGTCTTCTAGCAGAACAATCGAGTGGAAAAACTGCACATCATCACTGCAGTCCTCACACCACTCTTGCTCGTTGGTATCCCAAAAGATCGTCATGAGATCACTCCGACTCTTATAACTTGGAAAGTGTGCATTCAACTCTAACCATTTCTGCTTGTAGTATTTCAAAGCCTGGTAATAGTCTTCAAACTTCTGACTACTGACGATATCTTCTTCCCAACCTTCTAAAAACCACCAGGGTTCACAGTCCCCATACATTTCAATCACTCGATACATAAACTCTTCCATCCTTTGTATCCTCTATTATATAGAAAATCCTTTGAGAATAAAAGTTTTCTGCTCAGAGCATAATTTTCAGGTAGTTTCCAGGCAATTTTCACCATTATTTTTCGAAAATAGACTGCCTAATTGCTATTGGGTCCTTTTTTCGAGAATCAAAAGAAGAGAATCCCAACAAAATGGCGAGCCATCTTGGGGAACTCTCTCTTCTCAAGTATTTAGAACAATTCAAGTGCAATCATGGTTGTCATGGTTGCATCGTAATAGTTGTTCAGAGGTAGATCTTGTGTAAAGATATACTTGTTCTGTTGCACCAACTTCAAATAGCCTTTTTCATGTTCAGAGGCATAGACAATCGGTGCCAAAAAACTTGCTGCCTGATGATTGTTCAAGGCTTTTCCTTTCAAGTCATAACCCGCGTACAGGTTTCTTTGACTCTTGAAAAAGTTTAACATCTTTTTCACCAATTTTTGACTGGTTGCATCCTTACTTTGAACAAGGTTATATGGAAGGCGACAAGCATTATACGAGTAGGCTCCATCATACTTGGATTCAATCGTCTTGGGATCCGCTACGCGAGTCCCTTGCTCATCTACCCAGATGAAATCAGGTAGTAAACCTGTTTTTGTTTGGGAGCTGATCGTTTGGAGTTGCTGCAACATCTTTTCTTTGATGTCCAACCACTTCGAATCTTTTGTCACTTCATAAAAGATCTGGAATTGCGCTGGCAGTGTATCAGACGTCCGCATCAAATGATAGAATTCCGAATCCTGATTGGCCCAATTTCCCACCGTTAACACACCGGTTTCTTCATTGTAGTTGTGTGCGAGAATATCTTCTAAAATCGCTTTGGCTTGAGCCTGGTAGTCTTTGGCTTGCTTTGGCCATTGCTGAGCAGCTTTTAGAAGAGCATAGGCAATATAGAGATCTCCATCTGTGGCGTTATGGTCCTCATCCTTTGCTTTTCCATTGCTGATGGTTTGTTTCCAAGACATCAATTGGGTACCTTCTAAGCGATGATTTAGATAATAGTGATAGAGTCGGTCAAAGTCTGCTTGTTGGGCTTGTCCTTTTTCGGCAGCTGCAACAGTAATGAGCATTCCATAACTTTGCGCCTCGGATAACACTACCGTTTGATTGCTATCATTGGTGGTTCGAACATAGGATTCTTTCCCTTTTGAAACAACAAAATGCTCATTCCACTGACGATAAATTCGATTTCGCATCTCCACTTTACTTCTCGTTCTCGCTAAAAACAAGGTCAAACAGAAAATGCAAAGGATGACTAGAAACCATACATATCTCATCTTTTTCGTATTCATAATCTCTCCTATCCTGCGAATCGTTTTGTTTTAACCCATTTGGTTTCTTTCCGGTGCAATAGTTTATCCATCACAATCGAAGAGATGGCATCAATCGACACAATGATAAACAGTTGAGAATAGGTGAAATAGGCAGCCAAGGCCAACCAAATTTGCTTGGTAGTGGCTTGACCAAATTGTGAAGCCAGCGCTACATTAATCTGAAGCAGGTATAGCCCAATCATCAAGATCCAATTGAAGAGCATCAATTGCGCAATGTAGATATTTTCTGAATCAAAAGCAAATGGAATTTGCACACCTGGCACCACTGTATGGATACACATAGCCAGAATATTGGCAAAAAAGATCAAGTCCGATAAGACGATGGCCGCATTAAACCAGAAGAAGACACAGGAATAGTTGGTCACTTCCAACTTCACGCGCCAATTTCCCTTACCAAATAAATGCTTGAAGTTGGAAAGAACCACTTCATAATTCCCTTTGGCCCAACGTTTCCGTTGCATATAGTAACTCTTCAGAGTCTCTGGCTCTTGTTGGAAAGCTTCTGAATTATAGGCTAGCGCAATCAACTTCCCACTTTGCATAATCTTGAAGGAAATATCCGTATCCTCAGTCAAGGCACCGTTTTTCCATCCTCCGATACTCTTGACAAATTCGGTTTGAATAATGAAGTTAGTTCCTGGAATCCGTCCAATCTTAAAGAGATGCCACATGCCCACATGATGAACCCGTTGGGTGACAACGATCTCTTGGTTGATACAGCGGGTCAAGAAGTTTTGATTGGCATTCCGCGTTTTATTGCGGCCGAAAGAAGCCACATGACGTTCTGGATCTTTGAGCACTTCTTTGACAAGAAAATAAAGAGCATTCTTTTCAGGCATGGCATCTGCATCATAGACACAGATGTAGTCTCCAGTCGCCATCGCCAAAGCGTCATTTAGCACACCGGCTTTCCCACCTGTCCCACTTCGATTGATAATGGTCAAATCACGTCCTGCATACTCTGGCAATGCTTTAACCGTCAAACACTCCTCATAGGTGTGATCGGAACAATTATCCGCAAAGAGCAGTAATTCAACACGATCATGTGGGTAGTTCATATCAAGGATCGCTTTGGCTGTTTGTGCAATGACCACATCCTCATTATGGGCGGGCACAACGATCGTCACTTTTGGATAATAAGGAAGCGGATCCGTATTGACACGAAAATCACTGTGTTTAAACCAAAAATGAACGGCTGAAAAGAGGATCACTAAGCCCCAGGCTAAGGATAACCAAATCGAAATCAAGGCAATAATCATCACAATTTGACTAATCATGGTCCACCGCCTTAAAGTTTTTATTGACACGGCGGTAAATCACCGTATAAGCTACAAATAATACAATAAAGCACAAGGCAAAAAATACACTAATGCCTACAGCTATATTAAAAAATATATTTGTAAGAGACATGTTTTCCTCCTAATATTCCACAATAATATCTGTTTCAAGTTGACGTTTTAAGTAACGAATCATTTCTTTATAGCGATGGTATTTGGTTCGATTGGATTGATCCACTACAAGAAATCCTGACTGAAATTGGATGCCCTGAACCCCATCTTCTCCTTGGAACACCAGTCCTTCCAACTGTGGTTTTAAGACCGTCATATAATCGCTCTTCAGATCCCGCTCGCTATCAGAAGATAAGATCAAGAAATTACCGTCTGATACATAATACAAGCTTTCATTTGGCTTCAGATGATGCGTTAACAAATAGTTGATTTGGTTCAAGGTCCGATTGTACTCTCTCGGTTGCAATTGGAAGAACAATTCCTCGTGCGACCAGTGAATGAGTAAGGCCTGAATCGTATCATTGGTTTGTCCGCCATAAGAAGCGATGCGGTTGCGGTAATCTGCGTAAGCTTCTGGCTCTTGATCCTTCACTTTTGCAATCTCTTTAAAGAGGTGATAGCGAATTCGGGTCAAGATTCCAATCAGGATCGGAAAACTAAAGAGCAAGAGCAAGGCTTGATGAAATGGGATATAGACGACACCCGCCACTAAAAAGACAATCCCAAGGGCAAATGACAACAGGATGGTCCATGTCAACAATAAATCCGATAAAACAATAGCAGAAAATAATCCTAAAACAAAGAACAATCCTTCTTCAATCAGAATCTCTCTTGCAAAAAACAAGCAGTAAAGTAAAAGAAGTACTTCGAAAACAATCAAAATCAGCAACCATCTACTTAACTTTTCCGTTTTTTTCATTTATTCTTTCTCTCCCTCATGAAATTCTTCAGCAACCTCTCCCTGGCCAAAGTAATGTTTAATGGCTTGTACGATTCGCTCAGAAGCTTTTCCATCCCCATAAGGATTTCGGGCATTTGCCATTTGAAGATACAGGCTTTCGTTGGTTAAGAGCTCTGTCATCGTCGTTTTGACGACGGCAGGATCCGTTCCAACTAATTTCAAAGTTCCCGCTTTGACCCCTTCTGGGCGTTCCGTTGTATCGCGTAATACCAATACCGGTTTCCCTAATGATGGCGCCTCCTCTTGCACCCCACCTGAATCCGACATGATAAAGTAACTTCTCGAAGCTAAGTTGTGGAAATCTAGCACATCTAGAGGCTCAATGAGGTGGATCCGATCATGATCTCCTAATAGATCGTTTGCCGCCTCTTGGACCGCTGGACTAAGATGCACTGGGTAAACCACTTCAATAGTCGGTTCTTGATCCACCATTTCTCTCAGAGCTCCAAAGACCGCTCGCATGGGTTGGCCTTGATTTTCTCTTCGATGCATGGTGACCAGGATGACTTTTTTATCTGGATCCAATTGATCTAACACTTCGTGGTGATAGTCCTCTTGAACCGTGAGTTTCAACGCGTCAATGGCAGTATTTCCCGTCACTACAATAGAGGATTCCGGATGATTTTCTTTTAAGAGATTGGCCTTACTTTCGCCTGTCGGCGCAAAATACAGATCCGCTAAATCATCCGTCATTTGACGGTTCATCTCTTCAGGATACGGTGAATATTTATCAAAGGTTCTCAAACCAGCTTCGACGTGACCAATGCGGACTTGATTGTAAAAGGCAACCAGACTCGTCGCAAAGGTGGTTGTCGTATCTCCATGGACGAGCACCATATCCGGCTTTTCTTTTTTGATAATTGGATCTAATTGATTCAGAATTTTAGAGGTAATGTCCAATAAGGTCTGGCTTTTTCCCATAATATCCAAATCGTAATCAGGTACGATGTTAAAGGTTTCTAAGACCTGGTCCAGCATTTGACGGTGCTGGGCAGTGACCACTGTGATGGTCTCAATAACCTCCTTTTGTTTTTGTAACTCCAGCACCAAAGGGGCCATCTTGATGGCCTCCGGTCGCGTCCCAAACACAACCATAATTTTCAATTTTCCCATAAACTTCTCCCGTTGACATGCATGTAATTCAACATTTTTTTAAATTGTGTACATCTTTTTTCATTCTACCGCCAATGACTTTAAATGTCAAACCGATTTTGGGTTTTATAAAGAAATTACTAATAGTTAGTCATTTTATTATTTTGGTGTTTAGAATACATATCCATATAATCACTAATTGTAAGTATTTACAGCACGACTTTTACCGGGCTAATATTTTTGGTAAAAAAATAATTCAATAATTATACAATTATTTTTCAAATAATAAATTTTTATAATTTTTGCAAAAAAAAAGCCGGAACTTGTAGTTCCGACTTATTTTCTTATTCTTCTACGACTTCAGCTGTTTGAACTTCATCGACTGTTCCATCTGTTAATGGCACTTCTTCGATAATTTCGACTTCATTGACTGCTTGTGGTTCCAAGTTACGGTAACGAGCCATACCTGTACCTGCAGGAATAATCTTACCAATGATAACATTTTCCTTAAGTCCAAGGAGATGGTCTTTCTTACCACGGATCGCTGCGTCTGTAAGAACACGAGTTGTTTCCTGGAAGGAAGCCGCAGACAAGAAACTGTTGGTTTCAAGTGAGGCTTTGGTAATTCCCATAAGGACTGGACGAGCTGTCGCAGGAACTCCACCAGAAATAAGGACGTCCTTGTTGGCATCTGTAAAGTCTGTAATGTCCATCAGAGTACCCATGAGAAGGTCTGTATCTCCTGGATCCATGACACGTACTTTACGGATCATTTGACGCACCATTACCTCGATGTGTTTGTCGCCGATTTCTACCCCTTGGCTACGGTATACTTTTTGTACTTCTGCAAGAAGGTAAGTTTCAACAGACAAGACATCACGAACGGCAAGGAGACGTTTTGGTTGGATAGACCCTTCTGTCAGAGCATCACCACGAGAGACTTGATCTCCCACTTCGACTTTCATGCGGGCAGTGTAAGGGACAACGTATTCGCCCTCACCAGTTGCTCCGCTAACAAAGACTTTCTTGGTGCGTGTAGAAGCATCTTCTTCGATCGCTGTGACTTCCCCTTTGACCTCAGTGATGACCGCTTCCCCTTTTGGATTGCGGGCTTCAAAGATTTCTTGGACACGAGGAAGACCTTGCGTGATATCGGTATTTGAGGCAACCCCACCCGTGTGGAAGGTACGCATGGTCAACTGTGTACCAGGTTCCCCGATAGATTGGGCAGCAATAGTTCCAACTGCTTCACCCACTTCAACCGCATCACCAGTCGCCAAGTTGATACCATAACAGTGACGGCAGACACCATGGCGGGTGTTACATGTAAAGACAGAGCGGATAGTGACTTCTTCCACACCAGCTTTGACAATTTCACGTGCTAGGTCTTCTGAAATCAAGGTATCTGGACCAACGATGACTTCACCTGTTTCAGGGTGTTTAACAGATTTCTTGGTATAACGACCAGTCAAACGTTCTTCGAGTGGCTCGATCATTTCCTTACCATCAGTAATGGCACGGATCACAAGTCCACGGTCTGTTCCACAGTCGTCTTCACGGATAATGACGTCTTGGGCCACGTCAACCAAACGACGAGTCAAGTAACCTGAGTCGGCTGTCTTCAAGGCCGTATCGGTCATCCCTTTACGGGCACCGTGAGTTGAGAAGAACATTTCGAGTACTGACAAACCTTCGCGGAAGTTTGACAGGATTGGCAATTCCATGATCCGTCCGTTTGGAGCGGCCATCAAACCACGCATACCGGCAAGTTGCGAGAAGTTTGAGATGTTACCACGGGCTCCAGAGTCCATCATCATAACGATTGGGTTCTTCGGATCTTGGTTATCTACCAAGCGTTTTTCCAATTTCTCACGGGCTGCACGCCATTCAGCTGTAACGGCATTGTAGCGTTCGTCATCTGTGATCAAACCACGACGGAATTGTTTGGTGATTTGTTCCACACGTTTGTGAGATTCTTCAATGATTTCTGCCTTATCTTCAACGACCGGAATATCGGCAATCCCCACTGTCAAACCAGCAAGGGTTGAGTGATGGTAACCCAAGTCTTTCAAGCGGTCCAAGAAAGCAGATGTTTCGGTTGTACGGAAGCGTTTGAAGATTTCTGCGATGATATTTCCAAGATTTTTCTTCTTGAATGGAACGTTTAATTCCAATTTCTCAATCGCTGCTTTGACATCTTGACCAGGCTCCAAGAAATACTTAGCTGGAACGCCTTCTGTCAAGTTGGCATTATTTGGCTCTTGAAGATATGGAAGCTCTGCAGGCATGATATCGTTAAAGAGGATCTTACCAACAGTTGTCAAGAGAATCTTGTGTTGTTGCGCTTCTGTCCATGGTTTGTTCAAGCTATCTGTCGCAATTCCGACACGTGTATGCAAGTGAACATAGCCATTGCGAAGAGCCATGACCGCTTCATCACGGTCTTTGAAGACCATGCCTTCTCCTTCACGACCAGCTTCTTCCATAGTGAGGTAGTAGTTCCCCAATACCATATCCTGAGATGGGGTAACAACTGGTTTACCGTCTTTTGGATTCAAGATGTGCTCAGCAGCCAACATCAAGATACGAGCTTCTGCTTGAGCTTCTTCTGAAAGCGGTACGTGGATGGCCATTTGGTCACCGTCAAAGTCGGCATTGTAGGCTTCACAGACAAGTGGGTGCAAGCGAAGGGCTTTCCCGTCAATCAAGACAGGTTCAAAAGCTTGGATCCCCAAACGGTGAAGGGTCGGTGCGCGGTTCAAGAGAACTGGGTGTTCTTTGATCACTTCTTCTAGGATATCCCAGATGCGTTCATCTCCGCGTTCGACCAAGCGTTTTGCAGCTTTAACGTTTTGCACGATATCACGCGCAACGATTTCACGCATGACGAATGGTTTGAAGAGCTCGATCGCCATTTCACGTGGCACACCACATTGGTACATCTTAAGAGTTGGACCAACGGCGATAACGGAACGTCCTGAGAAGTCAACCCGTTTACCGAGCAAGTTTTGACGGAAGCGTCCTTGTTTCCCTTTGAGCATGTGGCTCAATGATTTCAGTGGACGGCTACCTGGTCCTGTGATCGGACGACCACGACGACCGTTATCGATCAAAGCATCAACGGCTTCTTGGAGCATCCGTTTTTCGTTTTGCACGATGATACCAGGGGCATTCAACTCAAGCAAACGTGCCAAACGGTTGTTCCGGTTGATCACACGACGGTAAAGGTCGTTCAAGTCAGAGGCAGCAAAACGGCCACCATCCAATTGGACCATCGGACGAAGATCTGGTGGAATAACCGGAAGGATGTTGAGAACCATCCATTCTGGCTTGTTACCAGATTTGTAGAAGGCATCCAAGACATCCAAACGACGAACAGCCTTCACACGTTTTTGACCAGTTGCAGTCTTCAATTCTTCTTTCAAGAGAGCAATTTCAGCTTCCAAATCCACTTGTTTCAAGAGGTCTTGGATCGCTTCTGCACCCATCTTAGCTACAAAGGAACCTGGTCCGTATTCACGCAAGCGTTCACGGTATTCACGTTCTGTCATGATGGATTTGTGCTCAAGTGGTGTATCTTTTGGATCGATCACCACGTAAGCTGCGAAGTAAATGACTTCTTCAAGGGCACGAGGGCTCATATCTAAGGTCAATCCCATACGAGAAGGGATGCCTTTGAAGTACCAGATGTGTGATACAGGAGCTTTCAACTCGATGTGCCCCATGCGTTCACGACGAACTTTCGCACGTGTTACTTCAACCCCACAGCGGTCACAAACGATCCCTTTGTAACGGATCCGTTTGTATTTCCCACACGCACATTCCCAGTCTTTTGTAGGTCCAAAGATGACTTCATCAAAGAGACCTTCACGTTCTGGTTTCAATGTACGGTAGTTGATTGTTTCAGGTTTCTTGACCTCTCCATAAGACCATGAACGGACCTTGCTTGGAGAAGCTAGGGTGATTTGCATACTTTTAAAACGATTTACATCAACCACTATTTCTTACCTTTCCTTGTTTTCATACTTGTTTCATTTGGATACAGCTTAGGTGGGGAAAGAAAGAAAACTTTCTTGCCACCTCCTTGTGTCTGTATCTTGTTATCGAATCATCCTGTCAGAAGCATTGGTTTCTTACAAGACAATCATTTTTACTGATTATTTTTCTGATTCTTCAGCATCAAAGGCTGCTTTTGCTTCCTTGGCTGCTTTTTCACGTGCTTTTTCAAGGTCATCCACATGAATCACATCATCGTCTTCCCCTTCATCGAGGTCACGAAGTTCCACTTCTTGATCATCTTCGTCCAAGACACGCATGTCAAGACCAAGAGATTGCAATTCTTTGACAAGAACGCGGAAGGATTCTGGTACACCTGGTTTTGGAATTGGTTTACCTTTGGTAATCGCTTCATAAGCTTTCAAACGTCCGTTGACATCATCTGACTTGTAAGTCAAGATTTCTTGAAGGACATTTGATGCACCATAAGCCTCAAGGGCCCACACTTCCATTTCCCCGAAACGTTGTCCACCAAACTGAGCTTTTCCTCCGAGTGGTTGTTGGGTAACCATTGAGTAAGGTCCGACTGAACGGGCATGGAGTTTATCATCAACCATGTGGTGAAGCTTGATCATGTACATGACACCGACAGAAACACGGTTGTCAAACGGCTCACCTGTACGTCCATCGTAAAGAATCGTCTTGGCATCGCTATCCATACCAGCTTCTTTCACAGTATCCCAGAGGTCTTCTGAGCTTGCTCCATCAAAGACTGGTGTTGCGATGTGGATACCCAAGTTACGAGCCGCCATACCAAGGTGAAGTTCCATAACCTGACCGATATTCATACGTGATGGCACCCCAAGAGGGTTCAACATGATATCAACTGGTGTACCGTCTGGAAGGTAAGGCATATCTTCAACTGGAACAATACGAGACACAACCCCTTTGTTTCCGTGACGACCGGCCATCTTATCTCCGACGCGGATCTTGCGTTTTTGTGCGATGTAAACACGAACCAACATGTTAACACCAGATTGCAATTCATCTCCGTTTGCACGCGTAAAGATCTTAACATCGCGAACGACTCCATCTCCACCGTGAGGTACACGAAGAGAAGTATCCCGCACTTCACGAGATTTATCTCCAAAGATCGCGTGAAGGAGACGTTCTTCAGCAGAAAGGTCTTTTTCACCCTTCGGTGTTACCTTACCGACAAGGATATCGCCTTCTTTTACTTCTGCACCAATACGGATAATACCTGTTTCATCCAAGTCACGAAGAGCATCTTCACCGACGTTTGGAATTTCACGGGTAATTTCTTCAGGGCCTAATTTGGTATCGCGTGTTTCTGATTCGAATTCTTCCAAGTGAACAGATGTGTAGACATCTTCTTTCACCAAGCGTTCGCTCATGATAACGGCATCCTCGAAGTTATACCCTTCCCAAGTCATGTAAGCGACGATTGGGTTTTGACCAAGGGCCATTTCCCCTTTTTCCATCGATGGACCGTCAGCGATAAAGTCGCCTTTTTCAACGACATCGCCAACTTTTACAAGGGTACGTTGGTTGTAAGCCGTACCTGAGTTTGAACGACGGAATTTTTGGATATGGTAAACATCAAGAGATCCATCTTCCCGACGAACTTCTACCTTATCTGCATCTGCATAAGTAACTTTACCATCGTGTTGAGCAATGACTGCAGCTCCTGAGTCATGGGCTGCTTGGTATTCCATACCAGTCCCCACGTAAGGGGCTTTTGGATCGATCAATGGCACAGCCTGACGTTGCATGTTTGCACCCATGAGGGCACGGTTGGAGTCATCGTTTTCCAAGAAAGGAATACATGCTGTCGCAACGGCAACTACTTGTTTTGGAGACACGTCCATGTAGTCGACTTGATCAGATGGGAATTCTTGGTTGTTACCACGGTGACGTCCCATAACGATTGGCTCAGCAAAGCCACCTTTTTCGTTCAACTTAGAGTTGGCCTGAGCGACGATGTACTCATCTTCTTCATCGGCTGTCAACCAAACGATTTCGTTGGTCACCACACCTTTTTCACGGTCCACTTTACGGTATGGCGTTTGGATGAAGCCATATTTGTTCAAGTGTCCGTAAGATGACAAGTTGTTGATCAAACCGATGTTTGGTCCTTCAGGTGTTTCGATTGGACACATACGACCATAGTGGGTATAGTGTACGTCACGCACTTCATATCCGGCACGGTCACGTGTCAAACCACCAGGCCCTAAGGCAGACAAACGACGTTTGTGAGACAACTCAGAAAGTGGGTTGTGTTGGTCCATGAACTGTGACAACTGTGAAGAACCAAAGAATTCTTTAATTGCCGCAGTTACTGGACGGATGTTGATGATTTGTTGTGGTGTCAAGACATCGTTATCTTGTACAGACATCCGTTCGCGAACGTTTCGTTCCATCCGTGAAAGTCCAAGACGCACTTGGTTGGCAAGCAATTCACCAACGGCACGAATCCGACGGTTTCCAAGGTGGTCGATATCATCCACGCGACCAATACCTTCTGCCAGGTTCAAGAAATAGCTCATTTCTGCCAAGATATCTGCTGGAGTTACAATCCGTACTTTGTCAGATGGGTTGGCATTTCCGATGATGGTGACAACGCGGTCTGGATCTGTTGGAGCAACAACTTTGAATTTTTGCAATTCCACTGGTTCTGTCAAAACAGCAGCATCATTTGGAATGTAGGTGATTTTGTTCAAACCGTTATCCAATTGTTCTGAGATGCTGTCGATGACATCGCGCGTCATGACAGTACCAGCTTCTACAAGGATTTCTCCTGTTTCAGCATCCACCAATGGTTCTGCGATTGTTTGATTCAACAAGCGGTTCTTGATATTGAGTTTCTTGTTGATCTTGTAGCGACCAACTGGTGCCAAGTCATAACGACGTGGATCAAAGAAACGGGCTACCAACAAGCTACGTGAGCTTTCCGCTGTTTTTGGTTCACCTGGACGAAGACGCTCGTAGATTTCTTTGAGGGCTTCATCTGTCCGTGAATCCATTGGATTTTTGTGGATATCTTTTTCGATAGTATTGCGAACCAATTCGCTGTCCCCAAAGATATCGATGATTTCATCATCTCCTGAGAATCCAAGAGCACGCACAAGCGTTGTAAATGGAATTTTACGTGTGCGGTCGATGCGCGTGTAGGCGATGTCTTTTGAGTCGGTTTCAAGCTCTAACCAAGCTCCACGGTTAGGGATAACAGTAGATCCATAACCAATCTTACCATTCTTGTCCACCTTATCATTGAAGTAGACACCTGGTGAGCGGACCAACTGAGATACGATAATCCGTTCTCCACCATTGATGATGAAAGTTCCCATTTCAGTCATGATTGGGAAATCACCAAAGAAAACTTCTTGGGTCTTGATTTCACCTGTTTCTTTGTTGACCAAACGGAAGGTCACAAAGATTGGTGCTGAGTAGCTGGCATCGTGGATGCGCGCTTCTTCAAGCGAATACTTAGGTTCGCGGATTTCATAACCCACAAATTCCAATTCCATTGTATCCGTGAAGTTTGAGATGGGAAGCACATCTTCAAATACTTCCTTCAAGCCATGATCCAAGAAATCTTTGAATGAGTCTGTCTGGATTTCAATCAAGTTTGGTAAATCAAGAACCTCTTTGATTCTTGAAAAACTACGACGGGTCCGATGTTTCCCGTATTGAACGTCATGTCCTGCCAAAGTTTTTAGCTCCTTTTTCCATACTAGGATAGCTTGGTAAAATGACTTTCACCACCTATCCGGTTTTAACTACAATTGTGTGATTTGCATCACGTGAAGAGCTGTCTCTTCACCTCATTCGTCGCTTTTTGTAATTTTTAGAAAAATTAAATTTGTGTAACAAACTAGGCTTTTTCTGAAAAATAGGCACAAAAAGAGCAGCTAAATCGACTTATTCAAGTAAGATTTAACTGCTGTAAGCTCTTATTTGGACAATATTTCAAATAAAGCACACGACAAATTAGTTATCACTATTATACCGTTTTTTGCTCCAAAAATCAAGGCTTTCTCTAGGTTTTCTACTGGATCAGACTAGCGTCGATTGCCACGATTTGAGCTGTTTCGATTTGAACTATTGCTTGATGAACTATTGGTTGTCGAATTGTTCTTATTATTCGACTGATTTCCACTGCTATTACCGAGAATCGCTGCCCAAGCACTTTGATAATCGCTATCCGATCCCCCGATGGCAAAGCGGTATTGAGTGGTTGGCGCTCCGTTTTTGGCCCAAAGACTCGTCACCATTTGACCGCTCACATCGATATCCCGGCCATTGACATTGACGCGACCCGGTCTTTCACCAGTCGATTTGAGCACTTCAGAGCGGATCACACTCTTATCGAGAGTGAATTTATCCTGAATTCCGAAGAGACTTGGATCTGCTTGGTAGATAGCATTTGCCAACTGCGCCATGTATTGGGCATTGTTGTTGTATCCAGTCAAGGTCTGCATAGAAGCATTGTTGTCATGGCCAATCCAACCTCCTAAAGAAACATTAGGGGTGGACAGCATGAGCCACATATCCCCATTTGAGTTAGTGGTACCGGTTTTTCCAATCCAGTCTGCACCTGCCAGCGTTGGGTTGACTTGGCTAATCCGTGACTTAAAGGTCGTTGTAGCACCAGACGTAATAACCCCGCGCAAGAGATCCTGCATAATCGTTGCCGTTGCTGGAGAGTAAACACGAACAGGATCTGCCTCGTGCTTGTAGACTACATCCCCATCTCGATCAATGATTTGTTCTACCATGTAGCGTTTGAGGTAGTTCCCATTGTTAGCAATGGTTTGGAAACCATTGGTATGTTGAGCAACAGTGACCTCAATTCCTCCCCCCATCGGCAGACTCTCAATGCCATATTCAGGAATATCATAGCCCATTTTCTTCATGTAGGATGGGACATCCACACCCTTTTCACGAAGGGTCCGGTAAGTCCAGTAAGCTGGAATATTCCATGAGGTATTGAGGGCCTCACGGAGATCCATCATGGCTGTCCCTCGGCTATCCACGTGCATGATTGGCTCACCACTTGAGAAATTAGTTGGGTAGTTAGAAAGGATGCTATTGCTTCCCATCAAGCCTTGGTCGATGGCAATTCCGTATGCCAACAGCGGTTTGATAGTCGACCCTGGGGAACGCTCTGTATCAAAAGCATGGTTGTTTTGGTTGCCGTCAAAATTCCGTCCACCGATAAATCCTAAAACGGCACCCGTCCGGTTGTCCATAAGGACATTCCCAACTTCTACAAGACCCGTCCCATCATCCAAGACACTTCCAAAATTCGCTACTGCGGCCTGCATGGCATTGTGAACCGGTTTGTTAATCGTGGTTTGAATGGTGTAGCCACCTTCGCGCAACTCGCTCTCAGCTAATTCTTGGTAAGCCTTGACAGTTTCATTATTTTTCAAGTCTTGCTTGGTGACATTGTCTCGCTTGATCAAGTAATCATACATGGCCTCTTTTGCTTCTTCCATGGCTTGGAAGTAGAGGTAGTCATGCGGTGTTTTCTCGATGCCATCTGGAGCCATGAAGTCTTTGGTCAAGTCGTATTGAGCATAGGTCTCATAGTCTTTTTTCGACAAGACTCCCGTCCGGTACATATTGAACAAAACGTCTTTGGCACGCGCCAGACCTAACTCGAGATTCTCCTTGCTCTTTAGGCTACCGTCTGCAGCATAAGGAGAGTAGACAATCGGACTTTGTGGCAAGCCAGCGATAAAGGCCGCTTGTGGAACAGACAAGTCTTTTGCAGAGACGCCAAAGATCCCTTGAGCTGCAGCTTCCACACCTGCAATATTTTGTCCCCGATTGTTTCGTCCAAAAGGCGAAACATTTAAGTAGGTGGTTAGGATTTCATTTTTATCCATTCCCCGCTCTAAAGCCAAGGCATCGACAATCTCTGTCGCCTTACGAGTAAAGGTTGGAGCGTCTCCCACGACTTGCTGTTTGATCAACTGCTGGGTCAGGGTTGATCCCCCACTAGAGGAACCCACGCCGGCTACAGATCCAAGTGTTGCCCGAAGAACGGCTTTAGGCACAACCCCCTTGTGGCTTTCAAAATTCTCATCCTCAGTAGCGATCACAGCCTTCTTGACATTGTCTGAAATGGCGTCTCCAGCTACGGGCGTGCGGATCAAATCACTGTCCACTTCTGCAATCAAGCTCTTATCGGAATAAGTCAGTTTTGAAACACTGCTGACGTTGCGGACCTGCTGGACCAATTCTTCTGTCTTTGGAACCTTGACATTGCTAAAGAGGCTCGCCGCATAACCAATCCCGATCCCTGCGCCAAATAAAAAGAGGCACACGAACAGGGCGATCATGACATCCCACAAGAGTTTGAGGGTTCGCAAAAAGGTCGCAAAAATATCACCGACAGACCAGCTACTTTCCTCATTTTTTTCCTTATTTGGAGTTTCTGTATACATATTTGCAAAGAATTTTTGGACTTTCTTCCAAAAATCTTGCAACTTCTCTTTTAATTGATTCACTGATTCTTTCTCCTTGTTCCCTATATTATAGCAGATTAGGCCCTTTGTTTTCAATCACAAGAGCGTAGAAATCGTCACTCACTCTGCTTGGATAAGGTCAAGAAAATGATGGAAAACATTGCCATTTCTGTGGTTTATGGTAGAATAGAGAAATGAATAAACTTATAAAGGAGAAAAGACACATGCACATTTTTGATGAGCTAAAAGAGCGTGGTTTGGTATTTCAAACGACGGATGAAGAAGCCTTGCGCAAAGCACTGGAAGAAGGTCAGGTTTCTTATTATACTGGTTATGATCCAACTGCTGACAGCCTTCACCTTGGCCACTTGGTTGCCATCTTGACTAGCCGTCGCCTTCAACTAGCAGGCCACAAACCTTATGCGCTCGTTGGCGGTGCGACTGGTCTCATTGGAGATCCGTCCTTCAAAGATGCTGAACGTAGTCTCCAAACAAAAGAAACTGTACAAGAATGGGTTCGCTCCATTCAAGGGCAATTGTCTCGTTTCCTCGATTTTGAAAATGGTGACAATAAAGCCGAAATGGTCAACAACTACGATTGGTTCGGAAGCATTAGCTTTATTGACTTCCTTCGTGATGTCGGAAAATACTTTACGGTCAATGCTATGATGAGTAAAGAATCTGTTAAAAAACGGATTGAGACAGGAATTTCTTACACGGAGTTTGCCTACCAAATCATGCAAGGCTACGACTTCTACGTCCTCAACCAAGAACACAATGTCACCCTTCAAATCGGTGGATCTGACCAATGGGGAAACATGACAGCTGGTACTGAGTTGATGCGTCGTAAGGCAGACAAAACTGGTCATGTTATGACTGTGCCTTTGATCACAGATGCAACTGGTAAGAAATTCGGTAAATCAGAAGGCAATGCCGTCTGGCTCAATGCAGACAAAACATCTCCTTACGAAATGTACCAATTCTGGATGAACGTGATGGATGCAGATGCTGTGCGCTTCTTGAAGATCTTCACTTTCTTGTCACTCGATGAAATCGAAGAGATTCGCAAACAGTTTGAGGCTGCTCCTCATGAACGCTTGGCTCAAAAGATCTTGGCGCGTGAAGTGGTTACCCTCGTTCACGGTGAAGAAGCTTACAAGGAAGCCCTCAACATCACGGAACAACTCTTTGCAGGAAACATCAAGAACTTGTCTGTCAAAGAACTCAAACAAGGCCTTCGTGGTGTGCCAAACTACCAGGTCCAAGCAGAAGACAACCTCAACATTGTTGAACTCTTGGTCACAGCTGGTGTAGTGAATTCTAAACGCCAAGCCCGCGAAGATGTTCAAAATGGAGCGATCTACGTCAATGGCGAACGCATCCAAGATCTTGACTATGTCTTGAGCGATAGCGATAAATTAGAAAATGAATTGACCGTTATCCGTCGCGGTAAGAAAAAATACTTTGTTTTGACTTATTAAGAAAGTAAAACCACGAAGTTTGGTATGAACTTCGTGGTTTTCTTATACACTTTTTTCTGAGACTATTTCCCTTTTCTGCGATGCAACAAAGCTTGGTTGATTCGTTGAGTTTTTTTATGGAGTTGCCAAATCTGGTACAGCCAGATCAGGCCGTAAATGGCTAGAAAGATCAACCAAGGAATCGGGCTCCGTAAGGCTGTCCCCCAGCCAAAAAACAAGTAGGTTAATGCTAAGATGGCAGCTGTCACAACTAAATGCAAAGCCACACGCAAACTATAGGTCAAAAACTCTTCTTCCTCAAGAATGAAGGTCAAGATGCCCATTGTCCCACTCATCAAAAATATCGCTAGGATGTTGCGGACATTTACAGCGGGATAGACGATGTTGGTATAGACATGGGATAATAACACCAAGCACAAATAAAAGAAGGATCCTGTCCTCATACCAGATACAAAATAAGCTATAACTCGTTTCATCACTTTCTCCTATACCCCTAAATAATCCATCAAGGATTTGACATATTTCCGACTGACACTTGATTTTACTCCACGTGTCAGTTTAGCCATCATATTGCCTGAAAAACTATCCGATAGCGATTCTAAATGGTCGATATTCATCACCGCGTGGCGTGATATCTGTAAAAAATTACGACGATTAATCCGATGTTGAAAATTTATCAAAGTATCTCTGATGGTGAACGTTTTGTCTATCGTATAAATGGTGAGCTGATTCTTATCAATCTCGGCTAGAATAATGTCATCAATTTTCACCATGATCAAATGATCATCTGTTTTGATAGGGATCACTACTTGATTCACTGTCGAAAATTGTTCGAGATACTCCATCACCTCTCGTGCTTGATCAGATAATTGCTTGGCTTGAATGACCACACAGGGGTCGTTTTCTGGGATATCTTGTTTTTCCTCAAAACGAATCTTCATTCCTACTCCAATTCTCACTTACTTTCTTTTACTCGATCTTTTTGCCAAGGAAATCCAAATCCCCAAAGCTAGAAGAATACCTCCTAACACTATAAGGTATGTTTGTTCCTTTGTCAATAAAGTTTGCCATTTGAGCTGAACACCCATTTTTTCTTGAAACTCTTGAAGAAGATTATCTTGACCTTTAAAGGTCTCACTTAATGCTTCTTTCATGAGGACTCGTCGATAAAGTGCAGCAATATAAGTTGCTGGGGTACATTTCATTAGTAGTTGAGCAAAATTAGGTAGAACGCCCAAAGGTACATAAGTCCCTACCAAAAAACCAGAAGCTGTACCCACTATGGTCGAAAACTTCCCAAGACTATCTACTGATTGGAAAAAATAAACAAAAATGGCATTCACTAAGCTAGAAAGTAGGCTACTAAGGAGCATAATGAGGAGCACTTCAGGTAATAGAGATAAGGTTGGAACTTCTCTAAAATAGCCACACATCAGCACATACATAAGGATCTGCATGGAAAAAGAAATGATGATCGCACTCGTTAGATACGAAAATGCTAACCGCCACTTTCCTTGATCCGATAAATAAAGATCCTGATCTACTTGATGTTCACGGTCCTTTACTAACTGAGTCAGGGCAGCCAGACTTGTCGTAATCCCTGTCACAGCCAGCGTCCCACTCATTAACCAATTATTTAACACAGGAGCACTATTGGGAAGCTGAGCCCAGGCATCTGTTAGATTTTTTTGAAGAAAAATAATATAGAGAATAAAGGAAATCAAGGCTCCCAACAAGGAGAAGAAAACACCTGAACGATTCCTAAAATACAATAAAAAATTTCGCTTTAGTAAGGCTAGCATTAGCGAACCTCCCTTCCTGTTAGTGCAATAAAGGCATCATCCATAGTCCCTGGACGAAACTCAAAATGGGCTAATTTATCTCTAACTTGTACCAGGTAATCAATGGCTTCCCTTTCACTCTCGGGTCGAAGAACATACTCCAATTGACTTTGTTGCTCTACTGACATTCCCGAAGATTTGAGACTTTCTATCTGCTGTCTCTCCTTGAAACGAATCTTTAAGATATTAGTAGCATACTGGCTCCTAATATCTAGTGCCGATCCTTGAGCAATCACTTTCCCATGATCTACAATATAAATTTGATCAGCTTCATCTGCTTCGTCAAGATAATGCGTGGTCAATACAACGGTCATTCCCTCTTCTCTCTGCAATTGATAGAGCAAATCCCAAATAGACTTCCGGGTTTGAATGTCTAAACCTGTCGTTGGCTCATCTAAGAACAGAAGATCTGGACCGTGCAGTAGAGCACGCGCAATGTCAACCCGACGCTTTTGGCCGCCTGAAAGCGTCCCATATTTCTGCTTTTGGAAAGCTGATAGGCCTAGTCGATCAATAAGATCAGACACACGATTTGGTTTTAGGCCTTTGTACTGTCTGGCACGAATGGTCAGATTTTCCCTAACCGTCAGCATCTCATCTAAAACACTGGTTTGGAAGACCACACCAATTTTAGTACCGGGTTCATAGATTATTTCGCCTTGCGTTGGTTGTTTCAAACCGATCAACATAGAAATCGTCGTTGATTTCCCCGCCCCATTTGGTCCTAGAATCGCATTAAACGTTCCCTTTTCAAACTGTAGGTGAATATGATCAACCACTAGATGATTTCCATACCGTTTACTGATGTTTTTAGCTTGTAATATCATGTTCTCTCTCCTTTTTGACAATATCAGTCTAGCAAAAAAGCCGTTTAAAAAACGGCCTTTTGGGATAAGCGGTCAAAATGAGAACCTAAGTGGCAAGATGAAAGTGACAAAAAGAAGAAGAAAATTTAATGCAACCATTCTTTTCCCCATTGATTCAAGTCCTTTAAAATCGGCATCAGTGATTTCCCTTTTTCTGTCAGCTCATATTCTGTATGGAGTGGCATCGTTTCAAAATCATATTTCTCAATCAATTGGTTCTCTATTAAAACATCTAATCCACGTGTCAAACTGATAGTTGTAATCCCTTCAACTTCTCTTCTCAATTGATTGAAACGGACTCTCTTATGCTTGTTTATAACCCATAATATATTCATTCTCCATTTCCCACCAACCACATCTAAGACTCGAGACATACTACAGTTCCAATTTTTATTTGTTAACATTTTTTCTCCTTACAAAAATGTGCCTACTATTCAGGTAGTTTGTAAAGTATTATAATCTATTTATCATTTATTTTAAAGGAGTCACTTATGTTTATTGTAAATCTTACCTATATCAAGCCCCTTGATGAAGTTGAAGAATTCTTAGAAAAACACATAGATTTTTTAAATCAGTATTATACAAAAGGTCATTTTATCGCATCTGGAAGAAAAAATCCAAGGACCGGCGGTATCATTCTCATGAGAGCAAAAAATAAAGATGCTGTCCAAGAAATCATTGCACACGATCCATTCTATCAAAATGAGATTGCTCAATATGAGGTCATTGAATTTGAGGCAAGTAAATATTGTCCAGAATTGAAAACCGTCCTGAACAATCCAGTGGACAAAATTAGATAAAGAAACTCAAGGTCCACTCAATACCGCGTAGAACCGTCAAAAAGTGTGACTTAGTCCCATTAAAGCATCAGTTGCTATCTAGAGGCTCTTTTGTTACACTACTAATATGAATACACCGATCAAACCAAAATTACAACGATTTCAAACAGCCACTGCTTTTGCCTGTCCTATCTGTCAACTGAACCTAGAACTTGTGGGAACCAGTTTTAAATGTCCCAAGAGCCATTCTTTTGATTTGGCGAAATTTGGCTATGTCAACCTGGCTCCCCAGAACAAGCAATCAAAGGACTATGACAAAGAAAATTTCCATAATCGCCAGCTGATCTTAGAAGCAGGGTTTTATGAGCCGATTCTAACAGCGATCGGACATAAGATTCCGGCCCGTGACGCCAGAATTCTAGATATCGGTTGCGGGGAAGGCTATTACTCCCGAAAACTACAAGAAGCTTATCCCGAAGCTACTTTCTATGCATTTGATCTTTCCAAGGAATCCGTACAACTAGCTGCCAAGAGTGACGCTAGTTGGAAGGTCAATTGGTTTGTAGGAGATTTGGCTCATTTACCCATTCAATCTAAGAGTATGGAGGTCATTTTGGACATCTTCTCCCCGGCTAATTACGCTGAATTTGAACGTGTCATAAAGACAGAAGGGGTGATCATTAAGGTCGTCCCAACCTCTTCTCATCTAAAAGAAATTCGTCAGTTGGCCCAAGATCAATTGGCCAAGCAATTTTACTCCAACCAGGAAATTTTGGAGCACTTTGAAGATCACTGTCAGATTCTCTCATCCGAAACGGTCAGCCTTACCAAGAGTTTAACTCCTGAAGAACGTCAGGCGCTCCTCACCATGACCCCCCTTCTATTTCACGTTGACCAAGAAAAAATCGACTGGACCCAACTCACAGAAATCACCATTGAGGCCCAAATATTGGTTGGGAAAATCAAGATACAGAGGATTTAAAATGAAAAGTGAAAAGGCTGAGACAATCGTCTCAGCCTTTTACTCATCTTCTGTATGCTCTGTCATGACTTGTAAGCGATAGGTTTTAGGCGATTTGCCACAGAGTTTGCGGAAAACTTTGTAGAAATAGCCAACATTACTGTAACCGACCTTGTAGCAGATATCTTCAATACTATCATTGGTCGATAAGAGGAGCTGCTGGGCAGCCTTGATCCGCTGTTTGTTGAGGAGTTCTGCGAAAGTCGCATTGGTTTCTCGTTTAATCAATTGGCCTAAATAGACTGGATTGATAAAGAGACCCTGACTGATGTCCTTTAGTGACAGCTCTTTTTGGTAATCACGGCTAATCACTTGGAGGACACTCGCTACATTTTCATTCATCCGATAGTGGGATAAGAAACGGGACAACTCTTCCTGGATAAAGCCAATCATCTCGCTAAAAGTGGCAGTTTCTTGGACTTTCTTGACTACATCAGCTAAATTATCACCTTGCAGGTATTCAAACAAATGAAAGACATCCATCAAAAATTGGATAAAGAGCTGCTTGGTCAGTGAGACCTTAGGGGTCTTCTCAAGGATCATTTTTTCTAACCAGTCCAGTTCTTCTAAGATCTGTTGGATATTTCCTTGCATGATCACCCGATAGGCCGGCTCGTAGTAATGGAAGACTTCTTCATCTTGATTGAGAGGGGTCGCCCCATAAAAGAGGCTCCGCTCCACTAGATCCTTAAATTGATGAAAGTGCTCCTTATACGGAGGTTCAAAGGCCTTCTCAATCATGGCTTCTTCTTTTTGATCCGAGATAAAGAGTTGAAGATTTTGCCCAAGAACTTGATAAGACGAGCTGATAAAGCCTTTTTTCTCCTTAGCGACTCCAATCCACAATGAGTTCCGACCAGCGATATAGCGACAAAACTCTTCCTCAGAGATATCATCGTGAATCAAACGGTCGGCCAACTCTTGGCTTGGTTGCTGGATTTTATGCTGAATTTTTTCTAGGATATTGCCCATCTCCACCTTATTGACAGGTTTGAGCAGGTAGTCTGCCACGCGCAAATTGAGGGCTGTTTTGACATATTCAAAATCCTGATAGCCTGACATAATGATATAGGCAGCATCTGGGATCAAATCCTTCATCTCAGCAATCATCTGAAGTCCAGTTTTCCCAGGCATATTGACATCCGTGATCACCACATCTACCGGATACTCTCGCACATAATCAAGGGCCTGGTCTGCATCTTCTGCAGTTGCGACCACTTCCATATTCCAGTGGTCAAAGGGGATTAATTTTTTTAACCCTTCTGTAATCATATACTCATCGTCTACTAATAAGACTTTGTACATTCTGTCTCCTTTATTCATCTTGAATGGTTATCGTATAGGTCACTCCATGGTTAGGTTGGGAGAAGACTTGGATATGGTAGCGATCTCCAAAATAGAGCAACATGCGTTCATGGACATTGACAATTCCGATGGACTGCCGACCACTCTTTTTTTCGATTTCTGAGCGTGGATTGCGATTGGCTAGCATCTCTTGAATGCTTTCTAGCTGTTCTTCTTTCATCCCGCGCCCATTATCAGTGATCAAGATGATGACCTGCCCTTCTCCTTGCAAGACCTTGACACTGATCACATTGTCCTTGCGTTTGTGGTCCACCCCATGCGCAAAATAGTTCTCAACCAAAGGCTGGATGGTGAATTTTGGAATCTTCATTTTTTCCAAATCTGGATCGATCTTAAAACCATAGGCAATCGATTTTGGATAACGCACCATGCAGAGGTAGCTGTATTTGCGACAAAATTCGAGCTCATTTTCAACCGTCGTCACTCGCTCATCTGAAATATTATTGCGCAAGAGACTACTAAACTCATAGATAATATCACCCAATTCATCCTGCTCTTGCATGACGGCATACATCCGGATAAATTCCAGTGTATTGTACATGAAATGGGGATTGATCTGGGCTTGTAGGGCCCGCATATTGGCATCTTTTTGGCTGAGCTGCAACTGGTAGATATCCCGAATGTTCTTGTCCATATTGTCTAACATGGTATTGATCATATTACCAATGACCAAAAGTTCTTGGTCCTTGGTCGAAGTATCAATCCGACGTTCACTATCGCCTTGACTGATCTGATTCATGGTATCGACCAAATCGAGGACTTGACGCCGGTAATTTTTGAAAATCTGCCGTAATAACAAGTACAGGATCAAGAAAATCAGGAAGGCAATGGAGAGAAAAGTGGTCAGGTTAGCTAGACCCTTCTTGACCAAATAACTTTCAGAAACGACTACATCCACCTTGTAGCCATAGATCGTGCTACGGGTTTGCCATTTAACATCTTTTGCTTGCTCCTTATCCCCTTCATGGTACATTTCTTTCCCAAAGGGCGTGAAGATCCTCACAGCAACCGGTAGATCTCCTCTAGCATTGTCAATCGCTGCCGTCAAAATTTCCTGGTCCAGAGTCATATAAGCAATCCCAACTCCAGCACCCGTAGTCGGATCTGTCAAAGGAACCGGAATGGCTGTCGCAGGAGCCTTGTAATGGTCCGCTGAAACTTGCTTACCCCCCTTCGATTGCCGGGTAGAGACAAATACTGTCTTGTAATCCGACAAGGTGACATCGATCCCCTCGATGTTTTTATTGCTCAAATAGAGACTGTCAATATTCTTATGTAGGGACAATTGGATATAAGAAGGAAACTGGGCATTCAATCGCCAAGTCTCATACTCCGATGGTGACAAGGTAAAATAGCGATAAACCCCTTCTAATTTTGCAGGGTTTTCAACGAGACTACGCCCTTCTTGTGTGACCCGCTGATAAGAGGTCTCGAGATCCGTCACGACTTCAGTCAAGACCCGTTGGGCGATCCGATCGGCTTCAGCTTGCTGGTTTTTCCAAGAGATCCCCGCTACGACGAGACCCATAATGGTCAAAATGACCACCATGACATAGGCGTAGAATTTTAAAAGCGTACTTAACCAGATTTTTTTCATCGTTAGGATACCAATTTTTCGTGGATATTTTGATAAACAGGGTCAAAGATATCATTGACAAAGAAATGCCAGACGCCGATCAAGACAAAAAAGAGAAGGGCTGGCATATAATAGCTAATGACACCAAGTAGTGCTGTTCCAAGGATGAGCTTAAGAACTGGACGAATGTCCAGCAACATTCCGATCAAACTGAGCTTGATACTGTTGGCATAAGAGAGAGCAAAATGCACTTGCAATTTCAAATAAACGGCGTAAGCTAGAGGCGCAACCAAGAGGAAAACTAGATTAAACAGGAGAACCAAAATTTGGAAGAAATTCAAGTGAGGAATCTGGATCATGAGGTACATGCCATAGAGGAGGACTCCTTCAATGGCAAAGAAGGTGTAAAAGACTTGATTGGCTGGAACAAGATTTTCTTTGAAGAGTCCCCAAGCGCGTGACCAATGATAGTCCTTGTAGGTCATGCCATTTTCCGCATAGAGGCTCATGATAGCGGCACTAGCCGGTCCTACTCCTAGCAGAACACCCCCACAGATCGTCAAAACCCAAAAAATCCCTGTTACCAGCATAGCAACATAGACTCTCGTAAAAATGAACTCGATGATTTTCCCCATCATTCAGCCTCTTTTCCAATTAGTGATTCTATTATATCATAAAAATAAAACGCTTTCCCATATTTGCATTAGTAAATTGAAATATTGATTTTCATTTCCAAGATTCATTTTCATAAAAAACTTAAAAAGGCTCTGGAGATCCCTCCAAAGCCTTTTCACACGACCTATTTCTTATTTTTTAGAAGCAAGGTATTCGTCGTATTGTTTTTGCATTTCATCAAGCACTTTTTGGTAAGCACCTTCTGATTTCAATTTTTCAAGCATCTTAGGAACTTCTACTTCAGGATCCACAGTACCAGTATTGATAGCACCTGCGAATTGGTTCAAAGTATTTGTAAGAGCTGTGATTTCTGATTTCACTTTATCTGTGTTAAAGATGAAACCAAGTGCTGGAGATTCTTTTGCAGTTTCCAAGTCTTTCTTAGATTGTGCAATTTGTTCATCTGTTACGTTTTCGTTGATGTAAAGAATCCAGTTGTTACCAGTGTTCCATCCAGACATGTGAGTGTTTCCGTTGTAGCCATCCAAGACTTTAACACGGTTTTCTTTGCCGTCAACTTTTTCCCAGTTCTTGCCTTCTGGTCCATAAACAAGGCCGTTCAAGAGTTCTGGATTAGTGTTCAAAAGGTTCAACACTTCCATTGCTTTTTCTTTGTTCTTAGAGTTGTTTGAGATAACAAAGTTAGCTACTTGAGTGGTGTTGTTCTTCTTGTAAAGTTCAGTAAATGGTTTGATGTCGATCTTACGGTTTGCTACACGAGTAAGCAAGCTGTTACCGTAGTCAGCTGGTCCTACTGTTTCTTCACGAACCAACCAAGTATCTTGAGAAAGGTCATATCCAGTATCGCTTGTAGTTACGTCTTTTGGAATATATCCTGCTTCGTAGTATTTATGAAGAGTCTTCAAGTTTTCTACATAACGAGGGATTGTGTAACGGTCAACGATCTTCGTAGTGTCACCTTTCAAGTCAACAACGAATGGAAGTCCATCAACAGCTACATAGTCGAAGTCATCTGAAGGTCCACCGTAGCTCTTGTTCATGGCAAATGGAACAACGTTTGGATCTTTTTCTTTAATGGCTTTCAAGACTGGTTCAAGAGAAGCATAGTCTTTGACGTTTGAGATGTCGATACCATATTTTTCAACAAGTGGTCCGTTGAAGGCAAAGTTTTGAGAAGATGCAACGTTGGCTGCTACTGGAACAGCATAGATCTTGCCATTTACAGTGTTCCCTTTGATGTATGCTGGGTCAAGTGCTTTGTAAAGTTCTTTCCCTTCTTTCTTGTACAATTCTGTCAAGTCAGCATAGGCACCTTTTTGAGCATTGATAACGTAGTTGTTGGCAAAGGCAATATCATAGTTTTCACCAGATGAGATGATAACGTTCATTTTTTGTGCGTAGTCACCCCAACCAAGATATTGGATATCCAATTTTGCGCCAACTTTCTTTTCAATGATCTTGTTGGCATTTTCTAACAAGGTATCCAAGTTATCTGGTTTGTCACCGATTTGGTACATCTTGATGATTGGTTTACCGTCTTCAGTTGTTGCTGATTTCTTGTTGTTACCTGTAAGGCTTCCACAAGCAGCAAGAGTAGCTCCAAGAGCAATGACACTAGCAGATGCTAACGCGTATTTTTTCCAATTTTTCATAAGAAAAATCTCCTTTATGTTATTTTCTTTTTAGACTAAGTTATGAGTTGAAAATCTTGTCGATTTTCACTTGTTTTCCTATTCTTTCACACCACCGATGGTCAAGCCTTTTACAAAGTAGCGTTGGAAGAATGGATAGAGAATGGCGATTGGCACTGTTGCCACAACCACCATAGCCATACGTCCTGTTTCCCGTGGGATGGATTGTACAGCTCCTGCCAATTGGCCGGATACCCCGACATTTTTAGCGATGTAATCCATATTGTTTTGGATTTGCATCAAGAGGTATTGCAATGGGTAAAGGTTGTCACTCTTAATATAGAGAAGGGCGTTGAACCAGTCGTTCCAGAATCCTAAAGCGGTGAAGAGACTAATAGTCGCAATCCCTGGTAGAGAGAGTGGCAAGCAAATTTGGAAGAAAATCCGTGTTTCACTTGCTCCATCGATCCGAGCAGATTCAAGAATGGCTTCTGGAATGGTCCGTTTAAAGAAAGTCCGCATCAAGATGATGTTGAATGGGCTAAGCAACATTGGGATGATCAAAGCCCCGATGGTATCACCCAATTGCAAGAGTTGAGTGGTAACAATATAGCCCGGTACCAACCCTGCACTAAAGAGCATACTAAGGAGTGAAAATACGGTAAAGAACTTGCGGTATTTAAAGGTACTCCGTGAGATAGCATAAGCATAGGTTGTTGTGATAAAGACATTACATGCTGTTCCCACAATGGTCACAAACAAGGTAATGAAGAGGGCTTGCAAGATTTTTTCTTTGAACTGTACCAAGAAAAGGTAACCATCAAATCCAAATTTTGCTGGCCAGAATTGGAATCCATGGACTGCCAAACTTTGTTCGTCTGTCAAAGAGATCATGACAACGAAGATGAAGGGAAGTACACAGGTCAATCCGACTAAGGTCAACAACAAGGTAAAGAAGAAGTTGCTCTTCTTACTGAAAGAATGGATCCCGACATTATCAATTTTTTCTTTTTGAATGGTTGATTTTTTCATACGATCCTCCTTTCTAGAAGAGAGCGGCATTCTTATCAATGCGACGGGCAATGATATTTGAGATTAAAACAAGAACCAAACCTACTACCGATTGGTAAAGACCGGCTGCTGCTGTCATCCCGATATCCCCTGACTTGGTCAAACCGTTGTAGACATAAACATCAATAACATTGGTCACACTATAGAGCGCTCCAGCATTATGCGGGATTTGGTAGAAGAGACCGAAGTCTGCGCGGAAGATATTTCCGACTGCAAGAATGGTCAAGACCGTAATCAAGGAAGACAACTGAGGAATGGTGATATTGCGAATGCGTTGCCACTTAGACGCACCATCCACGGTCGCTGCTTCATAGTAAGTTGGGTCAATTCCCATGATGGTTGCATAGTACATGACACTGCTATAACCAAAGCCTTTCCAAATTCCTAAGAAGAGGAGAAGCGCTGGCCAGATCCACAATTCTGAATAGAAATTGATGGCCTTCATGCCAAGTGAAGTTAAGATGTGGTTGACCAATCCTTTGTCCACGTTCAGGAAGGCATCGGTGAAGAAGCTGATGATAACCCATGATAGGAAGTATGGGAAGAGCATGGAGGTTTGAAGCACCTTGACCACTCTTTTTGATCTCAACTCACTAAAGATGATGGCGATCCCAACGGAAACAATCAATCCTAAGAAGATAAATCCTAAGTTGTACAAGACCGTATTTCTTGTAATAATGTAGGCATCTTTGGAACTAAAGAGGAACTTGAAGTTGTCAAAGCCAACCCATTTACTCTTCATGACACTGTCGATGAAGCCCTCTCCTGTGATATGATAGTCCTTAAATGCTACGATATTCCCAAAAACCGGAATATAGAAGAATAAGATTAACCACGCTGCACCCGGTAAGACCATTAAAAGAAAAATGAAATTTTCTCTCAGAGTCCTTACAAACTTTTTCATTTAACTCCCCCCCTTTGAGCCTTGAGCGTGTTTTTACTTTGGTAGCGTTTACAATACTTATTATAAGATAGCTATTTTCTCTTTTCAAACTCCTAATTATAGAAAAAATTCTACAAATTTATGACATAGCTTTAAAAAAGGAGTAGAAAAGGGCGATTGTAAACACAGCTCCTCTTCTACTCCTATCCACCATGGATAAGACATTTGTCATCCAACTTGGCATTTTTTACGTTGTATAAATAGTTGAGGCTGTTGCAATGGTATGCCATTGATTAGCCGTTGTGGCTGCGAAGCCCTTATCTCCGTAGAAATCGTTGAATGGCAAAATCTTTACTTCCAACTCATCGATACGTGAGATAGAATCAGCTAGATAGTCTTCAATACGACTTTCTGCTCGCTTGATGCGTTGCAAGAGTCCTCCCATACGGATGTCCACGGTATCCAAGCCAAAGACCTTGTTTTCTTTCAACCATTGGTGGCTAAAGAGCTTGTGGAAGGTTTCAATCTGGCTTCTTAATTTGGGTAGTTCTTCCCTAGCAATTTGTTGCAAGCTCTCTTTATCACCTGCTTGATAGGCTTGACGAATGCGTCGTCCCACATCCACCTTGCCACTTAAAATAGCATTCAACTGGGCCTGAGTTTCGAAAAGATAAGCGTAGACTCCAGCTTTTTCTTTAATGTCAGAAAGAGTCTCAGCTGCCTGGGCAAAGTGAGGCTTGTCCTGTTCAGGTGTCATGTGCTTGTCAAGGATTGGACAGAGAACATCCTGATAAAAGACATAGCGGTTAGGATTGATGCCACTGAGATTGTCTGGTAGATCTGGTAAGAGGTTGGCCAAATCCAGCTGCATAAAGTCCTCAACCGATAGACCTGTATTGGTCTTGAAGTGAGCAGATAAACGCTCTAAATCATTGCGATAGCTGAGCTCGGCCCAAATTTGCAAGCTTGGCAGAATAGAGAACTGAGCTGTTTCACCACCATTATCTCCCCAGCCCGTCACAATGACTTCTTTAATCTGATTAGCACGGCAGGCTTTATTTGCTTCGATAGCGATGAGACGACTGAAATGGTTGTGTGGTGTGAAACCAATCCACTTCCAAGCACCACCTGCAAAGGCAATATCCTGGCTAATCTTGTGGTGGTTACCGAAGTTACGGTTGTATTTTTCCTCGCTATCTTGGTAATAATCCCAGTAAACCAAGGTCACACGGTCTTTGAGACGGTCAAGATAAACACGAGTTTCTTCTGGAATTTCGACATCACGGTCGTACTGGCCATCTGCTGACATGAGTTTGAAGAACATATCGCTCCACATCTGGCAGTGGAAACCATACTTGTCTGCGATATCCAGCACGCGCTCCAAATGTTGGCACATAAGGAGGCTACGATCAACCACACCGTTTAGGATGAGGTAGCGTCCCAAACCAACTAGGTGAGCTTCATCCATCCCGATATTGACCTTGCGTGTCTGCAGTTTAGACAGAGTGGCAAACATGCCGTCGATTAGGTCGTAAACTTTTTCTTCACCGATGAGGAGAATGTCCTCTACATCACGAAGTTGCTGGACTTCTTTGACACCCCATTTGACAAAGGCTGATAAGTGAGCCAAGGTCTGGATACATGGTACAAAGGTCATATCAAACTGCTGGGCGTAAGCTTCGATTTCCTGTAATTCTTCAGCAGCATAAGCGCCACGGAAATAGCCAAAGTAAGGTTGCCCTTCAATCTGATAGGTATCTTCCATATAAAGCTCAAAGGTTGAATAACCCATGAGAGCTAAGACTTCAATCATCTGCTTGGCAGATGCAACATTTAGAACTGCATTTCGCGAACAGTCAGCCATGTAGGCTAAATCTTCATAAGCCGCTTGTTCTTCAATCTCTACCTTAGTCCCTTCTTCTAAAGCTGTTGCGAGAACAGATAAGGCGCGATAGAGTTGGTGAGGTTTGCGATAAGTCAATTGATATTCTCCACCCTCACCTTTGATAGAGATAGAAGCTTGGTCAGACTGAGCGACTGCCACTTCTACATCTGGTAGAGAAATGTGCTTTTGAAGTAAGTCTATAGCTTGCTGTTGTTTACTGCTAATTCCGGTAAAATTTACCATTGGTTTTCCTCCTGTAACCAGTTGACAAGGGCACCGTAGAGATTGGCATCTGCCTGATAGGTGCAAGCTTGGATAACTGGCGCAATTGTATACTCTTCATATCTTTCCACAAAGACGTCTACTGCTTTTTGCACCCCTTTGATAAAATCAGGGTTCTGACTGATAGAACCACCTAGGCTAATGACATCTGGGTCGATTAGATACTGGATATTGAGCAAGCCTTGAGCAAGATTACGATTCATCCGCTCAATGGCTTCTTGGCAAAGGGCATTGCCTGCTGCAGCCTCTTGGTAAACCTTACGGCCATCCCAGTCGGTTTGACCAGATTTTTCGATGACATAGCGAACCATGTTTCCTGTAGAAGCTAATAGTGACCAGTTGTTGAGTTTTTCTGCTGGTTCGATAGTAGTCATGTAACCAAACTCTCCACCCAAGCCATGGCGACCACGGTGAAGCTTGCCATTGATAATCATGGCCCCGCCAATCCCTGTGCCAATGACAACACAGGCTGCATTTTCAATCTCAGGATGAGCTAGCAGTTCACTAAGTCCAACACAGTTGGCATCATTTTCTAGATGGACAGGTAGCTGGTGATGAGCAAGGGCCTGGTACCATGAAAATCCATGAATGTAAGGAATGGCACTAATCCCCTCGATCACTCCTGTTTCTTGATTAACCGCTCCTGGGACACTCATAGCAATCCCACGGTAGTCCTCTTCTGACAAGCGTTGATCCAACCAAGCCAATAAATCTTCTAGAGTTTCTGGAGTTGGGGTGCTGGTCTTATCTAAAATCTTTCCATCAGGAGTTAGACTAGCAAACTTAATGCCAGTCCCTCCGATATCAATCGTTGCAATGGTCATTGCTTTCACCTGCAAAAAGGAGCGAGTCAGCAGTCGGTTCTTACTTTTTTCGCTCCTCCTTTCTGTTTATGTTTACTTTTTGAAATTAAATTTCTTCTTTTTTGATCAATTCTGTTCGAATTTCCTGTGGTGCCAATAGTCCTGAGTGGACCGGATACGGTTGCTCCAGAAGATCGACAACCGTTTGTTGCCCTTCTGACACGCGCACATTTTCTTGGCTCATATTGTAATAGCGAAGGATGTAACCTTCTTCATTTTCTGCTACCTTAAAGGCTGTTGGACAAACCTGAGGATGCGTCAAGGCTGTATGCTTGAGTAAGCTACCAGACGCCGCTACACTTCCTTCTTGTTTTTCAACTTGGAGGCTAGTCATCGGTGTCTGTAAAGCCTTAGCTCGGCGATAAGCTGAGAAGCGGCCCTGAGCTTGATGGCATTCCACTGCATATTCCACCTCAAAGTCCCGCAAACATTGTGCTTCTGGTGTTGGGAAATAGCCCCAGTCACCAAGTTCTCCAGAAGCCCGAAGAAGGGTCACGGCAATGGTATCATCCCCTAAAATTTCATATTCATGTAAACCTTTATTGGCTACTGTTACCCCCTTGACATCATCATACAAGCTGACGAAAGCTTGTTGGTGTTGGGGATTTTCAGGATTTTCCCAAGAAGCGGCTGGCTTATTTGGCCGTGTGACCACCTCATAGATGCTTTCAGAATCGTTGCTTGGACGAGTGTTATGAGTTTTGACCAAGAGACGGATGCGGTGATCCTTGGCTGTATTGGTGAAGCGCGTCTTGAAGCGAATTTGCGGGTCATCCACAAAGACGGTCATCACTGTTTCAAGAGGGATGGTTGTCAGCTCTTCTGAGCGTCCTGCCTTACGGTTCATAAACTCGATAATGCCTCTTTGTTCCGCATCCAATTGTTCATCCGCGCTGACCGGGATTGCCAAGTCATGCTTGAGCAAGATTTTGGCATAGCGAGCATTGTTTTCTAGAACTTCATAACCTTTCAGTTGAGCATAGATTGGCTCTGTTCCTTTTGGTTGGAAGTAGATATATTCATTTCCGATATCACCACGATCTTCGAAGCGAAGGAAATCCTCATAAGCCTCATTGGTCGTTTTATCATAGAGGGTCAAACCATCATCAATACTTAGGGTTACAAATGGTGTATCGATCACCCCATTTTGGAACAGACCATCATGATGAGATGCTTTCCCTTCTAAGAGCTGGAAGGTCGTCCAAGAAAGAGGTGATAGGTGAACTGGAACCGTCACGCGCACTTGACGCGCGATATAAGGTTGACGGAATTTATCCTTAGGCAAGGTATAGCCAAAGCTTGCCCCCAAGTCTTCAATCTCCGCTTCTACAAGATGACCATCTAAATCCTCTACGTGGTAGTCCGGCAAGCTCAAAGCCGCCATCTTCTTGAAACCTTCTGTCGGGTGCAATTCCTTAAATGGACAAACCGCTACGTCGACAATCGTGCTGACGGTATCCACCTTATCATGCAAGCCTGTATTGATGACCGTAAAGAGGAGCTCACTCTGGGCTTTTTGAGTCGCTAGTTTACCCTTCCATTCGTTCAGAAGGTTGGTCTTGACAAAGTTTCCGACTTGATTGACCTTGGCAAAACGAACTTCCATTTCACGGTGAACTTCGTCAATACTACAACCACAGATACTATCGTGTGGCGCATTTTGTAAGAGTGTCTTCCAGGCATAGGTCAATTGATCCTTGTGGTTGTGCCCACCAGTAATGATGGTCAAAGGTTCCACCACTTGCTCGAGCAAGTTGCTGTTTTCTTGGAAAGCTTGCTTGAGATAAATCCGAGAGGAAGACGTATTTGCCAGTGTGTACCAACCATCGGTTTCCTGACTAGTCAATTCTCCCGTAACCGTAGATAATTGCTCAGGAAGCGCACTTTCCACTGCTTGCACATATTCATCAAAAGAGCTATGAATAAAGGTCACGTCAGGGAAGAGTTCGTTGGCCACGCGAATAGCTTCACTCAAGTTTCGTTGAACCGGTTGGTGGTCACAACCGTTCATCATCAACCATTGGTTGGTGGAGGCATAGTCACGAACATCTGCCAATTTTTGTTTCCAGAAAGCCAAAGCTTCATCTTTATCCACTGGAATTTCGTTCCCGTTACTGTACCAGTTGGCAAAAAGAATACCAAGCACACGGCTACCATCTGCCCCTTGCCAGTACATTTCAGAAAATTGAGAGGTAAATTGCTCATCTTCGAGGACTTGGTTGTCAAATCCGATTGGTTTGACCCCACGCCCAAAGGCTGCTACGTGAATCCCTGATTTTTGAAGGAGTTGAGGAGCTTGTCCCATATTTCCAAAGGTATCTGGGAAGTAGCCAATCTGCGTAGATTTGCCCCATTTAGCGCATTCAGCCTGTCCGATCAAGGTATTGCGGACATTGGCTTCGCTGGAGATCAAGTAATCATCCTGCAAGATGTAGAAGGGACCAATCTTGAGCTTGCCCTCGTCGATATAGCGCTGCACCTTGTCACGGTTTTCAGGGCGAATTTCTAAATAGTCGTCAAGGACAATGGTTTGTCCATCCAAGTGGAAACTTTTGAATTCAGGGTCATTTTCAAAAAGATCAAAGAGATTGTCAAAGAGTTCCACCAATTGCATGCGGTGACTTTCAAAAGGTAAATACCACTCACGATCCCAGTGGCTGTGAGAGATGATATGTACAACAACATTTTCCATGAGTAAAACCTCATTCTAACTTAAATTTAAAAATATATTTTTGATTCTTTCCCAGAATCTGTTAAGCGACAGCTCATTAGCGAATATCCAAGTAATCCAAGACCAATTCACAGAACATCATGTTGGCCCAAGAGAACCATTCACGCGAGTATTTGGTTGGATCATCTACATGGAAACTTTCGTGCATGACGCCCGTGCCTCCATCGCAGGCAACCAACTGGTCCAGCAAATGTTTTTTCTCAGCTTTATCATTTGTTGTCAATCCTTGAATGGATAAAGCAATCGGCCAGATATAGCGATAAAACGTATGAGAACTTCCTAGTCCACTTGCGTACTTCCCTTCATAGAAGTAGGGATTTTCAGGGCTCAAAATCGTCCGACGAGTAGCTTGGTAGACCTCATCGTCAATGGCGCAATATCCCAG
The DNA here is from genome assembly GCF_964238605.1 of Streptococcus parasanguinis. Lineage (GTDB taxonomy): Bacteria > Bacillota > Bacilli > Lactobacillales > Streptococcaceae > Streptococcus > Streptococcus parasanguinis_AJ. The sequence continues at coordinate 14,768 of NZ_CAXSMM010000003.1, read as the reverse complement.
ATAAGGAGCTGCCAACAAGCTTGGCACGTTCGGATCATCCATGATGCTAGCATTTCCCAAACCATCTACCTCAAAGGCATAAATCTTCTCACCCTTGCTATTAGTGGTGTAGGCATAATTTTCGATCCCTTCTTGAATCTCAGCTTGCAGACGTTTAGAGTCAGCAATGATGCTTTCACTATCAGCTAGATTCAACTCTGCAAAGATTTTTTGCACATAACCCAAGACAACCACTGCAAACATATTGGATGGAATCAGATAGCTATACTGACAGCAGTCATCACTTGGACGAAAGGCTGACCAGGTCATCCCTGTCACGGCAAAATCAGGACCAAAACCATCATTTACCAAAGTGTCTTCCTTACGATCCGTATCCCGAACAAAGCGATAAGGAGAGTTCTTGTGGTCTTGCTCCACCGTCCAGAGATGAAGGATTTCCTTGGTCGCCGTAACAAAAGTTTCATCAAACTGGCTAGTCTCACCAGTTTCTTTCCAAAGGAGAAAAGCTAATTGCAAGGGATAGCACAGCGAATCCACTTCATACTTGCGTTCCCAAATCCAGCCATTGAGATCTGTATGGTCGGTCTCGTGGTGACCCTTCCAGTTCTCTTCAATGTTGAAGGAGTTGGCATAGGGATCCTTGAGAATCAAAGTCATCTGACGTTTAACCAAGCCAGCAATGGTCTGGCGCAAGAGAGGGTCTCTTTTAGCTACATGAAGATAAGGTCTCAATTGAGCAGTAGAGTCACGCAACCACATAGCTGGGATATCCCCTGTTAGCACAAAGGTTGAACCGTCTTCTAAAATTTCAACTGTATTGTCTAAAGTGTCTGTGTAGCAACGCTCAAAGACATCCACCCATTCAGGGTACTCCTTGGCACGTTCTGCTACTTGGTCCAGCCATTCTCGCACGATTTCTTTTGAATAGGTCATTTATTTTCCTCACACGTATCGATTCTTTCCTATTCAGTATAAAAGATTTCAGATGGGAAATACATACGCAAACTATAGCCCTTTTTCTACAAAATTTTCCATTTGATAAAAACGCTATCATATTTGACAACACTTTGATACAATGAAGAAAATATCACTGCGTGTTCCAAGAAAAACACAGACCATTTAAGGTTGATGAAGAAAAAGGAGACCAGATGCACACTACTTGCCAGACCATCGATACCCGCTGGGGAAGCGATAATCATCCCCACTATTCGCACGGAAACACCCTCCCTTATACCGGAGTTCCTTTTGGAATGAACTACTTTCTTCCTCAGACGACACACGAACAAGGAGCTTGGTTTTTCAACCCCAATCTCCCTATTTTTCAGGGGTTTCGCCTCACCCACCAGCCTAGTCCTTGGATCGGAGACTACGCTTGGTGTCTCATCACGCCCATCACAGGAGAAGTTACAAGTTCCGACCTCTTCCGTCGCCAGAGCAGTTATTCGCTGAAAGAAGCTCTTTTTCAGCCCCACTACCTCCGTATTTTTTCGGAACGTTATCAGATTCAAAGCGAGCTGGTTCCAAGCCGCTACGGGGCTGTCATGCGCTTTCAAGCACCAGAAAAATTGACTCTCTGCTTTCATGCAGCAAATGAACTAGAGGACTTGACCCTTACAGACCACACCTGTCACTTCCACATTCTGGATCAGGCCCATACTGCTGATACTTCCTACTCTTTCTATCTCCAGTGGCAATTTAGCCAGCCGATCGAGACTGTCACTCACATCGATCAGGATCTTTTTCTTACCTTTGCTAGCAATGAGGTGACCGTCCAATTAGGAAGCTCTTATCTGTCCCAAGACATGACTCACAGCCATCTTCCCAACCTTCCCTTAGAGGAAGCTAAAAAAAAAGCAGCCGATCAATGGAATCAGCTACTAAAACGAATTGAAGTGAAAGATAACGGAGGATGTGATCAAGCCTTTTTCGACCACTGCCTGTACCGACTCCTCCTTTTTCCTCAAACCTTTTATGAAATAGATACCGAGGGAAATGACTGGCACCTGGATGTCACCCATAATGAAATCAAACCAGGAAAAGCTTATACGAATGTCGGTTTTTGGGATCTCTTCCGAACATCTTTTCCGCTCTTTAGCCTTGTCTACCCCGATTACTACCGTCACTTCCTCGAAGGATTTTTAAATACATACCAGGATACTGGTTTTCTACCAAAATGGTTGGCCCCAGATGAACGAGGGATGATGCCAGGCACTCTCATTGATGGAGTCTTCGCAGATGCTGTCACAAAAGGGATCGCACCAGACCTACATGAAAACATGCTGACAGCCATGCTCCAGACAGCCCAAAAAACAGATCCTATGCAACATTTTGGTCGCCATGGCAATGAAAGCTACAAAGTGCTTGGCTACTTACCTGAAGATTTTCACGAAAGTGTTAGCCACAGCCTCGATTATGCTTACAGTGATTTTTGCATTGCCACCGTCGCTAAGCAATTGGGTCAGGTAGAAACGGCTACTCAGTATGCTGCTTCCAGCCTCTCCTACCGAACATTGTACGATGCCCAAACGGGCTTCATGAGAGCGCGATCCACCAATGGGAAGTTTAAAGCCCCCTTTTCTCCTACTAGTTGGGGAGGAGATTATGCAGAATGTTCTGCAACCCAGGCTACTTTTGGAGCCTTACACGACCTCTCCGGCATGATAGAGCTAATGGGCGGTAAAAAAGCCTTCACCCAACGACTGCTGGATCTGGCCAATCAAAAACCTCAATTTGACGTAAGAGGATATGGCTATGAAATCCACGAAATGAGTGAAATGGCCCAAGCTCCATTTGGGCAGATCGCCATCTCCAATCAACCGAGCTTTCACATTCCCTACCTCTTCCGCCACAGCCTTCACCCCGAATATACCAATCTCCTTATCCACCAGATCCGTTTCCAAGCTTTCCATCAAGATTTCCAAGCCTACCCAGGTGATGAAGACAATGGTAGCCTATCTGCTTGGTACATCTGGTCGGTCCTTGGACTCTACCCAACCTGCCCAGGAAAACCAATCTATGATCTGGGCCTCCCTCTCTTTAAAGAAGTTCTTCTCCATCTTCCAAACCATGAGCTCAAAATTTGTGCTAACTCCCATACTACAGGTGCCTATTTCATCCAAAAAGCCCGATTAGATGGCAAAGACCAGCAAGAGATTTCCCATCAGGATCTCCTTGAAGCCCAATTGCTCCAGTTTGACCTTTCATGGCTCCCCCCACATGCATAAGAAAAAGAAAGTGGGACAGAAATCGGTCATTCGTTAGAATTCGATTTCGTCGTCCCACCTCCGCACAGTTGAGTAGGGCTGTAAAAGCTGATGAAATCAGCGTAGTAGAGCCCACTCAACCACTGCGTCTTGCTCGACAATCTAAAAATAATTGAGAGGCTAGGACTTTTGTCCCAGCCTCTTTTTTCTGTTATTCATCTCCTACATGATAGTAGATCGAGCCTTGTTCCCCAAAACTAGCGATACCAACACCAGACCATAAGCGGTTTTTAGAGGCATCTGATGTATCTTTAAAGACGACTTGTCCTTGATCATCGACCTGATCACCAATGGTCACTCCTGCAGGAATATACTCCAACAAGAAGCCTCCATCACGACCACCATAAATGCCTTCTGATGCTGTTCCATAATCCGTCAAAGAAGCTCCATAGCCCTCTAACTCTTGTGAGACCAACCCTTTGTCGTTAAAGACCAGCTTGTTTCCCTTATCATCTTGCCAGATACCAGCAATACTGCTGTAGTCTCCATTGGCAATCGCTTCAAGATCCATTTTCTTCACTTCTTTTTTCTCTTCTTTTTTTTCTTTCTCCTTCACTTCCGAACTAGAAGCAGCCGTCTTTTTGACCTCAGAAGAGGTCGTCGTTTGACTAGAAGAAGCCGGTGATTTTTTACTCACCCTCTGCTGCGAACAAGCTACCAACAGGACCACACTGAGAAGACTCACAAGAATTGCACCAACTTTTTTCATTTAAAATTCCCCATACATTTTTTAATTTAAAGCCCTTTCATTGTAACGTATTTTCAAGCATTTGACAAGCTTCACTCCCCATTTTTAATCAAAAAGAGACCGGGATAATCAGTCCTAGTCTCTCTTTTGATACAACTTTTAATGAGCCAGCATTTCCTGTGCCACTTCTAAACCAGATAAGTTCGAAGGATAATAAGTTGGCCAATTTTCCAACTCATCATAAAGCGCTTCTTGACTCTTTCCTCCATGGAAAATGTGGAAGTGAGCTGCCTTTACCGGAGTAATTTCATGGTCACTAAATTGAACATATTTGAAGTCTCCCGCATCGCTCTCCTTGGCTTCAAATAGATAACGAACACCACGATTTCCCTTCTTATAAGTCAAAATGTGCTTACCTACGTATTTATAGGTATATTTCTTAGAAGATCCTTTTTGATAAAACTCCATTGAATCCTTATCAATCTTAATCCGATCAATATCTGTTTGGTAACCCTTGGTATAATATTCCTTATACTCAGCAGCCGTCATAGTTGGATTTAATTTTGCCTTATAATCAAAGACCTGATCCAAAGTTCCATCTTGCAAGTATGGATAAACCGATTTCCAATCACCTGCATAATTTGCTAAGCTACGATCCTTCACTTGACTATCCTCGAAATATCCCTTTTGAACTGTCTTAGCATCTTCCTCATGTTCCGGTTGAATATCCTTACCAGCTTGTGACGTTGTTTTCTCTAGCGCCTTCAGATTCTCCTTCATAACAGACACGTAGTCTTCGCCATCTTTCATTTCTTGATCCGTCAAGCTTTCCAAAGGATTTAAGACAGCTAACTCAACACCAGCTTCAGAAGACAAGGTTTTCGCCAAGGACTTAGAAGCATTTTCCTCAAAGTAAATGACCTTGATCTCATTTTTCTTGATATACTCTGTCAATTCACGCAATCGTGCAGCAGAAGGCTCACTATCAGGTGAAATCCCTGAAATGGCCACCTGGTTTAATCCATAATCTAAGGCCAAGTAACGGAAAGCCGCGTGTTGGGTTACGAAATTCTTTTGCTTCGCATCTTTCAATCCATCCTGATAAGCTTGATCCAAAGCCTGTAATTTCTTCAGATAGGCTTGGGCATTTTTCTCAAACGTCTTTTTCTTATCTGGATAAGCTGCCACCAACTGATCACGAATCGACTCTACCATCTTCATGGCACGATGTGGAGAGAGCCAAAGGTGAGGATCATATTCATGATGGTGTTCTTCGCCCCCTTCGTGTTCATGTTCCTCTTCCAATCCAGGAAGCAAGACCATGCCCTTGGTGGCATCGATCACTTTAGTTTTCTTATCCTTCATTGATTTCAAAAGATTTGGAACCCACGTTTCCATGTTTTCATTCTCATAAACGAAAACATCCGAATCTTGAATCATAGCCCGCCCCTTAGCAGACAATTCATATTCATGAGGCTCTGATCCTGCTCCAATGAGCAGGTCTACCGTTCCTTCATCTCCGACAATATTTTTTGTAAAATCATAAACAGGATAGAAAGTGGTCATCACTTTTAATTTCCCATTTTGACTCTGACTTTTGCCACAAGCTGTCAAAACAAGTGTTAAAGCCACTAACAATAACCAACCAAATTTTTTAAAGTTCATATCTACTTCCTCAAACGTGATCCAAGATTCACAAGCAAGAACAGTGCCACAAATAAAAGCGTAATACTGGCACTCGCTGGTGTATCTGCAATATAAGACAAAATCAACCCACTAAACATCCCGATAAAACCAATGATGACCGCAAGCAACATGACCCCACGGAAGTTCTTCCCTAATTTCAGGGCAATACTAGCCGGTAAGACCATGATGGTTGAAACCAATAACGATCCTGCTGCAGGAATCATTAAGGCGATAGCAACCCCCGTTACCACATTAAATAAAATGGACATAGTCCGGACAGGAAGGCCATCTACGAAGGCCGTATCTTCATCAAAGGTCAAAATATACATAGGCCGCAAGAATAAGGCCGTCAGCACTAATACAACGAAAGCAATCACAAACAAGGCGATCACCTGTTCATCTGTAATGGTTAAGGTAGAACCAAACAAATATTGATCCAAGCTCATCGAGCTTTTCCCACCACCACGCATCAGTACCAAAGCTAGGGCAAGACCAGTGGACATTAGAATTGCCGTCCCAATCTCCATAAAGTCCTTAAATAAGGTCCGCAAATACTCAAGAAAGACCGCAGCAATAATGACAATGATCATAGTCGAGAGCGTCGGAGAGATCCCAAGAAAAAGTCCAAAAGCGACACCCGCAAGAGAGACGTGACTCAGCGTATCACTCATCAGACTCTGCCGTCTTAAAATCAAGAAAATCCCTAATACAGGAGAAAAAAGACTCATGGCAACCATAGCCAACAAGGCCCGCTGCATAAAATCATACTGGAATAAATCAAGCATGGTCACCCTCCCCTTCAGTATCATGGACATTAAAACATCTCCAAGGAGAGCTTTGGTCACGAACCAAATGAATATTCCGATCCGCAAACTGGTTAACCTCTTCAGGATCATGTGTAATCATCAAGACAGATTTTTGATGGTGATGCGCACTATGATGCATTAACTCATAAAAATCACTCTTTGTCGTCGCATCCATCCCTGTTGTCGGTTCATCTAAAACAAAGATATCCGGATCTGAAGCAAACATCCGAGCAATGACGGCCCGCTGTTTCTGACCACCAGACAAAGAACCAATCGCCCGATCCTTGAACTCCAGCATCCCAACAGATTCTAAACTCTTTAGAATATGCTTTTCATCGTGCTCATTCAACTTTCGAAACCAGCCTTTACGAGGATACCGACCTGACTTCACAAATTCATAAACCGTACTTGGAAACCCTGCATTAAAACTAGCAATTTGTTGCGGCAAATAAGCAATCCTTAACTTCTTTCCCTTAACATTCGTCTTTGAAATCTCAACAGTCCCAACCTTGGGCTGTAAGATGCCAAGGCTAGCCTTAATCAAGGTTGACTTAGCAGCGCCATTCTCGCCAGTCAGCGTAACAAACTCTCCACTATCTAAATAGTAATTGATCCCTTCCAGAACCGGTTCTCGATCATAATAGAACGATAAATTTGAAACCGTAATATACCTCAAACTATAACTCCTCTTCCAATAAATCTAAAAACCGCGAAATGACCCCTTGCTCATTCTTAGTAAACTTCGACAAGACATCCTCATAAGTGTGAAGGGTATGCTGATGGTGGTGCTGATGCTCTAAGGCAATCGGCTTACCAATCTCAGTTAAACGGTAATAGAGAACCCGTGCATCATTTTCATCGCGATAAGTCTCCAGCATCCCCTGACTTAATAAGGGCTTCACAGCCTTCGTGATCGCTGCCTGACTAACATTCAATTTCTTTGCTAAGACAGAATTGGTTAGAGCTTCATCAGCAACCAGCATCAAAATATGTTCCTGAGTGTTGGTTAATGAAACACCACTTGTACAAGAACCAACTAAAATCTCATGTTGATTCTCAGATAATAATAAAATAGAATTTAAAAAACGATCGATTTTATTTGCAACTTCAGACAAAATTAACTCCTTCTAATTCACTAAAAGAAACTTTACCGGTTAATTATATCACAAAAAAGAAAAAAATAAAACAAAAAAAGGAGTAAAACTCCTTTATAATCTATACCGGCGGCCGGGGTCGAACCGGCACGTCCTTGCGGACACTGGATTTTGAGTTCTATGAATACATTTTTTAAATCTTATAACCTTGATTTAGTAGGTTTTTTAGACTTTTAAATCTTGCAAAATAGACTCTTTTTTCAAATTTTGGTAACTTTTTTGTAACTCATCTTTCTCTCTTAAATAACTACTTCCATAAATAGTGAGTCGATAATCTTATTTCTTAGTTATCTCATTTGTCAAATTAAGCTAGACAATTTCACCTGACTCAGAAAAACTTGATACGGAGTTTGGTAGTTCAAGGACTTCCTTGGGATTCGATTTCGCTTATCAAGTACAGAAAAAACAAATTAAACTATAGTCCGTTAAAAATTAGAGGTATCGTAGTTAGTTTACATATCTATCAAGTGTCTATAGTAATAAACTTCATTATTAAAATAAAATGTATTAGTATCAAAGCAACTATCTCAACTTGATTGGTTACTATAATACATCCCTACTAATATCAAAAAGCCACTGTTTCCAGTGACTTCATAATACCTTTCGCTCAAAAATATTTACGTTTTTACCAACAAAGCTACACACTCAGCGGTTCGCTGTTACCTTAAATTTCGTTATGAAACAAGTTTATTTCTTTCTAACGTCCTCAAGAACCTCATCGCCTTTCAACTCAAAGACTCTGTGATTCTATTATTTGTAAAACTTCTTTCATATTTTCAACTTTCCATTGCGCTTTGTCATTAAAAAATGGTAATCGGCTATCATAATAACCAATAGTTGCAATTCCGGCGCTAGTTGAAGATTCAATTCCAGAGTATGAATCTTCAATTGCAATACATTGTTCTGCTTGCAATTCTAACTTATGTAGCGTTGTTAAATAGATAGACGGATTTGGCTTACTTTCTACAAAATTCTCTCCGCTAACGATGACATCAAAATATTTTTTTATGTCACACCTTTCTAAAACTTCATTAATATGCTCATATTTTGATGATGATGCTACAGCTAATTTGATTCCGTTTTTCAATGCATAGTCAATAATTTTTAGAATTTCTTTTCTAAAAAGTAAAGAATAATCAATTTTTTCATATCTCTCATCACTAAAAGAAGCATATTCTTTTTCTATAGTTTTTATATCATATTGTTTCCCAATAAATTGCTGTAAAAGCCTATAAAGATTAAAATATGATTTACCAACTAATACCAATAGCTCAGAATCTTCGTAACTAGATTTTGGATTAAGGTGTTTGATAAAATCTTTCTGTATTAGAAAATCTTGGTACTCTGTATCAACTATAACTCCATCCATATCGAAGATTATACCTTTCAAATTCATAAATCCTCCTTTAAAATCAAAATCTATCATATATAATACCCGTGTTGCTAGTTGATAAAAAATCCTAAATTATAGACCAAAATAGCCCGTTCGATCTCTAATTGCAAACCTGCTAAAGAGCGAGCAAGCGGATGTTCAATGTTAAACAATGCATTTAGGACAGAGATCCGAGTTTCGATGGTCCTTCGGATTGCCAGGATAGCAGGATTGTTGTGCTCAGCTGCTCCTTTCATATTTTTACGAATCGGCGTCAAAAAGTCTATTCCCTTGGCTTCCAATCGTTTTTTCAGTTCCTTACCCAAGTAGCCCAAATAACTACTATTTGGGCAAAATGTTACTTAGTTTCTTTTTAAATGAGCAATGAGTAACTTAATAAGATAAGCTAGAACTACAAGTGATAATAGAAAGAAAATAGAATAAATAAAATAGATTTGCATATTGGACACCTCCTAAATAAAAGAGATAAGCCATCCTGCCCTCAATATTATTGTACTCCCACTTAAAAGCGGTGTCAAGCATTATGATAAATAATACTAGCACCTATGGTGAATTTAAAATCTAAAAAACAAACCATCAATCTGCATTAAAATAATCATAAACCTCTTTATATGGAATTCCGTTAATATTTTAGACACATTTTGGGAGGAAATTTTGAAGACTAGCGTCCTTCTATTTTTCCCAATAAGTTTTAACTTCTTCAAAAATCTTATTCAAAAGTTCTGCATCTTTTTCTGACAACTGATTTTTTTCTATAACTCTATCTTTTAGTTCTGTTGCCTTTATTTTATTTCTTGCCACCGAAACTGCTATTGAATGTTTCAAAATATCAAACTCATCCTTTGAAAAGTTTGCAATATTGGTAAGATCTAATTGTTCTAGAGGTAAACTACTGATAATTGAATAAGGTTTTTGTCCCAGCAAATAATCTGTAGTAGTACCAAAGATATTTGCTAATTTCACAACGAATTCTAATCCTGGTTCTAACGTTCCATTCTCCCACCGAGAATATGTCCCTTGTTGAACTCCAATTAATTCCGATATTTGTACTTGAGTTAACTTTTTTGATTTTCTGAGAGTTTTTAACCTCTCTGAAAATTTATAATCCTCTGTATACATAATTCTCCTATAGATATTCTTATTCGTATATTTTTTCTTGACAAAATATTCTAAACGGTATAAAATAGAATTATTCCATAAGGAATATTTGTTTTGAGATTAAATATTCCATTGAGAATATTATAGCATAAAAGGGGGTAAAAGCGTATGTAATTAGTAGTCGATTTTAAAAATTTTAATAAAGGAGGTAAGATTCGACAAAATAAAAAAATCTTGAAACAAATGTGCCGTTCGTTCCAAGGTCAAAACATATTATGTAACAATTATACCACAGAAAACTCCTCAGTTGCACAAAAAAAATTCGGAGGTTTCACAAAAAGATGACCAATAAAGAGTTAGTCAATCAAATTTCTGGCCTAAACTCTACCTCTACTCTTAAAAATTGGATCCAACTGATTAAAGAGATAAGTGGCAAGGAATTTAAGAAAATTAAAATTCCTATCAGTAGAAATCCAAGAACTCATCAATTAAGTTATACAGTTGCCTATGACTTTACAGACGAAGACCTTAGACAATTTCAAAAGTTAGCTAACCTAAAACTTGAAATAGGTCTAAAAGAGGCTATACAAGCCGTATTTGGGAGTCTAGCAGACAATGAACAAGAACTCCTAAACCAAGTAATAGATGAGCTCTATGATGAACTGAGCGCCTTAAAACAGGAATTTAAGCGAGAAATACGACTGATAAAAAATGAGAATGCCAATCTAAAAAAGAAAATCCAAGATATTGAAGAGTCGATGCAAACCGGCTTACTAGGGTTTGTTCAGAAGAGGTCAAAAAATAGGTTCGGCTAATAGCGAATTTTCGGCTGAGCCATGAGGCAGAAAGCCGAAAACGAGCGTAGATGCGGACGGACCATTTTTGACCGATAGGGTGTGTAGTAACACCACCCTCTGCAAGTTAGGTGTACCATCGAAAGAATTCAGTATTTCCAAGGGTTTCGGAGATGTTAAGAGTGGCAAAATTAGGCAAAAAGTTGAATCAAAATCTATGGCAAAAAATGAACATTTACGTTCTGTATTTGACTGGATTCAAATTCAGTTTGATAAGACTGAATTTTCGCCAAGAGAAATAATCGAAGACATCCTATTTCTTGACTTTGACCTATTTATTGAGAATAAGGGGAGCCTTAAATACTATAACTATGATAGCCAGCTTCATTATGGGAACATCCGTATCTACTATGGATCGAAAGAGTCGTCCTACATGCTTGTCATGTCAGGACAGGCACTCGAATTCTATAGAGATATGGTATTAGATCCAAATGGCCTGACCGAAAGACAGTTTCTAAACAATCTCTACTACAATTACAATCGTTTTTCAATCAGACGAATTGATATTGCTATAGATGATTTTAATGAAACTCCCTATTTCACTCCTAATCAGCTTCTAAAGATCTGTCAGAAGAAACGCTTTATATATGGAAAAAGCACCTACTACAATACCTACGGAGATGAAACAATCGGCCAGACCTTATATTTAAGAAAACCCAATGATGATGAAAGACTTAGAATTTACGATAAGCGCTTAGAACGAGCTGAGAAGCTCGGTATCAGCAAACGTTTTATAGAAAATTGGATAAGAACGGAGTTAGAACTTAGGAAAGAAAAAGCTCACTACTTCATTCAAGAGTGGTTGCATTCAGAAATAGATCTTCTCAACTTTACCAAGGGATATCTCAAAGAAAAAGTGAGGTTCTATAGTGATAGTCACTTCTCAAAACCTTTGAGATCTTGGGAAAAGTTTTTAGGTCACTCAAGACCTGTCTCTATCATTATTTCAAAACCAAAAACAGAACTGGAACAAAAATTAGAATGGTTTACCTATAAAGGTTCAGGAGCTATTCTAAAAGCGTATAAATTTCTATACGACAATAACTTACTGCATGAGTATGAGAAATCTAACTATCTCGCACTCAACAATATGGAATATCCACCAGATTTAGCAAGTGGATTAATAGAAAGGGCAATACTCTTTAAAAGAGAGGATTTGATCCCCACAATCAAAGAAAATATCAAAAGGAGAAATTAACTATGGCAAAAATGCTTTCACAAAATGACTGGAATTTTAATAACATTGGAACAAAATTTGAATTGGATGAAGTCATTCCAAAATTTGAAACGGAAGTCCGAGCTGATGCAAACGGAGAAATTATCAAAAACCGAGATGGTAGCGAAAGACGTTTTAATACCGATAAAATCATTGGTTGGAAATACAATGTAACAATCAAGGATGGACAATTCAAAAAGAAATCAACCCAAGTCTCAGTAGACAATCCAGAAGCTTTAGTTGATAATGACTATATCCAAGCAATGGATGAAGTACCAGTAACATTTGACAATTTACAAGCTACTATGATTAGTACGACAATGTATTACAAGGCGGATGCAATCCATCTAGTAGATGTAAAACAAAAATAAGTATCAGACAAGGGGAGTTAATCCTCCCCTTACTTAATCTAATTAGAAAAGGAGATCACATGATTAAAACTGTAACAAAAGATGACCTTATCGAACTTGGATTTGCTCCAGGAACTGCAAGAAAGATTATCCATACTGGCAAATTACTATTAGTAAATCGTGGTTTTAATATCTACGATAACAAACGGATTGGTACAATTCCAGCCAGTGTCGCTGAAGAACTACTAGGAATTGAACTCCAGAAAGAAGCATAATGAATGACTATTCGTAAAACTAAAAGTGGTAAATGGACCGTTGATGTTTCTAATGGTTTCCACCCCGTCACACAAAAAAGAATACGTATCATTCGAAAAGGATTAAAATCTAAAAAGGAAGCCCTAGAACTAGAACAACATATTCGAGTTGTAGAATTAAAAGAAAAACAATTTGACTTTGTAGTCACAACGGATATGTTATTCGACTTACTTGAAGAAGATGATTTGAAAAATGGCAGAAAAGTAAGCTACACAAGTACACAAAGAAACAATTATGAGCGTCATATCAAGCCATATTTTAAAAATACAAATTTAAATAAATTAACGTATGACCATATATTCGAATTTCGTGAATACCTAAAAACAAAACCTAAAAAACAAAATGAAAATGAAGTTTTAAGCTATAATACAATTAATAAGGTTCTAATTCTACTTAAAAAAATTTTTGATACTGGTATAAGAAAATCTCTCATTGACAAAAATCCAGTTAAGAATCTGAGAAAATTACCAATTAGGAAGCCTGATATTAATTTTTGGAGTATAGAAGAATTCACGAAATTTAGAGAACTTATTCGAGATGATGAAATAAGTTATGACCTGTTTTTCATAATTGCTTTCTTTACTGGAATGAGAATGGGAGAAATCCTCGCATTGAACTGGAATGATATAAATCTTTTAACAAATACGATATACGTTACCAAAACGGTATACTTTGTCAATAATACAAGCTACATTAATACAACAAAAACACGATCAGGAACTAGAAATATAACAATAAATCAGAAATTAGCAGAAATGCTAAAAGATTGGAAAGTAAAACAAAAAGAAAAACTTGAGGAATTTACGAAAAATACTGAAGAACTACAAATAATACAGAGTACACCAATAACAATTACAAAAAATATGATTGATAAGAAGTTTAAGCAAATACTAGAAAGGGATAAAGATTTAAAGAAAATAAGAATTCATGATTTGAGACACTCTCATGCATCATTACTTATAAATCAAGGAGAAGATTATCTTGTTGTCAAAGAAAGATTAGGACACGCATCTATTACAACAACAATTGATACTTATTCTCATTTGTACCCTAGCAAACAGAAAACATTGGCTAATAAACTTGATGATTTATTTTAAAATGGAAAAAATTGGTAACTCGACACACAACAAAGAAAAAAAAGACAAGGTCCGAAAACCTTGTCTTTAATACTATACCGGCGGCCGGGGTCGAACCGGCACGTCCTTGCGGACACTGGATTTTGAGTCCAGCGCGTCTGCCAATTCCGCCACGCCGGCATAAATTTAACTGGGGTAGCTGGATTCGAACCAACGCATGAGGGAGTCAAAGTCCCTTGCCTTACCGCTTGGCTATACCCCAATAATAATATTAATAAATAGGCGAGTGATGGGGATCGAACCCACGCATGCCAGAGCCACAATCTGGTGTGTTAACCACTTCACCACACCCGCCATAATTATTAACACGGGCAGTAGGAATTGAACCCACACTGAAGGTTTTGGAGACCTTAGTTCTACCTTTAAACTATGCCCGTAAAGGATGGAAGGGGAGGGATTCGAACCCCCGAACCCGAAGGAGCGGATTTACAGTCCGCCGCGTTTAGCCTCTTCGCTACCCTTCCTGATTATTGAATTGATGGCGCGAGACGGAATCGAACCGCCGACACATGGAGCTTCAATCCATTGCTCTACCAACTGAGCTACCGAGCCAAATTGCGGGAGCAGGATTTGAACCTACGACCTTCGGGTTATGAGCCCGACGAGCTACCGAGCTGCTCCATCCCGCGTTAATATTAAGGAGGATGTGGGATTCGAACCCACGCACGCTTTTACACGCCTGACGGTTTTCAAGACCGTTCCCTTCAGCCGGACTTGGGTAATCCTCCAAATATATAGTCCGTACGGGATTCGAACCCGTGTTACCGCCGTGAAAAGGCGGTGTCTTAACCCCTTGACCAACGGACCAT
>NZ_CAXSMM010000002.1:0-265391 GCF_964238605.1 Streptococcus parasanguinis | reverse complement strand
AGCCCTACTCAACTGTGCGGAGGTGGGACGACGAAATCGAATTCTAACGAATTACCGATTTCTGTCCCACTCTCTTAAACTATTCGTTTGATTGATCCCTTTAGTCATCAGACTCCGCAAATACTTGAGTGGCTTTGACTGCTTTCTTCCACCCCTTGTACAGCTCTTCCTTACGAGATTCATCCATCTTGGGTTCAAAGATTTGGGCTGCTCCATGAAGAGATTTTAATTCTTCTAAGTCCTTCCAATAGCCTACAGTCAGACCTGCTAGGAAAGCTGCCCCTAAAGCCGTTGTTTCCAGATTTTTGGCGCGAGCAATTGCAATTCCAAGAATATCTGCCTGAAACTGCATTAAATAATCATTTTTCGCTGCCCCTCCATCTACTTTTAGGACTGGGATAGGGGTTTTGGCATCTACCTGCATGGTGTCGATGATATCGCGTACTTGATAGGCAATGGATTGAAGGGTTGCTTTGATAAAGTCTTCCTTGGTTGTTCCCCGGGTAAGTCCGAAGACAGAACCACGCGCCTCTTGATTCCAGTATGGTGCTCCAAGACCCGTAAAGGCAGGGACCACATAGATTTCATCCTGGTTCTGGGACTTCAAAGCATAGGCCTCAGATTCAGGTGAACTGTCGATCATCCGCAGGCCATCACGAAGCCATTGAATGGCACTTCCAGCGATAAAGATAGATCCTTCAAGGGCATAGTAGACCTTGCCATTGATCCCATAACCAATCGTCGTCAGCAAGTTATTTTCTGATAACTGCATCTCCTCACCCGTATTCATGATGATGAAGGACCCAGTTCCATAAGTATTTTTGACCATACCAGGTTCAAAGGCCAATTGACCAAAGAGAGCAGCTTGCTGGTCTCCTGCCATCCCTGCAATCGGTACTTGTCCACCGTAGAAATGGAAAAGAGCTGTCTTGCCATAGATTTCAGAGTTTGACCGCACTTCAGGAAGCATGGCTTTAGGAATGTTGAGGATTTCCAAAATCTCATCGTCCCATTTCAGTTCCTTGATATTGTAAAGCATAGTACGGGCAGCATTGGAATAGTCTGTCACGTGGGCAGCTCCATCCGTCAGCTTCCAGACCAGCCAAGTATCAATGGTTCCAAAGAGCAATTCGCCCTTCTCCGCACGCTCTTGCGCCCCTTCTACATGGTCCAAGATCCAACGAACTTTAGTTGCTGAAAAGTAGGCATCAATGACTAGACCTGTCTTTTGGTGGAAGTTTTCTACATAGCCTTGGTTTTTAAGTTCCTCAGCCAGTGGAGCAGTTTGCCGTGATTGCCAGACAATGGCGTTGTAAATAGGAAGCCCCGTGTTCTTATCCCAAACAACTGTCGTTTCTCGCTGATTGGTAATGCCGATCGCCTCGATTTGATTTGGCTTGATGCCACTTTCAATAAAGACCTCAGCGATCACCGACTGAACCGAGTTCCAAATCTCATTGGCATTGTGCTCCACCCAACCAGCCTGTGGAAAAATCTGAGTGAATTCCTTTTGACTAGAGCTGACTTGCTCGCCTTTTTTATTAAAAATGATAGCCCGCGAACTAGTGGTTCCCTGGTCAATCGCCATGATGTAAGTTTCTTGAGACATAAACCGCCCTCCTGAATTCGATACTTAAAAATCTTGTTCTTTCATAAACTAGTATACTCTATTTCATCATGGATTTGTATCCATTTTTTAAAGAAAATCCGGTCTAACATTTTCCTACTACTTCTAACTCTATCAGAACAAATTAAAAGAGCCCCGAGGCTCTTTTAACTAGTGGTTCAAATGCTTATCAAGATCTGTTCTGATCTAACCGATTTAAGAACTCCATGGTCGGACTGTCTTGGTAAAGTTCTTTGAGAGGAATCTTCTGATAGACCGCTATTTCGTCCGCAGTCACACCGTAACGAATTAATAGATCATAAATACGATTTAAATCATGACGTAATTCATCCGTTATGAGGACATTATCGCTTGTTTCTTTTGTTTTCCAATAATAAGATGGCAGAACTTCCTTGGTTTCAATTAAAATAGTTTGCAACAAAGTCCCACCATGACTATCCTTCTGAGAGATATCTGCTCCAAGTTCTAACATTTTTTTAAAAACCTTGAAGGATTGGTCAGCCTTTTCATTAGACGAATACATCTCATATTGACCATTCCAACGTTTGATCATGCGCCTGCAGTCAAATACAGCTCGTCCACCCGCTGTTTGGAGGACTGGTTGACAAAACGGATTCAGCTCTGTCGGCTCTTCAATAAAGTTAAGATCTGCTCCTCTATCAATGAGTAAGTCTGCAATATCTAAATGTCCCGATTTGATAGCGACTTGAAGGAGCGACTGTCCCTGATCTCTTTTAGGTTTGTCACCCGAAACAGCATTGACTTCTTCAGGCTTTTTGTCCAATATCTGACGGACGGCCTCTAGATCTCCTCTTCGCAATAACTGAAAGGTTTTTTGCATGGTCTTTCCCCCTCTCATATTATAGATAAGAATGACACTGTGGTTAAACTAATTATATCATTTTACAGACTTCTATATGAAGTCCTATATGTTGAAATACGTCATTAGTTAAAAAGTTATATTTTATCACCATATAAAAAAAACCTCCCACCAAAATTTAGTGAGAGGTACAACTCTATTTCTATGATTTTCGTATTGCTACTAGCCAAGAGGCTAGCAGGATTTCGAAAATAACCAGAAGGATAATCTGAGGAAGAGAACTCTGAACCAGCATAAGGACAGCCAGACTATCGATCAGCATGTGAGCGAGGATACAAGGAACAGCACCTTTCGAGTACTCCTTGAGCGCTCCAAATAGGAAGGTATTCCCTAAAATCATCAAGTAAAAGATGAGATAGTTAGACGAACCTGCTGTAATCCAAGGGAGTTGATAGATAGGAATATGCCAGAGGAACCAGACAAGGGAAAGAACCATCATTTTAGGTATAAAGTGCTTACTAAAGGAAAGATGATCTTGTAAAAACCAACGCCAACCGACTTCTTCCAGACCTCCATATAAAAATGTCCAGGGGAAATAGAGGAAGAAGGCCAAGAGGGAGTTTCCAGTAAAGCGAACATTCATGAGCAGGATGGAGATCCCATAATAGATAACTGGAATGAAGAAAGCTAGGATCCAGGCCAGGGAACTTTCTTTTTGAAGAAAGACCTTTTTGAAAAATTCTCCCAGGGATTTAGTTTCACCTAAGACGATGGAAAAGCAAAGAGCTGTTATCATGGGAATCAAGTTCATTAGGATAAACAGGAGTGAGGCCCCCATACTACTCCTATCTGGGAAACACCATAGGATAACTTGCACCACTATATATGTAGCAAGGAGGGCTGTCAGTGCATACCAGATAGAGACTGATTGTTTTGAAATAGATTTGCTCATTTTTCCTCCTTTAGAGTTACAGACTTCTTTCTTGCAACCATGATTGCTAAACTAATAATAAGAAATTTACTGACTAGAGATAGCCAACCATGTTCATTCACTAGAATCTGAGACAAGGAATTGATACAGGCATGAGTCATGACACAGATCCATAAATTTTGCGTTTTATGATACAAGGCCGATAAGATAAAGCAGTTAGTTAGCAGACCTACTAGAAACGGAAACAATTGAATGACAGCTAAAGAACCATCAATATAAAAGTATAGTAGATGCCAACTAGACCAGGCTAAAAAGGTGATCAAAGTAGCTGAAAGATAAGGTATTTTTTCCTGCAAAGTTGGTTGAAAGAAATAACGCCAGCCAATTTCTTCAACTCCACCAAAAAGAAGAGCCTTGAAAAAAAGTACTACTGGCAAGACCAACGATTGAGTGGTGATCTTACCACCAAAGATAAGGGGGAAAAAGTCGAGAAGCAAGAAAACAAGTACCAAACAATAATTTGCCAAACTGTCTTTGACTTGAAAAAAATCTTTTAGAAGTTGTTTGAAACTAGATTGATAGTAGCCAATACTAGCAAGACTACCCCAAAATGCAGATGATAAGCCACCTACAATAATAGCGATGATACCAAATGATGATGTAAAATCAACCTTGACTCCTCCTGCTCTTAAAAAACAAACCAGAAGGCTGACTCCTAATACTTGACCAAAGGTCCCTAACAAATACATAGATAGGGCTTGCTTTCTACTCATTCGCGATTCCTTTTTCTTTCAATTAATTACCAGTGCTATCTACTTTAAACCCATACTTACCTGCATTTCGTTTGAGCTTCTCAACCAGAGCTTCATTCCGCTTGCTTTTTCCAAAAAAGAAGGGAATAGTCTTTCCATTTCTGAGTTCGATATAGAAAGCATAGCGAGCCCCACCACCAGATCGTCCACGAAAAATTGCATAGGTGATTTGCTTGATCTCTTTCAGTGGGATCCTGCGACGACTGAAACACAGAGCGGCATGGATATAGAAGATTCCACGGTTAATATGGAAGGGCGCAAAGAAGGGACCACCACTACGTCTCGCGATTGCCCTTCTTCTCAAGATAAGGAGAAGAGTGAAAAAGAGCAATAAAACTAGCACATATAGAATCGGAGCATACTCCATTATCTTTCTAAATTCTAACACGCTGTCCTTCATCCTCTACTTCATCTCAACCCATTTTTCATTATCCATGATAAAGGGCTTAGCCAGACCTTCGCCTGTGTAGTCTTGGTACTTGGTCTCTAAGTATTTGTAGACATCTTCCTTGGTCGCAAACTTGATGGCTTGATAGGGTTCTTCAAAGGTTAGCTTTTCGACAAAGAGATAGCCGTCCTTGGTAGGAACCAAGACACCGACATGACCGACAAAAAGGGTATTTCCATCCAGGTTATCATGAACGATAACAGAAAGCATGCGCGCATTTTCATTGAACTTGAAGTGAGAAAAATACTCTTCCATCTTCTTGGCATGGACCTTGACATCCGTTGTTGCTTCTGTCGGAACCCGTGAATACAGAATGTTAAAAGCTTCCTTGTCTGCCTCACCGAAGATCTTCCCTTTGTCAATCGCATCATTGTCCACGAACAAAAGTTCACTATCCGCTTTCATTTTAGGAATCTCGATACGATTCTTCAGAAGAGTATAGCTATTGATCCGGCAGTTGGTCCCGACGAAATCGCCCTTTTTCTTGGTCCACAAGTCACTGATCTTCTCAACATTGTAGTCTGTTTTCTTGAAGGTGCTGAAGTCACCCGTCAAGCCGACCGAGCCGACAATGCTATCATAGTCCGTTACTAGACCAAGAAATTTGTCTACACTTTCCTGATCCAAATAAGCAGATAAGAGAGCCCGCACTTCTTCGACGCTTTCCTTGCTATTGAGGTTGCTATAGGTGCCCTTGTAGTGCTCCTTGTCTGAACTAGATTTCTGTACAGTGGAACTTGCCTGCTTTTCCTTGGATTGCTTTTGGTTGGTCCCACAAGCCGCTAAAGCAAAAATCGCCAAGGTACAGCTAGTAAGGAGCATGAATTTTTTAGATGGTTTCATAAACTGGTTCCTTCTCTATTGATTAAAATGTTTGTACTATAAATTTTTCATATCGATAATCCTTTTCCTCTATTATAGTTTAAAACTGGCTTTGCTCCAACTATTTTTTACGAAATGAGAAAAGTTTATGAGCAGCAAAAAAGAGCTGGCAAACTGTCCAGCTCTTCAATATGTTACAAAAATCAAAATTAAAACTATTGTTTAATTCACCCAATCTATTTTTGCATGCTCTATTGCGTACTCAGCTTCTTCTTGAGTAAATTTTCTATATTCAACAAGTATTTTTAATAACCTTTCTTTTGAAATGTTGCCACCGTTTGAAGAAGATTCTGCTTGTTTCACAGCTTCCTCTTTCCAATCGAAATTACCTTGTTCTATGGCATAATCAGCCTCTTCTTGAGTAAATCGTTCAACATTTATAAGTTGCCAAACTAATTTTTCTTTCGAATAATGAAACTCTTGATAATATTTTGCTTTTAAAAGTGCTTGCTCTTTCCAGTCTACATTAAGCTTATTTAAAGCGTACTGAGTAGCATCCTCTGAATACCTGTCATACTTAGTAAGATAAATTTTAATTTGCTGCTGCGATAAATGCTTTTTTGACCAAGATTTAGCTTTTTCATATGCCCTTGTATATTCTGGATATAGTAAAGTTGGAGGAAATAGTCCTTTCATAAACATATTCATTAATGATTCTAAATCTTCCTTATTTTTTCTATCACTTGAAGAAGAGTATTTTTTATAATCATAATTCTGCGTACTAGAACTTGAAGTAGCGTATTCTTGTTTTGATGATTCAAAATCATCCTTATTTCCATCACTTGAAGAAGAGTATTTTTGTACAGGATTAGTCAACTGTGATCCTGAACGCGAATTTATCCATTTATTATAATTTATTTCATAATCAATTACTATAAGAGCTAGCATTCCTGCAAATAATCCAAAAATTGTAAAAATAAATATCAAAAACTTTTTCATCATGACTACCTTTACTTGTTTTTCTCCAATGAAATTTTCATCCCTCTGGAACTGCTTTCATTAGTATTATATCATGAAATATTGTTCATTTTTATTTACTAGTGTAAAAGTCTCTATGGCTAGTAAATAAAAAAGTGACTGCATTTCAACTGCAATCACTCATTCTATGTGAAATAAAAAATGACAAAGTATTATAAAATCTTATTTAATCTTGTGTTTGTTCATCTTTTCTTCAAAGATAGCTGTCATAATCTTGCGGAGTTCTTCTCCTTCTTTTTCAGGAAGGTCCCCTTGACGTTTCGCCACGGCATAGAGTTCAGGGTATTGTTTGGCTACACGCTCAACTGTCTTAGTCGTCGCATGCCCTCTGACAAAGAAAGGAATGCGTTTAATCCATTCTTGCGGTACAAGAGCAAGCAATTTCTTCGCTGCTTCCTTATCAGAAAGCTCAGCCGTGCTCAATCCTTGCTTGATTTGTTCTTGTTCTTTTTCTGTAAAATCTTTCAATTCCATAGTAAACTCCTCATTTGTTTATCTAAGGACACATTATACACCTATGGAGGGGAATGTACAACTAAAGGATTTCGGAAAATAGCACACAAATGCGTCCATTAGAAATAGTTTTATACGTTTAGCTCTTCTCTATAAATAACAAATCCATTTGGCTGAATGATCAATCGATCATCAGAAATTCTTCCATGGCTGATCAGATCTGCTTGTTCTCTTTCTAGGACAACGTTTTTCTTGGAGTGGTTAAAGTAGGCTTTGAGCATGTTACCTTCATGCTGCCATTCTACTGCTACTACATCTAGCTCTACTTCTTCCAAGCTAACCTTGCCATACTGAATCATGCCTGCTACTTCTTTTCGGAGCTGGATCAAGTCCTTCATAAAGTTGAGCATGTCATTATCAGCTGCCACGCGCTCCCATGGCATGACACGGCGGCAATCAGGGTCTGGACCACCGATGAGGGCTAGCTCCGTTCCATAATAAATACATGGCGTACCCCGTTGCAGATAAAGGAAGGCGAGGGCAGACTTGACAGACTGGAGATCGCCTTTAGCCGTCGTCAGGATACGCTCTGTATCATGCGAGTCTAAGAGGTTAAACATAACCTCAGAGATCTGCTGCCTGTAGTACATAGACTGGCTATTGATCTCCCAAATGAAGCGTTGGGTCTCCTTATGCCCCCGCAGAAAATAATCCTTGATACTTTCAGAGAGGGGGTAGTTCATCACTGCATGGAACTCATCGCCCTTGAGCCATGGTTGGGACGAATGCCAGATTTCTCCGAGGATATAGAGATCCGGCTTCTTGGCTAAGACCGCCTTACGGAAATCCCGCCAGAATTGATGGTCGATTTCATTGGCCACGTCCAGTCGCCAAGCATCAATATCAAACTCTTCAATCCAGTATGTCGAAACCTTCAAGAGATAGGCCTTCACCTCTGGATTAGCCGTATTGAGCTTGGGCATATAGCCCGCAAAGGCAAAAGCATGGTAAGACAAGTCGCGACTATTCCACAGATTTTCTGAGGAGACAGGGAATTCTTTAATATGGAACCAGTCCTTGTAAATCGAATCCTCCCCGTGTTTGACTACATCTTGCCATTGGGGTGAATCATAGCCAATATGGTTAAAGACAGCATCCAGCATGATCTTCATCCCACGCGCGTGAGCCTCTTTCACCAGCTGACGGAATGTCTCTTTATCACCAAAATGTTGATCA
The DNA here is from genome assembly GCF_964238605.1 of Streptococcus parasanguinis. Taxonomy (GTDB): domain Bacteria; phylum Bacillota; class Bacilli; order Lactobacillales; family Streptococcaceae; genus Streptococcus; species Streptococcus parasanguinis_AJ. The sequence continues at coordinate 257,204 of NZ_CAXSMM010000002.1, read as the reverse complement.
ATTTCAAAGTAATCGATGGTGTCGTATTTGTGGTTGCTCGGCGATTCAAAAATCGGGCAAAGGTAGAGCCCTGTAATTCCTAACTCCTGCAAGTAGTCCAAGTGATCGATGATTCCCTGCAAATCTCCACCAAAGAAATCCAACATTGTAGGTGCAATTGAGGCATCCCAAGGACGGACACCTTCTGGGGAAATGTCTGGATTCCCATTGGCAAAACGCTCAGGAAAAATCTGATACCAAACTGTCTGAGCCACCCAGTCCGGAACAGCACACCCATCAATCTCATGGATAAAAGGAAGCTTAAAGCCATTCATGACGAAGTCCAAGTTCTCCTTGTTGTAGGCTGCCACACCTCGATCTCCGTACAAGATCTTCTCTCCCGCTGTATCCTCTAATTCAAAGAGGTACTGGATCCGTGCATGGCTGACAGATACCGACACTTGCCAATAATCAAAGAGGTCGTCGGTCGTCACCTTGTCCATTTCCTTGGTTGCCTCATATAGATCCTCTATAAAAATAAAAGGATCCCCATAATGCAAGACAATCCGTTTGATATCCTCTTTCTTGGTCCGGATGCGAATATGGAGTTGACCGTCCATATAAAGATAGGCGTACTCCGATTCAGGCCGGTGATAAATCGCTGTTAATTCCATCTGTCTCGTCTCCTACTTTGCTCTCTCTTCTCATCATTCATCGTATTATGCAAACGATTCCATAAACTATTTCTAGTATACAACTTTAGAAAAAGGTTTGCAAGATTGTGAGAGATTATTTTAGACTACTAACTATTTAAGATTGTAATGCAACACAAAAAGCCCAGCAATTGGGCTTTCTCATTATCATAATAACTTATACTCATTCCTTACTTGTATGCCGCTTTCCAAGACTTAGCGCTTGCTCTTCTGACATTTCAACTACTTTCGCAAAGTTGGTATTTCGTGGCATGCTATCTTTAGAATACCAATAAACATCCGCACTCCCATTTCTGGCCACATAAACAACTGGAGCTAGTTGAGGAATTGGTGCTGCAGGCTCGACAGGTTGGACTGGCTGAACTGGCTCTACTGCTTGACTCGGTTGAGGGGCTTGACTTGGTTGCGTCTCTACAGAAGGACTAGCAGGTTGAGGTTGACTACTTGGTTCTGTCGGCACTAAAGATGGCTTGGCAGTCCCCTTGAGATAGTCAATGGTCGCATTCTTAGAGTAGTTGTCCAAGGTAACGGTGGTGATCCCATAAGCATCTACTGACTCTTTGGGACTACTTAAATTGATTGGTAGAAGGTTGCCATCTCGATCAATTCCTACATATTGCAAGGTCACCTGCCGAGGAATTAATTCATCCCCCGTATAGACCGGAGTCACCTTGTAGTCCAGCCAATAATTGGGGTGGGTGGATAGCCAGCTATCGAGTCGTTTCTCGTAGTAGAGCATGCCCTCCACATTGCTATCCGCTGTCCCTTTATAATTCCCCGTATTGGTCCAGGCAGTTAGAGAAACCAGATTTTTTCCTTCATTGGTCAGACCACTAAACTGATACCCGATCAAATGCCCTCTATGGAACAACCAGGCCTTCTTTCCTTTATTTCCATAAGCAATCTTATAATTGTGCCAACCAACCGGATTATAGCTGAGACGCGGTTCTCTTTTTTTCTTTGGCTCATCCTTGTCCTGCAGCTGAATATGAGCGGAGGTCGCACGACCTAAATGATCAAAATCCCCCAGTACTAGCTGCTTATTGCCATTAAAAGGCAGTAGATGAAGACTCTGGTAATCGAATCCAGTTTGCTGAGCTTGAGCCCCTTGAACAACAACCAAGGACATAAAAACCGAGACTATCGCAACAATAACATTTTTCAAAAACCGTTTTGTAACCATGATTGAAACTCCCACATTTCTATCTAGTGATATTATAGCAGAAAAAACGGTTACAAATAAATAGCTTTTAGAAATTATTTTATGCTATTTATTATTACTACCAGACTATCTGGGAATTTAAAATATTATTTTAAATTCTATTCATCATTCAATTTGAATGTATGATAAAATAACTAAAATAATGCTAAAAATCAACGTTAAAACGATAAATGCTACGCAAAGTAGCAAAAAAAATGAGAATGCAACCTCTACTTGCTTGTGCTGTAATCATCATTTATTCTATACTAAAATCAGTCATATTGCTACTTTATGACAAATTACATCATAAAATATAGAGGAGGTCATACAACATGACATTTGCTGAAAAATTAAAATCCATACGTAAACAAGTAGGGATGTCACAAGAACTTTTAGCTGAAAAAATCGGTGTATCAAGACAAGCTGTAACAAAGTGGGAAACTGGTGCTGGAATTCCAGATATCGAAAATATGATATCCATCTCAAACCTATTTAACATCTCTATCGATGAACTAATCTGTAATGAAAGAACTACTCTTAAGACGAGCGAATATCTTTTTGAGAGTATCACAGAGTATGATATCGATAAGATCAAGAGCTATGATATGAAATTTGGAGGCGCAGAAAAGTTTGTATTGTCTGGATACAACGGAGAAAAAATTCGAGTTCGTCTGGTATCTAACCTTCTTCCTACGCTTCAAAATGATTTTAAAGTAAAAATTGATGATAGTAGAAAAAGAATTGACCTTGATGTAAAACGTTACAATGGTGTAACAGAGGCAACGGCTAAAGAAACTGTCAGTATCTTTGTGCAAATCCCAACTCCTTATATTAGTCACATTGAATGTGCAGTTCGTGCAGAATCTGTAGAAATTCACTCCCTAGAATGTGACAATATCGAACTTGACCTTAAGACATCTCGTATTACCCTAGAAGATATTTCAGGTAAAGTAAAAATAAACTGTAATCATGATATGGAAGTATTATGTCATTCATTAAACGGTGAAATTGACATTAACCAGATTTCGGCAACATCCAGAATTCGTATTCCTGAAAACAGCCTATTTACTGCTGTTACCAAAGGAATTGGAACAAATATTTATTATGAAAAAAATGGGCAAAAAACTGAACCATTCGATTCACCCGATGCAGATAATATAATTGAATTGAATGGTATTAAGAGTGAACTAGTTATCTATACAGCTGAAGAAAGAGGGTAACTAAATGAATGTAAATTATTTAAAAAGATACATCATCAGTTCTTATATACTTGTTTGGGCACTCATTATTTTTGTAGCAGCTCCTGCAAGTTTAATATTTAAGGTTCCACCTGTTATCATGTGGATTGTACGAAATATTGTCGCTTGGTCTCCATCATACCTTCTTTTATTTGGATGGAAGTATTTCAGGACTGATGAGAAAAGAACAACTTTCCTTAAGCGGTGTTTCTCTGCTAAAGTGTCGTTACTCCCACTTCTATCTTCATTTGGTCTTACATTTGGGCTCAGTATTTTATCACTCTTCCTCTACTCACTTATGACCCAAAAAACAATGTTCTCCTACATCAATCTAGGAACCGTATCATTGCCACTTAGTATATTCTTATCATTTACATCAGGTCCGACTGGTGAAGAATTAGGTTGGCGTGGTTATATGAGAGAAGAATTTAATAAAAAGTATCATTTTTTAAAATCCTCTATCTACCAAGGCCTAGTTTGGTGTTTCTGGCATACACTTCTGTGGGTTGTAGATTCAAAATTTACGGACTGGCGTGCCATTCCTTATATTATTGCTAACATAGTTGTGATTACATCTATTACTATTTGTATGAATATTATTTTGGAAAAACATAATAATCTGATTTATTCTATTTTCATGCATTTTGGCTTTAATATCGTTTATGTATTTTTGGATGCCGATATCGGATTTTTTATCATTTTGACCTTGCTATACCTGCTCATCACACCGATTGCAATGCATATACGAAATAGAACTGCGGACAGATTATAATGGGTAAAAGCTTTCATTAACTTTACAAAATTTTGAGTTTAAATGTTCTCCTACAAATTGTCTGTCTAACTGGTTGAAAACATAAAAAAGCGAGATAGATCGTAAAATCAAATGAAGAGAACACCAATAAAAAATCATCTGTTGGTGTTCTCTTCATTTTTAGATTTCTGAAAAAACCTCTTGTCCATGTATCAGTAGGTACCCTTTAACTCTATTTTTCATGAACATTGTTTTATAAACAGTAGATTACAGTCTTAACATATATGGAGATATACAACTATTCTAAATCAACTTATATTCATACCACTTTTCATCTACTTTCTGAAATCCCAAAGCCAAAAACATTCTTTGACTTTGGGTATTAAAAGGATAAATTTGAGCAGTTACCTTAACCATTTTTTTCTCTTTGGCCAACTGTATCATTTCAGAAATACATCGTCTTCCAATCTGTAAATTCTGATACTCTTTGCTGATCACTATAGAAAGCTCTGAATTATCTTGAAGTGTCACATCTCCAACTAACACTCCTTTATATTGGATATAATAGCATGAACCATGTGAAGTTAGGTAATCATACATTTTATGAAGTTTTGTTAGACTGTAAATCTGATCAGTATTATCCACTTGTTTGCAAATCTCACTATCTTGATACCAAAGAAGGGAAATGTCATCATTCCTATAATAAGGAATAAGAGTGATCTGTTCGTCTACTATTCTATTCATTCTTACTTTTTCTTTCATCATAAATGGTTTCTATTTCCATTTAGCTCTATCTTATCAGAAAAATAACCGGTCTTATTTCTGATGGATCTAATCCCGGATCACTTTGATTTTTCTTCTATTTGCAATGAAATTACTCAAGAAACTAATCATGGTAATCAGCCCAATGACAAGAGGGAAAATAAAAGTGAAATACATTTCAAAGCTTATCTTATTTTCTTGTAGCAATCCTGTTCTCCAAAGACCAATCGCAACAAAAATAGCTAGTCCCATCACAATCAAGGTTTGAAGGAAAGTTCTTTTTAGCATCTTTTTCTTTGCCTCTCCTACTTCATCTTCTGAAACCTCATAGATGTCGAGTTCCAAACGATGAATCACTTGCTCTTGTTGGTACAGGGAGTAGCAAAATACTAAAAACGTGATCACACTGACATAATCCGTATTAAACATGAAACTGAGCAGGAATCCAAGGATAATTCCCGACATAAAGAGCATGTACATGTTGTTCCCAAAAGTACTCAATTCTTTTTCCTTGTATTCGTCAAGCTCACCTGTAATATCGTAGAAAGCTTTCACACATTTCAATTGCCAGTTTTTATTCATCATCATCGATCCTCCAAAATAAAGAATTCAAATCCGTCCCAAGCTCTTTTGCTAGATTGATACAGAGATCTAGGGAAGGGTTATACTTCCCATTCTCAATCATATTAATCGTTTGCCTGGAAACTCCAATACTTTTTGCCAAAGCCAATTGAGAAAGTCCAAGATTGACTCTGTATTCTTTCACACGGTTCACTTGGCACCTCCTAAATGTAAATGTGTCAAATATATTTGATACATTTATTTTACAATACTAGTTGCCGGATGTCAACTATATTTGACATCATTTCCTAAAACTATTTTCTCAACTTTAAAAGCATTAAAAAACGATAGACGTCTGTAGCTATCGTTGTGATTTCTTTTATATACTATCTAGAGGTTTCTTCCGATACTTCAATATTCCCCATCACCCAATTGGACATCTTTTTGCCTTTGTCTTTATAAGGGTTAGGAGGAAACAAGGTGAAAGGGGGGATGCTGGCATCTGGGAAGAATAGTTCTACGCTTATCGTTTGCTCGCGATTATGATTGACGTAGGCTGTAAAATAGATATGGTAATGTCCACTCACATCACCACCATTATCATACTCTCCTCTAGCAGTATTTGGCAATAAGGTAACAGATTCTATGTCCTGCTTTTCCCGGGCTAAGTTTGCGATGATCTCACGCTTAATAGCAGTCTCATGATTTCTGACGAAATTCCCATCATCACTATATCCAGGATGCTCACTAAGAGAATAGAAAACAAGGACCATCAGAAAGGGTAGAGAAATTAAAAAAATGATTAGCTTATTTGATTTTAACATGGAGGTTCCTCAATCTACTTATAAAAAATCTTGACCAAATCCTGCTTTGCACTGAGGATACGAGCAACATACACTGTATGCTTCTCCATATAATAAAATGCGAGATAGTTCTCTATTGGAATATAACGATAGGGTTTTCCATCATTCGTCATCTCACCATAGCCCCGGTTTGATACCAGAGGACAGGCTTCTGGAAACAGTTCTAGGGTCTCAAGAGCACTTAATAGCAAATCAACTTTTCCATCTGCAGCTTGCTGGATATAAAAATTCACAAGAATATAGTCGTGAATGTCACGCAAGTCCTGCTTAGCCTGATCTGCAAGAAAGACCTGATAGCGCTTCAACTTAGTCAAGACCAAATTCCTTTCTCACATCGGCTACAGAAGTAACTTTTCCTTGAGCGATTTCCTGGTGCCCCACTAAAATCTCCTTCTTCAAATCTTCAAAGGCTACTTGATACTGCGCGTTCTGCAAATCACTCGAAACAAATTCTTCTGGATCCACAGTCCCGTTGGCAATTTTTCGAAGTGCCGCATTCAGGACATCTGACACAGAAATTTTTTGATCCGCAAGCACCTCTTTTGTTTTCTGGTAAAATATCGCATCTGCCCGAAAATTCACTGCTTTCGTGTTTGCCATTTCTACCTCTCCTTTGTACATACAATTTGTATATACATACTACCATACAAATGAGAAGGGATTCAAGTGAAAAATGGATTCCTCTTTCACTAAATAAAAGTTGTAAGAGATAAGAAATATGAGTGCGTAATTGGTGACAAATAGTTTTAAACTGAAAAAGGTGATAGATTGTTCTGTCTATCACCTTGTGTTTGCTATTGATCATCTTGTAATTATACTTTTCTTTTCTAAATCACGACACATACCCATAAATAATACTCTAAAGGCTAGGAATTATGTCAATATTTTGGACTTATTTTGTCACATGCTTCGTTTTTTCTATGACCTCTCTTTCTTTTCTCGAAAATGAAAAAGTTTTTGTCAAGCAAATTTTTTAAAATAATCTTGTTCATGACCTTACGTAACGATGTATAATAGGTATGAGGAGGAGGGTAATGATGGCTAAATATAGAGCAATTCCGGAAGGATTTATGACAGTTGGGCAACTTGCTAAGAAAATGGGGGTTACCGTCCGTACTTTACAATACTATGATAAAGAAGGGGTGCTTTCCCCATCGGCAGAAAGTGAGGGAGGTCGCAGGCTTTATACCGATAAAGACTTAGTGCTACTCCATCAGATATTGTCTTTAAAATCATTAGGTTTTTCTCTCAAGGATATAAAGGGGCGTTTGATCTCTTTGAAAACACCTGATGATGTTGCCAATGCTCTTACAGAGCAGGCAGATGTTCTTCGTAAAAATATAGAACAACTTAAGGATTCTTTGGTCGCAATAGAGCAGCTAAAGGTAGAAGTTTTACAAATACAGACGGTCAACTTTAAGAAGTATGCAGACATCATCGTCAATCTACAGATGAAGAATGACTCCTACTCTCTTATCAAGCGCTTTGATGATGATACGCTCGACCAGATACGCAGTCGATTTGACAAGAAAAGCGGACTAGACTTTATGGACAGATTGAACCGCCTAAGTGATCAAATCGTAGAGCTTCAAAAAGAAAACATACCAGCCGAAAGCGAACAAAGCCAACAGGTTGTGAAAGAATACTGGGGCTTGATTATGGAGTTTACGAATGGTGATATGAGCATGCTTCCTAAGTTGATGGAAGTTGGTACTATTGATACCGCCTCAAACACTTGGGAAGAAAAGCAAAAAATCGTCAATGATTATATAGGACCCGCCCTACAAGTCTATTTTTCAAGGCTTGGAACAAATCCCTTTGAGGAGGTGGAACCATGAAAGACGCGATAAAGATTTCTGGATTAAAGAAAAGTTATGGTAGCAAATTGGTTCTTGGAGGTCTCGATTTTCAAATCAAACAAGGAGAAATATTTGCTCTGCTCGGAGTAAACGGAGCTGGTAAAACAACAACGCTTGAATGTATCGAAGGTCTGAGAAAATATGACGAAGGCAAGATAGTTGTAAACGGGAAAACCGGAATTCAACTACAGTCCTCCTCTCTACCCGCTCACATCAAACCGATGGAAGCCATAAAACTCTTTGCAAAATGGAATCATACACACATTGATGATGTTATGCTAAAGTCCCTTGGCATAAAAGAAATTGAAGAGTCGCAATACATAGAATTATCCACTGGCCAAAAAAGAAGATTACATCTTGCTCTTGCACTTATCAGTAATCCAGATATTCTATTTCTCGATGAACCTACAGCGGGACTTGATGTTGAAGGAAGACTAGCTCTCCATGAACAAATCCGAAAGCTTAAATCACAGGGCAAGACAATTGTTTTGGCAAGTCACGATATGGCCGAAGTTGAAACCTTATGTGACCGCATTGCTATTTTGAATAGTGGAAAGATTGTCTTTTGTGGTACTCCTTCAGAACTGACAGACAGGTTGGGAAGAAAATATTTCATCCATTTAAAGACCCGGGACGGAGAGGAATCTTTTGAAACAGATACGATCGAGGATAGCTTAATTTCATTATTGGAAGAATGCAAACAGAAAAATATCCAGATATTGGATATCAAGGTTGATCGTGGCACACTGGAGCAGCATTTCATCGAAATGGCAAGGAGGGGTTTGGAATGACTGGGTTTTTATATAGCCTAACATTACAGTGGAAATTGGACATACGAAGTAAGTCTCTCTTGGTTACTTACTATATTGTACCGCTTATTTTCTTTCTTCTCATGGGTGGTATTTTTACTTCCGTTATGCCTGAAATGGGTAGCACACTTATACAGTCAATGATTGTCATGAGTGTTTCAATGGGAGCCTTTCTCGGTTTACCGCCTTCCTTGATTGAAACATACGGAAGCGACATAAAAAAGATTTATAAAGCAAATGGTGTGCCTATTCATTTAGGATTGGTGACAATGGTTCTCTCTGCCTTTGTTCATTTGATGATTATCTGCATGGTGATCCTACTACTTGCTCCAATTTTATTTAAAGCAAATCTACCAAGTCAATTTCCGATTTTCTTACTTTCACTCACCATCTATATTATTGTATCATTGAGTATTGGATGTATACTGGGACTTACTTTAAAAAACCAGGCAAAGCTGACCATGTTAGCTCAACTTATATTTTTGCCTTCAATTATGCTTTCAGGGATTATGTTTCCAATTAGTTTGCTCCCTGATTTTCTTCAAGTAATAGGCCATGTTTTTCCGGCTTATTGGGGATACCGCTTGATGCTAGATTATGGTTTTGGTCTTGAAAATCTTTGGTATCTGATTCTTGTATCTTGCATTGCAATAATATCATCTATCCTCCTGTTGAATAAACAAAAATCTAACTAGATGCCTGAATAAATCCATGGCAACATTAACTTTTAAGCAAAAGCGACGAGATTGTTACTTATCCCGTCGCTTTAGTGTTTTTGGTTGTTTTTATCTAATCTCTGTTATGTTATTGAAACTTCTTGCTCCCATCGTCTGAGCACATCTTTTAAAGGCTCATCTAGATAGCTAAAGGCCTTGTCCTTAATCCACTCAGGAATTCCATAAGCTGCTTCGGAGATACTTCCTGTGATTGCAGCAAGAGTATCACTGTCCCCACCAAGAGAAATCGCATTTCGAATCGCGCCTTCAAAATCTGTACTTTCTAGAAAGACAACGATGGCCTGAGGAACGGTATCCTGACACGTTTCATTGAATCGATACGTAGGACGAATCTCATCTAACGTTTTAGAAAGGTCATATCCATACTCTTGTTCTATGTGTTCCTTGATAAGTCTCTTACACTCCGTAGGATTGTCGTTGATCGGTTTTCCATAGTCGCCACTGTAACCTCCAAAGTAATAACGACACATAAAGATAGCATCAGACGTCGCCATAGCTCCTTTGACCCCTTCTGGATGGTTATGAGTCACCTCTGCAGAAAGTCGTGCAAGAGCTCTTCTGGACGGCCAGGTTCCCGTTCGTGCACAGAAACTACAATCCATGGCCCAGGCACATGGAGAAACACGCATTGCTGAGCCATTTCCAAAGCTATTATAAGGTTCTCGATCGTCGCCATCAACCCAATTCCCAAATCTTGCACCGTAACCTGCATCGGGATACATCCTACCATATTTTTTCATGGCATCAATAAAGTCATCCTTCTGACCGCCATTCATAATGGCTTCAGCAACAGCACAGGTCATAACAGTGTCATCAGTGAAAAAACAATCCTCACGAAATAATGGAAAGTCTTTCGTTTTAATATTGCCCCATTCGTAAACAGAACCTACAATGTCTCCTACTATTGCTCCTAGCATAAGATCCCTCCTTACAGCATATCAAATTTTCAATGGGTCACTCTTTAAAAATGGCTCAACCAAATCAATCCACTCTTGAGGCAGGTAAGCTGATAAATAGCCATGGTTATAGCCCTTTGCTTCATACAGGATCGTGTTGGGATGTAGCTGATGAAATAATTTCGCTGATGCTTTCACACAGTTCAATTCTTTTTCACCATAGATATACAGAACCTGAGCCTTGCTAGCAGAAATTGTGTCCTTGAGCTTGTAACGCCCCATATAGGTTTTGTAAATGGTCACCAATGTTTTGATAGGCGTCCTTGGCAAATCCTCCAAATAATAAGCTTTTATCTCCTCTGGATAAGCCAGTTTAGGATAGAGTTTGTCCATCATGCTTAATTGAAGTTTGCAAGAGAATTTACTGAACATCAGTTTACCAAATAGAGCTACTAGAAAGATGCTGATTTTAGCTAACCTTGGTTGAGGAATACAGAGGCTTCCATCTATGATAACCTTCTCAGCTATCTCGCTGTCTAATGACAAAAGCTCCATGGCAATTTGACCACCAAGAGAAACACCACCGATCGCAAACAGCTTCCCACCACAGTTTGCTTTGACATAGTCTAGGATCTCCAAAGCAGAATCTTCCGTAGAAACATAATCGATGTGATATTCTTCGCCGTGGCCATTCAAAGTGGGTAGAATAACACGGTAGTCTTCTGACAAAATCCGTGCTTGACGAAGATAATTCCACCAAGAACTGCCACCGCCATGTATCAGTAAGATAGGAGGCAAATTCTTATCACCAAATTCATGGAATTTCATATTTAAACTCCTTACTATACCAGTTTAACTTGTATTGATTAAAATCACCCATATTAAAGATAGTCAGATGTGTTTAAATTTGGGCAAATAATCGTGTCATATTTTCCAAAAATGATATTCCAACGTTTACATTATTCAGTCTTCTTCTTGTTCAAATACCAACTAGGAATGATTTGATTCATATCATCATACCATTCTAAAATTTCCTTAGCTTGTTGTTGCATTACTGATATTTCTTCAGCTCCGTAAGGTACAGCCCATGACAGAGCACCAACTATGTTATTTAGAATATAGATAGCGAGAAGCTTCCAAAATAAATCCGGAACCTTATGATCAAAATATCCATCTATCATACCAGACGCAAAAGAGGAAGAGACTTGAGCAGACCATACAATACGATTGAATTCCTCCCAAGGATCCCCGACGTCAAAGCGATCAAAATCAATGACATAAATTTTATGATCTTCACCAATCATGAAATTCCCGATGTGATAATCTCCATGTTGGAAAACCTGAGGTCTATCTTTTAACAATTCACGATTTGCATTTAAAAAATCAATAAAGATCTGACCATTTTTATATTGAACGGGACATTCTTTGTATTTGGAGATTTTGTCATCAATTTTTCGATTATAAAAGACCTCCCAATCTTCACGAACTTCTGTAACAGGGAGTGAATGAATTTTTTGAAGGATTCTTCCTGCTTCTACTCCGTAAATGTATTGTTGTTCTTTTGAAACAGTTAAAATGGTTTCTCGAGCATCTTTCCCATCTATCCATTCATGTAAAGAATGTACTTCGTCATCGCATAGTTCTATGTTAATCGGTTTACACATCGGAACTCCAAGAGAAGCTACTTTCTCCATCATATCAAATTCAAATTTTTTAGAATCTAACTTCTCCTTATCAGAAACACGCAAGAAATATTTTTGCTGTTTTTGATCTGTCACACAATATTTTTTATCATCTGACCAACCTTTATTTATGGCTATCTTACTACTAAAATCCATCAATAACTCCTCGATTAACTTTACAACATTACTATATTCTTAACTAATGAAAAGTAATTCGTAGTCCGTCCATTCTTTCACACTTTCTAAAGATACATAAATTTTGACCACGTTCTGAAATTATAATTTCTTCTTAAAATGAATAATTCTATTTGCCTCCTGAAATCCAATATTGAGATGAAATCTTATAGAATCCGTATTCGTTAAAGTACAGTCACTTGCAAATTCCTTACATCCTTTATTTTTCGCCCATTCCTCACATTTTGTACAGAGGTTTTTAGCAATATCCTTTAAACGATATTCCTCGTCGACAATAATCCCTTCTAAGAATCCCACAGGACTATATTTACAACCTTCAACATAATCAAATCTGAGTGAACATAGTGCTAGACCTACAATTGTGTCACCTTCAACTTCAGTAAAGATTGCAGTATTTTTGCCATTCGTATATTTTTTTACTTCATCAATAGCTTCTTTATCGGTCAATTGGGGCCATAATTGTTTCATTAGTTTAGCCGTTTTTATAGAATCTTTTGTTATTCCATCCATATTGATGTTCCTCCGCGAATTACAAGCAAATGTTACGAATCATGCTGTTACTTTGTTACTCATTGATTGATACCAATACCATCACCTTCTGCTTTTCTCCATAATAATTAATTTCCCCCTTTTTCCTTCTAAATCTTTTTTCACAACAAAAAAACCTGAATTTCTATATGCTTTTTGAGCCAATATATTTTTTTCATTTACAGCCAATATAATATGGTTAATTTCTAATTTTAAAGTTGAATCTATGAATTCAAATATTCCATTCAGAGCATTAGAACCATATCCTTGATTTCTGAAATTATCATCAATAGAAAATCCTCTAATAAGCGCATAATCATTTTGATAATAGCCGTACTCTTTAGGACCAGTGTTTAGGTGTAGGCAAAAAAAACCAATTACTTTATGGTCTTTATTAAGTATTACTATTGGGTATCTATCCTTATCTTTTTTAGACTTTTCAATAATATTTTTTGGGGTATCAGTATGTGTAATATCATTTAAAGAATAAGAACTTAAAGAATGGTAATGTTCAACTTCACTATACAAAGATAATTTCATGATAATTAATTCCTTTCTCTTTATGTAAGATACATAACTAAATCAGTTGATGATTTAATAATCATATCAATTGTTTTCATACTTTCTACTTTCCTATTCAACTTTCAAATATATAGCGTTTTCATTATTTTCTTATCCTATTATATCATTATTCAAAATAAAAAACTACAACTTACTAGTTGCAGTTAAACACAGATTTTCTTCCGTTCCTTCTAGAAATTTATAAGTTAACTTTTAGAATTTGTTCAGTTATCAAAGTTCATTTAGCTTTCTACTATGTAAGATTCTTGCTTGATAGCGGAGTGAATTTTCTATTCTACACCAAAAGCAAAAAGGATATATTTTTAATAAATTCCATTTGAAAACAATTCCTGTTCTATTATAGTAATGGTAATTCTAACTTTACACTTGCACCATGTTTATCCGAGTTGTTTTCTAATATGATGCGTCCATTATGTAATAACATTATTTTCCAAGAATTATATAAACCTAAACCATGGTTTGTAGCTGAATGTCTACTCTTATCTCCACGGTAAAATTGCTCCGTTCCTCGTTTTAAATCCTCATTAGAAAATCCTGGGCCTTCGTCTATCACAGATATTGAAAGTATCTTATCTGTAGTCATTATTAGTAATTCAATGTTGGATTTGTCTGGTGAATATTGAATAGCATTACTAAATATATTTTGAATGACTCTTTCAAATAATTGTATATCTATCATTACATCTGAATCTTCACAATTAATAGATTTAGATATAGTACGGTCATGTATTAGTGTAATCTCTCTCGCTATTTCACTAACTCTTTCGATTATTTCTGACACTTTTACTTTTTGTAAATTCAACGAGCTTAATTTAATTGACTGATTCATCTCCATCAGAGCTTTTGTATAATCTGATATACGTGTTGAATTTTTTATAATGTACGCTACATAATCCTTTTGTTCATCAGTTAGATCAGTTACCTTTAACAATTCAGCATTACATTGGACAATAGAAACCGGAGTTTTTAAGTCATGCATTAATGCCGATATCTGACTTCTCTTATTCTCTTCTTTAATCCAATTTTCTCTTAATGAATCACTTAAGGCTTTTTTCATTATATCAAGGCTATTTAAGACATCATTAAATTCTTTGATATTTGAACTTCCTATTTCAAAGTCTAATTCTTGGTTGGCGATTTTATCTGATGCCTCTAGCATTGGCGATAATTGCCTTGTTATTCGTTTTGCCCAGATTAGAGTAGCCACAAATGCACTCATTAAAAAGAAAATGATTAATAAAAATATTAATAGTAAATCTACGCTAGGGAAATATTTTTCCATCCAATCATTATTGTAGTGTGGCTCTAGTGAATAATGGATTAATACATATCCATCATTCCTTTTAAATTCTATAAATGAAGAATATGGAGTTGAAAATCCCTCATGATTGTGAAAATTCTTAGCTTTCAGTTGAATAGCTTCATCCATATTAGTTTTTATCACTTCACCATCTGGCGATAAAAACATATAGCTAGCTCCTTTAGGTATCAATGCTTCATCAAAGTCTATTTTATTTAAAATTTTATATTTATTTTCTTGTAATAAATTTTCTGTATGGTTAGCCGGAAGAATCAAACCAACACTATAAAACGCTGTAAAAGTTAATAAAGCTAGTACGATGGCACATCCTAAACCAACTCCAACAGTCATTAAGTATTTAAGAAATACTATTTTGAGCGACTGTCCTTTTCTAATTAATTCCATTTATAACCAATCCCCCAAACTGTAGAAATTGGATTTTCACCAAATTTTAAGAACTTTGCTCTAATATTTTTTACATGTTCTGATATGGCAGAAGAATCACCAATCCCATCAAATCCAAAAATCATTTCATATATTTGTTCTCTTGAAAAAACTTGTCCCTTTCTCTTTGCTAAAAGCTTCGAAATTTGATATTCAGACTTTGTCAGATGAATTTCTTCCTCCTTCACAAATACTTGATTGGAGGATAAATCAAATCTTATATTCCCTAAGTTTAAACTCGAATGTTTTTCTCTTTGTTCTCTTCTCAGATGAGCTTCTACCCTTGCTAACAATTCACCAACACCAAATGGTTTGGTAATATAGTCATCTCCTCCACTTAATAAGCCATCTACTATATCCGTTTCCATTGCTTTTGCAGTTAAAAAGATAATCGGACAATCCACTTTGCAACGTATATTTTTACAATAGCTGATTCCATCAACCTCTGGCATCATTACATCAAGTAATATTAAGTCATATTTCCCCAAACTATTTTCATCAATATCTACCGTGGTTTGGTAAATATCAACAATATGATCTCCTTTTATTAAAATATTCTTGATTAGAGTCAGCATATCTAATTCATCATCTATAGCAAGAATTCTTGCCATACCAAACCACCTCCATATTTATAAATATTTTATTATTATACCATATTCCATTTACAAATACATTTAGAGCTATTATTCACTGATTGACTTTCCACCCCACCTATTGAACCATAATAAAGAGCCAGTAAAAATGACTACTGTAATAGGTATTGCTACATAGCCCCACATGGTAAACTCTTTAATTAAATATGAGCTATCAGCCAATTCACTTCCAACAATATATGTTGCAGATAATCTCGATGCCCAAGTACAAGGTAAAAAATACCAGATATTTTCACCTAAATTGGTTATTGAAAGTAAAGCAATCAACGTTTCCACAAATCCCAATCCAATAGATGCACCACCACCTAACATAAGTGATACCCATAAATGAATCATATATGTAGATAAACATCCTATAAAAACTAATAATAATTCAATTAACCAAGCCATAGTCGCTTGATTACCAAATAGCATTGCAAATATAAAAACTGCTAAACTTATAGAAAATAGAAAACTCAATAAGAGCATTATAAGTTTTCCGCCATAAGCCTTGCTTCTGGATTTTGTAGTTGATAGAATCACTTGAAATCGTCCAGCACTTGCTTCCATGTCAACAACCTTAGATGTGATAGCACCAAATATTATTGGTAAGATAGCACCTAAAAGCACAAAATAATTCAGTACGATATCCATATAAGAAAAATTTTTTAGACTTGTAAATGTTGCTGCCCCATAAAATATTAGTGCATATAAAACAGGTAAGATAAAGTGAGCCCAGGGAATCCATGTATGCTTCAATTTATAAAACTCTGATTTTAATATATTCATCATTACTTCACCTCTTGCTTAGAAAACCATTTTGCAGTAATGAAAGTCAATAATGTAAACAAACATATTGATAAAATACAAGGAACAAGTAAGGATGTGTTTAAAATCATTGGATTTGATACTTCTGTTGGCACACCGTTCGGTAAAATACGCATAACGGGTACCATCAATCTAATCCCCCAAGAATAAGGGCAATAAATCCACATAGAACCGTCAGCTAACAAAATTCCTACCACAAGACCTAATACAGCATTTACTACAATGCTTGCTATAAACCCAAACTTTTTAGCTAGGAAAAAACAAAACGGAACTTGCCATATGTTAGTTATAACCAATAATACACTTGCGAATAATAATGTCGTGAATGCATAGTTTCCTGTTAATTGTTCTCCAATGAAAAATTGAAAAACAAATACTCCTAGCATATGCAAAATAGCAGTTATACTTAGATAAATTGAAGCTGTTAGTATTTTTGATATCCATATTTTTTTTAAATCAACATTAAGTGAAAAAACTGCTCGGTAGTTTAATTTTCTTTCCTCTTTTCTATGCATCATTGCTGGTATTAAAGCGAAAGTTGCTGGCATAATCATCACATACCACCAATTATATGCATTTACACTAAAATATAATGGCATTAATACAAACGCAACAAGTAAAGATATAATTGGTGCAATAAATAATATCTTCAACAAAAAACTGTGTTTGTGTTTCAAATTTTCTGCAATAATATAATTTTTCATTAAGCTACACCCTCTTTCCATTCTTTACAACATCCATAAAAAGTTCTTCTAAATTTTCATTATGATTAATTGTGTTTTGATATTTTAATTCTCCATCATGTATAATTCCTATATGATCAGCAGTTTGTTCCACTTCTGCTAAAATATGACTAGACAGAATTACTGTTATTCCTTTTTTTGGAAAGCTTCGTATTAAATCTCGTAACTCTTGAATTCCTAATGGATCTAATCCGTTTGTCGGTTCATCTAGTATCAATAGTTTAGGATTATTTAATAAAGCAATTGCAATACCTAATCTTTGTTTCATCCCCAAAGAAAATTGACCGCTTTTCTTTTTTCCGGTATTTTTTAAATCTACAATTTCTAAAACTTCATCAATTCTTGCATCAGGTAATCCAAGTAATAATGTTCTAACTTTTAGATTTTCTCTTGCACTTAAATTTTCGTATAAGGGTGGCATCTCGATTAAAGCACCAATATCTGATAAATCATTTCTACTCCATTCATGTCCTTCAAACATAATTTCACCTGACGTCTTGTGTAACATACCTGTAATCATCTTTAATGTCGTAGATTTACCTGCACCATTAGGTCCTAGTAATCCATATACTGAATTTTCCTCAATTTTTAATGACACATTATTTACAGCTTTTTGTTTTCCAAAAACTTTTGTTAGCTCATTTGTTTCCAAAATATATTTGCTCATATTTTGTTCCTCCTTTAATCTTGTAAATAGTATAAAAAATATTTTTAAGGATTCTGTAAGGAAAAAATATTTTTCAAAAAGTAGCAAGAAAATTCTAATTTATTAAACGTTTTGCATTTTTTCTTTAGTCTTTTATGCCATATTTCATATACTTCATAAATAAAAAAGGCAGAACCAGAGTTCTGCCATAAATAATCATTATTTATCTTACAACTTCAATATCCACCTTTGCTCTAAATAAAATTTTAAGGAATTGAAATATTCTCTTTCTAATCTATAGTTATACCTATTCTGTTCGAGTTTCAGCTAAATATATTCCCCATTCAGCTAATTCTTCAGGCAAATCATAAACAGTTTTTCCATTACTTTCATAGATTTCAGAGATTCCTGGGGAGGTCTTAGAAAAAGTTTTCCAAGCTGTCACTAGTTCTTCAACAAATTGAATATTATGAGGCTCAAAAAAGTCATTAAATTTCGATAGTTCTTTACTATAAATTGTCACAACATTATAGCTATCAAGCATGATCTCATCATGACTTTTATGACCACCAAATCCAAACTGACTAAGTCCATCATTAATAAGCAAATCACCGTATCTAATCAACAGTGCTAGGCATTCCTCTCTTGAACAACCATCAATATAATAAACATCCTTATGGGATTCCTTGATAATATTCTTTGCTATCACTTTTTCTCTATCAATACTGACAGGCAATTCCAAAATAAAAAACAAGGGCTCGTCATGAATCGCAATAAAGTGTTGAAAAACCTCTAATATTTTTTCTGCGTGTACATTCGCCATCAAATGATGTTCAGTTAACTTTGTAAATGATTCAAACAGGTTTTCTACCAAGCTAACTTGGTGACCTTTTACTAAATTCAACATTACACATCCTCCAGAAAATTAAAACAATATCGACGTTTATAATCTCATTATATCATTAAAACCCAAAAAAAGACTGCAACTTCCCGGTCACACTCTCTTATAAATCCACTTCAGTTCCTTCAAGGAAAGTTACTACAATTTGTCCAGTTTCTGAAATAGATTGATAGCATGTCAGACTATAGTATCCAGAAGCCATACTTGAACTATTACTCTGATTCTTACCCTCTATTCGATTAGAGAAGCTATCTTCACGCTTTTCATTCTCCCTTTCGTTTAAAGGTTTCTAATTTTTTACAAGCAGTGATACCGCCTCAACATGTGCTGAGAGCTTTCTTCTATACTAATAGACGAAAGGGTGTGAAAATGATTTTTAAATGATACTGTGGAACGGAACAGTAGCCCTAGTATTGACTACTGTCGTTTCTATTCATATTGGCTATTCTAGGACTGAGATGAAAAAATCTATAAATGCTCAGAATAAAATTGAACCCGCAAATCTCCCCAAAACAATGGTGAGTCATGTACTTGTATTATTCCGAAAAAATACACCTCTGGTGCAGTGAGACAAATTGGTGTATCTTATAGTGGCTTCGTAGATGAAAGCTATACTCTACTATCACTCTTTGATGATGTAGAACAAATTGAAAAAGATAATAGACTTCAGACAGCTATTGATGTTGTCAGAGAACAGTTTGGTTTTTTAGCCATACAAAAAGGAACCGTCCTAACTGAAGGTTCCAGAAATATTGAACGCAGTAAACTTATCGGTGGTCATTCCGCGGGTGGATTGGAGGGATTAAAATGAAACAAGAAAAAAATACAGTACAATTTTCAGAAATCCGTAGCAAAGGATGTAATGATATTGAAATGCTTGAAAGATTTTTACATGGAATCGTTGAAACAGCAACTTCAAAACTTCGTCAGAGAAAACTCAAAACAACTGAAATATCGATACGACTAGTACATGCTAAATCTGAAAACCGATTACCATTGGAATTTACATTTAGCATTAAGCCAACAAGCTCATCTGTGATAATCTATACTGAGGTAATCAATCGCTTTAAAGAATGTTACACAGGTGGGGGAATTCAAGGTTTTACGATTCAATTTGATAAAAATACCCTTGCCTCTGCATAGAAAGGATTTGATATGATTGACCGTTCATATTTACCATTTCAATCAGCAAGAGAGTACCAGGATACAAAGATGCAAAAATGGATGGGCTTTTTCCTATCTGAACATGCATCAGCACTCTCTGATGATACAAACAAAGTAACGTACATGTCTGACTTATCACTAGAGAAGAAATTATTACTCCTCAGTCAAGTATACGCCGGGCAGCTACGCACACGCATTCAAGTGATTGAAAAAAACAAGCGTGTTTCCTACACTGGAACAATACCAAGTCTGACCAAAGATTTCATTTTGATAAAAACTACAACAGGTCACATCAATTTGAAATTAAAAGACATTATTAGTATTGAACTTGTCGAGGAGGTGCTCTATGAATCAGCTTGAGTTTCAGCGTAATCACCTACAAATGGACTATTATAGCGAGAGCTACCAAGATTTTGAACGTGACTTCTACCGCTACTCTAACATGAATATTCCATTGACCTTCCTAACTGATGATATCCTAAAAACAATGGCGACTTCACGTAAGAATTACTTTGTCCTCAATAAGGAAAAGTCCAGAGATAACCGCGATCACTTCTTCATATTTGAAGTAAGTACCGTAGATGAGAATCCGCTAATCTATCATTATACATATAAGAAAACTACAATATATTTAGCAGAAAAATAGGAGCAGTTCAATTGACTGTTCCTATTTTTAATATTCATAAAATCTAAAGTCTTTATACTCTTTAACAATGGAGTCGCCAACCAGAACAGACTATACTGACCAGCGACTACCTTAAATTTAATGTTTCAGATTTATTTTCTTATCTCTAATTTCATAAACTACATCTGCTACATTTTCGAGTAATCGTTTATCGTGGGTGATAAACACGATAGTTCCGGTGTACTCCTTCATTAGTATTTCCAAAGCCTCTAAACTTGGTATGTCAAGGAAGTTACTGGGTTCATCCATTATTAGGATGTTATATCTACCCATGAGCATTTTAGCAAGCAACAATTTTATAATTTCTCCACCGCTTAAAACAGATAAACTTTTTCCAATATCGTTCTGTTTGAACCCCATAGATGCTAGCACTGAACGAATTTCTGATATATTGTAGTCACAATCCTTCTGCATAAACTCCATAACATTCTGATTACTGTTGTACTTGTAACCATTCTGTGCAAAGTAACCTATTTTTGCCTTAGGCGAAATAGAAATTCCTTCTTCATGGTTTAAGATCATTTGGATTAAAGTTGTTTTTCCGATTCCATTACCACCAGTTAACGCCACTTTTGCTCCTAACGGAATTTGAAAAGATGCATTTTCAAACAGAGCCTTATCCCCAAATACTTTATTAATTTCTGCACCGACTATAGGGTATGGATTATGGAGCTCCAATGCTTTACTTTGCCTGAAACGAATTCTGCGAATGCCTTCCGGAGCTTCTACTTTTCCTAAGGCCGCAATCCTGTGCTCTAGGGTTTTAGCAGCATTATACATCTTTTTTTCCTTACTTCCTATTGATTTTTGATGAGCTAAACGCCCTCCGTCTTCAGTACTTTTTTTCTTTGAAGAACCTTTTGCCTTCTGTTCTATTTTACGAGCCTGTTTTCGCTTTTCCTCCGCAGCCCTTTCCAATCGGGCACGTTCCGCAATAAATTGTTCGTATTCTGCAGCTTGGCTCTTACGTTCTTCCTCTTTCTGACGAAGATAATCAGAATAGTTTCCCCAATACTCAGTGATTTTGCCATCTTTCAGTTCCCATATTTTATCTACTATTTCATCAAGAAAATAGCGGTCATGGCTAATAACTAACAGTGCACCTGTAAAATATTTTAGCTGTCCTATTAGAAAATCAATTCCTTCACGGTCTAAATGGCTCGTAGGTTCATCCGCTAAAATACCATGAACCTGTGCCGATAAGGCCTGTGCTATTTTAAGCCTTGTTTCTTCACCACCGCTCATAGTCTGTATATTTAATTGCTCAACACCTAGCTTGCCTACAAGTGCAAAATCTTTTTCCTCCTGCAGAGTTACTTCGTCCAACTGGGGAATATAGGCAAGTTCACCCAGACGATTCATTTTACATCCTGGGGGAGTTAAT
Source organism: Streptococcus parasanguinis (assembly GCF_964238605.1). Classification (GTDB taxonomy): domain Bacteria; phylum Bacillota; class Bacilli; order Lactobacillales; family Streptococcaceae; genus Streptococcus; species Streptococcus parasanguinis_AJ. Next base: position 235,121 of record NZ_CAXSMM010000002.1, on the reverse strand, counting down.
TCTCCTAAAAGTACCCTGAGTAAAGTGCTTTTTCCAGCACCATTTGCTCCTACTAAACCAATACGGTCATAATCATATACTTCTAATTCATTTATATCTAAAACATCGCGTCCTTTGAATTCCACACGAATGTCTTTTGCTTTTAATATTAATTCCATAACATTTCCTCCTGTCTATAATCGCATGCTTTCATTTGCTTGTATGCAGGGAAAACCCTGCGATTTTAGCAGGAAGAGTTACATGAAAATAAGATACATAAATATTCCTCCAATATTGTTTATTTTAAATCTAATTTTCTAACCTCAGTTATCATTTGGCAAACTATAGCAATGCCAATAATTAAAATACCTGATAGTAAAAACCAATGATTTACACCGATTTTATCAGCAAAGAATCCAGAAAGAATTAACCCAATTGGCATAGCAAGTGACATGATACTTCCGATCAAAGAAAATACACGTCCTAAATATTCAGGCTTAATTTTCTCCTGAAAAAGAGCTGTTTGCACACCGCTATAAAATGGCACCGAAAGCCCCATTATTGCACAGCAAACTACGAATATTACAAATCCATTTGGAGGAAGTATTCCCGAAACGGCTAAACTGGTCCCCATTATAAAAAATGAACTTGTTATTAGTAATACATGCTTTTCGAAGCCCCCTAATCTTCCTAATAATAAGCCTCCTGCTAGCATCCCAAATGCAAAGGAAATTTCCGTAATAGAAATATGCACAGGCGTTCCATTAAAGTGTTCCATGCTTATTAAAGGAAATAGTGCATTGATTGGCATATAAACAAAAGTATATAGTGTTCCTAAGAGTAATAAGGCAAACAATCCTTTGTTTTGTCTCAGAACCACAACTCCTTCTTTCATCTCCCTTATGAAATTTGGTTCTAAACTTTGCACTTGATTACCCAGCTTAGGTATACGTACAATTGCTACCGTAATAGATGCAATCACAGCACCCAATACGTCGATGGCAATAATAGCATTTAAATCCCAAACGGAGTATAAGAGTGCTGCAACTGCCGGACTAACAATATAGCTTATAGACTGCAAAGACTGACTATAGCCTGCGCATTTCGTTAGCTGTTCTTCTGGTACTAAAAGTGGTGTAACCGCATTGAGTGCTGGGGTATGAAAAGCTGTTCCAATGCTACGGATAAACAATACTATCATAATCATCCAGACAGGTAGCTCCATACAGAATGCAACAATAGCAAGCACTGCACCAGCTGCTGCGATAATTAAATCGGCACCAATCATTATCTTCTTCCTATCATGACGATCCACTAGCACACCAATGGCAGGTCCCAAAATCGCATAGGGTAAAAAACCTACTAATGAAGCCATAGACAAGACCATCGCAGATCCTGTTTTTTCTGTAAGGTAAAAAATAATCGCCATTTGCAGGATGGCACTAGTGATTAATGATACTGCTTGCCCTGCCCATATTGCATAAAATTTTCGTTTCCAATTGTTGTATTTTTCCATTTATATTATCTCCTGCATATTATTTTGCTTGAATTTCTATTTTGAATAGCATTCTAGGCAATAAAAAATGCAGGCCAAACCCCACAATGTGGCTTTTGGTCTGCATACATACAATTTGGAAACATTCATATTAAAGACATAGTTAAATAAAGGTATAGTTAAATAACCAATATCCTCACCGTAACTAATGAATGCTCAATATCGTATAAATAAGCACAACAAAAAAGCCTATCATCGGGTATAGATTCTGCTTTTTTTATTGCCAGCTTATCTTAAACGCATTGAGGCTGTCATAGTTTCGGTTCCTCCTACATCTTTGTTTATATCAATTTATAGTATAACACAACAAGATGATATGTTCAATATAAAAGTTATGGAATGAGACTCATACTTCCAATTCGATGCCAGATTTAAAGGATATGACGAAGTTTTCTTCATAGACTGTAACGCTCTGGATTATCTTCCTTAGTAGCAAGCGATTAGCTTTCACAAAATCTTCTGTTTGTAGTTTTAAAAATTCATCAGGATTTTCTAACTCAACCTCAAAATATTTCATTTTACATTCCCTCATTTCATTTATTGATAAATTGAGTTTGCAAAAAAGAGTGGACAATTTTTGTCTACTCTTAACCTTTAAAATAGTTTTTTTTAATCGATTTGAAGTTGCCTAAATTATTACTTATTCGGTAAAATGAAGTATTGCTTTCAACAGATTTCCTTCAACTACACTTCACTTGATTCAAACAAGGTGGGTACATTTCTATTCCCACAAACTCCTTGTCAATGGAAACAAACACGTACCCACAGGGTAAATGGAAATAGAAACTGATAATTTCTAGCTATCACTTCTACTCATTCCAAAAATTTTCTCACTCTGATACTTACCCACCATAAAGCAAAAAGCCTTGCAATCAAGGCTTTCATTATCCCTTTCGTTCAAAGGTTTCTAAGCTTTTACGAGCAGAGCGACACACTCAGCGGTTCGCTATCTCCGTTCTGTCTGCGTGCTAGCACTTGTCAATCACGGACAGCTATCGCATGGGCGGAAGTAAATGCTAATCTTCGTCGTTTTACTCCTTGACTAGCAAACTTACCGCCTCAACATGGTGCGTTTGAGGAAACAAGTCCACCGGCTGGACTTTCTTCAATTCATAGCCCAATTCTTGGTAGAGTTTGATATCACGCGCCATGGTGGCGACATTACAGGAGATATAGGCGATACGGTCAGCTCCTGTTTGAGCGCTTGCTTTGATAAAGCTTTCGGTTAAGCCTTTACGTGGTGGGTCGACCAGGATGGCAGTTGGTTGGATGCCTTCCTTGAACCAATTCTTCATGGCATTTTCAGCTGTGTCACAGACATAGTGGGCATTGGTAATATCGTTCAATTCTGCGTTCTTCTGGCTATTTTCTACTGCTTCTGGGATAACTTCCACTCCGTAGACTTCCTTGACATGTTTAGCGACTGATAAGCCAATAGTTCCGATTCCCGAATAGGCATCGATCACCACATCATATTCTTTTAACTCCGCAAAATCAATAGCTGTCTGATAAAGCTTCTCTGCCATTTCTGTATTGACCTGGTAAAAGGCTGGTCCAGAAATTTGGAAGCTATTCCCCAACATTTGGTCTGTAATGTAATCTTGACCATTGAGAACTCGCCATTCTTTTCCAAAAATCGCATTGGTATTCTGGTCATTGATATTTTGCATGACAGACACAATCTCTGGGAACTGCTTAATCAATTGTTCAATCAACTGTTCCACACGGAAAACTTTAGGACGAGTTGTCACTAAGATAACCATGATTTGTCCGGAATGATGGCCACGACGAACAACGAGGTTACGAATCAAGCCAGAATGTTCCTTCTCATCATAGGGTTTTAAGTCATAACGACGGAGCAAATCTCGTAAAGCCACAATAACTTGGTCAATCACTGGATCTTGGATATAAAAATCTTCAAGAGGCATCAGATCATGAGAATTCTTACGGAAGAAACCAGTCTTCAGAACACCATTAACGCGACGAACAGGAACCTGAGCCTTGTTACGATACTTGACAGGATTTTCCATACCAAGAGTATCTGCGACCTCTATATCCGTGATTCCAGCAATTTTATAAAGACTGTCTTTTACTTGCTTGGTTTTAAACTTGAGTTGCTCTGGATAAGCTAGATGTCCCAAGTCAGCAATACCTGAACGCAAGTAAGCCAAGTCTAAGTCTTGGTTACGATGTGGAGATTGCGTAAGGTATTCCTCAACTTTACCAAAGCCAATCTTCTTGTTGACTTTAAGGACACGCATGAGGATTTTTTCAGTCGGAAGAGCATTCTCTACAAAAAAGACCAAGCCCTCTACCTTGGCAACACCTGCTCCTTCATGGGTCAAATCGACAATCTCAACCGTTACAATTTCATTTTTCTTTAACATCATTTTCTATCTTTCTACAAATTAAAAGGGATGGAGTCCAAAACTCCTATCCCCTTATTATATCATCTCAGTCCCATTTGGTACAATTTCTTTTTATAAGCATCGAAATCGACCAGCAGGCCTTGGCCACCGTACATATCGTAGGCATCAACCCAATCCCCATTTTCTGGGATGGTCACTCGTTCAATTCCTTTTCCAGCACTTCCGACTAGTCCAAGTCCATTGGTCAATAGGAAAGAGAAAGGAACATTGGTAGACGTCATGGCAAAGACTTTCCCAAGGGCTTCAGATCCCGTAAAGAGTTTGGTTGGATCCTTGATCTGATGCATGATAGCGGACATGACCTCTTGTTGGCGACGGGTCCGACCAAAGTCTCCTTCATCATCCTTACGGAAACGCGAGTAATTGAGAAGGGTCCGGCCATCCATCCGTTGTTTTCCAACCTTGATGGTCTGTTGAGGAACGACACCGTCTTTCATGTTCAAATCATCTGGTACTTCTACTTCACTGACCTTTTCGCCATCAACCGTTGAAAATTGCGCATTCATCTCGACCCCATTTGGGAAGAGGGTATCAATCGCTGTCGCAAAGGTCTTAAAATCGACCATGGCGTAATATTGGATGTCAATGTCAAAGTTGTCTTTGAGCATCTGACGGACCAATTCTGCCCCTTGGTTGTTATTTTGCTCCCCGATGGTGAAGGCCGTATTGAGCTTCTGGTCGTAGTAGCCATCATACTCTGGAATATTTTGCTGGCTGACACCATCGATATGGACCAATGTATCCCGCATGAAGCTGACCATCTTGATCTTGCCTTCTTTGTTATTGACGTTGACCACCATGATGGAGTCTGTCCGAGTCTCATCTGATTTCTCACCGATCCGACCATCTGTCCCCAAGATCAGGATATTGACCCCATCTCGCGACTTCTTGCCGTTAAATTTCTCGACGACAGCAGGCTTGGCATCTTTCCCAGCTGGTTTACTGTTGAGGCCTTTCACAAACATAAAGACCATGCCACCGATAATGAGCAAGAAAAAGAGAGCTATCCACTTGAGGATCCGCTTGACGCGGATCTTTTTCCGTGGTTTCTTAGGTAGATCGCTCGTCGCAGCGACTGCTTTTTTCTTTGTTTTTCTGCTACGTGATTGGTAAACAGGAAGGTCACCAATCGGTTCAGCAATCTCTCCTTGCACTTCTTCAGTAGCAGCTACTTCAGGCTGTTGAAGGGGTTCTGTTTCCTCATAAACTCCTTGGCTTTTTTTGAGCAAATAATTGTATTCTAGTTGTTCTCGTTCATTCAAATAATGAAAATTTGAGTATAAGTACTCTAATCGCTTTCGCTCATGGTGAGATAGAAAGTTGGATTCGTTACTCATCTTTTCTTCCTTCCGTTTTCTTTTAAGGTATAGACTTGATACTGACCCAAGACTTTTGTCTGAATACCCAGACTGTCTAATTCTTGATAGGCAAAGTGCACAAGATCAGGCGCTTCATTTAGGAGGTCAATAATGAAAAAGTATTCTCCTAAAGCTGTTTTTAGAGGGCGACTTTCAATCTTGGTTAAATTGATTCCCCGCCAAGCAAAGGTGGACAACCCCTTATAGAGGGCTCCAGCCAGGTTACTTGGCAAGGTTAAAGCCAAGCTAACTTTTTGAAGGACCGGACTTAAAGTTTCTGAAATCAAGGGCTCTTTTACCCCTAAAACCCAAAAACGTGTGTAGTTGTCCTCAATTTCTTGGATATCTTTGGCCTGGACTTCCAAACCGTACTCACTGGCTGCTGCCAGAGGGGCAATAGCCGCAATCTCCAATTCTGGATGTTCTGCTACATAGCGGGCTGCATAGGCTGTTGAAGCCGTCATTTCCATGGCCACATCTGGATAATGGGCCCTTAGAAAAGACTTCCCTTGGGCCAAGGCCTGTGGATGCGAATAGACCGTTCGAATAGGCCGATCTTTTCTAGCCACCAAGAGCTGTTGCTTGATGGGATAGACCACTTCTGCAACTGCCTGTATGGTCCCTTGGTGAAAGAGGTAATCGATGGTCTCGTGGACACTGCCTTCGATAGAGTTTTCAACTGGGACGACTGCAAAATCAATTTCTTGATTTTCATAGGCCTTAATAACATCTGTGATCGTTCGATAAGCGATGCGTTCAGAAGTTGGAAAACTATGAGTCACCACATCGTGGGTAAAAGATCCCTTGGGACCTAGATAGCCTACAAGCATCGAATAATCTCCGCAATTTCTTCAGGTGTTTTGTCCTTAACATCCACAATATGGGTAGCAATCGCTTTATAAAAAGGCAAACGGCCATCAAAAATCTTCTTGAATTCTTCTTTGGTATTGTTTAAAAAGAGGGGACGTTGCATAGCTTTGTCATTTTGAATGCGACTGTACAAGGTTTCAAAATCCACGCGCAAATAAATGTTGTATGGATTTTTTTCCAAGAGGGCACGGTTATGAGGATTGACGACAATCCCGCCACCAGGGGAAATAATGGCTGCTTCGTTTTCCAATAAACGTTCCAGCATTTCAGCCTCGCGGCGACGAAAGGCAGCTTCTCCTTTCACTGCGAAATAGTCATTGATTGACATACCAATCTCTTCAACAATTAATTCATCCATATCATGGAATTTTGGATCAAGAATGCGACCAACAGTCGTTTTACCTGTTCCCATAAAACCAAGTAAAATTTTAGCCATGCAGTAAGGTCTCCAAATCTTCAAAAAAGCTAGGGTAACTGGTGTTGATGGCCTCTGCTCGATCCAGCACCACATTTCCATCTCTCACCAATAAGGCAGCAATGGCAGCCATCATCCCAATCCGGTGATCTCCAAAAGTCTCTAGGTCAGCTCCATGTAAGGGAGTTGGACCAGTGATGATCATACCGTCTTCCGTTGGCACAACATTGGCTCCCATAGCATTGAGGCTATCTGCTACGACCTGGATACGGTCCGTTTCTTTCACACGAAGCTCTTCAGCATCCGCAATCACAGTTTGACCATTTGCTTGTGTCGCAAGTAAGGCAATAATCGGCAATTCATCAATTAAGCGTGGAATCAACTCCCCATCAATCCGAATCCCTTTTAAGGACGAAGTCTTGACAGTAAGACTTGCCGAGACAGCTTTTTCATCACGATCCTCAACAGTGAGATCTCCCCCCATTTCCTGGATCACATCAAGAATCCCTGTCCGCGTTTGGTTGATGCCAACATTTTCAATCTTGATCACACTATCTGGAAGGATGAGTCCAGCCACTAACCAAAATGCCGCACTGGAAATATCTCCAGGAACGATGACTGTTTGACCTTGGAACTCTTGTCCACCCTGGATGTGAATAGTTTTTCCGTCTATCTGGATCTCCCCACCAAATTGGCGAATCATATCCTCTGTATGGTCACGGGTCTTTTCCTTCTCGATAATCGTCGATTTACCCTCAGCCTGTATAGCAGCAAAGATGAGAGCCGACTTGACTTGAGCCGATGCGACTGGCAAACGGTAATGAATCGGTTGTAGCTGATGGGTTCCTTTTTCATGCAAAGGCGGGCAATCGCGCTCTCCCTGGCCAGCAATTTCTACTCCCATTTGACGCAGTGGAATCGCTACACGATCCATAGGCCGTTTGGAAAGGCTATCGTCTCCGACCATGGTCACTGAAAAATCCTGGCCCGCTAGGACACCTGATATCAAACGAATAGAAGTCCCTGAATTACCCATATCAAGGGGAGCTGTCGGAACTTGTAGGCCCTGAAAGCCTACCCCTTGAATCCGAATCACATCCCCATCATCCTGGATGGTGACTCCTAAATCTCGAAACACCTGGATTGTAGAGAGCACATCTTCGCCTCGCAAGATATCATAGACCTTGGTTTCACCTGTTGCGAGACTTCCAAAAATAATGGATCGGTGACTGATGGATTTATCACCAGGCACACGAATGATGCCCCTGAGACCCTTGCTATTGGTTCTTAATTTCATTGCCTTCTCCAGATGCTTTTCCTCATATTCTATCATAATTAAGGTATGAATTCAATTTTTGGTCAAAAATTTGGAACAAATAACGAATGTTTCCAAGCTTTTTTTGAGCTTCTTTTGATCTAGTGGCGAACGAAAATACCAGAGTCGAAATTACAACTCTGGTAGTCTTTCTATTTGTATAAATCTTGAATTGGCTCAAAGATGATCTTTTCAAGATCTGCAAGATAAATAGACAATTGCTGTTGTTTAGTGAAAAATTCATTCACAATCGGACTTGCTTGGATTTTTTCCATATAGTCCTTCATTTCTTGTTGCACAGCTTCTGTTGGAAGTTGACCGGATTGCATCAAGCCTTGCAGTTGATTTTGAAAAGCGACGTATTCGTCAAACAAGGTTTTCGCTTCTGGATTTGCCTCGATCGCTTGCTTGCTTTCTACGACAGCCTTGTATTCAGGAAGGTCTCGAAGGGTCCGAGAGAGTTCATTTGCTACATCATAAATATTTGCCATTTTATGGGCTCCTTTACTGATATGATACTTCTATTATACTGCTTTTCCCTCAATATTCCTAAAATGAAGCAAGCATGTTGATGCAAATCCTTCTGTAGACCTAGCGAGCAAGGACGGTATAAGATGTCGCCCGGCTGATCAATGTTTGAGCCCTCTCCTGATCCTCTACATTTTTAAAGGTCAGCTGCAAAATCCCGTGAATATCTTCACGATTCTCTTCATTGATGTGAATATTAACCAAGGAAATCCCTTGTAGGAGTTGTAAGATTTCGAGGATCACACCTTCCTGATCGGGGACATCAATAAAGAGATCATAGGCACTATCACGTCCAGCACGCTGATGGATCTGCATTTCCTTTCGGTGCTTGCGCCCTTCTTTGAAAAAGGACCAAATGGCCTCTTCGTTATCTGCTTGAATGGTCTCGGCCACCTGATCCAAACGCTCTTTGAAATCTGCAATCCGCTCTAATATCGCTTGAGGGTTGGACAAGAGAATAGAAGTCCACATGCCTGGCTCACTTTCTGCAATCCGTGTCATATCCCGAAAGCCACCAGCCGCAAAACGTCGGGTCATTTCATGCTCTTCTCCATAAGCTACGGCCTGCTCGACTAAGGTCGATGCTAAAATATGAGGAAAATGACTGATCTGGGAGGTTACCCGATCGTGTTCCTCAGCATCGATTTCGATAAAGCGGGATCCTAATCCACTCAAGAGATCTTTCAACTCTTCCATGGCACCTCTTCTAGTCAAGCTGGAAGGAGTAAAAATATAATAGGCATTTTCAAATAAGGTGGCATCCGCTGCTGCTGCACCTGTCTTATGACTACCAGCCATGGGATGCCCTCCCACAAAGCGCACAGCCTTGTCTTTAAATACCTTTTCGGCTTGTTCCACAATTGCTGCCTTGGTAGAGCCTGCATCTGTCACTAGTACCTGGTCCTTCAAATTCAGGCCAGCTAAGGTTTCTAAGTAAGACTTGGTTTGCTTAATCGGAAGCGCCAAAATAATGATATCTGCTAAAGGGGCAAAGGCTGCGAAATCATCCGTCACCTGATCCACCATTCCTCTTTCAAGGGCGATGGTTCGAGAGACTTCACTACGATTGTAACCAAGAATGGTCACGTTTGGGTGAGCTCTCTTAATCCCTAGCGCGAGGGAAGCACCAATCAAGCCCAGCCCTGCAATATAGACAACTTTCTTCTCCAAAGGAAAACTCTTTCTTTTAAAAATTCTTAGTAAAGTCCCGGTGCTTAGCAACGGCTTCTTTCAATTCTTCCAAGTTATCGGATGAGAATTTCTCAAGCACTTCTGTAGCAAGGACCGTTGCGACCACTGCTTCCATCACCACTCCTGCAGCCGGTAGAGCCGTTGGATCGCTACGCTCAACTGTTGCCTTATAAGGCTCATGGGTTTTGATATCCACACTCATCAATGGTTTGTAAAGCGTTGGAATAGGCTTCATGACGCCACGAACCAGAATCGGCTCTCCGTTAGTCATGCCCCCTTCAAAACCACCAAGATTATTAGTACGACGGGTATAGCCAGCTTCTTCAGACCAGACGATTTCATCCATGACTTGACTCCCTTTTAGGCGACCTGCTTCAAAACCAAGACCGAACTCAACTCCCTTAAAGGCATTGATAGAGACCACTCCTTGAGCGATTTTAGCATCCAATTTCTTGTCCCATTGCACGTAGGATCCTAGTCCAACAGGCACACCGCCAACCAAGGTTTCCACAATTCCCCCAATGGTATCACCATCTTTTTTCACCTGGTCAATGTAAGCCTTAACGGCTTCTTCTTGTTCTGGGACAACAATCGAAACTTCCGACTTAGATGCCTTTTCCTTGATTTCTGAAACGGTTAGATTCTCGGGAATTGCAATCTCGATTCCCCCGAAATTGACAATGTGGCTGGCCACTTCCACGCCAATCTCTTCTAAAATTCGTTTAGCAACTGCACCAACGGCTACACGCATAGTCGTCTCACGGGCAGAAGAACGTTCGAGCGAATTACGAAGATCGTCAAAACGGTATTTGATTCCTCCGACTAGATCAGCATGGCCAGGACGTGGCTTGGTGATCTTGCGCAGATCTTTCTTTTTCTCTTCGACCGGTGCTACATTCATGATCTCCAGCCATTTTTGGTGATCCAGATTGGTCACGTTCAGAGTAATCGGACCTCCTATGGTCAAGCCATGACGGACACCTGATGTGATCTCAACACGGTCACTCTCAATTTTCATCCGAGCCCCACGACCATATCCACCTTGTCGACGTTTAAGCTCTTTATTAATATCCTCTTCAGATAAAGGAAGGCCTGCCGGGACCCCCTCGATGATGGCTGTTAATCGAGGACCATGGGACTCTCCTGCTGTTAAATATCTCATACGACCTTATTCCTTTCTTTCTAAAAAGTCCTTCATTTCTTGAAGAGGGATTTGATGAATCGCAGCTCGGCCTAATTCTGGCACGATGACTAGTTTCAAGCTTGTCCCACGTGCTTTTTTGTCATGGGTCAAGGCTTGATAAAGGGCTTCTTTATCCCAGTTCTCATAGGCCACCGGAAGTCCAAATTTCCGACACATTTCTTCGATTTTTCGAGTGATTCCCGTTGGCATCAAGCCCTTTTCTTCTGCAACTCGGGAGAGCTGCACCATACCCATACTGACAGCTTCTCCATGCATAACCTGCCCATAACCAGCTGTCGCTTCAATGGCATGCCCAATGGTATGCCCAAAATTGAGATACAGTCGAATGCCATTGTCCAGCTCATCTGCTACAACATGGTCTCGCTTGACCAGGCAAGAATGAGAAATGATGCTCTCTGCATGCTCTAAAATACTCTCAACAGAACCATTCATAGCTTCCAATTCTTCCCAAAGTTCCGTATCTTGGATGAGACCGTACTTGATGACTTCGCCCATCCCCTCGATCAATTCACGTTGCCCCAATGTACTCAACACTTCAGGATCAATAAACACACCGTCTGGTTGAGCAAAGGTCCCTACCATGTTTTTAGCAAGTGCTGTGTTGACTCCCGTCTTTCCCCCGATAGAAGAATCCACCTGTGCGGTCAAGCTAGTCGGGATCTGAACAAAGGAAATTCCCCGCATATAGGTCGAGGCAGCAAAACCAGCCAAATCACCAACTACGCCACCCCCAAGAGCAACGATTCCATCACTGCGGGTCATGCCTTGGGTAGCTAGAAAGTCATAGACTTTTGAAACAGTGGTTAGATTCTTACTGGCTTCGCCTTCAAGAAACTCAAAGCGCACCACTTGAAAACCAGCTTTCTCAAGGCTCTTCTCTACGATTGAGGCATATAGCTTAGCCACGCGGTTATCGGAAATGATAGCGACTTTTTTATCGCCCCAAAGAGTGCGCAACCAGTCTCCAACCTGGTTGAGACCACCTCTTTCAATCACAATATCATAGGAATGTCCTGGAATAGGTACCGATACGTTCATAGGAATCTCCTTCATGTTTTTCTTTGATTCTATCTTATCATGAAATAGGGCACATGTCTCAATCAAAATGAAAAAGAGACTAGAGCAAGACTGTTTTTTTAAAAATCAGGTCTTGTTCTAATCTCATAAAGCTTTTTCAATAGGAAAAGGTAAACCCCTCTCTTAGTCACATACAAATTGGCGATATTCTGTTGTCAATGCTTCCCATACAGACTCTGCAGGAAATACTTTCTCAGTCATTAATTCAAAGGCTGCTTCAGCTTGATAAAAGAGCATTCCCAGCCCATTTACCCTCTGGTTTCCTTGATTCACTGCTAATTGCAGAAAGGGGGTCACTGCCGGATAGTAGGCCATCTCTACGATTAAGGCATGTGGGGGAAAGGTCAAGTGACTCGCTATCGGAAGAGACTGACCATCCATCCCAACACCAGTCGCATTTAAGATGAGATCGGCTTGATTAAAGGAGCTTTGAACGTCTTCATCTTTCTCAATCGCATACAATTCTATCAAGAAATCAAAGCCTTCTTCAATCAACTGAACTATTGAACGATAATGAACCAATCTTTCCTCTCTCACAAAGACAAGGATACGTTTTACACCTAGATGAATCGCCTGTGCAATAATCGCTAAAGCTGCACCACCTGCACCTAAGAGAACCATTGTTTTTCCCTTAATAGAGAAAGCAGGAGGTAAACTACGAAAGAAACCAATCCCATCCGTATTATAGCCTTTAAGTTTACCATCGCGGTGAACGATAGTATTGACAGAACCGATCTTTCGGGCCATCTCATCCACTTCATCTAAGTAAGGAAAGACCTTCTGCTTGTAGGGCATGGAGATATTGGCCCCAATCATATCCAACTTACGAATTTGGCTGATGGTGCTTTCTAAGTCTTCTTCAGCAATATCCCAAGCTAGATAAGCAGCATTGGTCGCTGTTAATTCATAGGCTAGATTATGAATGAAAGGAGAGATACTATGACGAATGGGATGGGCAATGACAGCTGCCATCCGAGTATATCCGTCAATCTTCATTTAATAACTCCCGAATTCTTCTCATATTTTCAAGAGGAATTTGACCTGGGGCACTTTCATCTCCAACTCTAGCATAAGACCAGGAAGAACCTGTCAAATCAGCTGTCAAGCGCGAAATCTTCCCGACCTTGCCCATGGAAATCGTTACATATTCTTGCTCAGGGTTCAGTGTCTTGAAACCACGCGTATAATTCATCAAGTCAAGAACATCTTGTTCATTGTGGGCCATGACAGATACTTTGACTAATTTTGGAGAAAAGCTGGTCAATTCCGATAAGATCTCCATCATATTTTCCGGAGTTTCTTGGAAGTTATGGTAGCTGAGAACAAGATTTGAAAATTCCAACATCTCTTCAAAGACTTCACGGTGACTATAATACTCGAAATCGATATAATCCGGATGATAGATGGATTGAATATCTTTCAGGATTCCAACATATTCCTCGTTGGTCAGCTCCATCTCTCCCCCTTCAGCTCGAGTCCGCAAGGTGAATAAAATCTCGCGTCCAGCAAATTTTTCAAAAACTGCAGGAGCAACAGTTAAGATCTCGCTTTTTTCTAAAAAGTCCGCACGCCACTCAATAACATCTGCATCCTCGTAACGCGAACTATCTAGTTGTTGCGCCTCTTCTAAGGAGCGAGGCATAATCGAAACAACTAACTTCATACATCCACCCTAATCGTAAATACTTTTAAGTAATTACTACTTTCTTCTTTCTTGTTCCATCGAAAATCTCCCGGAAGGCCGTATTCCGCTACATAGCGATGCTTACGTCCTTGAAATCCCTTTTCGATTTGTTTTTTAAATTTATCTTTGGTCACATTTGCCGCATTGGTACTGAGAATCAAGGTCCCACCTGGATTTAAAATCTCGAGGGCCTCGCTCACCAACCGATGATAGTCTTTAGCGACTGAAAAGGTCCGTTTTTTATTTCGCGCAAAGCTAGGCGGATCGAGTACGATCACATCATAGCTTAGGTCATGGCGTTTGGCATATTTGTAATAGTCAAAGACATCCATCACGACAAAACGATGAGCATCCAGCGCCAAGCCATTTGCCACAAAATGCGCTTCTGATAATTCTCTACTTCTCTTAGCCAGATCGACCGAAGTTGTCTCAACTGCTCCACCCATTGCCGCAGCAACAGAAAAGGCCGCCGTATAAGAGAACATATTGAGCAAGGACTGTCCTGCTGCTATGCCATCGACCAAGCTACCTCGGACTTCATGTTGATCCAAAAAGATCCCCGTCATCAAGCCATCATTGAGAAAGACTTGGTAAGAGACCCCATTTTCAAGAATCAAAAATTCTTGCGGAGCTTCTTCTCCATAGACATGAGCCGATTCATAGTCCAAACCTTTAAAGCGAATCTTTTCATAGCCACCTCGGACTTCTGAAAAAGCTTCTTGAAAGGCTGCTAGAATGGTTTCCTTGATCTGAAATACGAAAGAATTGTACCAAGAAAAGACAACAAACTCACCATACAAGTCAACCGTGAAGCCACCAAAACCATCTCCCTCTTGGTTAAAAAGACGAAAGGCTGTCGTCGTTTCATCCGCATAATAAGAACGACGGTATTGCTTGGCTTTGATGAAAAGCTTTTTAAAAAAGTCTTGATCAAAAGCGACCAACTCTTGTGAAACAAACCATCCAATCCCTTTATTTTGTTCAGATAAGTATCCGACCCCGAGGGATTGTCCATCTCCTGAAAGCAATTGAACCGCTTGATCAAAAGCGGGAAGTGAGTCAAAATCTTGCTTTTCAAGAAGAGATTGTCCTTGTTTAATTTTTGTTGCGACTTGGCGACTGACCGTGAGTTTTTTCATACCCTCTATTATAGCAAAAGTCTGTGTTTTTCACAAAGAGAGGCTTTATTTACTGGAACTTTTTTTACCGTTTTATCCTAGCTTTCATCATTTAGCTTCAAATGATATAAAATGCCGGATCTTTCCTATTTCTTTCCTCTCCTTTACAGTCATTTTTTTCTTTCTCCATAAAATTGTGGTATACTTGTATATGAAAATTTTTAGGAAATAAGACAAGGAAGTAACATTTTGTGAAAAAAATTACGAATTCGATACTCAATTTCATGAGTACCAGACTAGGATTTGTCTTGACCCTTCTGTTGCTCTACTGGTTCAAAACCATGTGGGCCTATTCAGTTGATTTTAATTTAGACATTCAGGGACCGTATCAGATTTTTCTAGCAGTGATCAACCCATTGCCGATCAGTCTGCTCTTCATTGGTCTTGCACTTTATATCAAACGAACCAAGCTCTTTTATAGTTTGGCCTTTGGGATCTACCTTCTCTTATTTATTTGGTTGATTTCCAACTCCATCTATTATCGAGAGTTTACAGACTTCGTAACGGTCAATACCATGTTGGCTTCCAGCAAGGTTTCTGCCGGTCTCGGAGCTGCTGCTTTAGAATTGTTCCGCCCTTGGGATGTGATCTACATTCTAGATTTCCCTATTCTAGCTTTCTTCTTCTTTAAGAAATGGATTCGAATGGACAATCGTCCCTTCAATAAACGAGCTAGTTTTGCGGTTACCTCTTTATCGGCTATGCTCTTTTCGGCCAACCTTTTCCTCGCAGAAATTGACCGACCTGAGCTCTTGACTCGTGGGTTCTCAAACTACTATGTCGTTCGTGCCCTAGGCTTACCAGCCTTTCTAGGTTACAGTGCTAATCAGACCTATGCTGCCAACAAAGAACGTTCCAAAGCCTCCGAAGCAGATTTAAAACCGGTGGAAGAATATATCCAACAGCATTATGCCAAGCCTAATCCTGAGTACTTTGGAATGGCCAAAGGCCGTAATGTCATCTACATTCACTTGGAAAGTTTCCAACAATTCTTGATCGATTACAAGTTGAAAGTAGATGATAAAGAATACGAAGTAACACCATTCTTAAATTCACTTTACCACTCGAAGGAAACCTTTGCCTTTTCAAACGTCTTTAACCAAGTCAAGGCAGGAAAAACGTCTGATGCTGAAACCATGATTGAAACAGGCCTCTTCGGACTCAACCAAGGTTCCTTTATGGTGAACTATGGTGGAACCAATACCCAACAGGCTGCACCATTTATTCTTTCAAAAAATGGTTACAACTCGAGCGCTGTTTTCCACGGGAATGCTGGAAGTTTCTGGAACCGGAATACTGCCTATAAACAATGGGGCTACAATTACTTCTTTGATGCTAGCTACTTCACCAAACAAAACAGCAGCAATTCCTTCCAGTATGGTCTTAATGACAAATACATGCTCAAGGATTCCATTAAATACCTTGAAAGATTGCAACAACCTTTCTATACTAAGTTCATTACGGTTTCCAACCACTATCCTTATACGACCAGTTTGTCAGGAGATGATCTTGGCTTCCCTCTAGCTAAGACACAGGACGAAACCATCAATGGCTATTTTGCGACCGCTAACTACCTAGATTCTTCGATCAAGGCCTTCTTTGATTACCTGAAAGAATCTGGTCTTTACAAAAATTCCATCATCGTTCTCTATGGGGACCACTACGGAATTTCAAACTCCCGCAACCCAGCTCTTGCTCCTCTACTTGGTAAGAACTCTGAGACTTGGTCAAGTTATGACAATGCCATGTTGCAACGCGTTCCTTATATGGTAGTTATTCCAGGTATGGATAAGGGTGGCATCATTGATACCTATGGTGGTGAGATCGATATGCTCCCAACCTTAGAACATTTGCTGGGCATTGAGTCCAACAAATTCCTCCAAGTTGGCCAAGATATGCTCTCACCAGAACATGATCAAATCGTCGCCTTCCGCTCTGCTAACTACTTTGTTACTCCAGAGTATACGAGCTATAGTGGCCGGACCTATTACACCAAAACAGGTGAGGAAATCACGAACCCAGACGAAAAAACCAAGGAAGAACTGGACAAGATCAGGGAAGCTGCTAACCTGCAATTGAAGATTAGCGATAGTATCCAGACCGGTGACCTCCTTCGCTTCTTCAAGGGCAATGATCTTGGAAAAGTCAATCCAGAAGATTATTCCTACACCAATTCCTTCAAGGCATTGAAGAAGATTGAAAAGGAAAAAGGTGACAAATCAACCAGCCTTTATAACCAACGTGGCAACCAGTCTACCGTTGATCTCTTCAAAGCACCAACTTATAAAGAATTGCACCCAGAAGACGATAGTTCTTCCTCAACAGAGACCAGTAGCAGTTCTTCTAAATAAAAAGAATCCCTGAGTTTAAAAACTCAGGGATTTTATGATTTCTTTTAAAAAAACTTAGTCTAGGACTTCAAAAACAGAAGCTGTTAAATTCTCCACGTAGAATGGTCGTTTATGACGACTATTCCCAACCATCAATTTCAATTTATTTGAATTTTGGAGGTAATATGGAAGTCCGCTGGCGTTGAAGATGACCAAGTACTTCTTGTCTCCTGTTAGTTCATAGATGACAAGACCGCTGGTATCAGTTGCAGATTGAATAAAGACTTGTTGATAGATTTTATCATAGCTTTCAAATCCTAAGACAGCAAGACTTGTCTTCAAATTGATCAAGCTTCGGATATAGGCAATTGATTCCTTGTTTTGACTGACCAGATCCCAATTGACCTGATTCACAAAATCTGGAGCATTGTAGGAATTCATGGCCCGTTCACGATCCAAAGGAGTGATTTCTCCATCAGGACCTGTCGCTACCAATTTGGTCCTCATGAACTCTTGACCCAATTGCATAAAGGTCATGCCCTGAAAGAGCAGATTCATGGCCGTAGCCAACTCTGAGCGCTTGACCAATCCTGCTACTTTTTCATTCGGATGAAGGGTCTGAAGCAAGTCATAGAGATTATAATTGTCATGAGCCTCCACATAATTCAAGACCTGATTGGGACTTAAATAATTGCCAAGCTCTGCACTACCTAAAACAGCACGCGCAACGATATACTCTGTTGATTTTCTGCTGACGAAGCCACGTTTGATGGAACCATAAACCTCAGCCCCTTTAATGGCATCGCGCTCCGTATCATTAAAGAATCCAATTCGTGGCAATTGCGCTGCATTGTCTTTCTTAGCCTTGTCTTCTGGTGCGAGACCTGTCCCCATGTCCCAGCCTTCTCCGTAAAGAAGAATGCGAGGATCTAGAGCATCCATTGCCTCCCGAATAGCATTCATCGTCCTTACATCATGAATGCCCATCAAATCAAAACGGAAGCCATCGATCTGGTACTCTTTGACCCAATGCGTGAGGGAATCTATCATATACTTGCGGTACATTTCATGCTCACTAGCCGTTTCATTCCCAACACCTGTCCCATTTTGGAAGCGGCCATCTGGCTCCATCCGGTAATAATAATCGGGTACTGTATTTTGGAAAGGACCATGCTCGATCGAGTAGATATGATTGTAGACCACATCCATGACCACAGAAATTCCTGCCTCATGATAAGCCCGGATCATGGTTTTGAGCTCTTTCATGGTTTGTTTCGGATTGGATGGATCCGTTGAAAAGCTAGTTTCTGGTGCAGAATAATTCTGAACGTCGTAACCCCAATTGTAGGTCACCTGGCCTTCTTCGTCGTACTGTTTAAAACGATCAGAGATGGGCTGCAGTTGCACGACATTGACCCCTAACTGACGGATATAATCAAAGGCAGTCACATCGCCATGGCTATTGACAGTTCCTTCTTGGCAAGCCCCCAGATAGGTCCCACGCAAAGACTCGTCCACACCTGATGTCGGTGACTTGGTCAAATCCCGAAGGTGCATCTCATAGATCACTGCTTGACAAGGATTGTCCAGGCGCCAGGGAGTCGCATCGGCGCCTTTTTTAGTGCCCCAATCAAACTGACGATCTACTCTTGAAAGAATGGCTGAGCGCATCCCATCCGCTGTCGTTGCAATGCTATAAGGATCACGCGTCACTTGAGTATGGTGTTCAAAATGCACACGATATTGATAGGCCATGCCACTTAAATTTCCTAAAAAATCTAAAATCCAAACACCATGGGTATTTTCTGGGTGGTAGCTAGACTCTTGTTTGCCACGTGTCATCGGCATACTCTTCCAGATAGGCGCATCCAAGTCTGTAGATTGATAGAGCAACAATTCAACTTTCTTAGCAGTAGGAGCCCATAGTTTAAAGCAATGCTCCCCTTCTTCCTCCCGATGACCGAGCCATCCTTGATACGCCCATTTAGCATCAAACTCTCTAGGGCGCATTGCCATATCGTAGGCATGAGGCTGACGATGGCTGTATGCATGACTCGTCAAAGCAGCTTGCAAAGAATAATAGACTGTATCGTCTCCATCAAGAATCCACACTTCTCGAACATGCCCTTCTGGTAAAAGTTCGATTTCAAAGTCCCGGGTCTTAGTGAGCCAATCCCCTTCTTTAACCAGGACATGGCCCCGGTTCAAGGCATCCTCACTCTCGTATACCAGATTTCCCTCTACTCCAAAATAATCCAACTTGGAGAAAGAGACTGATTTTCCTTCTATTTGATCCTGCCACTGCCACATATCATAGGCAAAATAATTTCCTTTTTGCTTATGAAAATGAAGCTTTACATGGTATTGTCGCATAACATTTTCCTATTTCCAATTTAATACCGAAGGAACCATCCGCTTGTAAAACACGTAACGGACTCCAACTATTTGTTTTTATTCTTCAGATGGGTGAACCAAAGCATCGTTGTTGATTTCATCAATATTTGCAAAGAATTCCAAGTGGTTATGGAAGACTTCCAATTCAACTGGAGTATCTCCTCCGTATTCCCCATCTAGATTGATGCGGAATGGTTGAGCATTTTTCCCTAACATTTCGATCGTCAACTTCTTGGTCTTGAGATATTCTACATTTTCATCGTGCACATGCTTGCCTCCATTAATGGCCTGAATCATCAAGGACAACATGTTAAAGAGCTTAGCAGTTTTTACGATAATCAAGGTAAAGTTCCCATCATCAAGCTTAGCATCTGGCGCAACACTTTCAAAACCAGCAATCGAGTTGGTAAGAGCCACAAAAATCATAGACGCTGGCCCTTCAAAGACACCATTGTCGTGCTCAATCCGCACCTTACGAGCCTTGTTTCGCGGCAACATTTTAGCAGCTTCTGCCACATAGGCAAAGTAACCCAAGCGAGATTTGACACTACTTGGGACACTGAAGGTCAATTCTGTCATGGTCCCTGCTGCAGCAATATTGATAAAATACTTACTGCCATAAGCACGACCAATGTCCATTTGAATGGTTTGATTCTTTTCGATAATGCGGGCAGCTGCCACTGGATCTCCCATCGGGATCTTCAAGGCACGCGCATAGTCATTGGTTGTGCCGGTTGGGATAAAGGCCATCTGCGGACGATTCTCCAGACCTGCAACTCCATTGACCACTTCATTAATCGTGCCATCTCCACCAGCAGCAATGATTAAATCAAAGCCTGCTTTGGCGGCTCTTTCTGCTTCATTTTGAGCAGAAAATGGTTCTGGAGTCGTTTGATAGGCGCTGGTTTCATAGCCCACGTCTTCCAATACGTCTAAGACTTCCGCAATATTTTTCTTGATAATTTCTTGCCCAGAGGTCGGATTATAAATTAAACGGGCTTTTTTGATTCGTTCTACCATAAAGATCCTCTACAAACTTTCAAGCCAGGCCTCATCTTCTACCTGGATTCCTAATTCTTGTGCTTTGGTTAATTTGCTACCAGCGTCACTACCTGCTACGACCAAATCTGTTTTCTTAGAAACAGAACCAGTTACCTTAGCTCCTAGACTTTCTAATTTTGCCTTGGCTTCTGAACGTGTGAGGCGTTCGAGCTTCCCAGTCAAAACAACTGTCATCCCTGATAGGGCCGCATCAGCAGCAACTTTTTCACCAAGATAGGTCAGATTGACTCCAGCTTCTTTCAGTTCTTGCAGGAGACGCTTGGATCCCTCTTGTGCGAAATAACGCTTAAGGCTTTCAGCCACGACCATACCGAGACTATTAATGCTGGCAATCCGTTCTGGATCTGCTGTAGCCAATTGATCGAGGTCATGGAATTCTTGGAGCAAGATTTGACTAACCTTGCTACCGACATGGCGGATCCCCAAACCAAAGAGTAACTTTTCGGCTGAATTCTCTTTTGAAACTTGAAT
Organism: Streptococcus parasanguinis; assembly: GCF_964238605.1. Taxonomy (GTDB): domain Bacteria; phylum Bacillota; class Bacilli; order Lactobacillales; family Streptococcaceae; genus Streptococcus; species Streptococcus parasanguinis_AJ. The sequence goes on along the minus strand of NZ_CAXSMM010000002.1, from coordinate 214,081 downwards.
GGCTTCATAGAGTTTTTCAGCAGATTTTTCTTTAAAGCCTTCTAAGGTCAATAGATCCTCGACTGTCAGACGATAGATCCCAGCTACATCCTCTACCAACTGAGCTGCGAAGAGTTTCTCTACAACAGCTGGACCCAAGCCTGTAATATTCATAGCATCCCGACTTGCAAAGTGGTTCAATCCTTCCTTAATCTGAGCTGGACAGAGCGGATTGATACAGCGAAGGGCCACCTCATCCTCGAAATGAAGCAACTCACTCTGGCAGCTCGGACAATGAGTTGGAATGGCTAATGCTTGATCAGATACCCGTTTATCTTTGACGACACGTAAGACCGCTGGAATGATATCACCAGCCTTGTAGACAATGACGGTATCTTCCTGATGAATATCTTTTTCAGCAATATAGTCCACATTGTGCAAGGTTGCGCGACTAACGGTGGTTCCTGCTAGTTGGACTGGAGTTAGATTGGCAGTTGGTGTCACAACACCGGTCCTTCCAACGGTCCAATCCACCGATAGGATTTTCGCTTCTTTTTCTTCAGCTGGAAACTTATAAGCGACAGCCCATTTTGGAGCCTTGACGGTAAAGCCTAGTTCTTCTTGAACAGCTAGGTCATTGACCTTGATGACGATCCCATCGATATCATAGGGAAGATCCTCTCGAAACTGAGCTACTTTTTGGATAAAGTCCCAAATTTGCTCCATATCCTCTGCCAACACTCGCTCTTGGTTCACGACAAACCCTAAGCGAGCTAATTTCTCAAGCACGCCTTCCTGACTGCTTTGATCAGTGGGACTCACTTCTTGATACAAGAAGGTCGCGAGATTTCGCTTGGCCACGATTTTCGTATCCAATTGGCGAAGCGTTCCCGCAGCAGCATTCCGTGGATTGGCAAACTCAGGCTCGCCATTTTCTTGACGGATCTGATTGACCCGATCAAAGGAAGCCCGTGGCATGTAGCACTCGCCTCGAACTGTGATGTTCACTGGCTCTGGTAACACCAAAGGAATGTCCTTGACCCGCTTGAGATTCTCTGTAATATCCTCACCGACAGAACCATCCCCACGTGTTGCTCCTGTTACAAGGACACCATTTTCATAGGTGAGGGAAATGGACAAGCCATCGATCTTCAACTCGCATACATAGCTGATAAAAGGAAATTCCTTACGAACACGCTGATCAAAAGCTTCTAATTCTTCACGTGAAAAAGCATCCTGCAAACTATAAAGGGGATACTGATGCTGGTATTTAGTAAAACCTTTTAAAACCACACCACCTACACGGTGAGTTGGACTCTCTGGTAAGATCTCATCTGGATGAGCTGTTTCTAGTTCCACCAACTCCCGATATAATTGATCGTATTCACTATCTGAAACAGATGGAGCGTCTTTTGTGTAATACTCATAAGCATAGCGATTGAGTAATTCCACTAATTCTTTCATTCTGGTTTTCATGTTCTTATTTTATCATAAAATCTTAATTTAGCCTTGAATTTACTGCATTCTTAGCATGAAAAAAAGAGGCTGGGACAAAAGTCCTAGCCTCTCAATTATTTTTGGATTGTCGAGCAAGACGCAGTGGTTGGGTGGGCTCTACTACGCTGATTTCATCAGCTTTTACAGCCCTACTCAACTGTGCGGAGGTGAGACGACGAAATCGAATTCTAAGGAATTACCGATTTCTGTCCCACTCTCTTCTTATTTTGTAAAATCAATCCGTTTAGAAAGTTGATTGATCACAATCGCTCCAAAAATCAAGGATGCAAATTCACCCACTCCCATGGTCAACCAGTTATAGAAGAATGGTTGGCCTTGAAGGTAATAAAGTTCCAAGGCAATCGTAAACATGGAAATGGAAAAGAAAATCGCAAACAAGAAATGGTCAAACCGAATAAGACCGTCAAACAAGAACTTATTTTTAAAACGACCAAATAGAATGAGTCCAAGTCCTAGGAAGACAAAGGTTGAACCTCCACCAACAAAGACATCGATCCACCCAAAACTAAATAAGTTAGCAATCATACAACCAAGAGTCACTCCAATCAAGTACTTCTTATTGTAGAAGGCTAAGAAATTCATCATCTCCGAAACACGGAATTGATAGCCATAGTAGGCCATCGCATTGAGAGGTGGGGTAATGGTCAATACGATATAAATCGCAGCAACAATGGCAATTTGTGCCATATCACGAGCAGTTAACTGTTTCATCTATTCTCCTTTAGCGGTTTTCCCGCGTGTAATATGCTTGGCGAAAGGATCTTAAGCGCCAAGGGTTGAAGGTTTGATTTCTTCAACCTTTCAAGTATAGCATATTTTGAGGTTTTATGGTAGACTGAATTTATGAAAACACTAATTAAAAAATTTTTTGATAATGAAATTTTATCCTATCTCTTCTTTGGTGTGGCAACAACCCTTGTTTCCGTCGGAACCCGCCTCTTCATCTATCATATGTCTCGTGATGAACGATTGGCGACAGCGATTGGAAACATTGCTGGGATCCTCTTTGCCTTTGCGACCAACGATACCATCGTCTTTAAGCAAGAAAGAAAGGGCTGGTTTCAGCGCTTGATCCGATTTGCGATTGCGCGCTCTGGGACCTTTATACTAGACATGGCCTTGACCGAGATTTTTGTCAAGCAATTCCCAGGAATTATCGGGCAATTTGTCCACAACAACAAGAGTCAAATCAATCTAATTGAAACTCTCTTTGCGCAAGTTGCTATAGTGGTCCTCAATTATGTCTTTAGTAAACTCTTTGTCTTTAAAAATAAAAACAAGGCTTGAAACAATTGTTTCAGCCTTATTCTTTTAAACTTCTATACTTGTATGCTCTGCACTTAATTGATAGATCGTTCCTTCGACCCCAAAATAATCCTTGGCTAGCTCTTTCAATTCTTGCATAGCTGTTTGTGCACGTTTGGCCTGCTCCTCATTGATAGCTTCAATCACCAAAATAGCGTCCTTCGTATCTTCAGTTAGCATGGTTCTTTGAGCCTCACGCCAATTCAAACAACGACAAACAGCTCCTTCTTGGTCATAGTAGATGATCTCCCCTTCCAAAGCTGGCGCATCTTCTTCAGCTCCTAATGGAAAGAACGGTTCGCCTCCTTTCGCTTGTCCTAGAGAAAGTCCACCCACTAATTTATCCATGTCTTCTCCTCCACAAGGAAGGGCATAAGCCATAGACACACTATTGTATAAATCAACCAAGGGATTAATCGGATAAAATTCACGACCTTGGTGAACCCGTTTTAAGAGTGCTTCGATGGAAGATCGGGCTCCTTTTTTTGTTTTAAACTTGCTAAAAGCTTGGCGCCACTCTTGAACGAACTCACTCTGGGTATAGTTTTCTTCATCGATAAATTCCCATGCTCTCTTGGCACCCTTGTCCAACAATTCTTTGAAATAAGGATCCTTGGCTTCATCTACTGTGTTATCAATGCCATACAAGGACATCACTGTAATTCTAGCTGTTGGGAACAACTCCCAAAATTCTTGATCGACTGTTACTTTCATTGCTTTACCTCACTATAATTTCTTTTTTTACCTTTTTTAACTAGTTCCCAATCCAAGGTGATATTCTCACGAACTCGGATGAGGTACTCTTCTAACTGTGCGACTTCTTTTTTGGAAAATCCTTTTAAAGCAGTTCTCTCAGAGTAAAGATGCTCCCCTAAAATGAAGGGGTAAATCTGCTTACCTTTTTCAGTTAATTCCCATTCCTTGATTTTAAGGTTTTCACCCCTTGGACGCTGTTGAATCAAGCCTCGTTCTTCTAGTTTTTTTACAGACCTTGCAACGGTGGATCGATCTACTTTCAGGACTTCAGAGAGTTCTTCCTGAATCATTCCAGGTTGCTCGGCAATTCGCACCAAGTAAAGATATTGACCACGCGCCAGGTCCAAATCTCGAAATTCAATATTTGCTATAGAATCCAGTGCTCGCGCAATGATGCCAATCTCACGCAAAATACTCATCTCACTCCTCCTTTCCTATTGACAATAGCATAACACATTTTTGTTGCAAATACAACAAAATAGATAAGAAAAAAAGAGGCTGGGACAAAAGTTCTAGCCTCTCCATTATTTTTGAATTGTCGAGCAAGACGCAGTGGTTGAGTGGGCTCTACTACGCTGATTTCATCAGCTTTTACAGCCCTACTCAACTGTGCAGAGGTGGGACGACGAAATCGAATTCTAACGAATTACCGATTTCTGTCCCACTATCCCTTATTCTATTTTATCTTTTTTTCTCAAGCGTAACCGTCGCTTTAATGTTTGTGAAGCTTCTTTATGCCGAAAAGCTACTTCTTCCGTTTTTAATTTGGAGACAATTTCTCCATTGCGCGTTTGGAACTTGGCTTCTCTAGCAAACTGGATACTGGCGTTTAAAATACAACCAATAATCATGATTTTAGCTACCAAGATGAACCAGAACATAATGACCGCTAGGACGACAGAACCGAAGAAACGAGCATCTAAGAAATGACTCACATAACGATCCACATATTTCCAAAAGATATTCAAGATCGCATACAGGACAGCAACAACAAAGGTCGCCCCTGGCAATACATATCTAAATTTTGGAATTTTGACATTTGGAAGGGTGTAATAGAGCAAGACCAGACTGACAAAAAGTAAGAGGTAGATGGTCGGCTCTGTCAAATTCAGTAAACGTACATAAATCGTCCGATCAAATGAAAAGGTCCGATAGAGATAGCGAACGATCATTTTCCCAAACATGGAAAGGATCAGCGAGAGTCCAAACAAACCCTGCAAGGCAAAACTGATCAGAAAGCTAAAGAGTCGCCCCCAGATAATACCACGCTCCTTTTCCACCCCATAACTCTTGTTATAGGCTTTTTGGAGGTAGGCAATGCTCTGAGAGAAGATCCACAAAGCAGAAATAATCGAGAAACTCAGTAATCCTGTCGAAGGTTTGGTCAAGACACTCGAAATCATCTGTGCCACTATTCGATATAAGGAGGCTGGCAAAACCTTCTGTAAGCTCAAAAGAATCTGGGTAGGACGAATATGAAAATAGGGTAAAATATTGGCTGCAATCAGCATCAATGGAAAAATGGAGATCAGCAAATAATAAGCCACCGCAATACTGGTGATATCAGACTCTGCACTCTGATAAAACCGCACGAAGCCCTTTATAAATGGCTGTCCCAGTATTTTTTGTAGGACCTTTTTCATTCGTCACCTCCCCATTTTACTAAAAAAGAGCAAAGAGCGAAACCAGACACTTGCCTTCAGCTCCATTCTTTCCTCTCTAGTTTTAGTATGTTCCTTCTTCACCTTGACTAGTCAAGATCACTGGACCATCTTTTGTAATCACAAATTGATGCTCGTATTGACAAGAAAGGCCACCGTCGAGGGTCTTATGGGCCCAACCAGTTTCCATATCTGTATCAATCTCCCAAGTACCGGTATTAATCATTGGCTCAATCGTCAAGACCATCCCTTCACGTAAGCGAAGACCGCGTCCAGCACGACCATAATGTGGGACCATTGGTTCTTCATGCATGGTAGGCCCGACACCGTGTCCGACCAAATCACGCACCACGCCATAGCCTTTGCTTTCTGCATACTCTTGAATTGCTGCGCCAATATCTCCCAAGCGATTGCCTACGACTGCTTTCTCAATTCCTTTGTAAAGACATTCTTTGGTCACGTCCATCAAATCTTTGACTTCTTGCGAAACATTTCCAACCGCATAAGCCCAGCAAGAGTCCGCCAAGCCACCACTATAAGACTCCGTGTATTTCTTGACTTGCGCTACATTATCAAAATCTAATTTCGATACATCCAAAACAGACTTATCAAGCGGTTCTGACAAGACCATGTCTACCTTGAGGAGATCACCATCTTTGAGAATGACATGACGTGGAAAAGCATGGGCTACCTCGTCATTCAAACCACAGCAAGTCGCATAAGGATAATCCATGAGACTACCTTCTACACCGATCTGAAGCGGCAAGACATTGGCTTCTTTACAGCGACGACGGACATATTCTTCAACTTCCCATAGGTCAAGCCCTGGCTTGATCAAGTCACGTAATCCAATATGGATGCTGGCAAGGAAATCTCCTGCACGATCCATGGCTTCAATTTCACGTTGTGATTTTAATGTAATCATTGTCTCCTCATTTCTTTTGTTTAATTAATCTTAATCGTAATGGTTGCTTTCGCGACTAGCTGCAGATCTAAATATAAGCTAAAATCAACCAAAGCCGAACGTCTGGTTCGCCGAACAAGCTGTGGTTCAATGCGGATCACATCATCCACCTGTACAGCCTGTAAAAAATTGATGATTAACTGTTCGACAATTAAGCTACGCCCACTGTGTTGCATCATCTTGCGAATAACCTTCATCAGCACTTCGATCATGACCCCATTGGCCAAAACACCGCTTTTCTCCAGCATACTTGGCTCCACTGTGAATTGGTAATGGTCGTTCTCTGTTTGAATCTTTTGGCCAATCTGCTCACTAAAAGTTGGTAAGCTCGAAAACTGCACCTTGCTAATCCGATCCATGACATCCCGACGCGTAATGACACCCAGCAAGGTCTGGTTATTACGAACAACAGGAATCATCTCATAATCTTCAGCGATCATCCGTTGGCTAATCGTCGCAATGCTGGTGGACAAATTAGTGGTAAAGATGGTCCGTGACATCACCTTATCAAGGGTCGTCTGAGGCGCCTTATCTCCAGCATCTCTCATGGTTACGACGCCCACTACCATCTGGTGCTGATTGACAACCGGAAAACGACTAAAACGATTCTTTCGAACCAAATCTAAATAATCCCGGACCGTATCCGTCTCAGAAAGATAGCCGTACTCATGGAAGGGCCGATAGACCTGCTCGACTGTCAAGATATCCGTCTTGATCTGCATATTAGACAAGGCCTTATTGATCATAGTCGCGACGGTATAGGTATCGTGTGAAGTTCGTATGACTGGGATTTTTACCTGATTAGCCAGATCAATCACATCCTCACTGACCTCAAAGCCACCTGTCACTAAGACCGCATTGTCATGCTTAAGAGCCAATCGTTGGATGCTAGTACGGTCTCCCACGATCAAAAGGCCTCCTTCAGACACATAGTCTAGGACGTGCTTCTCCGTCATAGCACCGATGTAAAATTTATTAAATTCTTTTTCGAGACCTTCCTCACCTGCTAATATTTCAGAGCCAGTGATTTCTAAAATTTCCCGATAGGTCAAATGCTCTAGTACAGCTTTTTGCGATTTGACACGAATGGTCCCACTTCTAGGACGCGTTTCTACAATTCCTTGATTTTCAGCTTCTTTAATGGCACGGTAAGCTGTCCCATCACTGACATTCAAAAAATTGGAAATACTGCGGACACTGACCCGTTTTCCAATCGGTAATTTTTCGAGATAGTCTAAAATCTCTTGGTGTTTACTCATAGAAGTCCCCTCTACCTAGGCGGAAATCATAATAATCGCGCATTTTACGCGTATAGCGGTCACTCCCTTTGAATTGACGAAAGAGACGAAAGCCAGCCTTTAAAGCGACCTTTTGACTCCCGGCATTTTCAACATGGGTGACAATCTTAAGCTCCTTCAGTTGAAATTTCTCAAATGATAGATAAACCAACTCTTTGACCGCTTCTGTCATCAGGCCCTTTCCCCAAAAATCTTTGCGTAAAAAGTAGCCTAACTCAGCCTCACCCTTGATTTCATCCAACTTTTCAAACTTGATCGAACCGATCATCTGATTGGTTTCCTGATCACAGATCGCCCAAACCCCCAAGGGATTTTTCATGAAATAGTTGGCTAGTACATATTGAGTTTCAGCAAGATCGGCTTGTGCAGGAAAGATAAATTGCAGGTTATCAGGATTCGAAGCAATCTTATAAAAATCTTCCGCATCCTCAAAGAGAAAAGGTCGTAAATACAACCTTTGTGTTTCAATTAGTGAATAGGCAGCTAAGTGCGTCCAAATATTCATTTCAAACTCCATTGTTCGTGTATCCAGCCGCCACTATCAGATCCCAAGTTCTGTCACTATTCCTCTACCAACTGGATGTCTGCTCCAAGTTGGGTCAATTTATGAATAATATCTGAATACCCGCGAAGGATGTATTCCACATTTGTAATTTCTGTTGTTCCAGAAGCCATGAGACCGGCGATCACTAAAGCCGCACCAGCTCGAAGATCCGTCGCTTTCACACTGGATCCTGTCAATTGATTTGGCCCTTCATAGATAATGTGGTCATTCAAGGTCGAAATGGTGGCCCCCATTTTAGCTAATTCTGGTACATGGTTGACCCGTTTTTCATAAATCGTATCAACAATGCGTCCACGTCCTGCTGCTGTTAAGAGCAAAGGTGTGATCGGTTGTTGCAAATCAGTCGCAAAACCAGGATAAGGAGACGTTTTGATCTGGATGGCCTTCAAGCCCGTCTGCTTTTCTACAAAGATACTATCTTCAGAAATGGTCATGCGCACACCCATTTCCTCTAACTTGGCAATATAGCTCTCTAAATGCTCATACAGGACATTATTGATCTGGATACCTTCTCCAATAGCAGCTGCAAGGGCAATATAGGTTCCTGCTTCTATGCGATCTGGAATCACCTGATGTCTCGTTCCATGCAATTCTGGAACACCATCAATGATTATGATATCCGTACCTGCTCCCCGAATATGGGCTCCCATGTTGTTGAGCAAGGTTACCACATCGATAATCTCAGGTTCCCGCGCAGCATTTTCGATCACTGTCCGACCTTCAGCCTTGACCGCTGCCAAAATCGTATTGATCGTTGCACCGACACTAACAGTATCCATGTAGATGTTTGCTCCTTGAAGAGGCTTGCCATCAGTCGCAAGTTTCATACTAGAGCCATCCATGGTCATAGCGGCTCCCATCGCTTCAAAGGCCTTCAAATGCAAATCGATCGGACGTGGGCCAAGATCACACCCACCAGGTAGTCCAACCGTTGCTTGACCATAGCGTCCTAGTAAGCTGCCATAGAAATAATAGGAAGCTCGTAAACTGTTGATCTTTCCAAATGGCATGGGCATATTCTTCACCCCACGTGGATCAATGACCAAACTGTCTTCTTTGCGCTCGATCTTAGCCCCCATGATGGTCATGATTTCAATCAGACTCGCCACGTCGGAGATATCCGGTACCCCATCAAGGGTCACGATATCATCCGCCAGAATGGTCGCCGGAATCAGGGCTACTACACTATTTTTTGCACCACTAATGGTCACCTCTCCTTTTAGAGGGCGACCACCATTTATTACAATTTTTTTCATCTTAATAATTTATTAGCTCTTTCAAGTCTTTTTCCTTTTACTATCGTTTTTTGTAACGGAAATAAAAGGGACAACGTATTCAAAATACTGCATCTATTATACCACAGATCGACCTATTTTTCCATCTGTAGGAATTTTCAAAACGAAAAAAAGCTAGGATCAACTTGACCCTAACTTTTCCATTTCAACTAATTATTTTACAGCTTCTTTCAAGGCTTCTACCTTGTCCAAACGTTCCCATGGAAGGTCAATATCTGTCCGTCCCATATGGCCATAAGCCGCTGTTTGACGATAGATTGGACGTTTCAAATCCAGCATTTGAATAATCCCTGCAGGACGAAGATCAAAGAGCTCACGTGCTGCTTTTTCAAGCTTACTTTCAGCGACTGTTCCAGTACCAAAGGTATCGATCCGAACAGAGACAGGTTGAGCTACCCCAATGGCATAAGCCAATTGCACTTCTGCTTTCTTAGCAAGACCTGCCGCTACGATATTTTTGGCAATGTAACGAGCTGCATAAGAAGCAGAACGGTCTACCTTAGTGGCATCTTTACCAGAGAAGGCACCACCCCCGTGACGGGAATAACCACCATAGGTATCCACGATGATTTTACGACCAGTCAAACCAGAATCTCCTTGAGGCCCACCAATAACAAAGCGACCCGTTGGGTTGATGAAGAATTTGGTCTCAGCATCTAGATAAGAAGCTGGAATCACCTCTTTGATGACCTTGTTAATTACATCTTCATGGATTTGTTCATTGCTGACATCTGGATCGTGTTGAGTTGAAATAACCACCGTATCCACGCGCACTGGCTGGTCATTTTCATCGTACTCGACAGTGACCTGTGATTTGGCATCTGGACGAAGATAGCTGATTTCCCCAGACTTACGAAGTTCAGCCAAACGACGAACCAACTTGTGGCTGAGTGAAATCGGTAATGGCATGAGTTCTTCTGTTTCATCCACTGCAAAACCAAACATGAGACCTTGGTCTCCTGCTCCGATCAAATCAAGTGGGTCTTGATCTGCATTTCCACGAACTTCCAAGGCTTCATTAACCCCTTGGGCAATATCAGGAGATTGTTCCACCAAAGATGGGTGTACTCCTACAGTTTCAGCTGAGAATCCATATTCCGTATTAGTATAACCAATCTCTGCAATGGTATCACGAACCACACGGTTAATATCCACATAAGCAGTCGTTGAAATCTCACCAAAGACATGCACGGAACCAGTATAAACAGCTGTTTCGGCAGCCACGTGAGCTTCTGGATCTTGCTCTAAAATAGCATCTAAAATAGCATCTGAAATTTGGTCTGCAATCTTATCTGGATGCCCCTCAGATACTGATTCAGACGTGAAAAGTTTACGTTCTGACATAAAAATGTCCCCCCTTAAAAAAATATTGTTATAGAGTTACAAAGTACTGATAGAAGATTTCTACCACCTTATCGGGACCATATAACACTTCATTATAACACATTACATATGATATGGAAAATGATTTTTCAAAAAGCCCATTAAATCAGCTTTTTCGGTCTATGCACTACCCAGTTAAACTGACTTAAACAGTCCTCAAAGTTCCTAAAAAGTTCACAAAAAATACCCACTAGGGTATCTATCAATTGACGAGTTCAGCAGGCAAGATCTAGCACCCTCACACGGTGCTTTTTTTATCTTCAAAAATGGTAGGCGTCCGCGTACCAATGGGTACTCGAAAACCTACCATCTACTTAAATGATAACAGTTCTTTAAAAATTTTCAACCCTATCTACTTTACTCAGTCTCCATTTTTAAATAATATACCTCCAATAAATACCAGGACTCCTAAAACCAAGGATAAAATATTTGGACCTGTCCAATAAGGATCTAGCGTACCTATGATGGAAACAATAAATAAGACGGCTGATGTATTTAAGAGACCCACATTTCCATTCCTCATAGCTATGAAAAGGATGAAAGTCGCAATCATAAAACAAATATAATGGAGGGCACCAATAAATAAGATCAGTAGATACATGGGGTTTCCTAAAAATAAAGGAAAAATCATAATACCAAGATGACAGACTGCTATTATAAGGGCGCTCCATAACCAAGACGACTGAAGAATAATTCTTTTTGGCAAATTTTCTTTATCATTGTTTAATTGTATATCAGCATTCAACTGATCGTTTACATCTATCTCTCCTTCTACTTGAGAGTCCGCCATTTCTGGTTTAGTTTCAATAGATGATAGATCTTGTACTTTCACCTTAGACTCCCAGCTAGCTGCAACTTTCTCAAGTAAACCAAAAACACGACAAACAATATAAATCGATAGGAGAAGATAAAAGAGACCGTAAAAACTTATACGAGAGATGAAAGAGTATACTATACCTATCTCAACAAGGGAAGATAAAATGAGCAAAAGAGAAAAGACTTTCTGAAGTTTCTCACTTGTACTTGTAATCATAACATTAATCAGAAATAAAAACATTAACTCCATTACACTGTATCGAAGTGTAAAAGCGTAAATATCACTCGTTCTATCCATACCAATCAATATAAATAGTGGAGAAATATTTGTAGAGGCAACAAATAGTACTAAATAAGCTATCGATGATTTCCAACCATCTTTACTTTTCCAATTGTTTAAAAGCTCCCTCATTTCTACATTCTTTATAAGCAGGCAAATCCATATTAAACAAATGATATTTAGCACAAAGGAAATGTTCATCAGATTTGTTAGGGAAAAAGGTGGCAAAAAATACATCAGTAGTTGGGTAATCGAGAGGAGAAGAACAGCTATCAATCCTTCAACATTTAAACGTTGCTTCATAATTCTCCAAATTACCCAGCAAATAATCATTCCATTCCATATAGAAAAAATACTAGAGGTAGTGATCAGTGGTGTATTCCCATTTAAATTTTGGGAACTATAGTTCACTACTATACTACTACCATAAGAAACAAGATAAAGAATTGCTTCAAGAATTAGCAGTATACCATACCATTTTTTTCTAGACATAGATTCTCCTCCACTTTCTAAGAAAAGTATGTAACGATTCATTTATTTAAATTATAACACAATTTGTAATCGTTTTCTTAGTGCGTTATCAGTACTAAATAAATAAAAAAGATAGGATTGAACATCCTACCCGCTATCATCACTCTTCATTTTTTAACAATACAGTTCCAATCAATACCAGCACTCCTACCACAAACGGTGGTATATGATTAATCACCCAATCCGGATCACCCGCAGCAATAAATGAAAAAACATAAATAGCTACTGCTATATAAAGAGTTGCTTTATTGGCATTCACTATTCCATTCCAAAGCAGGATGGTTGCAATCACAAAGCTAATCATATGGATTCCCAAAAAGTACAAAAAGCCACCAGCCCACGCTCCCATTGAAAAGAGACCTAATAAAAGTAAAACTATATAAACAATGGCCAAGAACAAAGCAATAGAAAGGATTACAGAATTTCAAATTCTCTTCTCTGGCTTCATTTCATTGTTCGGAAAAAGACTTTCATCTGAAGCATATGCCTCATTTTCTTTATCTACTTCAGGATTTTTTGTTGATCTGCCATAACTTTCTCCAAACATTTTTAGTTATTCTTTCAAATAATAGCGCTTAAAAATAGAGCGGAAGAACTGATTTAACTATCTCTTTGGTCGACCCGAATACTTTTTATTGAGTAGAGTTGACCATACCCATTTTTTGATTAAGAGCTTTTCTCTTCTTTAACCAGGAGTGTTCCGATTAAATCCAAAATACCTAAACATAAGGGAGCAATTCGAAATATTTCCCAGTCCGGATCAAAAGCCAAGATGATAGACAGCAGATAGAGTCCAACACTCGCATAGAGAATGCTTTTATTCCCCTTCTTCATCCCTAGTCGAATTAGAGAGGCTCCAATCGCAAGACTTAATAAGTTTGGACCAAGGAAAATCAAAACGACAAATCCCCAACCATCACCCCAAGGTGCAAAGTAAAAGAAAAACAATACAAGATAGATAATGGATAAGTAAAATGTCACTGAAAGAAGAATAGAATGTAAGCTATTTTCTTTTGGAGGATTCTGAACAAATATAGAATTGGGATAATCTTCACTGATCTTACTATGTTCTTTATTTTCCTCAAGATGTTTCTCTTGGTTTGTCATCACTTTCTCCTTCCTTTCTTATATTTTTATGTTTTTCCTTTAACACCATTATTCTTGATTCCATCATTCTTTTCATGATAGCCATCTATTCAATGCTATCTCTTAAACATTAATTTGGACTGGTTTCCAATTAGATTGCTAACATATCATGAAATAGGCTGGAAATCTTCCCTAAATAAAATCAGCCTCTGCAATAGCTCTTTTCACTTCTTCAATTGGTAAATTGACCAGTTCTACTTCTTTTTCACGGTAGAGGTATTCGGCATATTCATCGATGCGGTATTGATGAATATATACTACCCGCTTGCAACCGACTTGAAGCAACTGCTTGGTGCAATTGAGGCAAGGAAAATGCGTCACATAAGCTGTAAAGCCTTTTGGAATTCCACGTTCAGCTCCTTGCAAAATAGCATTGACTTCCGCATGAATCGTCCGGACACAATGTCCCTCGACCATGAGGCAGCCATCCTCCAAGCAATGATCTGTACCAGAAACGGATCCATTATAACCTGTTGCAATGACCTTATTATCCTTAACCAATACAGCACCTACTTTTGCCCGATTACAGGTCGCTCGATTCGAAATCAGTAAGGCCTGTGCTGCAAAATATTCATCCCATGCTAGTCGATTGTGTGTCACCTTTATATCCTCCATCTCTCCTCATATCTGTTACGATTATTTTCATTATAGCATGAAATCAACAAGAAAAAAAGGGAGTGGGAAAGAACTCCTAATATAAAAAAGGTTGAAAAGGTTCCCCAAACCTTTTCAATCTTCCCACCCCCGCACAGCTTCAACAGTCTGGGAGACTGTTGAAGGTTGCAGATAAAGGAAACATAGTTTCCGTCAACATAGGTCATCTTTAGAGCTTAAAAAGCGAATAAAGATACCAATCAACCACTGCGTCATACAGTTATTTCTATCATACATCAAAGGCTGGACAACTTTTGCCCAGCCTATTATAAACATTATTTACCTAGTTTTGCTTTAGCTGCATCTGCAAGAGCTGTGAAAGCTGCTGCATCGTTAACAGCCAAGTCAGCAAGCATTTTACGGTTAACTTCGATCTCAGCCAATTTCAAACCATGCATCAATTGTGAGTATGAAAGTCCGTTCAAACGAGCTGCCGCATTGATACGTGTGATCCATAATTTACGGAAGTCACGTTTCTTTTGACGACGGTCACGGTATGCATAGTAGTAAGAGTTCATTACTTGTTCTTTTGCAGTACGGAACAAGATATGTTTAGCTCCATAGTAACCTTTAGCTAATTTAAGAATACGTTTACGACGTTTGCGTGATACAACGCCACCTTTAACACGTGCCATTTATATTTCCTCCAATATTTCCTAGAATTCTTTACTTACGAATACGCGATTATTTCAAGCGAGTAAGCATTGCTTTGATACGTTTGAAATCTCCTGAATGCACCATAGATGCTTTACGAAGATGACGACGTTGTTTCTTAGTTTTTCCGTGGAAACGGTGAGAAGTGTAAGCACGGAAACGTTTAAGTCCACCAGAACCTGTACGTTTGAAACGTTTAGCTGATGCGCGGTGTGTTTTTTGTTTTGGCATGATATTTTCTCCTTTTTTTAACTTTCTGACAGATTATTTCTTGTCAGTTGCTGGCGCCAATTGCATGAACATTTGACGTCCATCCATCTTAGCTCGTTGTTCGATGATTGCCACATCTTGTGTCGCTTCAGCGAAGTCGGCTAAAACTTTAGCACCAATCTCTTTGTGGGTAATCATACGACCCTTAAAGCGAATGGATACCTTCACTTTATTTCCTTTTTCAAGGAATTTGCGAGCATTGCGAAGTTTTGTATCGAAATCACCCTTGTCAATCACTGGGCTCAAACGAACTTCTTTCACGGTCACAACGCTTTGTTTTTTGCGTTGTTCTTTTTGCTTCTTCTGGTACTCAAATTTGAACTTACCGTAGTCCATAATTTTCGCAACAGGAGGTTTAGCTTGAGGTTGAATGAGAACCAAGTCAACATTAGCGTCGTCCGCAAGTGCTTGCGCTTCGCTAAGTGGTTTGATACCCAATTGCTCACCTTCAAGACCGATTAAGCGAACTTCACGTACACGAATTTCATCATTGATGAATAAGTCTTGCTTTGCTATGGTTTTCACCTCTTTTTTATTATTCGAGAAAAACAAAGAACGGACCTGCAAAACAGGCCCGAACTACATGATGTATTTCATTACTGAAACTTGATCCGTAGGGGCCAGGCAACTTGCGTCACAAGGCGAGAAGTTCTCACTTCTGCTTTTCTCAACTTTTATATGATATCAAGTTTTTTATTCTTTGTCAAGAATTTTTTTTGCTTTTTCTTCAATAAATGCAACAACGTCTGCAATTCCAACACCCGTTGTGTCAAAATGAATGGCATCAGCTGCAGGTTTCAAAGGAGAAACGGCACGGTGGCTGTCCTTATAGTCCCGCTCGGCGATTTCTTTTTTCAACAATTCAAGATCCGCTGTAATGCCCTTTTCAACATTTTCCTTATAACGACGTTCTGCCCGCTCCTCAACAGAAGCGACCAAAAAGATCTTCAACTCTGCATGTGGAAGGACGACCGTCCCAATATCGCGTCCATCCATAACGATGCCCCCCTCTGCTGCAATTTCTTGCTGTAGAGCGACAAGTTTTTCACGGACTGGCGCAAGCGCTGCAACCCATGAAACATTGTTGGTCACTTGGTTATCGCGAATTGGGTGGGTAATATCCACGTCTGCTACAAAGACAAGTTGCTCTCCTTCTTCCGATCGACCGAAACTAATTGGATACTGATCTAAAAGGGCTAAGAGGTCATCAACCTGTTCAGCTGTCAGATTATTTTGCAAAGCTAGATAAGTCGCCGCACGGTACATAGCTCCTGTGTCTAGATACGTATAGTCTAGATCCTTGGCAATGATCTTTGCAACTGTGGATTTTCCACTAGAAGCCGGTCCATCAATGGCAATTTGAATTTGTTTCATGTTGTCCTCAACTCCTACTGAATCTTAACGACATCACCAGGATTGGCATACCAAGATCCTGTAGACATGTGAGATGGATTTAACTGTTCCAATTGGGCAATGGAAATACCAGCACGCGCAGCAATCGCTGCTTCCCCTTCACCTGCTTGAACAGTGATCGTACCTTCTTCAGAGTTCTCATCTTTTGAACTATCGTCTTTAGCCGCTTGGTCAGTTTGTGCTGCAGGGGCTGATGATTTCTGTTCAACCTTAGTCTCTCCATTGTAGAAGCCAGACATTTGTTTTGATTTATTGCTGCCACCTGTTGAAAGGAAAATCAACAAGCAGACCATCGCTACTACTACTACAAAGAAAATAATGGCTAAAATCGTCAATAGACGATCTGCCTTGATTCCGTTTAACTTACTCGTTCTTTTCAATGTTTCTTCTCCATCATCGTAAATATCTTCTTCCCATGGTTCTTTTGCCATGACTTCCTCCTTGTTTTTTCTCGTAAAAATCATTACAATAGAAGTATGAAAGTTACGTTAATACCAGATCGTTGCATCGCTTGCGGTCTCTGTCAGACCTATTCTGAATTATTTGATTACCATGACAATGGCATCGTTAAATTTGCTACTGAAGACGACGACCTCCTTGAAAAGGAAGTCCCTGTCACAAACGATGTTCTCGAGGCTATTAAAGAATGCCCCACTCATGCTCTCTTAAAAGATTAAGAGGGCTTTTTATTTGTCTGCATAATACATCTCATAGTAATCCACATGGATGAAATTGTCCGTCAGGATTACTTCTCCCTTAAAATAAGGATTTAAAGCAAGTGCATTGATAAAGTATTTTTTCGGCCATTTACGCATACAGAATGTTCGACTGCGCGATCCATCATTAAATATGAGCTTGATCGATTTCTTATTAACTTCGACCTTTTCGATCGAGTCAATCTGCACCTTGATTGGAGTAAAAGGATTGGCTGTAATAATCCGTAAGATCCCATCCTCATAGATCGTGAAGTAACGATGGACCCCAATCGCGAGCAAGGCCATAAATAAAAAGAACGAAAACAAAACTAGCGTTGGCACACTAGAGCTCTCATACATCAAGGCCAGTCCAATAAAGACCGGAATCACTGCAATGGACCAATAAGTCACAAGAATAGATAAGTCCGGTTGCCAATGATAATGGACCTTTCCAAATATCTTAATCATGAGCGTACCCCCATCTAATAGTTTAGCATAAAAAACAAAAAAAAGGGAGCCAGACAGCCAAAATCACAAAGATTTTTACCTGCTAGCACTCCTTTTAATTGGATTTGTTGGTTGGGACTTTAAAGAAGTCTTTAGAAAGGTAACCTTTCCCACTAATCAGGTCGTATTCAACCATTTTCAAATCCTCTGCAATTTCTTGCGCTTCCCCTTCTAAGGCCTTTTTATCGACACTTGCTTTTTTCAGCACTTCCGTCAACAAAGCATAGTAAGGCGAAACTTTTGAATTGGTCTGTTCAAAGACCATAGCAGAGAAATCACTTGAATTGACCAAAGGATAGTTCAATTTCGGTGCATCAAAATTACTCCAAATGAAGTAGTCTGTCTGATACTGACTCTCTGGATTATTCTTAAAAGCGGACTCTGGATAAAGTCCTGGCAAGTGATCTCCATAGAATACCACTGTAATCTTCTTATCTATTTTAGAAAGACTTTCTAGGAAGGATTGGGTGGCGGTGTCAGTTTGTGAAAGTAAACGACTGTAGAAAGTTAGTTTTGAATTTTCTTCATCACTAAAACCTTTACCTTTGGCATCCAAGGTTTCTGGATTTGCTTCTAACCATGGAGTATGATTTTGCATGGTCATCACAGAAAAGAATTGTCCTGTTTTGTCGTTTAAATTATCCAAAACAATATTATAGGTGGATTCATCACTCGGACTAATTCCTTCTTTTCTGTACTTGATTCCCTTTGTATCCGTCGTAATAAAATCTTTGAAATCCAATCTCGAATACACAATATCCCGAGAATAATTTGATTTACCTGCCAAGTGAACAGCAATCTTATTCTGTTTTGAGTATGCATTACTGATAGACGGCACATCATGGATCTTAGGAAGAACTTCCGTATACAAGACAGATAAAGTTTGTGATAAATTATAGAATGGTAAACCTGTCAGAGTCTGGAACTCCATATTTGCAGTTCCGCCGCCATATCCATCCGATTGCATTTGCCCACTCGTGTGGGTCTTCATGATGTTCTCAATATTTGGAATCGGATTTTGCGTAAGCTCTACTCCCTCGACCTTTCTAGGATCAGAAAAACTTTCACTCAGAATATAGATGACCGTTTGATCGTTTAAGTAGTTACTTCTCTCCT
Source organism: Streptococcus parasanguinis (assembly GCF_964238605.1). Lineage (GTDB taxonomy): Bacteria > Bacillota > Bacilli > Lactobacillales > Streptococcaceae > Streptococcus > Streptococcus parasanguinis_AJ. Next base: position 195,275 of record NZ_CAXSMM010000002.1, on the reverse strand, counting down.
TATTGATCTCATTCGACAAGTTGGTATATTTTTGGGCTATTTTCTCAAGACGTTCTTTGGAATAACCATCCGGTTTTGGAACAACCTCCGTCGTCAATTGATTCATCCAAACATAAGACAATCCTTTATAACGAGCATTGGTCGTATTCCCTAGCCAATTAATATCTTGGTAATTGTTCAGGGTGCTAATAATTGGTACATTAGCCTTGATCTTCCCGTTTTCTTTATCACTGAATATCCCATTGACACTCTTAAAACATAAGAGCATCACTGCAATAGCTCCGATTTGTATTTTCCATGAAGAAATAATTCTTCCATTAAAGAGGTACTTTTTCCCGACAATCAGTAGACAAACCAGGAAGACCACCAATAAAAAGATGTAAAATATTTGCGCTTTGTCCATAAAGCTCAAAAGCGTCATTGGTTTGGTTAACCAAGTTAAATCACTCGGTAAAACCGGCTCATTCCTCATGCCAAACTTGATGGAATTTGCAACTACAAAAGCAATGGAAACAATGGAAATGAGACAGGTAGCAATCCAATATTGATTGATACAAATGTAAACAAAGATAAGGATCGCTGTCAGAATGAGAATTTGAAATAAGATGGCATCTGGAATCGTGTAATGAACGCCTAAGAAGGGTTCTGTTCGACCTAAACTAAATTGTATAAAATAATTCAATACAATTGCGATGGTGGTACTAGAGAAGAACACTAAAGAGAAACTCGGTTTGTTCTTGACGAAATCTCGCTGCCCTTTTGTGTATAAAAATCCAAGCAAGGAAATCAAAGGAAATAGAAAATATAAAAACTCATTTGTCAACCAGAATTGTTGAGCTGAGTATTTGCCAATTTCAAAGGCCTTATACAAAAAATTATCTGTCCTGTAAATAAGGGTCGAAAAATTTTTGTCTGTTACGATGAAGGTGATCAAGAGTTGTGACAAGACCAAATACTGGTAGTTCTCGCCTATCTCTTCTCCTCCTTTTTTCCGACTTGGCAGCTTATCATAATGCTGTCGTAATAGAACCAAACCACCTGTAGAAGCAAACAGAAGGAAAATGACAAGGAAGGAGTCCGTTCTAAAGAATGGATTCTGATCAAAATTCCAAACCTTGTATTTTGGATTATTCAAATAAATCGTGATTTCTGTCAAATAAGAAAGGGTATTGTAGACCAAATAACTGACAATCAGCTTTAAAGGAAACCATTTTTTAAAATTGAACTGGGATAATATTGGAATTAACAATAGGAAACTAATTCCAAATAGAATTCCTAAAAAATTGACATATTGTAGGACAGTCCCCGTTGCTTTGTTATGTACTGCAAGATTGTTCTGAGCTAGGTAAAAATTAAAAAAAGAAAATAGAACGAAAGTAACCCCATAATACCACTGAGTTCTTGAGACTTTCGATAATGCTGAGAGGATAAATTCTTTAACATTAAACTCTTTTTTCCGTTTCATTATTTCACTTTCTTTATCATTCTTTTTAGTATATATTTCACAGCTCTTGCTGGTCCAATCACAATATACTTCAAGGCCCCTTTAATCCCTCCTATTTGATTAAAGTCCACAAAGGTATGCGGTTGGAGATCCTCACGATTGTTCAACTGCTTATTATCGATAAATGGTGTCAGAACATGTGGGTTTTGAGAGATTCTAAAGTCATACTTTTGATCCCAAGCAATATAGACCAACAAACGCTCGATCGCATGAAGGATCGAATTTTGAGGAAGAGGTTCAGCCGGGACATCTGCTGCTGTCAAATTCAAATCAAAGAGTGGTTTCAAAGCATCATATTTAAACCAAACAAAGGTCCCATAACTCATGACAAAGGTATTGAGATTTTTGAAGTCAATCGTCTTGGTCGCTCCCATCCGTTGCCAGAGCTTGTTCATCTCTGGTGAAATAAGAGCCTCATTCCAAGCAACCACTATGCGATTGTAACGGAAGAAGGTTGGAATATCTGCTATAGTGATTCCGACTTTTGGATTGGCCTCCATATTGGCCAGGATTTGATCAGCCGGGTTAACTAGCATCTCGATCAATTCTTTCCGCCAAGATTCACCTGCCCAAAAATCTGCTTCTTTGGATTTCTTAGTATGGAAATGACCAACATAATCGTATTTTGAGAGTTGCTCTTTTAAGAGCAGCATTGGTAACACATCTCGTCCAATGTTTCCAGTCACTACAACCGTGGCATCTTGTGCTCGTTTAGAAAGAATTTGCTCAATAGCCTGCTTCTTCTCTTCTACATCTGTCGTGATCCATAAGTCATAAGCAAAATGAAAGGCTTGGAAAGCATCTAGAAATTCTTCCAGGAGGTCCACATAAAAGACATGAAGATGAACCGCAACTTTTTTACCAAACTCTCCAGCTAATTCCTGGTTTTTCAAGTACTTACGAGACAAGAGATAAGGATAGTCTGGACGATCAATCATAGACATGTGGTTAAGAATCAAATCTAATGGATAGTTCGATACACGCTCCAACTCATCAAAAATATAAGGCATAATTCCTTCATTGTTTGCAATGGTTTTGACTTTGATGAAAGGAACCTTATGTTTGAGAATCGCTGTAGGATTGTAGTAAGAAAAGTCTGGATAGAGCATCCCTGTGGTGTCTTCATGAATGGTATTAAAGACAGTTTTATAGCGAAAACCAGCATCCAAGAAATTCGTTGTGACCTTGGTTTCATAGTTATCAATCACATCTTGAACATTAGTGAAGTCCTGAACACCTTGCCAAAATTCATGGAAGGCACTTGATGTCAGAACTTGTTTTTTAAAGCTAAGATAATAACTCTGAATATGCTCGTTAAAATCCTTGTCTTTCCGGTAATTGGTCATTCCCCAGAAATCCACTTCCTCATCATGTTCAAACTGCTGATAGATTGGTTCTAGATCCCAAAGAGGTCCAAAACAGGTATCATTCATGAGGGTAACCGAATCAAAATGAGCCAGTTGGCCAAAGCCAACTGTCTTCATTCCATCCCTCCAAGCAGCGAAGTCAAAGCCACTATTCTGACGTTCAAGGATATCATCCACCAAGTGGTGAGTGGACAAATGGTCCTTAACATCTTCTGGTAGCTGACTATTGGAGATAAAGACCACCCGTGAATACAAGGGGCGAATCTTTTCTAATTGATAGAGTACATGTCCACTAATAAAATTGAACTTATTGTAGTGAACATATAAAAGTAAACGTTGCATATTATTTCCTTATTCTTAAGAATTTCAAGATCTTTGTTGGAATGGTCCAACGTTTGGATGTGATAACGGCGTTATATGCTACTTTCGTAGCTTCCAAATCAGCCTCAAGTTTTTTTATTCTATTCTGACTATCCAAGAACTCAGCTGCAAAAACTTTTCCTATATAATCGGGTGCAGCGATATCATCGACAGGAATCATCTTATAACTTAATCTATATTCTCCTTCTTCCTTAACATCATAGATCAGTTGTGGATCCGGTTCGCTAAAGAAAAAGTAACCATCAACAATGACTCCGTTAGTATAAACTGGTGAGCAAATATTTCCTGTTGCATCTAGTAATTCAACATCAGAATAGTAACAAGGACGTTCCGAAAGATCCACTCGAATAACAGAGGTTCCCTTCGGAATTTTGATCGTCAGGATATCCTCTTTTTGAAGGAGTTTGGTCATGGTACGATCTTCCGAATAGGTATTCTCTTCATCACCGAAATAAATGGTAACAGACTCCATTCCAATGTGTGACAGAGAATCCATCGGTTTGGAAAGGCGAATCTCATAAGTATTATTTCGATCTAAAAGAATCCTCGTCATCTCTTTAAAATCAGCATTTGGATACTTATCAAGATAGTCCAGTTGTGTTTGTAGCAACTTATTAAAACGACGTTCTAATCTTTTAAAATCAGTAGGACGAGAATCCGATCCTTGATTAATGGTATAAGCAACTGTCGCTTCATCCAGATAGGCTAAAGAAGTCCGTTGAAAGAGTTCCAATTGAAGGTTGAAAGTATCATCTGATGTTGTTAAGTCTAACTCTTGATTGACTTCTAACATCAGATCTCTATCAACTAGCCATGTAGAGGCCATGGTAAACCCTCTTGTTGCAAGCATCTTTTCATAGGTATCTGCTAATGGAATCGTATGTTTGGCAAAGCCGGCCTTAGAAACGAGGGTTCCTTGTTCATCATAAATATCAAAATCTGTATTGGACCATTTGCAATCAGGTTCACTTTCTAATAAATCAACCTGTTTCTGAAGTTTTAAAGGGTCTAACCAAAAATCATCTCCATCACAGCGGGCAATATACTTTCCACGTGCTTCTTTACAGATAGAGACCCAGGTTTTAGAAATTCCCTGATTCTCATCCTGATAAAAGGCACGAATCAGATCAGGGTAGTTGGCTTGATAATCATGAATGATAGAACGAGATCCATCGCTTGAAGCATCATCCACTAAGATAATCTCATAATCAAACTCTGTTTGTTGGGCTAAGAAGCTATCAATCGTCTTCTTTAGCCAGGGCTCTTTATTAAAAACCGTACAAATAATCGAAACAAAAGGCGTCGTTTCCATATTTCCCTCAGTCTAGTCAGTCATTGACCATGTTCCATTGCGTTGGATTAAGCCACTTGCCGAATCCATTGCTGATTTATCATCCAAAGCAATATCATCTCGATTGATAAAGATCAGTGGAGTCTGGGTGGCATCTGAAAAGGCCAACATCTGCCCTTCCTCATCCCTTACTGTCACTTCCAATTTCATTTTTAAGTCATTTACAGTTGGCAGTGAACAAGTATAATGAACTGTTTTATGTCCAGCTCCACTCATCAGTTGATTCATAGAATTATCATTGTAGATCCAAATGTTCCGATCAATATCCGTTAAAGACAGAGCGATATAGGTCCTGATATCTTCACGAACATCAAAATCAATCTGGAACTGAATAGGATCTTGAGGACGTAATTTGTTTGAGCTTAACAACTGAAGCTGAAAATTTTCTACCAAGACTTTTTCTTCCTGGTTGGAATTGCCTGCTCCATTAGCTTCTCCTCCCTGTTGCAAAGGAGCTGTATTATCAAAACTGTACTGATTGGCAACATTTTCTGGACTCCCTAAAGCCTTCACCAATCCATTTTCAATCAAAACAGCTTTGTTACAATATTTCTTGACGGCTCCCATATCGTGGGTAACCAGAATCGTGGTTTTCCCTGATTTCTTACGTTCTTGGAAGTAATCGTTACACTTGCGCTGGAAGGCCTCATCTCCTACTGCGAGGACCTCGTCCAAAATCAAGATATCGCCTTGGGCCTTAATGGCAACCGAAAAGGCCAGACGCACCTGCATCCCTGATGAGTAGTTCTTGAGCTTCTGGTTCATGAATTCATGCAACTCGGCAAAGTCTACGATATCATCATACATGGCATCAATTTCAGCTGTCGAGAAGCCCAGCATAGCCCCATTCATGTAGACATTTTCCCGACCTGTCAGTTCTGGGTTAAAGCCCACTCCAAGCTCAATAAAGGACACCAGTTTCCCATCGATGGTGACGGTTCCTTTTTCTGGCACATAGATTTCAGAAATAATTTTCAAGAGAGTCGATTTTCCAGAACCATTTCTTCCGAGGATCCCGAAAAAGTCTCCTTTTTCTACTTCAAAAGAAATATCCTTAAGAACATGTTGTTCTTTGTATCCTTTGATTCCTTTGAAGCGATTGACCAGGGCAGTTCGAAGGCTATTGGTTGCCTCTGTTGGCAACTTAAAGTACTTGCTGACATGGTCTACTTTTACTGCAATTTGTTTATCTGTCATTAGAGAATCTCCGCAAATTTCTTAGCATGTTTGTTAAAGTAAGCAAAGCCAGCAACAAAAATAAGAATTGGTAAAACATAAGGAATCAAAACCAAGAACTTATTTTCCACCAAAAGCCAGACAGGGGTATTGGCCTTATCAATCAAGAAATAACGCATATCTTGAATAATTTGAGCCAAAGGATTCATCATGACCAACTTAGCAGCCCATGGATTGCGGTCTGCAATAAAGGTAATCGGATAGATAATTGGCGTCGCATACAGGCCGGCTTGCAGGAGTACTTCCCAGACTTGACCTAGGTCACGGAAACGAACAAAAAATGTCGCTAAGATCAATGCACACCCTGTCGCCATCAAGAACAACTCAAAGAATAGCGGAATCACCATCAAAGCTGTCCAAGAGAATGTCACCCCATTAAAGAATGAAAAAATTAAGACAACAACCAGGTTAATGACAAAGTTGATGGCTGCTCCTGAAATCGCAGACAAGACGATGATATGTTTGGAGAAATTCAACTTCCGCAATAGGTCGCCTCGACTAACGATCGACACCATCCCCATAGATGTGGCTTCTGAGAAGAAGCCCCAGATTACATTGGCCAACAAGAGGGCAACTGGGAAATGGGGCACATCTCCACCCAAGCGTAAGAATCGGATGAAGACAATATACATGATCGTAAAGGTCATCAGGGGCTTTAAAATCGACCAAAGATAACCGATTGCTGATCCTTGGTAACGTAATTTAAAGTCTGTTTTGATTAATTCTCTTAATAAAATTCGATTTTTCTGACTAAAAACGTCAAACATTATTTTTTACCTCGATATGCAAACTTTGTCAGAATCAAGCTGGTAAACACAACCGTATGAAAAGCCCGGTTCTTCCGGTAACCGTACTGACGAATCCGTCTCAAACGTTCTTTTAGTGAAACATCCATAATGGTGACAAAGTTTTCAATGATTTCTTTAGTTTGGGAACTGACAGGCAGATCCAATAGATTTTTTGCTTGTTCTTGACTGGACTCAATGAGATTCCAATATTTAGCAAAAAGAATATGAGGGCGAACCCAATTTTTAACCCGTTTTCTAAGGGTACGAGCCCCCAGAACATTGCTACTGTGCTGACGGTACAATTCTGTTGGCCGATCGATATAGATGAGCTTCCCAAATGCAGTTGCCAACAAGGCCAAATACCAATCATGCATAAGAAGTGCATGTTTTTCTTGACCCGTCCATAAGTCAGCCAGCGCGTGGTTAATCATGGCTACACCGCCAGTTACCGTATTTTCCGTCAACTCTTGAATCAATTCTGTATTGGCATGATCAGACTGGGTGCGAATCATACTCTCATGCTGAACATTCAAGTTTTCATCGACTACTTTTAAATCGGTGTAGACCAGCAAAGGCATTTCTTGAGGATGCTTCTCGGCTTCTGCTACTTGAAGAGCAATTTTTTCAGGAAGCCAGACATCATCTTGGTCACTGAAGCAATAAAGATCTGCTTTCTCGTATTTCAGAAGCGCATGGAAGCTCTTGATAACACCGAGATTTTCGATAGCTCCTTGATTGATAAAACGAATGCGCTCATCCTGGGCCACCAACTCTTGAATAATCTTCACCGTACCATCTGTCGACCCATCATCTCGGATCAAGAGTTGCCAGTCTTGATAAGTCTGGTCTTGGATACTTTTGACCTGCTCTTTTAGATACTGTTCACCATTATAGGTGGACAACAAGATATTTACTTTCATGATAAGAATAATTCCTCGTACTCACCTACAATTTTTTCCCAGGTAAAGTTTTGCTTCATATTGGCCTTGGCACGTTGACCCCATTCAGATACATCTTCTAAAGGATCGACCTGATCAATCAAATGCGCCAAATTTCCAGTTTCTTTAGTCCAATAGTGAGCTGTGTCCTTGGCAACCGTTTGGTTAAAGGAGACTCCTAAAACTAAATTCAGATCCGTGTGAGCAAGAGCCTCTAAGAGACCCGGATTGGTTCCGCCCACTTCATGACCATGGATATAGGCAAAGGCTTCTTTACGGATATACTTCAACAGGTCTTGGTCATAGACCGTTCCTACAAACTTGACGCGTGGATCCTGATCAAATCCAGTACAATCTCGGAGCTCCTCAAAATAAGGATTGCCTTCCTGGTTACAAATGATCACCAAATCCCTTTTGGTGGAAGAGGCCATAAATTCACGAATGGCGGTCTCGTAATTATTTTCTGGGACAAAACGGCCCAAAATTAGGTAATAGTTTTTCTCCTGAGTCTGCCACTTGTGATAGAATTCTCGGACCTTATTATCCTGACTACTTAGGCTGGTTGGAGACAAGTCCGTCCCATAGGCAATATAGGTCGTCTTGGACCAAGGATAGGCTTCCTTGATATAAGACTCAATACCCGGGTTGTCAGAAATCACCAAGTCAGCATGGCGCGTCATGATCTTTTCAGAATACTTGAGATAGGCTTGGATCGGCTTGGCCCACTTGGCCCGCTTCCACTCCAGTCCATCTGGATTGATATAAAATCGTCCGCCTATCTTATGGATCTTGCGCGCAAAAGGCGCCACAAAGGCTCCGATTGTATTGCCCAAGACGTAAAAAATCGGCTGTTCAATTCCTTGTTTCTTAATGAGCTTCAAGGCATAGTTAATAGCCATCATATCATAGGAAATGACACGCGCAGGCCCAAGCTTAGGGGCTTTAATGGTAAAACAATCGACACCCTTGTAGTCAAAATGTTGATAAGCTTGATCATTAGAAAGGCAGGCAACATGGTACTGGATATCTGAAGACACTTGATGGGAGACCAATTGGTCCACAAAAGTCTCAAAACCGCCATATTGAGCCGGAAGCCCACGACTTCCGATAATAAAAACATGTTGCATAGAGTTCCCTTTCAAATCATTTACAGTCTATTCAATTATACCATTTTCTAGGCTTTTTGCCTAATCCAAACAGAAAAGCGACCCTCAAGGGCCGCTTCAAATTTCTCTTATTTCACTTCTTGTTTATAAAATTCTTTCAAGGCATCTTGCCAAGTTGGAATAACGAATCCTGTAGCTTTCGCTTTTGCCAAACTCATTGTTGAGTTCAGTGGACGTTTCGCTTTAGCTGGGAATTGGCTAGAATCCACTGGTTTCACTTCTACATCCGTATCTTTGAGGATTTCAACTGCAAAGTCATACCAAGTTGTATCTTCTTTCGCATCGTTAGACAAGTGGTAATAACCATATTCTTTACGATTTTCAGCCAAATAAGTCATGAACTCAGCAAGAGTACGTGTCCAGGTTGGACGACCATGTTGGTCGTTGACGACTGTAAGTGTTTTGTGAGTCTTCGCAAGATTTTGCATGGTGAAGACAAAGTTCTTACCGTAGTTCCCGAAGACCCAAGCTGTACGGATGATATAGAAGTTCGAAACATGCTTCTCAACCAATTCTTCTCCCATACGTTTGGTACGACCGTACTCTGTTTGAGGATCTGGTTGATCGTCTACTTCCCATTCTTGTCCTACCGGCTTATTCCCATCAAACACGTAGTCTGTTGAGATATATACCAAGGTTGCTTTATGATTTTCAGATGCTTTTGCTACATTTTCCGTACCAGTCACGTTGATGGCGTAGTCCAATTCTTTCCCTTCATCTTCTGCCGCATCGACAGCTGTATAAGCAGCACAGTGATAAACCAAGGTTGGTTTTACTTCCGCAAATACCTCGTCTACTTTTTCTGCATTTGTGATGTCCATTTCAGCTACATCAACAGCTACATATTCTTCATTTCGTTCATCCAACAAATGGCGAAGCTCTGTCCCAAGTTGTCCATTTGCTCCTGTAATTAAAATCATGTTAATTTCCTTTCAAATGCTTTTTCCCTATCATTATAGCAAAAAAAGCAGAAGTTTTCTGCTTTTTAGGATGGGAATTACTCCTTATTTTTTGAATACTTCTGTTTAAAAATGAAGAACACTAGTATCCAAGAGATCCATTCTATCATGAAACCAAGATACTGTATAAATGTCTTGTGATAAGAAACTTTTACATGACCAGAATTTCGAATAGATAAATAAATTTTACCATCATTTAAAACTTTTTCTGAGACAGTTGGTTTCCGATCTTTTTTATTTTCTTTTAATTCTGATTCGGTAAAAGCACGCTGTTTCAACACAGGTTGAGAACCTTCTGCACCCTTAGAATATTCTGCGCGATATCCTTTGTACCATATCATTGGTATAGAAATAGTTGTTTCTTTTTTATCATCAGGAACCTCTATATCGAATTCTAAAAGATTGTACCTCTTTTTAATAGTTGATATTTTTACATCCTTACCTGTTTGAAATTCAGTAAATTGAGGCAAGCGTACATCTCGATTGTTAATATCAAGATTATAATATTCATCACCTACAGGATCAATATATTTTGATTTGTCCCCTCTATATACTGATTTCAGTAATTTTTCATTCTTTTTATTATCATCCCGCATCTGTTTATAGTTTTTTGAAGAGCTATCAAATTGAGGGACCACATGATTGAAATAGAAAGTTATACTCAAGATGCATAAGACAATAGAGAAAAATCCATTTCTATTTGTAACAGCAAGAAAGAACAGGAACAAGAGGGGAATGAAAAACAATAGACGCCCTGAATACTGCATACTCCCTAAAAAACTGTATTTCAATATGGAATTCCATGGCAGAAGACTCGTTGCAGAGAAATATAAGATCCAACAAGTCCAAAATATGGTTTTACTTAAACTTCCTAGACGGCGATAGAATAAGATTACCATCATACTCGCATAGAATAGGCCATCTCGTACGAATTGATGGATCGGCCACTCTAATGGGGTGAAAGGTTTATAAAAACCATATCGATCTGCTTGAAATGGAAAAGGAACCAAAAAGGTATCTTTCACATTGACAGGAAAATTTCTCGCTGTCCATGTGAAGAAAAATTTTTGTGATGAAACCTGTTCCAGATATTGAAAAATGTATCCTGCCGACAAACATAAGGCAAACAAGATAGAAAATATAAAAGAGATAATCTTTTCCAGTGTGATCCTTTTATAATTTAAACATAAAAATACCGCAGAAAAAATTGCTAATATGATCGTTGATAAAATATGGGTTTGAATTAAAAGCGCTACTACAATCCCTAAATAGAGAGGATTCTTTTTGTTTAAGTAGAGCACTCGATAAATAGAATAAATAAGAATTGGGACAAGTGGCACTACCATGGTCATTCCAAAACCAAATAAGGTGTAATAACAAGGAATGGTCAAGGCCACTACTATACCAGTCACCTTATTTTTTACTATTTTTGAAATAACAATATAACTTGTTAGGCTTGTACCAAGAGTGATCAAAAATGCAAATATAGAATAAGCAAGATTTCCATCGTTGGTCATCATATAAACGATGGCTGACGGATAGAACTGCCAATTTCCATAAAACATAGGAGAAGCGTATCCCGTACCGAATGCAAATAAAAAATTCAGATTGGGGAGTAAATCCCAATGCTCAATGGACTCTGCTAAGCCGACAATGCGGGATAAATGGAAGACATAGTCATATGAGCGACTTTGAAAATTGATCAGATTGAAAGATACAAATGTAAAAATGAGCGCATAGGAAGTTAGTAATAGAAAGACCAACTTATTGCTGATTTGGTTGAAAACATCTATAAGCCGGTCAATATGACTGCGGATCCCTTTTACCATATCCAACTGATTGATCTTATCGAGGAGCCGATCCATTCCCTCGTAAAATCTATCTATCTTTTGCTTAGCAGCAAGACTCATACTTAGGATATTCTTCATTCTTCACTTTTCTCTTTGATAACATAGATTGGACGTTTCTTGGTTTCCATGAAGATCTTACCGATATATTTCCCTAAAATCCCAATGGTCAATAATTGGAACCCTCCCAGGAAAAGAATCACTGTCATAAGGGATGGCCAACCTGAAGTAGGATCCCCAAAGACCAAGGTGCGGATTACAATCAAAATCATCATGATAAAAGCCAAAATCCAAGATAACAGTCCACCAATAAAGGCAATGTTTAATGGGGCATCCGAGAAATTGACAATCCCTTCAATCGAGTACTTAAAGAGAGACCAAAAATTCCAAGACGTCTCTCCTGCTACGCGCTCTACATTTTTATATTCAAGGTATTCTGTCTCGAATCCTACCCAAGCAAAAATTCCTTTTGAGAAACGATTGTACTCAGATAACTCCATGATAGCATCGACCATAGGGCGACGCATCAAACGGAAATCCCGCGCTCCGTCCACCATTTCCACTTGACTAATATGATTGATCAATTTATAAAACATCCGTGCAAAGAAAGAGCGAATCGGTGGTTCCCCATCACGGGTTACGCGTCTCGTTCCGACACAGTCTAGATCTGGTTGTTCCTCCAACTTCTGCTTCATTTCGATCAATAATTCCGGAGGATCCTGCAGATCCACATCCATGACGGTTACAAATTCACCACTAGCACGCTCAAGTCCAGCATACAGCGCCGCCTCTTTCCCGAAATTTCGAGAAAAAGAAAGGTAGTGCACACTTGAATCTGTAACATGTAGCTTTCGAAGAACAGATAGTGTACCATCTGAAGAGCCATCATTTATAAAAATATATTCAAACTTTTCTCCCATCTTCATCCGAACGCGTTCCATCTCTCTATAAAACAATGGAATCGATTCTTCTTCGTTAAAACATGGGACTACAACTGATATGGTCATCTCTTACTCCTTGACTTATTCACTTTCTATTGTAACAAAAAACTAGGGTTTCCCCTAGTAATAACTTATTTTAGTCTTTTAATTAAACTGCAGCATATAAAACAGAGATGGTTTGTAGTAATGTTAGAGATAAAATAATGAGACTACTTTGTACTACAAAATGATCAGAGAACTTTTGTTCATCTGGAACTCTTTGCTTAAATAAACTACAAATAACTGGTAGACAAAGAGCAACAACACCCAAATAATATCGGCCTTGAACTCCTAAAACTTCAAAATTTCCAACTGGTGTCCAGGTCAGATACAAGGTCAAAGAAATTAAACCAATAATTGCAAGAGAAACCAAACTTGCCCCTACTACTGATACTTTTGGAAGTTTGATCTTCCCAAAATTTGAAAAAGTAATCAAGCTATAAAGAGCATAAATTGGAATAAGGACTTCTGACATCGACAAATCTAACCAACCAAAGGTGTAGAGTTGATTCAAATGACTGACTGATAATAGCATCTCCTTCAAAATCACTGGAAGATACCAATGAGGTTTCGAAATGATACTAATCACCTGAGACTTCACATCCGCTCCATCTAGTTTAAAGTTCTCAATTCGAACTTGCTGGGTAAGAACATACCAAAAAATCGTAAATAGAAAGACTGCAGCAATCAAAGCGAGAGAAACGAGATAGTAGTTTTTACATTGCGTTTTCTTTTTCGGTATAAATAGCAATAATCCTACAAGCAAGACATAAGGAAGCTTCATTGTTACAAGGATCACGCAAAGGAAATCATAAAGCAATAAATCCTTAATTTTAACCACTTTTTCATCATCCGTTACATAGTTCAAAAATAATCCAATAATGATGTAGGTTAAACCTAAGGCTACACTATCTTGATTATAAGAAGCAGCTAGAACCAGATTCATTGGAAACATCGCTACCATTGTCATCAACTGCTTCGCTTTCCCACTTAATTTAATAGCAATAAGAGCTAAAATACAGTAAGCAATGACATTAAAAATTCGACCAAGATAATAGGAGACTCCTACACTCAAATTCAAAAACTTTCCAATCCCAAATCCAAGAGCCTGAGGGATATAACCAATAAACCAATATGAGTTGGTTGCCCTGTAATCCGTTTCTTTCCCAAACTTCACTTGTTTGGTCGTCTGCCCTTCTTCAAATAAAGAAGATTTGGTAAATGGTTTTTTGAAATTCTTATAAACATCAAAGTAATCTTCCGTAATATGGATGTTTTTATTTCCCATATTGACGTTGCCTTCCACAATATGAATCGTTCTTGAAAGGTGAACTTGTTCATCGGGCGTATTCAAAACGGGTGTAATAAAAGCAAAGGACAGACCACCAATGAGCATCGCAAGGAAGGTCCCAACATTCTTCTTCGGTAAAAGAAAAATGAAAAAAGCCAATACAACAAATAACGCTACACCAATTTTAGGAAAATCTACTAAGCGCTTTGTATAAATCACTGCAATACAAAAGGCCAAAACTGCGAAAGCTACTAAATACTTTTTATTTCGCTCATAACTATCAAGAAAATATCCCATCAGTTTCTCCTACTTATTCGAATTTTGACTCTTCACATATTGTCTCATCAACAACTTGGCCATCCATTTAGGCCAGAAGAGTTGGTACATGTATAGATCTTCTTTACTACGCGTATTGTCTGCAATGGTTTTTGATGTTTCAGACTCTCCATGGATACGGTGGCACATGAGTTTGTCAGATACATAAGCAAAACGACCTTTGTACTCGCTGATCTTATACCATGCGTACCAATCCAAACTCACTCTCATTCCTTCATCAAAATAGAAATTCTTCAAATTTTCACGATTATAGGTGACAGCTGGACAACAAATCGGATTCCCAAAAGCCATTACACGGTTTCGCCAAAAGTGACTAGCAGGAAAAAGATTCATGGTTTTTAACATCAAGGTTTTGATCTTCAGATTTGTATTCGCAGGAATCTTATGGCCATCTTTTTCTTCAAAATAATCAGAATACCCAATCAACACATCTTGATTTTTTTCCATCTTAGCCAAAACTTTCTCAGCATAGTCCGGCTCATAATAATCATCCTGATGGGCGATGGTAGCATACTTCGTCTCTGCAAAAGACATGGCATTGTTCCAATCCTTACCAATCCCACCACCTTGCTTGGTGTAAAATGGAATAGCATAACGCTGACAAAGTTCCTTGATCGAATCCAGTGGTGTTGAACTGTAACAGATAATCTGTGATTGGAGAGTTTGATTCTTCAAGGATTGAATACAAGCTTCCAAGTATTCGCTCTCACCATAAGCACAAATCACCCACGTATGTTGTTGATTAATGAGCATAGTCCTTCCTTTCTATTTTTCTTGCAATAAAATAAGCAAGTAAACTTCCACTAAAATAAACAGACATCACGATGAAAAAGCTTAAAGACGCACCTAGAAGTCCCATTTTTTGTACCAAATCATTATTTGTCAATTTGGAAGCTATAAACATGAATAAATACACAGGCAATAGATACGTTTGTTTTCGAATAACCGTCATGATATCCCCAAAAACAATCCCAATAGAATACAGAATTCCAGAAAAAACAAGGATGGCTAGGGTAGTACTATGCTGGTTTAAAGGTAAACCAAAAACAAGACTTAATATCGGCGTCCCGATCAAATAAGCTAGCACAGTTAATACCAAGCCGACACCCAAAACAATGACAAACATCTTCGCAATGATGGCATCAAATTTTTTCAATTCTTTATTCTTCCATAAGATCGCTAATTGCGTTGTTAAGGGTCTAAGAATTAAAATAAAGAGACTCATAAAAAACACAGGCATAAACAAAATATTAAAGTCCCGTTGTGTCCCTGCAATAAAGTGTCCCAGTCTAATTTCAGAGTCAATCGCGATTCTAGGCTCATTGAAAATATAAGCTAGTAAAAATCCACTAATGAAGAGAGGAATACAATTCTTTAAAATAGTGATCGCATCAAATAGGTCTCTTTTGAGATTTTTTACTGAGAAATCAATTGTTTCAAATTCTTTTGATTTTACATAATCATAACAAAATACAAAGATAAAGTTTAAAACAACTAAGTAAAGCAATGATTGTGTTAATGACTTTGTAATAAGCAAAAATGCCAACAAAAGAATCGTGCTGAAAGAATACCGAATGGTCATTGATTTGCCAGCGATATCTAATCGTTCGTGACGTTGAAACAATCCTTGGAAAAGATCTGAAATTGCCTCACACATACGAAATAGAACGTACAAGCCAATAATCGCAATTTTTGAACTCTCATGTAGATCAATTCCTGAAACAAAAAGGTAAGGAAAAAAGATCGCCATCATGAGTAGGAGAGAGAGACATCTGGCAATACTGTAACTGGTAAAGGAGTGTCTAAAGAGAACATCTGTCCCTTGGTAGCTTCGAACTTGAAACATGCCTACTACTACTAGAATCGCAGCAATCCCATAGGCAAGACTAAAAGAATCTGCTTCCATTGGCGAGGTCATGCGTGTAACGATCAATGTAAATAGTACAGATGATCCAGCAAATGCCAAATTCCCTAACAGATTCCAAAAATACACCTTCTCCGTTGAAACAGGTTGATTATTCTTCATGCTCTTTTACCTGTAATGCAATCTTCTGAGACAATTGTCGAATTTGAACGGATTGTTTTGAGGTAATCCGAGTTAAAGAGAAGTTTAAATAGACAAGTAAACAGAATCCTAAGAAAAAGATTAGATTGCTTGGAACTTGAATTCCTAACATTTTTGATACCTGTCCAATCAAATTAGGAAACCAAATGACTGGCAACGAGACGATACAAAGAATAAGCCAAGAGATGACATTTCTCATTTCAACAAGCTTCTTTGCAACTAGGCGTAGAATATAAAGCATAAAAACAATTACAATAATGGTCAACCAAATATTTAGCATTTTATTTCTTATATCCTCCACCAATTCTAGCCAATAACATTGCCATAGTCACTTTAATCATATAGTAAACAGATTTGCTTAATGTGATAGATGATTCCCCGTGCTCTCGTTCGTTCATTAATACAGGCACTTCTGCAACTGAATAGCCTGAGGTTAACAGGGACACAATCGTCTCTGGTTCTGGATAATCACTTGGATATTGCTTGGCGAATTCCTCAATTACTTTTCGGTCAGCAACTCGTAAACCAGAAGTTGGATCTGTTACCTTTTGACCCGTCAAAACCTTGATTAATTTTTCAAAAAATGAAATTCCAATCCGTCGCGCGAAGGAGGATTGGAAACCTTGATTTTCAATGAAACGAGAGCCAATCACCATGTTCACATTCTTCTCTTGAAGGACTTGAAGCATCTTTCTGATAAATTCAGGATTATGCTGACCATCTCCATCCACTTGAACAGCATATTGATAGCCATTTTTAACTGCATATTGATAACCAGTCTGAACAGCACCACCAATTCCTAAATTAATCGGTAAATCGATAACGTTAAAGTTGTTATTGCGACAAATTTCAAGTGTATGATCTGTAGAACAATCATTGATAATGACATAATCAAATTCAGGTGTATGTTCTTCAATCATCTTGATTGTTTTTTCAATATTTCCACTCTCATTATAAGCAGGAATAATGATCAGTAATTCTGAATTTCTCAATCCTATGTTTTCCCTTCTAAGCATATCACTTCATTATACAATAATCAGTGCATATTTTCTACTTTATACTGTCCCCTCCCCCTTTTCATGGTATAATAGAGTGAATCGATGACGGAAGGACACCTTATGTTAAAGCTGGGAATTATTGGTACGAGTTGGATTTCACATGAATTTATTACAGCTGCTCATCAGACAGGCCACTATCACTTGCAGGCTGTGTATTCGAGAAAGATGAAGACTGCTCAAGAGTTTTGTGAGCCTTATGGAGCGATCTCTTGCTACACGGATTTCATCGACTTTTTAGACAGTGAGCTGGATGTGGTCTACATTGCCAGCCCCAATTCTCTTCATTTCGCTCAGGCCAAGCTTGCTATTTTAGCAAAAAAGCATGTCATCATTGAAAAACCGGCTGTGACCAAGCCTTCTGAATGGAAGGAACTGGTCAAGCTTGCTAATGAGCACCAGGTCTATCTCTTTGAAGCTGCCAGAAATTACCAAGAAGCAGCCTTTCAAGTAGTTAAAAACTTCCTCTCTAACCAGGAAATACTGGGCGCCAACTTCACCTTTGCCAAATATTCTTCTAAATTGCCGGCCCTTCTTGCAGGTGAGATGCCCAATATTTTCTCAGATATCTATGCAGGTGGAGCTTTGATGGATCTGGGTGTCTACTGCCTCTACTTGGCGATTGGCTTCTTTGGAGAACCGATCTCCAGTCACTACACCGCTCAGCAATTACCCAATTCGGTTGATCTTTATGGTCAAGGTGTCTTGATTTACCCAGATTTTCAGGTTGCTATTCAGGCAGGGAAAAATATCACCAGCCATCTACCTGCTGAAATCTACACCAAGACTGGAACACTAACTCTCAATGCTGTAGCAGCCATCAACCAAGCCCGCTTCGTCAGCTATTCCGGAGAGGTCATCGACCTTCCGATCCAGCCCTGCCCACACCAAATGCAAGAAGAGGCGGAAGCCTTTGCCCTTGCCATCGCTCATCAAAAGCCGTCTGCTTATCTTGAGTGGTTACAAACGGCTGAGCAGGTCCATGAAACCCTCTACCAGATGCGTCAAAGCGCTGGAATACAATTTAAGGATGAAAAAGAATGAAAGAACAATTTCCACAAAGCTGGAAAGACCAGTTAGAAACACTCGGATTTGATACATTCACTGAAATTCAGGAACAGATCTTCTCCCCAATTTATGAAGGAGAAAATGTCCTCGGGATCAGTCCTACTGGAACGGGTAAGACACTCGCCTACCTCTTTCCGAGCTTGCTCAAACTCAAACCGAAGAAGGCCCAACAACTCTTGATTTTAGCTCCTAATACAGAGTTAGCAGGACAAATTTTTGATGTCACCAAACAATGGGCAGAGCCTCTCGGTCTCCAGACACAACTCTTCCTTTCAGGATCTAGTCAAAAACGGCAAATCGAACGCCTCAAAAAAGGACCCGAAATCCTGGTTGGGACGCCTGGTCGGATCTTTGAACTGATCAAGCTGAAAAAGATCAAAATGATGAATGTGGAAACTATCATTTTAGATGAATTCGACCAATTACTGAGCGATTCTCAGTACCACTTCGTCGACAAGATCAGCCACTATGCTCCCCGTGACCACCAATATATCTACATGAGCGCTACAGCCAAGGTCGATCCAGACCAGCTAGAGGAAAATACTCTTCGTGTTACGGTTGATGGAGTTTCTTTGGACAATATCCAACATTTTTATATGCAAGTGGATAAGCGGGACAAGGTCGAATTGCTCCGCAAACTCGCCTACGTCGAAGATTTTCGTGGTCTGGCTTTTTTCAATAGCCTGTCTGATCTGGGTAGTGCTGAAGAAAAACTACAATACCGTGGTGTTGAGGCCGTATCGCTCGCAAGCGATGTCAATGTAAAATACCGCAAGGTCATTCTGGAACGCTTCAAAGACCATCAGCTGACCCTCTTACTTGCCACCGATTTAGTCGCTCGTGGAATCGATATTGAACATCTTGAGTGTGTGATTAACTACGATATTCCTCGTGATGTGGAGACCTATACCCACCGTGCCGGTCGAACAGGACGAATGGGGCGTGAGGGCTATGTAATCACCTTTATCACCCACCCAGAAGAACTCAAATCCTTAAAAAAATACGCTTCTGTACGTGAACTGGTTTTAAAAAATTCAGAACTCTTTTTAAACGAATAAGAAAATCCTCTGCTAGTGAATGAACTGCAGAGGATTTTTACGTTAATTTCCATTGTAATAAATGCGATGACTTTCAAGTTGATAATCCAACAATTCATCCACCGTTACAAAGGTATAGCCTTGTGATTTGAGGTAGTCAAGGACGGTCGGTAGAGCGTCAATCGTGGTTTGATGGATATCATGCATGAGGATAATCGAACCCGGTTTGACTTCTTTTTTCACTTCATTGAGAATAGCCGTCGTATTATGCGTCTTCCAATCTAGGCTATCCACATCCCACATGATGAAGGATTGGTCGACACCGTATTGGATAGCGTTATTGATAGCTCCATACGGAGGACGGGTAATCTTGGTCTGCACACCTGTCGCTTTTTGAATAGCTTCTTGGGTATCCAAGATTTCTTTTTTAGCATTATCCAAGCTCAATTTTGGCAATTGAGGGTGATCCCAGGTATGGTTCCCGATTTGATGACCTTCTTTGCGGACTTGCTTAGCAATATCCGGATTCGCACTGACATTTTTTCCGACCATAAAGAAGGTAGCTTTGGCATTGTATTTCTTTAAGATGGCCAGCGCCTGAGGAGTCGTGGTTGGATCTGGTCCATCATCAAAGGTCAGGGCAATCATCTTACGGTGGCGTTCTTCTATATAGGATTCGTAAGAAGCTAGATCATCAGGAAGCAAGCGCTCTGTATCAATCACGTCATAGAATTTAGACAAGGGAACAGTGAAGGTATCGTCTCCTTTAACCTTGGTTGGAAATGGAATGGTGAAATTTCCTTTTTCATATTGGAATTCCCATTGGCTCAAATCCAACTCTGAGAAGTGGGCAACCATTTGATCAATGCTTTCCTCGTCCAGCTGACGAAAGGCTAGATTTCCCTGTAATTCCTCCAAAAAGATCTGCTTGGCTCCATCTGGATCCGCAAAGACCTGGCTGAGGGTCAGACGGTTACTGTCATCATCCAAGTAAAAGAGGGGCAACTTCACCGTCTCATCTTTGATGAATTTCCCTTTTTTGTATTGGTATTCAGACCGTTTAATCTGGATAGGGTGATAGCCGACAAAAGGCGCTTCTGCTTCTTCACTATGGTAGAAGGTCAAATGCTTTGGCTCTTTGGTTTTCTCATCGGATCCTAGACGCTGAAGGTCTTCTTGGATCTTCTCTTTCACAATCTCAACAGGCTGTCCATCTTTAGTAGGATAATAAGCTGTCACATAAGAAGTTCCTAAAATCCCTTCCTGAACTTGAACATCTTTCCCTTTTTCAGAGCTTTTCTCGAGTTGTGTGACCTTATCAAACTGATCTTGATAGGCCTTTTGTTCACGAACCCTTTGAATCTTTTGATAGCCGATATACAAAAGACTCAGTAAAAGGAGATTTGTAATGATTAATAAAATAGTTTTCGTGTGTTTGAATCTCATAACTTTATTATAGCAAATTTCTCTCGAAAAAACATTCCTTTTTTGTAAATGGTTTCATAAAAAGAGGGCGACTGTCGTCGCCGACAGCGGCCCTTATTTTTAATCCCTCTTATTTTTCGCGAATGACTTCTACTTTATATCCATCCGGATCTACAACGAAATAGTAATTCGGTTTCGTTCCTGGAAGACCTTTTGGTTCCGTCACTTCATAGCCTTTAGCCTTGTGTTCCGCATTCAAA
Source organism: Streptococcus parasanguinis (assembly GCF_964238605.1). Taxonomy (GTDB): domain Bacteria; phylum Bacillota; class Bacilli; order Lactobacillales; family Streptococcaceae; genus Streptococcus; species Streptococcus parasanguinis_AJ. The sequence goes on along the minus strand of NZ_CAXSMM010000002.1, from coordinate 174,221 downwards.
CCTTCTAGATCAGGAGTACTCAAGGCGACATGAGCATAGCCATCTCCGATGACATATGGACCATGATCATAATTGTAAGTCAATTCCAACTCATAGTCATCTCCAGGCAAGGCCAAATAAACAATCGTGAACTTGTAGTCTGGAAAATCTTTCCGACGTTTTTCTTCAAAACCAAAAGCATCTTGGTAAAAAGCGATTGATTTTTCTAAGTTTTCCACACGAAGGCAAGTGTGCAACATTTTTGAACTCATAGGTTTTCCTCTTTTCTATTTTTTAAAGATTATGAACGATTTTTTTTACGACTTTCCGTCTTAATGGATAATTTCACTTCAAAGATGGTCCCTTTTGGTTTATTATCTTTGACTTGAATGGTCCCTTTAAAGGCTTCTACAATCTGCTTAGCGAGGGATAACCCCAAACCAAAACCACCTTTCTGACGGGTTCTGGCCTTGTCGACCCGGTAAAAACGATCAAATATCCGTTTCTTATCCTCATCTCGAATCCCTGGACCATTATCCAGTACCCTCAAAAGAAGATTTTTGTCCTTCAACTGGACTTCAAACTGGATCTCACCATCTTCATCGGTGTACTTCAAGGCATTGTCATAAAGAATGGTCATCAATTGCTTGAGGAGCGTTCTATCAGAACAAATGACTCTGTCCACCTGATTGTCTCCTTGGAAGAGTTTGCCATTTTCTTCCGCAATGATCTCAAAATTGGAGAAGGTCTGATCAAAAAAGCTTGGTTCGATCTCTTCCATCTCTGGCTTCAAGCCATCATCTCTTCGGGCGATATTGAGAAGGTTGGTGGTCAAGAGCTTCATATTTCGAACTTCATCCAAGCTAGATGCAATGCTCTCGCTTGACTCCATAATAGTCGCTTCGGGCTTTCTAAAAAGCGTTTCGAGGCGATTTTGAAGGACTGCTAGAGGCGTCCGTAACTCATGGGAAGCATTTTCCACGAATGCCTTTTGCTTTTGCATACTCTCAAGTAGGGGCTTAACACTGAGACGTGCTAGGAAGAGACTAGCGAATAAGGAGATTCCCCAGAAGCAAATCATGACGAGTGCGATCTGGCTCTCGTGCTCCTCACTGGTCTGTTCTAGCTGACTGATATTGGTCATGACAACCGCATACTTGACGTCGCTATCTCCGTCATCAGACAAGCCCAAATCCGTCATGTAAGCCCGGTAACTTTCTTTTTTCCCGTAACTATTTGTGATTTGGAGTTGGGAAACCTTGTTAAGCAATTTACGACCAAAAGTTACGGTTTTGAAGTTTAAAAACCCACTTCCCGTTGTTAAGTTTTGATATTTTTTGTTCAGTAGAACAACAGTGGTATTGGAAGTAACGTCACCTTTTGGTTCCGATTTATCAGGATTAGGCATCATCATCTCATGCTCATCACCCTCTTTGGAATTAGACTGTTTCTGATCCCGGTTGGCAATAGCTATAATGGAATAAGGATCCTGACTCAAGGTCTTGAGATTCTCATCGACCGTTGTATAGAGACTCGAGCGCATAACCTGAATAATAATTAAGGTCATGGCTGAGAATATCAAGGTGAAGAGACCAAAATATCGGATGAAGTAAGAAAAGTCATCTTCTCCGACTGTTTTCTTAATCCTTGTTAGCATCTTTTAAGATATACCCCACACTGCGTAATGTTTGCAAGCTCTCAACAAAATCAGTACCTTTTAATTTCTTACGAATTTTTGAAACATAGACCTCAACAACAGAGATGGTTGTGTCACTATCAAAGCCCCAAAGACGATCGAAGATCTGTGTCTTTGGAAGGATGACATTTTGGTTTTGAAGGAAGTAGACCAAGAGATCAAATTCCTTCCCAAGAAGTTCCACTTCTTTCCCATCCACATAAGTCGAATTGGTAGATAAATTGACCTTCAAATTGCCATAATTAAGGGTGTTTTCATTGACCTTTCCTGAGCGCTTCAAGAGGGCTTGAATCCGCATCTTGAGCTCTTCTAGGTAGAAAGGCTTGGTGAGGTAATCGTCTGCCCCTAGCTCAAAGCCGTGTCCTTTGTCATCCAGACTTTCTTTGGCTGTCATGATCAGAACAGGGGTTGTCACGCCTTTTTCACGCAATTCTTTCAAGACATGGAAACCGTCTTTTTCAGGAAGCATCAGGTCCAGCAAAATCAAATCATAGATCCCGCTTTCTGCTTCGTAAAGACCTTCTTCTCCGTCAAAGACCTGCATGACATCCGCAAAATCATCTAAAAAATCAAATACTGAATTTGATAAACCAAGGTCATCTTCGACCAATAGAATTTTAATCATCGTCGTATCCTCTTCTCTTTCGTGAGTGAGTCTTTCTAATCTATTCTTAACCATTATAACACGACTTGCCTTCATTTCCTATAGTTTAGAACCTGGTTTTATGATCAAATTCAGCCTGCCTGAGGAAGGCTAATTCTATGAGTTTGTCGTGTTTTCTTTGTTACTTTGACTGTCACTCGTCTTGTTTTTATTTTTTGAATTCTTCTTATTGGACTTTTTAGAGGACCCCTGGTTCCCTTCTTGTCCGCCAGATTGGTTCATGCCATTATCTGGACCATTCCCTTGTGGGCCACCATTGCCTTCCTGTGGCATCTGACCCGGACCGCCACCTTGTGGACCACCGCCTTGAGGTCCGCCATCCTGTGGGCCACCATTTTGCTGGTTTCCTTGTGAAGGATGGCCAGTTTGACTATTTTGTTGCTGATTGGATCCTTGGTTCTGACCCGTTTGGACCGGTTGAGAAAATTGTTGATTATTGGAAGATTGTGAGGCGATGACACCGACACCAAAGCCACTTCCAGCACCAACCAACAATCCACCAACGGCTGCCATGCCAATCCACCACTTAGGACTTCGTTTGAGGACAACCATTTTTTCTTTGGATTCTTGCGTTTCGACTACTTGTTTTGTTTCTTTTTGATTCATCTTTTTACCTTTTATCTTTTTGTACAAGTACTTGTCTTTTAAAATTTAAAGGGAGCTCGATCCTTTAGTAAGGCGATTATACTTTAGGAGTCTTAAGCCTGCCTAAATTTTTACTTAAAACAACCTAAAACGACTGGGACTATTGACAGGATGAAACCGATATTGTAGAATAGTTACCATAAAATAAATAAGAGGTTAACTGTTATGAAGAAAATCTTTCCCTTAGTTCTCATCTCCATTGGAGTGGCCATGATCTCCGTCCTATCTCAATTCACCATTCCCTTTGGTCCAATTCCTTTGACCCTGCAGACACTCATGATCGGGATCATCGGGACCATCTATAAACCCAGCCATGCCTTTGTCACAGTCTGTCTCTACCTACTTTTAGGCTTCTTAGGTTTTCCAGTATTTGCCGGCGGTGCTGGTGGCGCTTCGCATTTCCTTGGTCCTACTGCTGGTTTCCTCCTCTTCTTCCCATTCCGAGCATGGATCACGTCTCTGTTCACGAGTGCTAAATCCAGCCTTGTCACTATCTTTTTGGCCAATCTCCTCAGTAGTGCTCTCCTCTTTGTGTCAGGAGCTATCGGCTTTATGCTGGTCACGCATACCGATCTCCAAAAAGCATTTACTTTGGTCGTTGCTCCCTTTATCCTTGCTGACCTCATCAAATTGATCATCATTACGATCACCAGCAAGGCGGTTTTCGCCAGCCTTAAACACCACTGGTATTTCAAATAAGATACAAAGGGCTTAGCGGATATATTAAAAATATCAACATCTGAACACAGATGTTGATTTTTGTTATAGGGATACATGTATAAATCTTTTCAATTGAACTCCTTTTAAAGAGAACACTGTTTTAATGATGAAAAACATAGATCCTCCTTCCTTTATTTTTCCTTATAAAGAACTCTCAAGATCAGTAACTGTGTTAACAAAATCCAGATGATCAGAATAGTGAAGTCAAAAAATGAGACGGGACCATGACTATAGACACAAGCTCGTAGGAGGTTGACAGAAGGGACAAATGGAAGAACATGGTAGAGATGGTTTATCCAATCTGGAAGACGACTTGCAGGGTACATGATTGGTGAAAACATCAAACCAATCATGAGAATCAACTGAGACATCAGCGTGACAATATTGGGAGAAAAAGTATAAGCAATGGCAAATCCAAGACTGATCATCGTAAGACAGATCAGAAATAGGATGAATACAGCCAGAACAGATACATTTAGTCGGACAGAAAAACGAAAATAGCCCAGTATAACAGAAATGAATACTCCAGGTAAAATAGCAATCATCCACATCCAAAGATCTGCTAAGGAAATCAGAATTCGTGGTATTGGAAGGGCTCGTACGTAGTCTACATGTCCTTCTGACTTCGCATTTGCTATAACAGGGGATGAGATAGTACAGCCAATAGAAATGATTCCTATCAGAACTGAACCAGAAGAGAGATAGTAGGCAGCTGTCGTATCAATCTCACCGATCACTAGTGGATAACCAAAAAGAAGTGAAATGGATAACAGAACCTGAGCTAGCGTAAAGAGTAGAAATAGATCTTTTTGACGAAGATAGTTCCAACGAAGTAAGTAAAAAAATTGAGTCATATCAGTTTGTCAACTCCTCTCTATAAAGATCTGAAATGGATACGTTTTTCTGAGTAAGTGACAGATTAAAAATATTCTTTCTATCCAATTCCTGTGTTAGTTTTGGTAGCAGTCTTGTTAACTCCTCCTCTTCTATTTCAATCTGGCAAATCGAACCATTGATAATGGTATAATCATGAAATAGAGCTAAGCTATCTTCATTTCTAAACTCAAAAGAGATTTGATACTGTTTTTGATAGGTTATTTGCTGAACTGGGCCTGATTTGATTAACTTCCCATGGTTAAATAAGGCATAGTTGTCTGCATATTTTTCAACTTCCAACAAGTTATGTGTCACAATAATAATGGTATGACCTTTATGCGCCAACTTCTGTAATAATTGCCACTGTTTTTCACGACGTATTGGATCAACATCGTTCGTGGGTTCATCAAGAAGAATGATGGTCGGAGATCCGATTAAAGCCATTGCAAAAGAAGTTAGACGCTTTAAACCGCCTGAGAGATCCTTTCCTTGTTTTGCCCTGTACTCCTTAATTTCCAAGTCGGTTAAGAGCTGATCCATTTCTTTTTGTAAATCTATGGTGTTTAACCCTCTCATTCTTCCAAGCATTTCTATGTTTTGTTCCACCGTCAATTTCTCAAGTGGTGCATACTGTTGCGACATATAGCTCATCATTGAGCGAGCTTGTTTACGATTTTGAACAAAAGAAATATCTCCATAGCATACGTCTCCTTTATCAGGTTTGGTAAAACCAATCATTTGATTTAAGAGGGTGGACTTACCAGCACCATTGTGTCCTAAAAAGGCTGTAATTTTAGCAGCTTCTATTTCTAAGGAAATATGGTTATTAGCAAAATGTTGCTTATCGAATGATTTTGTCAAATCTCTAATAGTCAGTGTCGCAAATGTCTTCATCTCATCACTCAAGACTGAGAAGATTTTCCCAGCTTCCTTCATTTTTGATAAGATTATTGTATAATAAACATATGACTTTCCATGGTTTACGTCATGATTTACCATTTTAGTGTCATAATTAGCCAACTCAATTTGATAAGGGGGACTTATGTTAAACGTCGTTATTTGTGATGACTCAACTAGAGATGCTAGTCAGTTAGAACAGTATTTACTTTCTTACGACAAGGTTCCTGTAGAAACAAAACTATATACAAATCCACAAAAAATGCTAGAACAGTTAACAAGGGATACACATTGTGTTTTTTTGGATATTGATATGCCACAAATTACTGGAATTGACCTTGCACGTGAAATTCGTCAGTTCAATCCTTTTATCCCCATTATTTTTGTGACCAGCTATCGTGATTACATGGAACAAGTATTTGAAGTACAGACTTTTGATTACTTAGTAAAACCATTTGAACCCCAAAGGTTAAATAAGGTAGTAGACAGAATTTTACGTTATTTAGATTTAGGACAAACCATCTTTAACTTCTCATTTGGAAAACAAAGTTACTCTATTCCTTTAAGTGACATTACCTATTTTGAGAAAGATAAGCGTTCCGTTTTTATTTATACACTAGCAGATACCTATAAGTCCTTACTGAAAACTCAAGACATTTTAGATAAACTACCTGATTATTTTATTCAAATTCATGCTTCTTATATTGTAAATCCCAAATATATCAAAGATTTTGATGCGAAAACAGTAACTATTTTGCTAAATGGAACCGAGGAGCATTCACTTCCAATTAGTCGTAAGTTCCAGTCTTCTTTTAAAGAAAAATACTATAACTATCTCAGTGAAAGGAATTTCTAATGCTAATAGGATTGCGGATCATTAGTATCTTGTTTGACTTATTTCTAGCAAGTGTTTTATTTTATAGGCCAATATCCAAAAGTAAACATTCAAAAGAGACACTATTAGTCCTTTGTTGTTGCTTGCTTTTTCATGTGGCTCTTGTTTTTCTATTTTTAGAAAGTCGCGTTTTTTTAGTTAGCAATCTCTTTCTGAGTATTGTAGAATCCGCTCTTGTAGGACTCTATTTTGATTTCTCCTTTCGTGATTCTTCTTTTTGGATATTCTTACAAACAAGCCTGACATTATTAGCCGGAGCTGTCCTCAATCAAGCTATCCAACTATTTCTTCCACTGTCAAAAGTATCGAAAAATTTAGAACTGATTAGTGGTTACCTTGCCATCAGTTTTCTTTTTTCAACTGTGATCACTCTTGTTCTTCGACAGTTATTTCGAACACATCAAAAGTTAAGCATGGCAACATCTAGAAGAAATTGGCTTTATCAATTCATCGTGCCGATTTTATCGATTATTTTTGCCTTTACTGTATCTGCTATTCAAGGGCAAGTATTTGGACCAGATTATCTTTCTGTCATTTCACTCTTGTCTCTTATTGTATTGTCGTTTTCCTCGCTGTATTTTACCTTACATCTTTCTCAACAACAGCACGCTTATTATCAAAATAAATTAGATAAAGAACAACTTCAGTTCCAATTAAGAGAAACACAACAGTCTCAAGAGGAATACCAACGATTGCAAAGTCTTCGGCATGACTTAAAAAATAAACATTTAACCCTCTTGGCACTTCTAGAAGAAAATCCTGATGAAGCTAGAGAGTATCTTCAATCGTTAACCGATAGTATTTCAGGAAAACAAATCTTTTACTCCAAAAATCCAACGGTTAATTATTTACTAAATCAAAAACTGCGCGATGTGGAAGATGCAATTGCATTAGAAATTGACTGCTTTATCCCACAAGAACTATCTATTCAGCCCGATGTTCTAGCTGTTATTTTAGGAAATTGTTTGGATAATAGTATTTCAGCCTGCCTTCGATTGACTGATAAATCGGAGAGAACATTATCTCTGAATATACGTTATTTTCAACAAAATCTATTTATTTCGATCAATAATACCTTTAATGAACAGGAACAAGAGACTCGTAAAACACGTCAAAGAGATGGTTGGGGCTTGCGAAACGTTGATGCTCTAGTACAAGAATACCAAGGAACTGTCAAGCGTTTCAAAGAAAATGGCCGCTATCGAACGGAGATTCTCTTACCAAGCCCAATAAACTAATGATCCTTCTCCTTTGATATCCAATACAAATGATTCATTGAAAAAGCAAAAGATGCTACAGAATGAATTCTGTAGCATCTTTTATAAATTTATTTCATTTATTTCGTCGCAAGGATAGCGGCTTCTACTGCTGCTTTTTCCCGTTGAATCAAATCCACACGCGCTGCGATTTCCTTGATTCCCATGCTGATGTTTCGGCTGATAGCCATATCAGACAATTGAGGCTCAAAGAAGGCCTTATATTCATTCAAGCGTTCACGGGTCTTGAAACAGTTTGCTGGGTAGATGACAAACTTATCAAAGCTCATATCACCACCGAGGGCTTTCTTGACCCAATCCCAGTTTTCACGCGCCCAAGTCCAAGTTCTTCCTTGGGTAAAGTCATCGTGTAAGAAGTTGTAGTACCAACTCATAGCCAAGTCCTGAGGTTTCACCACATCCTTGTTCTTCCACTCCTTCAATAGAGCTTCCAAAGTTTCCTCATCCTTGGTATAAGAAAGTGCAGCCGCCAACTGGCGTTTAAAGTTCCCATCTACTGTCTTAACATAAGTATCCAGGTATTGTTGGCTAAGCTCCTTGGTTTCCTGGTGCTTGATTTGGTTAACCAAGATTTGCAGGCGGATGGCAGCTGGAAGTTTTTCCAAATCAGCTGCATGCGCTTCAAAGATAGCGCTCGCTTGAGCTTTTGCAGCTTCATCATTGGCCTTGATCATATTAGCAATCATTAGCTGACGAACTTTTTCGTCTTCTTCTGTTTCACCAGGCTTAGCTTCTAGACCCAAGCGTTCAAAGTTGTAACGGTTCAAGCGTTTCAACAACTCATGGAAGGCCGCTTCTGTTTCAGTTCCTTCATCCACAAAGAGACTGATTCCAGCTAAGACGCTCGAAACAGCTGAAACAACCAAGTAGGAACTTTCTTCTGTCAAGTGTTCAATCACTGGCAAGAGGCTTGCATAAGAAATTTGACCACTTTCAGCTAAAAGACGGCGTTCTTGAACCACTTGTAATTTTGAAGTGCTATCCAAGCTAGCAAGGTCAGCAAGGATGTCTTCCAACAATTCCCCACGGTAGTCACTGATATAGTGAGCTGTATTTTCTGTATTGAAGCGAAGAGCTCCGCTGTTAGCTGCTTTCAAGGCACTGTAGTTTGGAATTTCTAAAACTTCTGTTTCCAAGGTATCTGGAATACCCGTCCAGTTGCTATTTAACGGAACAACCCACTTGCGTCCTTTTTCTTCTCTTTCTCCGATGAAGAACTGCTCTTGACAGATGATCAAGGTATCGTTTTCCACAGAAGCTGAAACAACAGGGTATCCTGGTTGCTCCAACCAAGAATCCATAAAGGCTGCGACATCACGACCTGAAGCTTGCCCAAGAGCATCCCAAAGGTCACGACCGATAGTATTGCCGTATTGGTGTTTTTCAAAGTAGATCTTCAACCCTTTACGGAAGGCGTCATCGCCTAACCAGCGGCGAAGCATGTGCATGAGACGGCTACCCTTGGCGTAAACGATTGCTGGGTCAAAGAGGGTGTTGATCTCATCAGGGTGTTTGACTTCCACATGGACGGATTGAACGCCATCTGTAGCATCGCGTTTCAAGGCAGCAGGCACTCCAGTTGTTTGGAAGTCTTCAAAGATATTCCAGCTTGGTTCAATGGCATCCAAGCTGACATATTCCATCATATTGGCAAAGCTTTCATTCAACCAGAGATCATCCCACCATTTCATGGTCACGAGGTTTCCGAACCATTGGTGAGCCAATTCGTGAGCCACCACCAAGGCTACTGTTTGACGGCTTTGGGCCGTAGAGTTTTCATCTACTAGAAGGTAGACTTCACGGTAAGTCACCAAGCCCCAGTTTTCCATCGCTCCAGCTGAGAAATCAGGAAGCGCTACATGGAGGGATTGAGGAATTGGATACTTGACGCCATAATAGTCTTCATAAAACTCGATGACACGTACAGCGACATCAAGAGAAAACTCTAAGTTTTTCAACGGATGGGCCTTGGTTGAATAGATACCTACGAGAGTGCCATTTTTTGTTTTGGCTGTGATCCCTTGAAGATCTCCGGCAGCAAAGGCAAGGAGGTAAGAAGACATCCGTGGAGTCGTAGCAAATTTCCAAATTCCTGTTTCTTTGCGGTTTTCCACATCAATTTCAGGCATATTTGAGAGGGCAATTTCACCTTCTTCTTGGTCAAATTTCAAAGAAAGATCGAAAGTTGCTTTGGCTTCAGGCTCGTCCACACTTGGAAAAGCTTCACGCGCAAAATGGCTCTCAAACTGGGTAGAGAGGACTTCCTTCTTCACGCCATCAATGCTGTAGTATGATGGGTAAATCCCTGTCATATTGTCTGTGATCTTACCAGAATAGGTCAGAGTAACTGTCACTTGACCTGTTCCTTCCAATTCAACATAGACTGCTTCATTGTCATCATCAACCGTAAATGGACGGGCTTGACCTGCTATTTCTACTGTTTCGATGGTCAAATCCTTTTGGTGAAGCGAGATCTTGTCCGCCTTGGCTTGACCTGTGATCACCACACGACCGCTAAAGGTCTTGGTTTTACGACTTAAATCCAAAAACACTTCGTAATGTTCTGGAACGAATGTTTCTACAAAATGTGCAACTGCTTGCATAATTTCCTCCTTTAAATGTTTCATGCTTTCCAATGAAAAGCCCTAACAAAACTATTTTATCACAAAGTTAAGATAAAAGAAAAGACAAGCATGACAATGCCTGTCTGAGATCGAAAAGACTTTATGATCTTACATTTCGATAATTTTACCTGTTTCAAAGTAAACCACCCATTCACAGATATTTTTTGCATAATCTCCGATGCGTTCCAAAAAGTTGATCACTTGGAAATAATCACGTCCGGTCACGATGGACTCTGGATTATTCCGAATTTCTTCTGTTGCTAATTCTTGGATGCTATCGAAGTAATGGTTGATGACTTCGTCTCGTGTCGCAACTTCATAGGCCAAATCCACATCGCCTTTGAGGTAAACATCTAGTGTCGCTTCGACAAAATCTTTGACTTCACGGCCCATCTTGCTGATCTCTTCCTCAACAGATTGGATGCGGACTTCCCCTTTCATGCGAATCGTTGCCTTGGCAATTGATACTGCGTGGTCACCCATCCGCTCTAAGTCAGAGACCGCTTTTAAGACAGTCATCACGACACGAAGGTCTTGTGAAACGGGCTGTTGAAGGGCAATAATCTCAAAGGATTTGCGCTCTAATTTCACTTCGTAGTCGTTGATCTCCGCATCATCTTCGATAACTTGGCGGGCCAATTCACGGTCATGGGTCACGAAAGCGCGGACCGTACGGTTGATCTGACTCAACACTTCATTTCCCATTGCATAAAACTGGTTATGCAACTTCTCTAAATCTTCTTCAAATTGAACTCGTAACATTTTATTTTCTTCCTATCCAAATTTACCAGAGACATAGTCTTCTGTTTCTTTCTTAGCTGGGTTCAAGAACATTTCATTGGTGTCATTGTACTCAATCAAATCGCCATCCAAGAAAAAGGCTGTTTTATCAGAAATCCGACTCGCTTGCTGCATGGAGCGTGTCACCAAGAGCATGGTGTAGCGGTCTTTTAGTCCATATAAGGTTTCTTCAATCTTACCAGCTGAAATCGGGTCCAGCGCTGAAGTTGGTTCATCCAAAAGAATAATCTTTGGACTAGTCGCAAGAACCCGCGCCACACAGACCCGCTGCTGCTGACCACCGGAAAGTCCGATAGCTGAATCATGCAGGCGATCCTTGACTTCATCCCAGATGGAAGCGCGTTTCAATGAGGTTTCAACTGCCTCATCTAAGACAGCCTTATCCTTGACACCATTAATCATCAACCCATAAGTCACATTATCATAAATGGACATTGGAAAGGGATTTGGCTGTTGGAAGACCATTCCGATTTCCTTCCGCAATTCGACCGTATCGGTCCGTGGTCCGTAGATATTGTGACCGTTGTAGAGGATGGTCCCTGTGGTGGTGACCTCATGGTTAAGGTCCCCCATACGGTTAATGGCTTTTAAAAGGGTAGATTTCCCTGATCCTGAAGGACCAATCAAGGCTGTAATCTCCTTTGGAGCAAAATCCAAAGAGACACTATTCAAAGCCTTCTTTTTATTGTAATAAACCGACAAGTCCTTGACTTGCAAAATTGGTTCTGTCATTCTATTTTCCTTTTTGTTGTCATATTACTTTATCCAAAGTGACCCGATACATAATCGTTGGTCGATTGCAATTTCGCATTTTGGAAAATATTCGAGGTCTTATCGTACTCGATGAGGTTTCCAAGATAAAAGAAACCGGTATAATCACTAGCACGCGCTGCTTGTTGCATGCTGTGGGTCACGATGACAATGGTGTAATCTTTCTTCAGCTCCAGCATGGTTTCTTCTAATTGCGCTGTTGCGATCGGATCAAGCGCTGAAGCTGGCTCATCCATGAGTAGGATATCCGGCTTCACCGAGATAGCCCGCGCGATACAAAGTCGTTGCTGTTGACCACCTGAAAGCGTTAGAGCTGATTTGTGAAGATCATCCTTGACCTGATCCCATAGGGCTGCCTGTTTCAAAGAAGTTTCGACCAATTCGTCCAAGATCTTCTTGTCTTTCACCCCAGCACGTTCATGAGGGAAGGTGATATTTTTGTATATTGATTTGGCAAAAGGATTGGGTCGTTGGAAAACCATCCCAATGTGCTTGCGCATTTCATAGACATTGATATCTGGACGATTGACATCGATTCCTTCATACCAAATTTCACCCGTAACACGCGCAATATCGATGGTATCGTTCATCCGGTTCAAACTACGAAGATAGGTTGATTTCCCAGATCCTGAAGGACCGATCAAGGCTGTAATCTTATTCTTTTCAAACTGCATGTCGACGCCTTTGATGGACTCGTTAGTTCCATAATAGACATGCAAATCTTTAGTCGATAGGACCACCTTTTCTTCAGGAAAAGTAATGATGTGTCTCTCATCCCAATTGTATTTTGACATTTCTTCTCCTTTAAGCAGATGTTAGTTTTTTATGGAGGTAACTTCCGAGTTTGCGGGCTCCAAAGTTAAAGATCAAGATAAAGATCAAAAGAACGGCGGCAGAACCGGCTGAGACTTCGATCGAGTCTGGAATGGTTCCTTCACTGTTGACCTTCCAGATATGGACAGCCAAGGTTTCAGCCTGACGGAAGATCGAAATCGGGCTGGTCACACTAAAGATATTCCAGTTTGACCAATCAAGGGCTGGAGCCGATTGACCTGCAGTATAGATCAAGGCAGCGGCTTCCCCAAAGATCCGTCCTGAAGCTAAGACGACCCCAGTGATAATACTTGGAAGAGCTTCTGGTACCACGACATGAATCACAGTTTCCCAGCGAGACAAGCCCAGTGCTAGACCTGCTTCGCGCTGCGTATGGTGGACGTGCTGCAAGCTATCTTCGATATTGCGGGTCATCTGTGGCAGGTTAAAGACGGTCAAGGCCAAGGCCCCTGAAATGATCGAAAATCCGTATTTGAACTGGACAACGAAGACCAGGTAACCAAAGAGACCTACAACGACAGATGGCAAAGAAGACAAGATCTCAATACAGGTACGAACCAAATTGGTCAAACGCCCTTTTTTGGCGTACTCAGAGAGGTAAATCCCAGCCCCAAGAGAAAGTGGGAAGGAAATCACCAAGGTAATGACCAAGAGGAAGAAGGAATTATACAATTGAATTCCGATCCCTCCTCCTGCTTGGTAAGAAGAAGATTTCCCAGTCAAGAAGTGCCAGGATACATGGGGCAAGCCACGGACCAAGATATAAAGGATCAATGAGGCAAGAATCGCAACGATGATCCCTGAAATAGCATACAGCACTCCTGTGGCAATTTTATCCATTCGTTTAGCGTGCATAGTTCTTCTTACCTCTTTCTTTCGTAATCAGTTTAATCACACTGTTAAAGGCAAGACTCATGAGGAGCAATACCAAGGCGAGTGACCAAAGAACATTGTTATTGACCGTACCCATGACGGTATTTCCGATTCCCATGGTCAAAATAGAGGTGAGGGTGGAAGCTGGTGTAGTGAGCGAGGTTGGTACCACTGCAGAGTTTCCGACCACCATCTGGATAGCCAAAGCTTCCCCGAAGGCACGCGCCATACCAAAGACAACCGCTGTAAAGATTCCTGAGCGGGCTGCCTTGAGCGTGACATGCCAAATCGTTTGCCAGCGTGTCGCACCCATGGCCATACTAGCTTCCCGGTAATGACGGGGCACAGCTCGGAGGCTATCGGTCGTCATAAAGGTGACAGTTGGCAGGATCATAACAAAGAGGACAAAGACCCCTGAGAGAATCCCAAAACCAGTCCCTCCAAAGAGACTACGCGTAAATGGGACGACCACTTGAAGGCCAATAAATCCATAAACAACTGAAGGAATCCCCACTAAGAGCTCAATCGCTGGTTGTAAGAAACGAGCTCCTTTAGGAGAGACTTCTGTCATGAAAACTGCTGCACCAATGGCAAACGGCGTTGCCAAGAGGGCAGAAAGCAAGGTTACAATAAAGGAACCTAGAATCATTGGTAGGGCTCCGAATTCCTTTGCAGCAGGATTCCAAGAGCTCCCAAATAGAAAACTAAAGATATTGACTTTATTGACAAAGAAAGTCGATAAACCTTTTTGGGCCACGAAAATCAAAATCATGGCAACGACCACAACAATCAAACTCATACATAGAAAGGTAATGGTTTTCCCAAATTTTTCTAGGCGGGAGTTTTTTGATTTCGTCAGCATTTTTTTTGCTACTTCGTTCATTTTTTACCTAATTCTTTTATTTTTTTGTCACATTCCCTTTTAAATCACGGGTGACTTTCATATCATTGATTGGGATATAGCCCATCTTGCCAACAACTTTTTGCTGGATCTCATCGGTCATCATGTAGTCAATGAATTTTTTAGACAACTCATTGGGTTTTCCTTTGGTATACATGTGTTCATAAGACCAGATTGGCCAGTTATTGTTGACAACATTGGCTTTGGTTGGTTCATAACCGTTAAGCTTCATGGTTTTGACACTGCTATCCAAGTAGGTAAAGGCCAGATACGAGATGGCTCCTGGCGTTTGAGAAACGATGTTTTTCACCATTCCATTAGAGTCTTGCTCTTGGGCCTGCTTGGGTTGTTTGCCATCCATGATAATGGCATCAAAGACAGCACGACTACCAGAACCAACCGCCCGGTTCACAATCGTGATTTCAAGATCTGGACCTCCCAATTGCTTCCAGTTGGTATATTCACCCGTAAAGATCTTTCGCAATTGCTCTGTTGTCAAATTGTCGATTGAGATATTTTTATTGGCAATGATGGCTGTCCCTGCTACGGCTACCTGATGATCGACCAGACTAGAGGCATCAATCCCCGATTTTTCCTCTGCAAAGAGGTCACTATTTCCGATGTCCACAGCGCCTGATTGAACTTGTGAAAGTCCTGTACCAGAACCTCCTCCTTGAACATTTACAATCTTACCAGGATGTTCTTCAATGTAGCGATCTACTACTCCTTCAACCAAGGGTTGTAAGGCAGTCGATCCAACAGCAGTGATGGATTCTCCGCGATTGATCCAAGAAGCACAAGCAGATAAACTTCCTGCTAATGCAATCGTCGCTAGTCCTAGGATCAGCTTTTTAGACTTTTTCAAATCATGTCTCCTTGATATTCACTATTTCACTTATGATTTTGACAAGTTTTTTTCAAAAAAACTGTACTTCCACTATATCATAGAACGGGTTCTTTGCCCAGCATTTTACCTAAAACGAAGCCCCTTTGGATAGAAATTTTTCAGGGTTTGCCCGGTCACTTTGGCAAAGCCCAAACCATTGCCTTCTACAAGGACCTGGTACCATCCATTTGGATGCGTTTCCTTCAATTGAACTGTCTCTCCCGCCACATAATGAACAAAGTCCTCAGGCGTGATCGAAACAGTCTCTTTGACTTCACTCGGTTTCAGAGCTAGACCAAGCGCAAAACTAGGTTCAAATCGATTTTTCTTGAAGGTCCCTAGGTGCAAGCCATTTCGGGCGATTTTTACTTTGCGCAAATCTGGTAAACCTAAAGGAACCAAATACAGCTCGTCACCAAAGGTTTCGAGGACACCTTCTAGAGTGATCTTCAAGTGTTTCTTAGCAAATTCCTGCCACCATTTCTTTTGTTCAGCAGATAATTGGTCCTTTTTGGAAGGGATTTTAGCAGGCCGATTCTCTCCTAGATAACGAAACTTAGCGACAAATTGACCCTCCCCTTTAAAGCGATGAGGATACATACGCGCGGTTTCTGGATAGTCAATGCCTTCTGCCATACCATTGATCTTCTCGATCGTTTCCAGCTCCAGATCATAGTTTTCCAAAAGCCAGGATACAATTTCTTCATTTTCCTCTGGAGCCCAGGTACAGGTTGAATAAACCAAGGAACCACCTGGGACCAACATCTTGAGGGCATCCTCCAGAATTTCTCTTTGAAGAAGACTACACTCTCGAGGATATTCGACAGACCAATAGTCCATGGCATCAGGTTGCTTACGAAACATCCCCTCACCCGAACACGGGGCGTCTAGTACAATCAGATCAAAAAAGCCTGAGAAAACTTTGGCCAGACGATCGGCAGACTCATTGGTCACCAGCACATTTCGCGCACCAAAGCGTTCTACATTCTCTACAAGAATTTTCGAACGACCCTTGTGGATTTCATTGGAGACCAAGAGTCCCTGATTGTCCAAATAAGACAAGAGCTGGGTGGTCTTTCCACCAGGAGCTGCGGCCAAGTCTAAGACCTTCATTCCTGGCTTAGGCTGGGCGACTTGGGCCACTATCTGAGCTGCTGGCTCTTGCGAATAGACCAAGCCCGTTGCGTGCTCGATGGATTTTCCTGAGACCTTTCCATAATGTCCCCAAGGGGTATTGGGAATCGGATCATCAAATGCTTTTTGAGTTTCTTTCAAAGGATTAGTCCGAAAGGCCGATACTGCTTCTTGCTCAAAGGTCGCAAAAAAAGCAGCAGCATCCTCACCTAGAAGATGCTGGTATTTTTCTTTAAAACCATTGGGAAAATTCATTTAACTTCTCCCTTTCTTAAGATAGGTTTGAATTTCTGTTAACTTCACTTTTGGAACCATCATAATGGGTTCCACTGACTGGTAATTAGGTTTATCTCCATTTAGATTTAAAACGGTATAGCCCAACTGTTCCCCCATGATCGCAGCTGCGGCATAATCCCAGGGCCAGATATAGCTAAAATAGGCTAGAATGCCACCTGAGAGAATTTTTGAAAAACTAATACCGGCACTTCCGTAGACCCGAATGCCCAGGGAATCTATACCAAGATCGGCCATGCCCCAGTCATTTTTCTCAAGCATACCGACATTTGAAGCAATCAAAAGGTTTTCCAGAGGTTGGTCCACAAAGGGCGTCAGTTCAACCTCATTGCGATAAACAGGGAATTCTCCACCCCCGTAAAAAAGGTGATCCCGCATCACATCGTAGATCAGGCCAAACTGACCAATTCCGTCTTCAAAATAGGCCACCATCACCGCAAAATCTTCCTTTTGGGTCACAAAATTATTGGTCCCATCAATAGGATCAATCACCCAAACGGATCCTTCTGAAATCGGTGAACGAAGGCCATTTTCCTCCGCAAAAATCCGATCTTCTGGGTAGCGATGTGTGATTTTTTCAACCAAATCCTTTTGAACCTGTTGGTCCATCTGGGTGACTAAATCTGTCGGCCCAGTCTTTTTTGAGATCATCAAGTCATCATGGAGATGAAGACGCAAGTAGTCTCCAGCCTCTAAAACGATTTGTTTGGCAAACTCTAATTTATTCTTCAAGAGAAAACCATCCTTCCTCTTTTTGCTTTGCAGTCTGGGTCGCACGATAGAGAGAATAACCGCTCACTTCTTCGAACTCCCGTCCAAGACGCTTTTCTTCTCCGATACTAGGTACGACCTTCTTAAAAGCGCGGTAGGCTTCCATGTATTCTTTGGCCTCTACCTTACTTTCATAAGCTTCTTCAACTTTATTGAAAAAAGAAAGCACTGAAGCAAGCTCTTCAGTGCTCCACGATAAGTCCAGTGGGTAACTATAATTTTTTTGCATTCGACATACTTCTTAGTTTATTTCTGCTCTTAGAGTGGCAGAGCGTAACTCTTGTTTGCGATAACTCCGTGGCAAGAAGGCCCGAATTTCATCTTCGTTAAAGCCAATCTGCATACGTTTGTTATCTAAAATAATCGGTCTCCGCAAGAGACTAGGATTTTCCTCAATCAGATGGATCAAGGCTGAGATGGATAAATCTTCAACATCAACATCCAATTTTTGAAAAATTTTTGAACGAGTTGAAATAATGTCGTCTGTTCCGTTTTCGGTCAAGGCCAATATACTTGTCAACTCCTGTTTGCTCAAAGGACTTGTCATAATATTGTGTTCTTTAAATGGAACATCGTGCTTTTTTAACCAAGCCCGAGCTTTTCGACATGATGTACAACTCGGTGATAAAAATAATGTAATCATGTGGTTCACTTCTTTTTTTATATATAACTATCTGACTCTATTATACAAAAAAAATAGGTGCTTGAAAAGCGCTTTTTTGATTTCTCGACGATTTTTCTGGATTTCAGTGGAAAAAAGAAATCCCTTTCATTATTCTCAAGAAGAGGCCCGAAAAAAGAGAGTGGGACAGAAATCGGTAATTCGTTAGAATTCGATTTCGTCGTCCCACCTCCGCACAGTTGAGTAGGGCTGTAAAAGCTGATGAAATCAGCGTAGTAGAGCCCACTCAACCACTGCGTCTTGTTCGACAATCCAAAAACAATTGAGAGGCTAGGACTTTTGTCCCAGCCTCTTGGTCCAGTTTCGTGAAATTGCTTCATCTTCTTTCAATTGAGCCACTAGTTGATCGATCCCATCGAATTTGACCATTTCTCGTATCTTATCCAACCAATGAATGGTCAGGGTATGACCATAGATATCTCCTGTAAAATCAAAGAGATTGACTTCGAAACGAAGCTCTTTTCCATCAAAGGTGACATTTTTTCCGACAGAAGCCATCCCACGGTAGGTCTGCCCTTTAAAATCGACATCGACTACATAAACGCCATCTGATGGGAGATAGGTCCGATCAATCGGCGCTAAATTGGCAGTAGGATAGCCAATGGTGCGTCCACGCGCATCCCCATGCACGACGATTCCTCGACTGGATAAAGGGTGACCAAGTAGACAGGCAGCTTCTTGGACGCGTCCTTCTAGGATAGCTTGACGAATGCGGGTTGAACTAATCTTTTCCCCCTGATCCAATACAGGAGAAATGACTTCCACTTGACCATCAAAATAAGCAGCTAAGTCAGAGGCCTTTTTCTTATCAGAGCCAAAACTATAATCAAATCCAGCAATTAAAACTCGGGCTCTCAAGGCTTTGACAAATTGATCGACAAATTCTTTCGCAGTTTTAGAAGCAAAATCGGTCGTAAAATCAATGAGGAAGAGCTCATCCACTCCTAGTTCGTTTAATTTTTGGAACCGATCCTCAGGGCTCTGCAAATGAAGCAGTAATTCTGGTTGGTAGCGAACAAAGGCTAACTTAGGAGATTCAGGGAAGGTTAACAAAGCGACCTTCAAGCCTTTTTCATCCGCGATCTGACGCGCCTTTTTAAAGAGTTCTTGATGCCCCAGATGCAGGCCATCAAAGTAGCCCAGAACCAAAACTGTCTCATTCTCCAAATGGATCTGGTTAGCAGTAGTAATCGTACGAATATTCATGAATTTATTGTAACACACTTTCTGTTAGAAAGACTTTTCGAGGTTTGTAAAGTTCTTCTCTTTTTTCTAAAATGGCTACCAATTTTCCTTGGTAAAAAGCAGCTAACTCTTTGGAGTCACTCTCAACTGGAATAAAGCGTCCCACTTGGACTTCGCTAACCTTTTCAACTGTCAGCTCTACTTTTTCCAGATCCCCGGTGCCAATTTCAAGTGGGTGAAGGAAGCTCAAATCTCCTTGCGCTACTTTTTCAGCCACTTCTTCTAAGGTCAGGGCATCATCCAGTGACAAACCAGCAGCACTGGTCCGTGTCAGATGAGACATATGGGCTGCGTAGCCCAGTTTTTGACCCAGATCCACCGACAAGGTTCGGATATAGGTGCCCTTGCTGCATTTGACTCGGAAACGAAAACGGGCTAGCCCTCCTTCATAGCTAATCTCACTGGTGCGCGTAAAGTCATAAATGGTTACCTGCCGGACAGGGCGTTCCACTTCTTCTCCTGCCCGCGCATATTCATAGAGCTTACGTCCATTGACCTTGACAGCGGAATACATAGGTGGTACTTGCTCCATTTTTCCCACCATTTGGGCAATCATGCGATCGACCTCTCCTACATCTAAAGGTGCTTCCACTGGGGTCCGCTCTACGACTTCCCCGCTGGCATCCTCCGTCGTGGTAGAAAATCCCAAAGTGATTTCTCCTTCATAGACCTTGCCTTCATCTTGCATAAATTCCACCATCCGGGTCGCCTTTCCAACTGCTATCGGAAGCACTCCCACCACATCCGGATCCAGCGTTCCCCCATGGCCGATCTTCTTAGTTCCTAAAATTTTTCGCAGTTTAAAGACCACATCATGTGAGGTCATGCCTGCTTCTTTTTTTACATTGATAATTCCGTCCATCTGATTTGCTCTTTCTAACTGATTGTGTGACCATCCGGTCCACCGACCCTTTATTATACCATGAAACAAGACTTCTTGTCCCTCTTTCCCCCTTCCCATGAACTCCTAAAAAATCCCGTAGCAGATTTCAGACTTTTTAAAATGGGTTTGATACAATAGAAAGCGAAAGAAGGTGTAACATATGTTAATGTATGATGTTATTGTGATTGGATTTGGTAAAGCTGGTAAAACACTTGCAGCGAAATTATCAAGCCAAGGAAAAAAAGTCGCTCTGATTGAAAAGAGCAAGTCTATGTATGGTGGTACTTGTATCAATATCGCTTGTATTCCCACCAAGACCTTGATTGTTGCAGCAGAAAAAGGCTTGGATTTTGAACAAGCCATGAATGAGAAAAATGCTGTCACCACTCGTCTCAACGGAAAGAACTATGCAACTATTGCTGGAACCGGTGTAGACATTATCGACGCGACGGCTCGTTTCGTTTCTAACAAGGTCATCGAAATTCAAGCTGGAGATGAAAAGGAAGAATTGACAGCTGAAACCATTATTATTAATACTGGTGCTGTGCCAAATGTCCTTCCGATTCCAGGTTTGGCTGAAAGTAAATTTGCCGTGGATTCAACCGGCATTCAACGTTTGGAAAACCTACCTAAACGCCTGGGTGTCCTTGGTGGTGGACCAATCGGATTGGAATTTGCTCATCTCTATAATACCTTGGGTAGCCAAGTAACGGTACTAGACGCTTCTGAAACATTCTTGCCACGGATCGAGCCAAGCATTGCAGCTCTTGCAAAAGGCTACCTGGAAGAAGATGGTATTCAATTCTTGCAAGGCGTTCATACCCAAGAAATCAAAGATGGCCAAAACAGCTTAACGGTTGTCACAGATAAGGGAGACTTCGAGTTTGATATCCTTCTCTACGCAACAGGACGTAAACCAAACATCGCTGGACTTGGTCTTGAAAACACAGATATCCAAGTCACTGATCGTGGAGCAATCCAAGTCAACCGTCATTTAGAAACCAGCGTCCCTGGTGTCTTTGCAGTTGGGGATGTCAATGGTGGTCCTCAGTTTACTTACATGTCACTCGATGACTTCCGCATTGTCTTCAACTACCTTACAGGCGATGGTAGCTACAATCTCGAAACTCGTAGAAATTATGCGACAACACTCTTTATTGCTCCTCCACTTGCCCAAGTCGGCTTGACCGAGCAAGAAGCACGTGACAAAGGACTTCCAGTTGCTGTTAAAGAATTGCCAGTTGCTGCCATGCCTCGTGGACATGTCAATGCAGACCTTCGAGGTGCCTTCAAAGCCGTGGTCAACCCAGAAACAAAAGAAATTCTTGGAGTGACGCTCTTTGGAGAAGCTGCAGGCGAAATCATCAACCAGATTACCATGGCCATGGACAACAAGATCCCTTATACTTACATCGCAAAACAAATCTTTACTCACCCAACCATGGCAGAAAACCTAAATGATCTCTTTGCGATTTAACTAACATAAAAAAGCTGGAAAATATTCCAGCTTTTTTAGTTTAAGAATTCACAGACAGCCTCTTGAAATACTTTATTTTCTTCATAAAGAGCATGCCCAGAATGTTTTAGAATAAGGAGCTGGCAACCCGAAATCGCTTTTGCTAGTTCCTTAGATCCGTCCACACCGACCACATCATCTTCAAGGGCACCAAGGATCAGGGTCGGACAATGAATTTCTTTTAAGACCTCAAGGCTATTATGTTCCAGGCAAGACTGAGACTGAATGGCTATTCTATTTTCATCTTTGATTCGCCCCAAGCGACCCATGATATTATAAAGCAACCGCCACTTTTGATAGCTCTTTTGCGTGTAGGAATGCTTTGCAATATCCAGCATGAGATGCTTAAAATTTCCAGATTGACTAAGTTTTTGCCAATGCTCAATTCGTTCTCTAGCAAGTTGACTAGGTTTTGCAGTGGTCACGGCTAAAATGAGCTTTTGAACCTTTTCTGGAAAATCTGCAGCTAGCCATTGGGCAATCATTCCACCTTGTGAAATCCCCATAACATAAGCGGTATCTAGGTTTAGTGTCTCCATTGCTTCTGCTACATCTGCTGCCATATCCCACGTCGTATAGCCCTGTCTCAGCTCATTGATTCGAGAAAAAACATAGATTTTATAACGTTTAGCAAGTAGACGATACGAGAGAGAAAAGAGCTGTGCCTTTCCTTTAACGGTCTGAAGCCCATCCCCCAAGCCTGGTATGATCACTAATGGCTGCTTACCTTTTCCAAATGTTACATAGTCCATGCTCTTTTTGTTCAAATATAAGGTTTTCCCTTTTGTTGAAGACATTACTTCGTTCCCTCTACTATTTTTTCATGATTTATTCATGTTGAGTTTTTAAATGCAAGGCAAAGCCAGCAGTCACTTTTTCAAATCCAACTGCCTGATAAAACTGATGTGCAGCATTTCGTTCAGCGGTTAATCCACTATTTAGAGCCAGCGCCTTAACCCCTTCTTTTACAGCTTGTTTTTTCAATTCATCGATTAGCCTACTAGCAATTCCTTGTCGTCTTGTTTCTTTTGCAACTGACAAAGCCAAAATACGATAGTAAGATCCATCTGTTTCAAAAAAGAAGAGTTTTGCATAACCTAAGAAACCTAAAATTTCTCCGTTTCTTTCAGCTAGAAGACAGCCATAATGTGGCTGAGAAAGAATCATTTCTAAACGTCGAGACAGCTTAGAAGCGGTCGTTGGATAGCCCAAGTCTTCGTATAAAGACAGTAGGGCTTCAGTATCTTTCATGGTTGCTTTTCGTATCTGCATAGGATCCTCCTAGTCTTCCTTCAAGGCATCAAATTTAGCCTTCATGGTTGGATTCTTCCGAGTCAATTTTTTAACGGAAACATCATCCAACTTGTTGTTAGCAAGACGAAGTTGATTTTCTGATGTAGTCAAGAACTTCTTAACTTCTTCCATGCGCTTGATGGCTTTGTCGATTTCATCGATGGCCTTACCGAAGTTGACTGAAGCTGAGTTGTAGTTCTTAGCAAAGGCAACTTTGAAAGCATCCAGGTCTTCTTCAAAGTGGGTGATATCGATATTTTGTTCACGGACAAGCGCTAATTCCTGCTTGTATTTAAGGGAATTGAGGGCCGCATTGCGCAGGAGCCCAATGATCTGGATAAAGAACTGAGGACGGACCACATACATCTTCTCATACTCGTGGCTAACATCGACAATTCCTGTGTTGAAGTAGTCGTTATCTGCTTCAAGCATGGTCACCAAAACGGCATATTCACAGTTCTTTTCTCGACGGTCCTTGTCCAACTCTTTGTAGAAATCCGCATTTTTGTGTTTCTTTTCGGTCCCGTCGGCTTCATTCTTCATCTCAAACATAATGGAGATAATCTCCACTCCATTTTCATCACACTCGCGGAAGATAAAGTCGCCTTTAGACCCACGCGCAGAGACCTTGTTGTCCTTTTCAAAATAGGCATTTGGGAAGGCAAAACTGCGAACCTTGTTGAATTCACTTTCCGCATACTGCTCCAGACTTTCACCGATAGCTTTTGTAGATTGTTGGGCCTTGAAATTCTTGTAGAACTCGACCTGTTCATTGGCCGCCTTTAGCTGGGCTTCATAATTTTGTTTAACAGAAGCTAGGGACAGTTCATTTTCCTTCTCTTGAAGGAGCAATTGGTTTTGTACCTGATCACGCTCCTTCTCCAAATTAGAAAGCGTCTTTTGCAGTTGGTTCTCATGCTCCAAGCGCAAGGTGGCCAATTGATTTTCCAGCGCTTGCACTTCTTTTTCTTTCTCTAGCAAGCTTTGGCTAGCGGTTTGCTCCACCTCTTTTTTAGCCAATTCTTTTTCAGTATCAAACTGTTGAATCTGGTTTTGTAACTGGGCAATTTCTTGATCCTTCTTGGCTAACTTCTCTTGTTGCTCATTAAGGGCCTTTTGCTCAGCCAAAGCCAACTCTTGCCGAATTCGCTCATGAATTTCCTTGTCAAACTCTGCTGTCCGTACCTGTGACAAGAGTTCGCTGTATTGACTTTCATTGACTGTAAAGACTTCCCCACAGTTGGGGCACTTGATTTCGTTCATAGCATGCCTCTTTCTCTATTCTTAGTATATTATATCATGCCACCAGTAAAATCAAAACCAGCAAACGAGGCTTGCTCCTACTATTTCCCTAGTTTATGACAGTGAATAGAGTAAATGAGAGAATTTGAGAAAGAAGAACAATGACCATTAAAACTTCCCGCCGTGAGAAAAGCAGGAGAAACAGATTTGTTTCTCCTGCTCGGTAGATTTGAGACGGAAGGCTCAAATCTAAGGTATGGAATCCCAAAGGGAGTCGCTACCGTCCGTCCTCACCTAAGGGAAGTTGATAAAAGGACAAAACCAGCAAGCTAAGCTTACTGGTTTCAGTTTATTTCTTCTCAATTGGCGCGACACTGGCTAAGAGTTTCTTTAGCCCCACTTCTGGGAAGTTGATCTTGAGTTCTTGGGTACTACCACTACCAGATACTTCAAGCACGGTTCCTTCACCCCACTTCTTGTGAATGGCAATGTCGCCAATGGACCAAGCGACGCTCTCTTTGGCGCTAGAACGGTTGCTATTGCCAAAGGGGAGGCTTGATGATGTGAGAGCACTTGGAGCTGCTTGTCTCTTGCGCTCTTGAAGGGCTTGCGACAGGCTCATTCCTTTTCCAAAGGTCGTTCCGCCTCCATTGCTATACGAAGCCTTAAAGCTAGTGTTGACTGGACGGGCTAATCCTTGGTAGGTCAATAAATCCGAGCTAATTTCATTGATAAAACGCGTTGGCCGGTTGTAGCTGGTCCGTCCAAAGAGCAAACGTGAGTTAGCATTGGTCAAGAAGAGAACCTTCTCTGCCCGCGTGATCCCTACATAAGCCAGACGACGCTCTTCTTCCAATTCATCTGGATCCTCTGCTGCACGACTAAGAGGAAAGACATTTTCTTCCATTCCAATCAAGAAGACAACTGGGAACTCCAATCCTTTGGCTGCGTGAAGGGTCATCAAGGTGACTTCTGAAGTTTCTTGGGCCCCATCATCTGTATCGGCAATCAAAGCCAAATCGTTCAAGAAACGACTCAAGGTCTCCACACCTGATTCGTCGTCGACGGTCTCTCCATTTTCATCAAAATTCTTGGTAACAGACAGGAACTCTTGGATATTCTCGATGCGGGCCTGACTTTCCAAATTTCCCTGATTGGTTAGGGCCGTCATATATCCTGTCTTATCAAGGACTTCTTCGACCAACTCTGTAATGGTCAGCTGGTCCAATCTTTCTCTCAAATCAAGAATGAGATTGGCAAAGTCCCAGATGGCTTGGGCAGCCTTTCCTTTGATGCCAGAGAGCATGATATTGGCTGAAGCATCCAGGAGTGAGGACTCTTGCATTTGAGCAAAGTCACGAATCTTATCCACTGTACCTGGCCCGATTCCCCGCTTGGGTTCATTGATAATGCGCTCAAAACTGATATTGTCACTGAGGTTGGCAATCAAGTTCAGATAAGCAATGACGTCCCGAATTTCCTTCCGGCTGTAGAACTTGGTGCCCCCTACCATGGTGTAGGGAATGTTGGACTTGAGTAGCGCTTCTTCAATGGTCCGTGACTGAGCATTGGTCCGGTAGAGAACGGCAAAATCACGGTGTTTGTAGCCAGCTTCACGACTGAGCTCTTCAATGGTTTTAGCAACAAAGACCGCTTCATCCTGCTCGTCATTAGCCCGGTAATAGACAATCTCTTCCCCGTCTTCATTTTGTGTCCAGAGATTCTTCGGACGGCGGTGGCGATTGTTTTTGATGACATCATTGGCTGCTTGCAAGATGGTTTTAGTGGAACGATAATTTTCCTCCAACAAAACGACCTTGGCATCAGGATAATCCTTCTCAAAGTCCAGGATATTCTGCATATCTGCTCCCCGCCAGCCATAAATAGACTGGTCCGCATCCCCAACGACACAGATATTTTTAAAGCGTGAAGCCAAGAGTTTGACCAACTGGTATTGGGCATGGTTGGTATCTTGGTACTCATCCACGTGGATATATTGGAACTTCTGCTGGTAATAGGTCAGCACATCTGGATGCTGATCAAAAAGACGCAAGGTCAGCATAATCAAATCATCAAAGTCCACTGCTTCTGACTGACGGAGTTCCTTTTGGTAAGCCTCATAACACTTAGCGACGATCTGGGTGTACATATCGCCAGCCTGGGCGGCGTAGGCCACTTCATCGATCAGGTCATTTTTGGCATTGGAAATAGTCCCCAAGATGGTCCGTTCATTCCATTTTTTAGGATCCAAGTTCAAGGACTTCAAAATCCGCTTCATCAAGGTCCGTTGCTCACCCGGGTCGACAATGGTAAAATTGCGATTGTAGCCAATGTGATCCGCATCACGACGGAGGATGCGCACACACATAGAGTGGAAGGTGGCAATCAAGCAGTCTTGGGTGGCTGGATTCAACTGATAAGCCCGCTCCTTCATCTCCCGAGCGGCTTTATTGGTAAAGGTAATGGCCAAAATATTCCAAGGATTGACCATTTTTTCATCGATCAAGAAAGCGATGCGGTGGGTCAAGACACGTGTCTTACCAGAACCAGCCCCCGCCATAATCAAGAGGGGACCTTCTGTCGTTTGGACCGCCTCTGCTTGGCGATCATTCATACCATTCAATAAAGGATTCATCTCATACTCCTCATTCATTCAATCGTTCTATTATACCACAAAACCTGCCTAGCTTCTTTTAAAAAAGGACTCATTTGAATTTCCCTTCCAAAAACGATATAATAGTAGCTTAAAGAAAACAGGTTCATATCCGAGGTTGTAGGAGGAAATTTTGGAAAAACCATACAGTAACTTAAAACTGGCCGAACGTGGTGCCATCATCAGTATTTTAGCCTATTTACTACTTTCTTCAGCAAAATTAGCTACTGGCCATCTGCTTCACTCCTCTAGTTTGGTAGCCGATGGATTTAACAACTTATCAGATATTATCAGCAATGTCGCCCTGCTCATCGGGATTCGTCTCGCTCGCCAACCAGCTGACCGTGATCACAAGTTTGGTCACTGGAAAATTGAGGATCTAGCTAGTCTAGTCACCTCAATCATTATGTTTTATGTCGGTTTTGATGTCTTACGCGATACCCTCCAAAAGATCTTCAGCAATGAAACAGTTAGCATTGATCCACTCGGTGCTGGTGTCGGAGTGGTTTCAGCCCTTGTCATGCTAGGCGTTTATTTCTACAATCTTCGCTTAGCCAAACGAGCCAAATCAAAAGCCTTAAAAGCAGCCGCAAAAGACAATCTTTCAGACGTCGTCACTTCTCTTGGAACGTCGATCGCGATCGCTGCTAGTGCTTTTAACTATCCAATTGTCGATAAAATCGTAGCCATCATCATCACCTTCTTTATCCTCAAAACAGCCTACGATATCTTTATGGAATCTTCCTTTAGTCTTTCAGACGGCTTTGACGATAGTCTCCTCGAAGATTACGAAAAAGCTATTTTAAAACTCCCTAAGATTGCGCGTGTGAAATACCAACGCGGACGGACCTACGGAAGCAATATCTATCTGGACGTTGTCTTGGAGATGAATCCCGATCTTTCCGTCTATGAAAGCCATGCGATCACAGAAGAAGTCGAGAATCTCCTAAAAGAAGAATTTGGAGTCTTTGACATTGACGTCCATGTGGAACCTAGCTCAATTCCTGAAGATGAGCTGATCGAAAACGTTGAAAAGAAACTCTTAACCTACGAAAAACGCCTCTATGCTAAGCAAGAGTTTGATACATTGCTAGCGGATAATTATACCTTGATTGACGATACCGGTCACGAACACAACAAGGCAGAATTAATAGAGGCTCTCGCAAGCGACCAAGTTCAATTCCAAAACTTTGAACTGGAGTCCATCAGCCAAAAAACCAAACTCATACGCTATGAACTAGACGGTCAAATCCATACCAGTCTCTGGCGTCGCCACGAAACTTGGCAGAAGATTTTCCATCAAATTACAAATAAAACCGACTAAAAGAGGCTGGGACAAAAGTCCTAGCCTCTCAATTGTTTTTGGATTGTCGAGCAAGACGCAGTGGTTGAGTGGGCTCTACTACGCTGATTTCATCAGCTTTTACAGCCCTACTCAACTGTGCGGAGGTGGGACGACGAAATCGAATTCTAACGAATTACCGATTTCTGTCCCACTCTCTTTTTTACTTGATGTCGTCTGTTGCTACATCCGTTCCGAACCACTTCTTAGAAATCTTTTGGAATTGGCCCTTTTGATAGAGTTTTACGAAGGCTTCATCAATTTTTTTCTTCAAAGTTTTATCCGCCTTGCGCACTCCTACCGCAAAGGATTCTGTCTCAAACCCGACAGGAAAGACATTGTAGTCTTTTAAAATTCCTTCCGTCTGCAGATAATAGTTGGCATAGACACGGTCGATTAAGAGGCCATCGATCCGATCATTCTGAAGATCGATCAGCGCCTCGTTGAAACTCTGGTATTGGGTAGCCTTTTGATTTTTGATCTTATTTTTCAAGATTTTAGGATTGGCTTCAAAATCCATATAGCCAGACGATCCGGTCTGGGCATCTAATCGTTTCTCTTTGATATTTATAAAAAAAATAGCCTTTCGGCTATTCTTCTACTTTTATAAATCCAAATTTATTGAGGGGATAGAGACGCAGATTCACGACTCCTTCGATCTGATTTTTATGGATATAACCAAACTCACGGCTATCTTCTGTATCTCCACGGTTATCATTTAAGACCAGATAAGTATCGGATGGGACACGACCAGCCTTGGTCCCTTTTAACTCTGATAAGAAGAAATCATCCGTATAATACCCATTACTCGTTGGAGCAGCTAGGTGTTTGTTCAGCATTTTATTCAGGTAAGGTTCTGGTGTTGCCTGTCCATTCAAATAGAGGACGTCATCTACGTAGCTGACTTCGTCGTTTTCTTTGGCAATGACACGTCCAAGGTATTCTTTTCCACCGACCTTGTATAAGACCAAATCACTGCGATCTACCTGAGCATTTCTAGTCGCTACCACAAGATCTCCAGTTTTCACAGAAGCATTAGCCATTTTATCATTGATACTAAATGGATGAAATACAAAGATTCGAAGCAAAATCAGTGCCAAAACCAGTACACCGACAATGATGACATTTCTAATTAAATCTCTCCTTGGCATGTATGTCTCCCTTCCTTTTTATTTATTATACCATGTTTTTGATCTTTAAAAAAGAGAAAGTAAGCATTAGTGAGAATTCTTATCAATACACACCAGAAGAAAAAGAAAAACCTCGCGGTCAATCCTTTCGGACCAACCAGCAAGGCTTTTAGATATAATTTTCTATTAACGTACTGTACGGATACGCATTGTGTTTGTACGAACAGCTTCTCCAACTGGTACACCAGCAACGATAACGATATCATCACCAGATTTAACAAGACCAGCTTCAACTGCTTTACGTTCAGCAATTTCGAACATATCATCAGTTGATGAAGGAGCATCTGTCAACATTGGGATAACACCCCAGTTCAACATCAATCCACGTTCAGTCAATTCGTCAAATGTCAATGCCAAGATATCAGCATCTGGACGGTATTTAGAGATCAAACGTGCAGTGTGACCTGTCTTAGTCAATGTTACAACCAATTTGATATCCATTGAGTTTGTAGCATCTTTAACAGCTGAAGCCATAACTTCTGTCTTAGAGTTACGTTCGAATGAAGCTGGGTTCAAACGACCATATTCTTTCAAAAGTGTTTGAGCATTCATGTCGATTTTCGCCATTGTAGCTACAGATTCAAGTGGGTATTTACCGTTTGCAGATTCACCTGAAAGCATTGTAGCATCAGTACCATCGATAACAGCGTTGAAGACGTCAGATACTTCAGAACGAGTAGCACGTGGTTTTTCAGTCATTGTTTCAAGCATGTTTGTTGCAGTGATAACAACTTTACCAGCAGCATTTACTTTAGAAGTAATCATTTTTTGGTAAACTGGAACCATTTCGAATGGTACTTCGATACCCATGTCACCACGAGCGATCATGATACCATCAGTAACTTCGATGATTTCATCCAAGTTTTCGATACCTTGTTGGTTTTCGATTTTCGCAAACAATTGAACGTGGCTGTTACCAGTTTCTTCACAGATAGCACGAACTTCTTGAACGTCTTTTGCAGTACGTACGAATGAGATCGCGATGAAGTTGATACCTTGTTCCAAACCGAAGCGGATATCGTCGTTATCGCGTTCAGCAAGTGCTGGGAAAGGAATCTTAGTGTTAGGGATGTTTACACCTTTTTGTTTAGCGATGATACCATCGTTTTCAACTTCAACAACAAATTCACGTTTAGCAACGTCTTTTTCTACAACGCGAAGACCCAATTTACCATCATCAACCAATACTTGGTGTCCAACTTCAACGTCATCAAAGATGTCAAGCGCACCAGCAACGTTCAAAGCAATCACTTCACGAGTTGATTTGATGCCTTGTTTTGTAGCAACGCGGATACGTTCACCAGTCTTGTATGAATATTCTTTAGCTTCGCCTTCGAACAATTCAGTACGGATTTCAGGACCTTTTGTATCAAGAAGGTAACCAACTTTTTTACCAGCGATTTCTTCTGCACGTTTAACAGTCGCCATACGTTCACCTTGTTCTTGGTGGTCACCGTGTGAGAAGTTGAAACGGAAAGTGTTCGCACCAGCTTCGATCAATTTAGCAATGTTTTGTGCTGAAGCTTCAACGTCAAGTTTTTCAGCCCAGTATCCATCTTCACCGAATTTTTTACCACCACGGATTTCTACCGCAGGACCTAAAGTTGCAACGATTTTTACACGTTTGTTCATGATATATATGACTCCTTTTTAAATATATCTGTCTTTTTAAGACAAGGTTAACGAATTTATGAAATAAAATTAAATTGAAGACAAGCTACGGTTCAACTCGGCAAGACCAAGATCAGCTTTATGTGGATTGTTTACCACAATCTTACCATCTTCTGTCAAGCTAAAGAGGGCTCCTTCTTCTGCTTTACCAAGGATTGGATTTTCCACCATTTTTTCATTGCGGATACCAACGGCTACACCACCGATTCCTTGTTTCAACAATTTAACAGCGTGTGCTCCCATACGTGAAGCAAGAACACGGTCACGCGCAGTAGGTGAACCACCACGTTGGATGTGGCCAAGCTCAGTCACACGAAGGTCACTTTCATCACCAGCTTCTTTCAACGCTTTACCAAATTCATCTGCAGACATCACGCCTTCAGCCAAGATGATGATGTTGTGGGTACGACCTTTTGCGTAACCTTCTTTGATGCTCTCAACAACATCTTCGATCTTGAATCCTTCTTCAGGGATGATGATTTCATCTGCACCAGATGCAATCCCTGCCCAAAGAGCGATATCTCCAGCGTTACGTCCCATCACTTCGATAACGAAAGTACGGTGGTGACTAGATGAAGTATCACGGATCTTATCGATCGCGTCCATTGCAGTTGTGACTGCCGTATCAAAACCAATTGTAAAGTCAGTTCCGACGATATCGTTGTCGATCGTACCAGGAAGACCCACAGCTGGGAATCCAAGCTCAGTCAAGCGCATCGCACCATGGTAAGAACCATCTCCACCAATAACGACAACACCTTCTATCCCGTGTTTCTTCAATTGCTCGATCCCTTTTAATTGACCTTCGCGTTGTGCGAATTCAGGGTAACGAGCTGAATGAAGGAAGGTACCACCACGGGAAATAATATCTCCAACAGATGAGGCGTCAAGGGGCTGAATTTTACCAGCAACCATTCCCGCATATCCATCATAGATACCGAAAACTTCCATTCCTTCTGAAATTGCTTGACGAACAACTGCACGGATGGCAGCATTCATACCAGGGGCATCTCCACCACTAGTTAAAACAGCAATACGTTTCATTTCGTTGTTTGCTCCTTTTTTTCTTTTACATTCTACGTAATTATAACACAAAGAAGACTAAAATTCTCGTATTTTTCGCAGTTTTTACCGATAAATCGTTTTCATAACGAGATTCTTTAATTCATCTTCCAATTCTTTGTTTTTCTGGACGGTATAGCCCTTCAATTGAAGAGTTTTTTTCTCGTCTTCATAGCGTAATATCACAGGATATGGGCCCGGATATTTTTTCAAGATAGAAAGAATCGTTTTATCCTGACGATGATCGAGCAACTGGATCCAGAACTTTTCATTGGTCGCTAGTTGTGCCTCTGCTAGAATCATCTGCAAGCGCCCGTCACGCTCTTGTATCTTCCCTGTCAAGTAATAAAAGCCACCTTCTTTTATCAAGGAGGAAAATCGATTGTAGGTTTCAGGGAAAAGGGTCACATCCAATTTTTTCTTGGTATCACTGACTTGTAAGAAAGCCATGAGATCACCTGACTTGGTTCGAATGGTTCGAATGCTTTGTACCTCAATGAGAATGCGTACCTGCTCTCCTTGCATGAGTTGAGAAATTGGTTGGATCTCGTAGGGACTCGTTTGCCCAATCGCAACCAATGGGTGAGTACTGAGCCCGACACCAATAATGGCCTCTTCCTTCTCATATTTTTCAGCCTGGCTAAAGTCCTCCGCTTCTGTCCAAGAATAGTTAGAATCTGCAAATAAACTACCTAGCTCATCAGCAAAGACAAACAAATTCGGCAAATTGTGAAGCACCTTGCGTCTATTTTTTTCAAAGATGTCAAACAGTCCAAGCTCCACTAAAGGTGTTAACAAAGGCAATTTATGATACTGATTGGGGAGTCGTAAAATAAAATCTTCGACACTTTCAAAGGGACGATTATCAATGATCCAATACGCTAAATCTCTTGGGAGTCCCTTGATATTTTTCATTCCCAAGTAGATTTTTCGATCCTGGAACTTATCTCTGTAAGGGATGGTGTTGATGGATAATGGCGCGACTTTAAAATCAAACTGGAGAGCATCTGTCAGATATTCGCTGCTCGAATAATTGAGCATGACATCAAAGAAAACATCTGGATAATGGACCTTGAAATAGGCCATCTGAAAGGCCAAGGCAGAATAGGCATAGGCATGGGAACGGTTAAACCCATAGCCTGCGAATTTTTCCATGATCGCAAAGACCTCTTTGGCTTTTTCTTCCGTATGCCCAAGTTTAAGAGCACCTGCGACAAAATCGTCTTCCATCTGATGCATTTCAGCTGCATTTTTTTTGCCCATAGCCCGACGTAAAATATCGGCTTTCCCTAGACTAAAGCCTGCAAAACGCTGGGCAACCTGCATGACCTGCTCTTGGTAGAGCATGATCCCATAAGTGGGCCTTAAGATTTCTTCAATAGCTGGATCTAAAATCTCAACTTTTTCTTGGCCGTGCTTTCTTTTGACGAAATTATCAATGTAATCACTAGCCCCTGGACGATTGAGAGAGGTGGTCGCTACCACTTCTTCGAAATGATTGGGTCTCACTCGTCTCAAGAGGCGAATGGCTCCAGCCTGTTCAAATTGGAAAATCCCCTTGGTATCCCCAGCAGCAAACAAGGCCAAGGTTTCTGGATCTTCTAAATCAATGGCTTCAATCACGATCTCTTCTTGGTACTTTTCATAGACCGCTTCCTTCATTTTCTGAACAAAGGTTAAATTTCGCAGACCCAAAAAGTCCATCTTCAACAGACCATTGGCTTCAACCGCATGAGCATCGTACTGGGTGACAAACATGTCTTCTCCGTACTTGAGAGGAATGTGATCCGTCAAATCCTGGTCACTCATCACAACCCCAGCCGCGTGGATAGATGTCTGCCTTGGTTGGCCTTCAATTCTTTTAGCAATTTCAAAGCCACGCTCAAATTCTGCTCGGCTATGAATCACTTGTCGAAAAGCTAGATTCTGTTCATAAGCTGTCGTCAGTGTATCCCTAAAGCCAATCCGCTTGGTAATGGAGGTCAATTCATACTCAGGTACCCCAAAACGTTTGAAGACATCTCGAATGGCTTGTTTGGCCCCAAAGGTTGAAAAGGTCACGATCTGAGCTGCATGGTAACTCCCGTAACGGTCTCGCACATAGCGGATAAATTCTGGACGATAGATATCAGGAATATCAATATCAATATCCGGCATGGTGTAGCGCTCCACATTTAAAAAGCGCTCAAAGAGGAGGTTCTTCTCCACAGGATCAATCCCTGTAATCCCTAGGGAATAGGCTACCAGTGAGCCTACAGCAGACCCACGTCCCATTCCCATATAATAGCCTTGACTCCGTCCGAAACGAAGAAGGTCCCAGACAATCAAGAAATAATCATCAAAGCCCATTTGGTGAATAATGTCTAATTCATGCTCCAGACGTTCTTGATAGACCGGACTGGTCAAGTTCTTTCGAAGGAGACCCGCTTGGGCTAATTCTCTTAGTTCCTCAACAGCTGGTTTCTGGGGATTGAAGCGAGGCAATTTCAACTGGGTATCAATATCATATTGAATCCCTTGGACAAGGTTTTCCAGATTTGTGATAGCTTGCGGAAATCGCTCTGCAAAATCATTCTTTAAATCCTGAGGAGTTTTTAGGACTGTTGTAGAATCAATTGGCCCTGTTTCTGTCAAGCTTTGATTGTCCTTGATGGCTGCCAGCATCTGCATGGCTTCCACATCCCCAGCCTCAAAAAATCGAACGGTATGAAGAGGGAGCACAGGGTGGCTAAACTCTTGGACCGGCGTATCCGCAAAAACTCCGATGAAGTAATCTAGACCAAGTGGCAAGTCTCCACTAGCAAAAGGCGCTGGGACAATGACTGCTACTCCTTCTGTTAGGTGCTTCACATCCTCCCAATTGCTCTTCCCCATCATTTTGACGGTCGACATCTTCATCAGATTCTGGTAGCCCTTCGTTGACAAGGCCATCATCCGAAACGGAATTGTTTCATTGTCTACCTCTAGTCCAATTTCTAAACCTACCAAGGGGCTGAGTTTTTGGGCCTGACAGGTTTCAATAAATTCATAGGCACCATACAAATTATCTACATCCATGATTCCCAATGCGTCATACCCCATACTTTTAGCCACTTGGACATAGTCTTTTATGGTCACAAGGCTTTCCATAAAAGTATAGACTGATTTGGTATCTAGCTGTGCAATCACTTTTTCTCCTCCCTCACTTGTCTATTTTTGGGACTCTTTTTTGTACAAAAAAACACCACTGCTACACAATGATGTCTCAACAACGGAAGACATGGGATTCGAACCCACGCACGCTTTTACACGCCTACCGCGTTTCCAACACGGCCTCTTAAGCCTCTTGAGTAATCTTCCATGAATAAAAATATGGAGCCGGTGGGAGTCGAACCCACGTCCAAACACCTGCCAGCATATTTGTCTACAACCATAGGTTATGTCTTAGTTTAACAGCTACATGACACATAACTCAAGCCCTGTACCTGCGAGTCTATCAATCTCTTATCTAACCCCTAGACAAAGCTAGATCGTATCTCGCTAAAATTAAGACCTGTCATCAAACACGAGCGATTCGAATCGGGTCACGCCTGCTGGTGTTTAGGCAGCTAAAGCGTAAGAATTATTATTTTTTGCAGTTATATTTAACTGGCGTTTTACATCCGCTAGATGAGTTGCAAAATATGCCTCATAATGCCTGTCGAATCCGTAACGACCCCAAAACGAATACAATTAGTATATCAAAATGTAGCCAAAAATGCAAAAGAAAAAAATTGAACAAGAAGGCTTCCACCGGGAAGCTCCTTGCTCAATTAACTGTTTTTATTGAAGATTCAACTTATATTTGCTGATATAATGAATGGTGAAGTACATAGAAACAATCTTAATGACTTCATAGATGAGACCTGGAATGAAGTTAGGTCCAAATTCATCAATATTTCCATAAACCAATGCAGACCCAACAGCATATGAATCTTTTAATGGATTGACTGCTGTACCGATGATACTTAAAACAATGCACAAGAGAAAGAAAAACAGAATAGCCTTAAATCCACGACGGTTTTGGAAGAGTTGGCCAAGTGCGATCGATACATAAAATAGGAAGATCCCTGAAGCTGTGGTAAAAATCCACCAAACGATAATCCAATAAGCAATAGAATGACTAAAAGCCTCAGAGATAATACTAAATACAGGAGAGATGTCTTGTCCAATGACAGCACCCATCACAATAATTGTGATAAAACCACTAAAAAATAGAAGGAATAGGCAGTAAAGACTCGCTACTAAAGCTCCCACAAATTTAGACAAAATGATCGCATGCGGGCTAGCTGGAAGGGTCCAGGTCAAGTAGCCTTCACGTCCGTATAAGTTGGAATAGAAACGACGGATAATAATATAGTAGTTACTAAGATAAAGGCCAATGACTCCTCCAAAAATGAGAATCCCAAGAGTCCCCGTTATAATTTGCATACTATTGGTTTCCATATCCACAAAACCGTTTGTAGCACTTCCACCAATAACACCTGTAATCACTGACAAACCTAGTGCGATCAGGGTGATCAATAAATACCACTTAGCTGTCGATTTGAATTCATATTTTAATAATTTACCAAACATGGGTTCCTCCTAATAAACACGGAATTGATCACGGAAGATCTCATCGATTGATTTTCCGTGTTGATTGCGCATAACAGTCGTATTTTCATGCAAGAGGATTCTTCCTTGGTTGATGAAAATGGCCTCATCCAAAACTTGCTCAATATCAGCAATCAAGTGAGTAGAAATCAAGACAGAAGAGTTTGGACGTCGGTTTTGAATAATGGTCCGCAAAATATAATCACGCGCTGCTGGGTCGACCCCACCGATTGGTTCATCAAGGACATACAAGTCAGCTTCACGACTCATCACCAAAATCAATTGTACTTTTTCCTTGTTCCCTTTTGAAAGGCTGTTCAATTTTTGATTTGGATGCAAATGCAAATCGTTGAGCAATTGGTAAGCTCGTTGGACATTAAAATCTGAATAAAAATCTTGGAAATAGCTAATAGCATCACTAATTTTTATATTTTCACTCAGATAAGTTGTATCTGGCAAATAGGAAACCACTTTTTTAGAAGCTGGGGATGGTAATTGCCCATGAATATAGATATTTCCAAGGCTTGGTTGCAACAAACCATTAATCAATTTAATGATGGTTGTTTTCCCGCTACCATTGGGACCCAAAAGGCCAATAATACGGCCAGGTTGGATGTTCAAACTAACATCCATGAGAGCAACTTCATGCCCATAATTCTTTGTCACATGGTCCAAGTAGACCAAAGGATACTGATTCATGTAAATCTCCTTTATTTTCTATTTATGCTATTATACCTTGTCCCCTTGATGATTGCAACTTTATCTGAAAATTTGCAAAGAATTTGTAAATGCTTGTTCAAAAAAAGGGATACAAACAAATCAGAGGTTAGGGTTTCCCTAACCTCTGATTTGTTTTGATGCATAGAAAGTTTAACTAATTCCAAGTGCTATCCGCGCATAGCGGCTCATCTTTTCAACCGTCCAAGCAGGGTACCAGACCAACTTCACATCCACAGATGTCACTTCTTCTACTTCTGCTAAAACATCATGAATCTGATCTGTCAGAAGATCCGCTAATGGACATCCCATGGTCGTTAGCGTCATATCAATAACGGTCGCTCCAGTTTCACCATCAAAATGGATCTCGTAAACAAGACCTAAATTAACAATGTCAATCCCAAGCTCAGGATCGATTACCTCTTCCAAAGCATTTAAGATTTTATTTTTAATTTCTTCAATTTGCTCAGTTGTATATGCCATATGACACTTCCTTTTTTTGTTATGTTACTCTCGATAGAATTGCTTAGCTCGGGTTAAAAAGATCCACAGGATCTTTTTAATCCTCAATAAAATCACGCAATGGTTTGCTTCTGCTTGGGTGGCGGAGTTTGCGGAGGGCTTTGGCTTCGATCTGACGGATCCGTTCACGGGTCACGTTGAAGACTTTACCCACATCTTCCAAGGTCCGCATTTTTCCATCATCCAAACCGAAACGTAAACGAAGTACGTTTTCTTCCCGGTCTGTCAGGGTATCGAGGACTTCATCTAATTGTTCACGTAGAACCACACGAGTGGTGTAGTCTACTGGATTTTCAATCACTTCATCTTCGATGAAATCTCCCAAATGGCTATCGTCTTCTTCCCCGATTGGCGTTTCCAAAGAAACAGGCTCTTGGGCAATCTTCAAGATTTCGCGCACCTTATCAGGCGTCATATCCATGCGTTCAGCGATTTGTTCAGGCGTTGGATCTTGTCCCAATTCTTGCAAGAGATTGCGTTGTTCACGAACCAACTTGTTAATGGTTTCCACCATGTGAACAGGGATCCGAATGGTCCGTGCTTGGTCTGCAATGGCACGAGTGATAGCCTGACGAATCCACCAAGTCGCATAGGTAGAGAACTTGAACCCTTTGGTATAGTCAAACTTATCAACGGCCTTCATCAAGCCCATATTTCCTTCTTGGATCAAATCCAAAAATTGCATTCCACGACCAACGTAACGTTTCGCAATGGATACAACCAAACGAAGGTTGGCTTCTGCAAGACGTTGCTTAGCTTCCAAATCACCTTGTTCCACTAAGATAGCCAATTCTTGTTCTTCTTCATTGGTCAAAAGAGGAACAACCCCAATTTCTTTCAAGTACATCCGTACTGGGTCGTTGACCTTGGCAGAGTTGCTTCCAAGCAATTCCTCATCTGACAATTCTGGCTCTTCTTCATTGTTCAACACACGCGCACTTGGGTTGCCGTCTTTATCAGTGATCGAAATCCCTGCATCTTGAATGCGTTGCAAAAGGTCTTCAATCCCATCTGCATCTAGCGTGAATGGAATAACCAATTGGTCATTAATTTCATCATCTGTTGCAGTTCCGCTTTTCTTGTGGCTGCGAATAAATTCTGCAATTTGAACGTCCAATGTTGTAATATCTTTTTGTTCTTTAGCCATTCCTACTCCATTCTTCTTTTTTGAGCGATTAAACGCTCGAGTTCCAATAAAGCTTTTTCCGCATCCCCTATTGAGGAAGCTTCCTTCACTTTATTTCCAATTTGTTGACTTTCTTTGCGAAGAAGCTCACGATTCCGTGTCGCTTCTACTTCTTCTAACTCACCATCTGCTATCTCATCTGGTAAATCTTCTTCTAACATGCGGTACCAGGCGTGCTGGACCCCTTCAGGCTGCTCAGATAAATCCTGAGAGGTGACTTCTCCATTTTGACAGAGCAATTGATACAAGATCTGTAACTCCGGCGTGTCAAAGGCAAAATCAGGTCGCAACCGGTAATCATTGAGCACCATTGGAAAATCCTTCATCCTACTTAACAAATGATTTTCTGCCTTGATCAAGCGCGTCATCCCACGATTCGGCAAGAGCTCTACTGAAAAATTCGACGTTTTTGATCGCCCACCATCTTGCGCTTCTTGCCGTTGATGCAAACGACTATTATTGACAATCTGCTCAATCTGCAAGTAATCAAAGTCCGGCAATAAATCGGCCAACTTATAAATATAGGTGTTTTGCGCTGTAATAGAACGCGTCTGGGCGATCATCGGTGCCAACTTTTCGACAAACTCAATTTGCGCCTGCAAGTTCTCAATATACTGGGGTTTCCAGTAGTGCATCAAGAATTCAACCTTACTGATCCGAGAATTCTTCAAGAGGGTAGCTAGATCTTCTGGGGACGTCTTTTTGAGGTACTCATCAGGGTCCATCTGATCTGGGATACGGACGATCTCCAACTCCAGATCCTGCAAGACATCCAAGGCCTTAGCGGTTGCTTCAAGTCCCGCCTTATCCCCATCATAGGTCAAAATGACCTTTTTGGTAAAATGAGACAGGTGCTGGACGTGCTCTGGTGTCAAGGCTGTCCCCATAGAGGCGACTGCATTTTCAATCCCAGCTCGATAAGCCGCAATGACATCCATAAAGCCTTCCATGATATACATTTCATGTTGCTTTTTGGCGCTCGTCTTAGCTTGATCCAAATGATAAAGTTCATAACTCTTATTAAATAGACGGGTACTACGACTATTCTTGTACTTGGCTTGATGACTGCCATCTTCCGTCAGTTTCCACAGCCTACCAGAAAAAGCAATGACACGTCCGCTATCATCAGTCAAGGGAAACATGATCCGATCCTGAAAGGCATCAAAAACCGTTCCAGCATCTGAAATTGTAAACAAACCCGAATCGGTAATCACTTTCTCAGAGAACTTCTCAGAGAGATTTCGATAGAGATAATTCCCTTCTGCTGGGGCTAAGCCTAATTGAAAATGTCGGATGACCTCATCCGTCAGT
The DNA here is from genome assembly GCF_964238605.1 of Streptococcus parasanguinis. Lineage (GTDB taxonomy): Bacteria > Bacillota > Bacilli > Lactobacillales > Streptococcaceae > Streptococcus > Streptococcus parasanguinis_AJ. Next base: position 133,554 of record NZ_CAXSMM010000002.1, on the reverse strand, counting down.
CCACGTTCATGCAGATAATTTCGCGCTTCTTCTCCCATCTTTGTCGTCATCAGAATCGCCTGGTAGAATTTACTGGCTTCCTGATGAATCTCATAAAGTTCTTGGTTGGGATTGATAGACGCTGATTGGGCAGGTCTTGCCTGGTACTGAATCGCAATACCCGCTTTTTCTGCTACGATCTGAACCGCATCCATAAAAGCGACTCCACGGTATTCCTCAATAAACTTAAAGACATCTCCCGAGCGACCACATCCGAAACAATGGTAAAACTGCTTGTCTTCAACGACATTAAAAGAAGGAGTCTTTTCACCATGAAAAGGACAGAGCCCTAAAAAATTACGGCCAGCCTTGGTCAAAGAAACAACTTCTCCAATAACTTCAACAATGTTTACACTGTTTTTAATTTCTGCAATCAGCTCTTTATCAACCATAAACAGTGCCTCCATTTTACCATAGATTATCACTTTATATTTTATACTAAAAGTTAGTAAAAGTAAATTTTTTCCTACCGATTTCACACATAAAAGAAAAGATTTTCAACCTTTATCACTAATTTTAAAAAAATGAGGCATATTCCTTGTCAGTCGAATATTTTTCCGTTATACTATCATAGTAAAAATTATTATGAAAGGACATATTTAGGATATGTTAAAAGATTTGAAAGCTTTTCTCCTTCGTGGGAATATTGTTGACCTTGCTGTAGCAGTCGTTATCGGAGCTGCATTTGGAGCTATCGTAACATCACTTGTTAACGATATCATCACTCCACTTATTTTGAAACCAGCTATGAAAGCTGCTGGTGTTGAAAAGATTGCTCAATTGTCATGGAACGGTGTTGCATACGGTAGCTTCTTGAGCGCTGTGATCAACTTCCTTGTTGTTGGTACTGTTCTTTTCTTCGTAGTGAAAGCTGCTGAAAAAGCTCAAAACCTTGGTAAAAAAGAAGAAGCTGTCGAAGAAGAAGCTCCAGCTCCTACTCAAGAAGAGTTGCTTGCTGAAATCCGCGACTTGCTTGCAAACAAATAATCAGATAAAAAGATCCGATCTTCTAGTTAGAAGGTCGGTTTTTTTGTCTTTGATGGATGAGAAAAAACAAAAAACAGACCGAAGTCTGTTTCTGTATTCAATTAGAATTTTTTACGTTTACGAGCTGCTTCTGATTTACGTTTACGTTTTACAGAAGGTTTTTCATAGAATTCACGTTTGCGTGTTTCTTGAAGAGTACCAGCTTTAGTAACCGCACGTTTGAAACGACGAAGAGCATCGTCAAGAGATTCATTCTTACGTACTACTGTTTTTGACATATTTTTCACTCCCTTCAAGCCTAAAATCTTAATTATTTTATCATACTTTAAAGGTGCTGTCAAGATCTTTTGAAACTTTTCTAGCCTTCCTAGCCTTCATGCCATTTCTTTTTTCAGACTTTTTCATTCTTCCTATTTTATGATACAATGGAAACATAGAAAACCCTGAAGGAGATACCATGTCAGAAATTTATGATATTACGATTGTTGGGGGCGGACCAGTTGGTCTGTTTGCTGCTTTTTATGGCAATATGCGCCAAGTTAAAGTCAAACTGATTGATTCCTTACCTCAACTTGGAGGGCAACCAGCCATTCTCTATCCAGAAAAAAATATCCTCGATGTACCCGGTTTTACCAATTTAACAGGTGAAGAATTAATTGACCGCTTGATCGAGCAAGTCAAACGATTCGATACACCGATCTTCCTCAATGAAACTGTAGAGGATATTCAAAAAGAGGGTGACCTCTTCATTATCACTACTTCTCGCCAAGTGCATCAGTCTAAAGCAGTCATCATTGCCATGGGTGGCGGTGCCTTTAAACCACGTGCTCTTGATATCGAGGGGGCTGATACCTTTGATAACGTCCACTATCACGTATCAAACATCCAACAATATGAAGGACAGCAGGTGACCGTCCTTGGTGGTGGAGACTCTGCTGTAGACTGGGCTCTTGCTTTTGACAAGATTGCTCCAACTACGATCATTCATCGTCGGGATAACTTCCGTGCTTTAGAACATAGTGTAGAAGAACTCAAACAATCTTCTGTTAGCATCAAAACACCATTTGTTCCTAGCCGCTTGATTGGTGAAAATGGTCATGCCACTCATCTTGAAATCACAAAAGTTAAAACCGATGAAACCGAACTCATTCCGATTGATCACTTATTTGTCAACTATGGCTTTAAATCTTCAATCGGAAACTTGAAAGAATGGGGTGTAGAATTGCAACGCCATAAAATCAAGGTCAACCAAAAACAAGAAACCAGCCTTCCTGGAATTTATGCTTGTGGAGACTGCTGCTTCTATGAAGGAAAGATCGATCTCATTGCTACAGGTCTGGGAGAAGCCCCAACAGCTGTAAACAATGCCATCAACTACATCTATCCAGATAAGAAAGTCCAACCAACACACTCAACCAGTTTATAATAAAAAAGGCCTTTGGCCTTTTTTATTTATCTAAATCGTCTGCGATTTTATTAATCTTACGCAAGCGGTGATTGACGCCGCTTTTTGAAATAGGTTGTTGCAAACTATCTGCGATCTGCTGGATGGAATAATCTGGATGGTTCATCCGGATATAGGCAACCTCTTGCAGGTCACTTGGTAAACTTCCTAGACCGACCGTATCCACAATTTTACTAATATTATTAATGGTTTTCATGCTAGCTGTGACTGTTCGCTGAATGTTGGCCATCTCGGCATTATTAGCCCGATTGAGGTCATTGCGCGTCTCTCTCATGACCTTGATAGACTCAAATTCCTGCATGGCTTGCATGGCCTCTACGACAATTAGAAAATCAATAATATCTTCCGCTCGTTGCAAATAGGTTACCACTCCTTTTTTCCTCTCGATGGTTTTCGCATCTAGTAAAAATCCTTGCATGAGAAGGGCAATTCCTTCCGCGTGGTCTGTATAAACAGAATGAATTTCCAGCTGGTACTTCCCTTTTTCAGGATCTTTTATCGAACCACTCGACAGAAAAGCTCCCCGAAGATAAGCACGGCTAGCTACTTCATCTTCTAAAACACTAGCATCAATGCCTGTCTCAATCCCAAAGAAGGCATCTGCCAAATGCAAGTCAGCTAAAATTTCTTCTACCTTTTCATCCAAGAATACTGTGTAGACACGATTCTTTTTCAAATTGGTTTTTTGATGGTGGCGAATATCCGATTTGGCCTCATAAAAATGATGCAATAATTCATAGATATGGCGAGCGATTTTGGCATTTTCGGTTGTCACCGAGAGCGTCAAGCCCCCCATTGAAATTCCTAAACTTCCAGACATCTTGATAATGGCAGCCAATTCACTCTTTTCAAATCGCTTGAGAGACAATAATTCTTCTTTGACACGAACCGTAAAACTCATTTTCTCACCTGCACGATCTGCATCAACTCTTCGACTACTTTTTCACCATCATGAAAGGCTCCTCCATTGACCAACTTCAAGAAATCAGAAGAAATCACTTGGGGAACTTGCGAGTGCAGCCCCTTGAAATCGTGCTCTACCTGCACCAAGTATTCATCAAATTTGTTACTGTTCATGTAAGCTGCGGGAACCTGATTGATATTGACAAGGACCGTATCGATGAACTTCTCTCCCAAATGTTTATGGAGAACGGCAACGTGGTCACTGTCTGTGAAATGCTCGGTTTCTCCTCTTTGGGTCATGATGTTACAAACATAGGCTACCTGAGCCTTGGTTTCAAGGATGGCTTTCCCAATCTCATCGATCATCAAATTTGGAAGGATCGAGGTAAAGAGCGAACCAGGACCTAAGACGACCATATCACTTTCAAGAATAGCTTCCACCACTTTCTTACTAGCCTTTGGCCGCTCTTGATCGAAGGTATTGGTCACATAGACATGATCAATCATGCCGGTGTAGTTGGCAATGTGGCTTTCTCCTACCACTTCTTTTCCATCTTGAAAGACGGCATGAAGGGTCAAAGGACTATCACTGGAAGGATAGATCTTGCCGGTCGTATGAAAGAACTTGGTCAACAACTGCATGGCATTATAGGTCGAGCCTTGCATCTCTGAAATCCCTGCAATGATCAAGTTTCCCAAAGGGTGTCCGGCCAAAGGGCCATCATCGTCTGCAAAACGGTATTGAAAGACCTTCTCATAAAAACGAGGCATATCTGACATGGCAACCAGCACATTTCGAAGATCTCCAGGTGGTGTCAATTTTTGGATGTTCTTCCGCAATTCACCTGAACTCCCACCATCATCTGCAACGGTTACAATAGCAGTAATATCGACCGGTTTCTTTCTCAGACTATCGAGAATAACAGAAATCCCTGTTCCTCCTCCAATAACGGTTACTTTAGGTTTTCTCATGAGCGATTCACCGTTTCTTTCCGTCTGTCCTTGTCTCTATGACTGCAATTGACCTGCCAATTTTTTTCTAAATCATGCGCTAAGCGCTCTGCAAAGGCTACTGAACGGTGTTGCCCACCGGTACAGCCCATAGCGATGGTGAGAACGGATTTACCCTCCCGTTTATAAGACGGTAAAATAGGAACGATCAGGTCATGGAGGTGACGATAAAAGTCCTCTGATTCAGGGTGATCCATGACGTAATCATAGACAGCTGGATCTTGACCGGTTAAATTCCGAAGTTCCAATTTGTAGTAGGGGTTTGGAAGGAAACGCACGTCAAAGACAAGGTCAGCATCGATCGGAAGGCCATATTTAAACCCAAATGACATGACCTCAACCCGAAAATCTGGCTGATTATCTTGACTGGCAAATTGTTCTGCGATGGTTTTTCTCAGATTACGAGGCGTCAACTCAGTCGTATCCACCACATTTTGACTGATATTTTTTAAAGGGGATAAGAGTTCGCGCTCTAAGGTAATCCCATCTAAGACACGACCATCTGCCGCTAGTGGATGGCTGCGACGGGTTTCCTTGTATCGTGCTACCAACTCACTATCAGTGGCATCCAAGAACAAGACCTTGAAATCGAGGTCTTCTTGGTTGTCCAATTCATCCAAAATAGTGCGAATTTCATTGAAAAAAGAACGGCTCCGCATGTCCACAACAACGGCTAATTTATTGTTATCCGGGCTATGACGCATGAGCTCAATAAATTTCAGCAAGAGCGCCGGTGGCATATTATCGATGGTAAAGTAACCCAAATCCTCAAACGATTGGATGGCGACGGTCTTTCCAGCACCGCTCATCCCGGTTACCATGACCAGTTGAATCTTACTTTCTGTCATTTTCTCCTCCCATAAATAAAACAGAGTGGCCTACAGTTTCCTGCTCTCCACTCTGTCTTTTTGTCTTTGAATGGTTATTAGGCTTTGATTTCCGCAATAACTTCAATTTCAACCTTCACATCACGTGGCAGGCGTGCTACTTCAACAGCAGATCGAGATGGAAACTCTGTAGTAAAGACTGTTTTATAGACCTCATTAAAAGGTACAAAGTCATTCATATCACTTAAGAAACAAGTGGTTTTCACCACGTGGTCAAAGTCTGTCCCAGCCTCTTCCAAAATAGCCCCAATATTCTTTAAGACTTGTTCTGTTTGTTCTTGGATGGTTTCGCCAATGATTTCGCCTGTTTCAGGTGACAAGGGAACTTGTCCACTTGCAAAGAGAAGATTGCCTACGATTTTCCCTTGAACATAAGGTCCAATTGCTGCGGGTGCTTTATCTGTATGAATTGTTTTTGCCATAGTATTCTCCAAGTCTATTTACTTCTGCTGGTTTTCTTTTGCTAATTTTTCTCTTTGTAAGCGCAATTTCCGCTTAGGATTTAGCGTATTAAAGAGTTCTTCTAGTTTTTCAGCATTCCAAACATCGGCTGCTGAAACAAAATTTCCATTTTCATCTCGAAAAGATATTGGTTTATCTCCCACTGAAAAAGCCTCACTTCTTATTTGGAATCCTTGATCCACTCGGGATCTATCCTAATCCACAAACTCAAATTCAAATTTACCGATCCGGACGATATCGCCATCTTTTGCCCCACGCGCACGGAGAGCTTCATCAACACCCATGCCACGCAATTGACGAGCAAATTTCATGACCGCTTCATCACGATCGAAATTCGTCATATTGAAGAGTTTTTCAAGTTTTTCACCAGACAAGACCCAAGCAGCATCGTCATCCCGACTGATGTCAAAGGCTGGCTGGTCTTCATCAAAGCCATAGTAGACTTCTTCTTGGGCCATTTCGTCTTCTGAATACAAGAGGAATTCTGGCGTTTTGTCTAACAATTCTGCTGTTGCTTCTAACAAGTTGTCCAAACCTTGATGCGCCAAACTAGAGATCGGAAAGATCTGTGGCAGTTCATCAAACTCATCATAATTGGCCGCCAATTTCTTCTTGAATTCTTTCAAGTTTTCTTGGCTTTCTGGCATATCCATCTTATTTGCCACGATAATCTGAGGACGTTCCATCAAACGAAGATTATAGGTTTCAAGCTCTTTATTGATTTGAACATAATCTTCGTAAGGGTCGCGTCCTTCACTGGCTGACATATCAATAACATGCAAGATAACCCGGGTGCGCTCAATGTGACGAAGGAACTGGGTTCCGAGTCCGACACCTTGGCTAGCTCCTTCAATCAATCCAGGAAGGTCTGCGACTGCAAAGGATTCACCTGACGGCGTCCGAACCATGCCCAAGTTTGGAACGATGGTTGTGAAATGATAAGCTCCAATCTTTGGTTTGGCTGAAGTGATGACACTAAGAAGGGTTGATTTCCCTACTGATGGGAAGCCAACCAAACCAACGTCTGCCAAGACCTTGAGCTCTAATTCGAGTTCGCGTTCCTGACCAGGTTCCCCGTTCTCAGAAATCTCTGGAGCTGGATTCTTAGGAGTAGCAAAACGAATATTTCCACGTCCGCCACGGCCACCGTGGGCGACAATGTACTCTTGTCCATTTTCAACTAGGTCTGTAATGACCTTGCCAGTCTCAGCATCTCGGACGGTCGTCCCTTGAGGGACTCGTACATAGAGATCTTCTGCTCCCCGTCCGTGCATCCCTTTGGTCATTCCTTTTTCCCCATTTTGGGCTTTGAAATGCCGGTTATAACGGAAGTCCATCAAGGTACGCAAGCCTTCGTCTACTACGAAGATGACATTGCCACCACGGCCTCCATCACCACCCCAAGGTCCGCCATTAGGGACATATTTTTCGCGACGAAAAGCCACCATGCCATCGCCGCCATTTCCAGCCTTGACCTTAATCTTGGCTGTATCTAAAAACATACTCATAAATAGATGATTTCCTTTATTTCTGTGTGCGTCTTAGTAAGAAAGAGCACCAATTGCGGTTGCAAAGATTGCACCTACCGTTACAATCAACATAATCACAATGACCACCATCGTGATCATTTCAAATGGTGTTTTTTTACGTTTTCCGTTATCTCCAAAAGCCACTTCTAATACCTCGATTACTATAAATTCATTAGCCCTATTTTACCACGAAATAGGGGATTTTTCAAATCGAGCCTACACAAAAAGACCAGACAAATGTCTGATCTTTCATGGATCATTTTAAGAATCTTTTCTTACACGTAAAACACCAACTGATAGAACTGCTAGGAAGACACCCATGACAAGAACCACCGGTGTCATCTTTTCACCTGTACTTGGAAGAACTTTTTTCTTACCAGGTTTTGGAGCTTCTTCTTTAACAGAAGATGAAGATGATTTCAATGAAGAACTTGATGTAGAGGTTGAGTTCGATGTAGAACCAGAACTCGATGAACTTGACGAATAACTAGAACTCGATGAAGAGCTAGAACTTGATGAAGAACTAGAACTCGTTGAGGAGGTTGAGCTAGGTGTCGGTGGAGTTTGTTCTTTCTCACCCAATCCTTCGCCAGATCCTGTTTCCAATCGCACTTCACGGGTTAAACTACGCGGTGCTGGGAAATTGGTTGCCTTCCATGTTAATGTATTATGGACAATATCACCGACTTTAGTTCCAGGAGCTACTTTTGTAGAATATTCAATATACATTGGCCAATTGTAATTATCACCAAATTCAATCGTAAAACCAGTGGTCTTGCCATCTGCATTCTTATCGAAAACAGCTTTTTTAGTAAAGTTATCCAGAACTGGGAGACTCAAGATCTGAGCTTCGTTCTTGATCCCACCTGCTACAGGAGCATAGCGAACCGCACGCAAGCTACCTTCAACCAGAGTTAAACCATCTCCAAATTGGTCTTTAATGACCATTCCACGGAGGATATCTTGACGGGCATTTAAGAGAATACGCCATTTAACAATGGTCGGATCAGACTTATCTTGATAGCCGTATTTCATCTCGTATTCTCCAGCTTCCCCATCTGTCTTTTCATAATTCAATGAAAAATCTGTATTTCCTAGTTTAAACTGGATTGGAGATGTTTTTGTAACTACTTCTGAATCGACTTTTACATCAAAACGAAGAGCAACTCGTTTGTTGAGTGGATGAGATGCGAAATAATCATTAAAGGTGACGGTCACTGTTTTCTTAGCTGTATCAACGACAGCTTTCCCCACCGTCTGACCATTTGATTGACCTTCCTCAAGAACATTGAATTCCAACGCTGTGTAGAGGGTTAATTCTTTTGGTAAGCTAAGTGTTAAAGTATCACCAGCTTGAATGGCTTGCGAATCTGGAAACGCTAAATAAATACTTGCTGACAATTTTTCATTTGTCAACACCTTGCTCCCATTTGTTAGCGTGTTACCGTCTTTCGTTAGACGTGCTGTCTGTGTATATGATGAGACTTCTGCAGCATGAATTGTTTTAGTCAAACCAGCTGTGAATAGAATCGTTAGCACTAAGGCAAGTGCCCATACAATTTGACGAACCTGTTTCATATATACCTCCTCTGCTCGCCTATTTGCGAGCCATGTTTTTTACAAGGTTAAAGTCCGATTTCTGCTTGAACAACTGCAGCAATGGTATCTACATAATAGTCCACTTCTTCATGGGTTGGTGCTTCTGCCATCACACGAAGGAGGGGTTCGGTTCCACTTGGACGCACAAGGATACGACCATTTCCTGCCATTTCCGCTTCCATTTTTTCAATGATTTCACGAATAGCAGGCACTTCCATCGCCTTGTCTTTCATGCTATTTTCAACCCGGATATTGACAAGCTTTTGTGGGTAAATACTTACTTCTGCAGCCAATTCAGATAATTTCTTACCAGTTTCTTGCATGATTTTGGTTAATTGAACGCCTGTTAATTGGCCATCCCCAGTCGTGTTGTAATCCATGATGACTACATGACCGGATTGCTCCCCACCAAGGTTATACCCAGATTTGCGCATTTCTTCGACCACATAACGGTCTCCAACAGCTGTGATTTCTTTTTGAATTCCCTTTGCATCCAATGCCTTATGGAATCCGAGATTGGACATGACGGTTGTGACGATCGTATTTTTTTCGAGCAAGCCCTTGCTTGAAAGATACGAACCGATGATGTACATGATCTTATCCCCGTCTACGATTTCTCCATTTTCATCCACAGCAATCAAGCGATCACTATCTCCGTCAAAGGCAAGACCAATCGCTGCGCCTACTTCTTTCACTTTCTCTTGCAAGTGATCTGGGTGAGTAGAGCCAACCCCATCATTGATGTTCAAACCATCTGGGTTTTCACCGATGACGGTCAATTGAGCTCCTAAATCTGCAAAGATTTGACGAGCACTGGTAGAGGCTGCACCATTTGCTGTATCTAAGACCACGTGCATGCCCTCGAGTTGGACACCTGTCGATACAAGGAATTCTTGATACTTACGCAAGCCTTCCGGATATTCCATGACTGTTCCTAAACCTTGCGCACTTGGACGTGGAAGGGTATCTTCAGCGGCATCAAGCAAGGCTTCAATTTCAAGCTCGCGATCATCATCCAATTTGAAACCATCACCACCAAAGAATTTGATTCCATTGTCCAAGGCTGGATTGTGGCTAGCAGAAATCATAACGCCGGCGCTGGCTTTTCCCGTACGAACCAGATAGGCAACACCTGGCGTTGCAATCACACCCAACTTATAAACGCGAATCCCAACTGATAAGAGACCAGCGATCAAAGCATGCTCCAGCATTTCACCAGAAATACGCGTATCACGTCCAACAAACACCAAAGGTGTTTCTTCTTCATGTTGGCTCAACACATAACCACCGAAACGACCCAACTTAAAGGCCAATTCTGGTGTTAATTCTACATTTGCTTCTCCACGGACACCGTCCGTTCCAAAATATTTACCCATTTTTGATTACCTTTTTACTTTCTAATTACTTGAACTGGAAGAAGTCGACGACGAACTGCTTGAGCTTGACGTAGACGAGCTACTCTTTGTGGTCACTTGAATCCGTGTTTCACTCGGCTTGACCAAACCTGGTAGAACATTTCCTTGAGCATCTACTGCATTTAAGGAAATAGTTCCGCTATAATTTCCACTAATGATCTCACTGGATGGGAAGACCGCTTGGACATGATCAATGCGACTCAAGGTTTCTTGATCGCTGGTCACTTCTACTTTGGTGGTTTCAAGAGAAATATTCGAAACCGTTATTCCATCTACAATTTGATTGTCTGGAATCGTTGCTCTAACAGCAAACGATTTTTTCGCTTTCTTCCCGATTTTTACAGAAACTTTCTGAGGCTCTACGGTTGCGGTCAAACCAGCCGGAAGATCTTCCACAATCAACGGCACTTCAACGGTACCTTCCTTGGCCTTACGAATATCCGCTACCACGCGAAACTTCCGAGTTCCCGGCTGCATTTCGCTTGCTAGAGCGACCCGGTTTGAACCCTTTAGAAAGACTGTTACTTCCGATGTTAACCCACTGACAAAGTATGTCTTGTCATTGTACTTGGCATCAATCGGAATATTGGTCAAGGTATTGGTGTAGGTCTCTGAACTCACTTGTCTAGCGCTGCTATTATTTTGAAAATTAAAGGAAGATGCATTGATAAACAAGATAAAGGACAATAAGACGGAAGAGAAAACATAAAGAAATTCTTTTTTCGATCTCATTTTGTCACCCTCCCAAATAGACGCTCTTTCCAACTAGTCGTTTTATTCTCTTCAGGAACCAAGAAGGCTCTCAATTCTACCTCGAACTCGTCTAAGGTTAAATCGTGTCGGAAAGTTCCATTGTAAGTCACAGAGATCCCGCCCGTTTCTTCTGATACCACAAAGGTAAAAGCATCAGAGACTTCAGACAAACCAATGGCTGCGCGGTGACGCGTTCCGAACTCTTTTGAAATTCCAGTGTTTTCGGTCAAGGGCAGGTAGGCACAAGAAACAGCGATTTTATCATTGCGAACAATGACCGCTCCATCATGCAAAGGAGTATTAGGAATGAAGATATTAATCAGCAATTCTCCTGAAATATCTGCATCTAGAGGAATCCCTGTGGAAATATATTCCTGAAGGGTTCTAGCTCCTTGAATAGCTACCAAAGCACCAATCTTACGTGGGCTCATATAAGCCACTGCCTTAACATAGGCCTGTACCATTTTCTCTTCCTGACTGACTTCACTCGTCGTAAAAAATTCTGTCGCCCGACCTAAACGCTCTAAGCCAATCCGAATTTCAGGGGAGAAAATCACAACCAGCGCGATAACCCCATAGGTAATCACTTGATTGATCAGCCAAGAAATAGTCGTTAAACCCAAAAAATTGGCTAAAAATTGAGCCAAGAAAAAGATAATGACCCCACGCACCAAAATCATGATCTTGGTCCCGACGATGGCTTTGATCAAAAAATACAGCAACCAAGCCACCAGGGCAATATCGATGATATTGATAATAACACTCCACCAATTTGGGAACAAACTGGTCCAAAATTGTGGATTTGAAAACTGTTGAATATTCATATTCTCATACCTACCACTTCTCTAAAAGACATCATCTTATTATAACACGTTTCAACAGATTTTTCTGTAACCTTCTGATGCTTTTTATGATAAAATATGATTTATGAAGATAAATACAACCTTGGGCCTTCTGGCAGGAAAGCTTTCCGGCTCTATTCTAGAAAAAATGGGGCGGGGATCAACCCTACCAGGTAAAGTAGCCCTCAAATTTGATAAAGATATTCTCAGTCAACTGGCCAAAAACTATGAGATTGTTGTGATTACAGGGACAAATGGGAAAACCCTGACCACTGCACTAACCGTAGGTATTCTCCAAGAAGCGTTTGGACCGATTTTGACCAATCCAAGCGGAGCCAATATGATCTCTGGGATTACAACGACCTTCTTACGGGCTAAGCATTCGAAATCAAATCGACCGATTGCGGTACTAGAAATCGACGAGGCCAGCCTATCTCGGATTTGTGATTATATTAAGCCCAGCCTGTTTGTGGTCACCAATATTTTCCGAGACCAGATGGACCGCTACGGTGAGATCTATACAACCTACCAAATGATTTTGGATGCCATTCACAAGGTCCCAACTGCGACGGTTCTGTTAAATGGAGATAGTCCGCTCTTTAATAGTCAGACCTTATCCAATCCGATCCAATATTATGGATTTGATACAGAAAAATCAGAGCCACAACTAGCCCATTACAATACCGAAGGAATCCTCTGCCCGCATTGTTACAACATACTCAAGTACAAGCTCAATACCTATGCTAACCTGGGAGATTATATCTGTGAGCACTGTGGTTTCCACCGGCCACCACTGACCTATGCCGTATCGGATCTCCTCTCTTTAACCCATCGATCTTCCAACTTCCGGATTCAAGGCCAAGACTACCACATCAATATCGGTGGTCTTTACAACATCTACAATGCCTTAGCAGCTGTCTCTGTTGCTGGATTCTTTGGAGTACAACCTGAAGTGATTAAGCAAGGATTTGATCGCAGTCGCGCTGTCTTTGGTCGCCAGGAAACCTTTAAGATTGGGGATAAGGAATGTACCTTGGTCCTGATTAAAAATCCGGTTGGTGCGACCCAAGCCATTGAAATGATCAAACTAGCCCCTTATTCCTTTAGCTTATCGGTTCTCCTCAACGCCAACTATGCAGACGGAATCGATACGAGCTGGATTTGGGATGCCAACTTTGAGCAAATCACCCAGATGGACATTCCAGAGATCAATGCTGGCGGAGTGCGCCACTCTGAGATTGCTCGGCGGCTTCGGGTCACTGGCTATCCTGCAGAAAAGATCACAGAAATGGCTGAATTAAAAGAGGTCTTCCAACGCATCCAGCAACAGGAAACCCCTCACGCTTACATTTTAGCTACCTATACAGCCATGCTAGAATTCCGTGAACTCTTGGCCCAAGAACACCTGATTGAAAAGGAGATGCACTAATGACTTATACTTCCCTAGAATCTTCTGATCAGGCACAGTATCCCTACAGCCTGCGCATTGCCCATCTCTACGGCAATTTAATGAATACCTATGGGGACAATGGAAATATCCTCATGCTCAAGTACGTTGCGGAAAAGCTTGGAGCCCATGTCACTGTTGATATCGTCTCTCTCAAAGACCGGTTCGATCCTGATGCCTACGATATAGCCTTTTTCGGCGGCGGGCAAGACTACGAACAGACCATTGTATCCGAGGATCTACCAGATAAAAAAGAAGACCTCGAACGCTTCATTCATGACAATGGCGTGGTCCTGGCTATCTGTGGTGGCTTTCAGCTTCTAGGCCAATACTACATTGAAGCTTCTGGCAAACGTATTGATGGACTCGGTATTATGGGCCACTATACGCTTAACCAAGTCAACAACCGCTATATCGGTGATATCAAGATCCATAACGAAGAATTTAACGAAACCTATTATGGTTTTGAGAACCACCAAGGTCGGACCTTCTTGGCGGAAGATGAAAAACCACTGGGCAAGGTCGTCTATGGAAATGGGAACAACAAAGAAGATGGGTGCGAAGGGGTTCATTACAAGAACGTCTTTGGCAGCTACTTCCACGGTCCTATCTTGTCCCGAAATGCCAATTTGGCCTATCGCCTAGTGAGCACTGCTTTAAAAAATAAATATGGCAAGGACCTTTCCCTACCGGCTTATGAGGAGATTCTAAGCCTAGAGCAGCCAGAAGAGTACGCTGATGTGAAAAGCAAGGCCCCTACTGAACAATAAGGAGATAATGATGAACAAAAATAACCTACACTACATTGCTTTATTACTTTTAATTTTATTGATTGCTGGTATTTCCCTTGCAAACATGCAAACGGTCACCGTGAATTTCCTCTTGATTCAATTTAAATTACCCTTGATCATTCTGATCTTGCTCTGTGTCCTCTTGGGTGCATTCGTCATGACCTTGGTTAATTTTTCAAAGGGCTTCTCCCTAAAAAAAGAACTCAAGAGCACTCAAAAGCAACTGGAAGAAGAAAAGAAAGAAATCAAGACAGAAGAAAAAGAAAACAACTAAAAAGCACCGATTGGTGCTTTTTTTATGCTGATGTACCTTCTTTTGCTTGTAATTTCTTGGCGACTACTTGAGCGAGGAGTGAAAAGAGAATGACACCAGCTCCAATCAAGAGAAATGATTCCATACGGACACTTGGCAACCAGGTCATCAATCCTTTAGCTACGGGCATAAAGAGAATGGCTAGGGTAAAAATCGTGCTTAAGACCCGGCCCAGATAGTCTCCTTCTACCTTGGTTTGAACTTGGGTAAAAAAGTGAATGTTAAAAATCGTCATAAAGAGTTCACAGACCAAATTTCCAGAAAAGGAAAGAAGAGGCGGAAGAGGCAAGCCCATCATAAGCACTCCCACTCCTGTTAAAATCAATAAGAAGAGAAGCGCCTTCATGCTTGATTTAAATTTATTAGCGATCAAGGCTCCGATGATAGAGCCAATAGCACCCATGGTTAAGATGGTCGCATAGGCTCCTTTGACCCCGTAAAGGCGATTGGAAAAAGGAAGCAAAAATTCAAAGGCTGCAAAAAAGAAATTCATGCTGGAAGCTACTAATAAGAGAAAGAAAATTTCTTTTTGATGCCAGATGTAGTTTAGTCCATCTTTCATATCCGAAAAAATATCTTTTCCCGTAAAAGGCTTCTTCTCTTGAGCTTTGGCTTCTTCTTTCGGAAGGAATGCCACCAGAACGAAGGCGATAAAAAAAGTCAGGGCATCCAGTAAGAGGGTCGCATGGAGACTGGCAAATTGTAAAACAAGGAAAGAGAACACAGGAGAGCTGACACTTACAACCTGTAGGACCAACTCCAAGTGGGCATTATAGATCACAATCTCATCTTTTTCTACAAATTCTGTGATAATGGCTTTATTAGCAGGTCGTGAAAAAGCAAAGGCTATGGCCTGGACAATATTGGCAACAATCAGGGCTGCAATCATCAAGCTATCATTTGTAATAAAAGAAATTCCCAAACAAAGGAGGCCACAAACCAAGTCGGTCGTCATCAAAATCTTGCGACGGGAAAAACGATCTGAGATCACGCCACCAAATGGATTAGCTAGTATCGCTGTCACCAACTCCGAAATTTGATAAATCCCTAACACCGTCTTTCCCACCGTACCCATTGAGGCCAGCCAAACACTATTCCCATAATCATAGAGCATATTCCCTATTTTATCGATAGCTCCACGAGCAATTAATTGGACTGCATGTCGATTCATAAAAAAACCTCCTTCATTTTCTGAAACTATTGTATCAGTTCATGAAAGAGGTTTTCATTTTGTCCCCTATTTGGGAAAAATAATAGTTTACAAATTTATCAAAGGATCCCTACTGTTCTTTTGATTGAAGCTGCTTAGCTACTAGCTGAGCCAAGAGTGAAAAGAGAATAACCCCAGCTCCAATCAAGAGAAATGATTCCATACGGACGCTTGGCAACCAAGTCATCAACCCTTTGGCGATGGGCATAAAGAGAACAGCCAAGGTATAAATTGTGCTCAATACTCTACCTAGATAATCATCTTCCACCTTGGTTTGTACTTGGGTAAAAACGTGGATGTCGAAAATGGTCACAAAAAATTCACAGACCAAATTTCCTGAAAAGGAAAGATAAGGCGGAAGGGGCAAGCCCATTATGAACACTCCGACCCCTGCCATGATCAGTAAAAACAGGAGAATTTTCATACTTGATTTCATTTTATTGGCAACAAGCGCTCCTAGAATAGATCCAATAGCTCCCAGCGTTAAAATGGTCGCATAAGCTCCTTTAACCCCGTATAGACGATTCGAGAAGGGAAGTAAAAACTCAAAAGCCGCAAAAAAGAAATTGACGCTAGAAGCCACTAATAAGAGAAAGAAAATCTCTTTCTGATGCCAGATATAGTCTAACCCATCCTTGATATCAGAAAAAATATCTTTCCCGGTAAACTGTTTCCTCTCTTGCACCTTAGCTTCTTCTTTCGGAAGGAAAGCCACTAGAACAAAGGCAATGAAAAAGGTCAGCGCATCCAGTAAGAGGGTCGCATGAAGACTGGCAAATTGTAGAACTAGGAAAGAAAAAACAGGTGAACTGACACTAACAACCTGTAAGACCAACTCCAAGTGAGCATTATAGGTCACAATCTCATCTTTCTCAACAACCTCTGTGATAATAGCTTTATTGGCAGGTCGAGAAAAACCAAAGGCAATGGCCTGAACAATATTGGCAAAAATAAGAGCCGCAATCATCAAGCTATCATTTGTGATAAAAGAAATCGCCAAACAAAGGAGTCCACAAACCAAGTCGGTCGTCATCAAAATCTTGCGACGAGAAAAACGGTCTGAAATCACTCCTCCAAAAGGATTCACGAGAATCCCTGTCACTAACTCAGAAATCTGATAGATCCCTAATACCGTCTTTCCTATAGTCCCCATCGAGGCCAGCCAGACACTGTTCCCATAGTCATAGAGCATATTTCCAATTTTGTTAATAGCTCCACGACTAATTAATTGGACCGCATGTCGGTTCATAAAATCTCCTTTATCTCTCTCCTATTTATGAATATTCATTTATTACAAATTTATCAAAGTGTTCTTGATAATAGGCCACCTGCTCTGGAAGTCCTAGCACGTCAAAAATATGCATGGCTTCCTGCATTTGCTGCCGCCCTTCTTCTGTTTGCCCCTTCTGATAGAGGGCAAATCCCTTGAGATAATGAAAGATATTGCGTTCGTAGAGCTTGATACTCTTCCCGATAATCTTTTCTACATAAGCTTCAAAATAGCTAGCATTTTCAAAAGAACGGTGTTCTAAACAATGCTGGTAGCAATTCAGAGCCAGAATCAAGACCAGTTTGCGATGGCGACCAATTTCTTTGTAGAAATCTTCCCGCTCCATCACTTCTCTCCCAAGCCGTGTGACATAGTCCACATCATAAAAGCTATAGAGATTGCCAAAGAGGATCAATTCATACATGGTCCACTCTTCCGTTTGAAAGAGGTAATCTGCCACCTTGTCTAGATCACGCTGCTTCATGGTATAACTGGCATCTCTCTGGCAAATCAGGCCTTGTAGCAGGATCCAGTTCAATTCAAAATAGAGGGGATTGGTCGAATGTTTAGCCTTTTCAAGTTCCTCTTCTTGAAGCTTTTGAAAACCTGCAATATCATTGGCGTAATAAAGAGGAACCAACTGGGCCATCAAAGCGACATGCTCATGGTGTTGAAAATTTCTGGCCTTATCCATAAAATTCTCTATCGTCACATGGATATTGTCCAAAATGTCAAAGAAGCGCGAAGCAGCCAGATCCGACTCCCCCAATTCAAAACGGGATAACTGGGAGGTCGAGCAAGCTTCTCCTGCAGCTTCTTTCAATGAATAATTTTTACTGATTCGAAATTCACGAAAAACTTTTCCTAAATCTTCCATTTGATTACCACTTAAATTCCTTTAAGTGCCTTTCTAACTCTTGCAAGTACCCTTCGTAGAATCCTTGATCTTCTTTCACGGAAACATCTAATTGTCTTAAGTAGGAAATCAGCCAATCAACCAATAAATCATACTGATGAAGAGGTAGGCGTTTCATCTGCTCTTCAACAAAAGAAATGGCCTCTGCAAAGCGCTGCTCTTCTAGAACTTGCTGAAGATAGTGAGCCCCGTTGATGAGTCTTCCTTCCTCATCCTCATACTGCCCCAAATCTAAATTTTGAATCTGTAGGCGCAAAGTTGTACCAATCATGTTGGCTACACCTTTAACCTGCTTCATAAACCAATCATTTTCAGTAGCCATTATGTTCTCCTTATACAAATTAGAAAACTATACTTACTGCGCTAGTGCTTCCCATTCTAGCATGGCTTCTTCTTGGGCGGCGGTCAGCTGGTCGATTTGCTACTGGCTCTCCATGAGTTCGCAAACGTCAGTGGCCCGCAACTTCTTTCAACGTGTAATTCTTATTAATTCGAAATTCACGAAAAACTTTTCCAAGATCTTCCATCTATTCCACCTGCTCTGACAGTTCTGCCCACTCTTCCATGACCGCTTCCTGCTGGACAGTTAGTTGATCCAGCTCGCTCTGAAGTTGAACCAAGTCGGCTGCATCATTGGTGCTATGCATAGTTTCGGTGATGTCTTGGATTTTTTGATCCAGCTCTTCCATCTCCGCTTCCAATTGCTCAATACGACGAGTGATTTTCCGGAGTTCCTTCTGGTTTTGCTTCTGCAAGTGATATTCATTGCTGGTGACTTCCTCCGTAGAAGAAACAGGCACAGCTTCTGCTTGTGCTGTTGCAAGAGCCTCTAACTCAGCTTTTTTCTCCAGATAATAATCATAATCTCCTAGATAAAGAGTTGAGCCCTCTTCTGAGAGTTCCAAGACTTGTGTAGCCACCCGATTGATAAAGTAACGGTCGTGGCTGACAAAGAGCAAGGTCCCATCAAAATCAATCAAGGCATTTTCCAGCACTTCCTTGCTATCGATATCCAAGTGGTTGGTTGGCTCATCGAGAATCAAGAAATTGTTATTTTCCATGGACAGCTTTGCCAAGAGTAAACGCGCCCGCTCTCCACCCGACAGCATGCCGACAGTTTTCTTTACATCATCGCCTGAGAAAAGAAAGGCTCCTAGGCGATTGCGAATTTCTACTTCTGGTGTCAGTTTAAAGTCATTCCAGAGCTCATCCAAGACACTGTTGTGAGGGGTTAGTTTACTTTGGGTCTGGTCATAGTAGCCCACCTCGACATTGGCCCCAAAACGGGCTTCCCCCTTGATGAAAGGAATCTGCCCGACAATAGACTTGATAAGAGTAGATTTCCCGATCCCATTTGGTCCGACAATAGCGACCGCATTCATCTTACGGATATCCAGATTGATCGGCTCGGACAGGATTTGATCGTCATAGCCGACAGCTGCCTCTTCTACTGTCAAAACGACATTACCAGAGGCCTTATCAGAATGGAAGGTCATATGGGCAGACTTGGTCCCAGCTTCGGGCTTGTCTAGGCGCTCCATTTTTTCCAACTGCTTGCGACGAGACTGGGCCCGCTTGGTGGTTGAGGCCCGCACCAAATTGCGATTAACAAAGTCTTTGAGAGCAGCTATTTCTTTTTGTTGTTTCTCGTAGTTCTTGGCTTCGGTCAGAAGCTTTTGCTCTTTTTGCTCGACAAAGCTGGAGTAATTGCCGACATAGCGGTCCAAGGAATGCTTGGTCAAATCCAAGGTAATGGTTGCGACCTTATCTAGGAAATACCGGTCGTGGCTGACAATGAGAAGGGCTCCGCTATAATTGACCAGATAGTTTTCCAACCAGGCGATGGTCTCAATATCCAAGTGGTTGGTCGGCTCGTCCAGTACCAAGAGATTTGGTTTTTCTAGAAGCATCTTGGCCAGAGCTAGACGGGTATTTTGCCCTCCTGATAGCTCTTCAATCTTCATCTGCCACATGGACTCATCGAACTTAAAGCCATTGAGAATCGCGCGGATATCTGCTTCATAGGTGAAGCCACCTGCCTGACGGAATTCTTCCGAGAGACGGTCATAGTCCTGCATGAGTTTTTCTAAGTCAGCCCCAGTTTTTTCCCCCATCTCAAGCTCCATCTGCCGCAAAGTTTTCTCCGTTTTACGGAGGTCGTCAAAGACATGGAGCATCTCATCGTAGATGGTATTGGACGACTCAAAGCGGCTATCCTGGGCTAGATAGGAGAGGGAAAGGTCGCGCTTTTTATTGATTTCCCCAGAAGTTGGTTCTTCTTCCCCCACCAAGATTTTCAAGAGCGTAGACTTACCTGCTCCGTTCTTTCCGACCAGGGCAATCCGGTCTCGTTCATCCACTTGCAGGCTGATATTATCAAAAAGAACCTCCCCTGCAAAAGAGCGTTCAATTTTGTTGGCTTGTAAAATAATCATGTCCTTATTTTACTATCTTTTTTCATATTAAACAAGGAAAGACGAGCCATCAAAAAAATCCTGAGCCCTTGGGGCCCAGAACTTTTCAATGATAAATTGTATTTTATTCTTCCTTGTACAATTGTCGGACTGCTTCCACATCTGTATCCTGGATACTGTAGAAGGAGCCAGCCGGTTGCATGACCGATTCTCCATCAGTGTGGTCCAGCCCAATCGCATGGCCTAGCTCATGCTCAGCTGTATTGACAATTCGATCATAACTATAGTTATAGACATAATTTAAAAGATAATGGCGATTGAGACGCACTGTGATGTGGGTGAATCGGTTGGTTAAAAGGTTAGTCTGAGAGGCAGTCTCTCCTGCAGCAGAAACCGATGCGTTATCCATTTCCGTCAAGACCACATTAGCCTCTTTTTCATTTGTAACCAACTTGAAGGTAAAGGCTCCTGTTTGGTTCCAAGCCTCAATAGCATCCCGATAAGCTTTTACAAAAGTTTGACTGATATTGGGATCCAGGTAGACCGTGGCTTCCGCTTTTTCCCAGCGAGCACCGCTATGCTCATGATTGTCCGTCTGCGTGGTCTGTGAGCTAGACGTCATCCCAAAGCGCGATGCAAAACCCTGATCTCCAAATAAATTGCCGACTTGATAAACAACCTTTTGGGCAGCTCGCCCAACTCCATCCATACCAGAACTAGGAGAATCTGTAAAATAGATGATCCCCACTAGGACGAGAAAACTGATGGCAATGGTCCAGAAAAATCCCCAAAAGAGACTCCAAGCCATGCGAAGGATTCCTCTGAAAAACCGAAAAATAGTTCTCATACATTCTCCTTTCTCTTAAAGAAGGTATGCAATTGTAACACTCCATGCTTAAAAATAACTTAAATAAACCTGCTTTTTTGCTTATTGATGGATGGTTACTTTTCCTGTCTGGTAATCCAGGCTCATTCCACTTTGAACATTGGGAACAAAGACATTGAACTCAAGAGTCCCGTCACTCGATTTGGCTTCGATGTGAGAACCTAAAGGAATCAGATCTTCCGGCTGATTGTAGATCAAAGTGACCCGATAGCGGACCCGCTTGTTCTTATCTAAGGCTTTTCGAACCAGGGTCTCATAGTAGTTTTGACCAGTGGAATGAGGATCATTGGCTTGATTGGACCAAGCCGTTTGCACGGCGATATTTTTGGGATTGCTAGTAGAAGCGTCAAAGCCTTTGAGATTGCCGATCAAGGCGTAACCCAATAGATGACCCCGATCCACAGCATGGTCGTACTCGCCTGACAGATTATGAACCTGATGCCAACCAGCAGGTTTCCAATCGGTTAGGCCACTTCCTGTTGCATCGCGATCTCTGTACTGACGAGTCGCCTTAGTCATGATGGCATTGGCAACTGTCGGTACGGTCTTTCCATTGACTTCTTTTGTCTTGTTATCCGCATAGGGTTGACTAGCCACACTGGCATCCAAATCTGTTCGATTGCCCTTAACGACAAAGGCTCCAGCTCCGTTCCATTCTATGTCATTTCCCAATTGTGAACGAGCAGATTTCGTTAGTACCGAGCTAGCTAACTCTTTACTGGGTGTTTCCTCTTGGCTACTGGTCACCACGGAAACAACCTGATCCGTCGCTTCTTTTATCGTCGGTTGATTAAAATAATAGCCCCCGATTGCTAGGGCTGTTGCCACCACAAAACCTGCTAGGGTTTGTTTGGTTCGTTTGCTTACTGTTTGTTTTGTCATGCCTCTCTCCAAAAAAGAGCAGCGCTAGATGGGTCACTGACTCGATTCGCTGCTCTCCTTTTTACTCAATGTTATTTAAATCTTATTTGCCGGTTAGCTTCCCAATGATTTCTGACCAGGTATCCGGAGAGAGAATGGACCATGGATTCTTTCCATCGCCAATCACTCCATAGCCAATGACCAAACCAACTGCAAAAATGATGATGGCAATCACAGCCAACAGGAGGACAATTCCTAGCTGTTTTCCAACATAGCGAAGATTAGTTTTCATCGTCTTCTTCCTCTACACGTTTCACGTCTGCACCTAGTGCCACCAATTTCTCATGGAATTGATAATAACCACGATCTAAGTGACTTAATTTGCTGACCTTTGTTTCTCCTTCTGCCACTAAGCCCATCAAGACAAGCGTTGCACTCGCACGCAAATCGGTCGACATGACCTCTGCACCTTGGAAGCTTTCACCTCCTACGATACGAGCTGTATCCCGCATAATATCTGAGTGAACGCCCATTCGACGCATCTCTTCTAAGTGCTGGAAGCGATTCTCAAAAACAGTTTCAATCATGGTGGACTCACCTTTAGCCATGGCCATCAAGGCTGTAAATTGAGCCTGCATATCGGTTGGGAATCCTGGATATGGAAGGGTTTTAACGGTCACTGGACGGAGCTTACTGATATCCGATTGAATCCGAATTCCATTTTCTTCTTCGGTTACCGTCACTCCCATCTCCTGCATCTTAGACAGCAACGGACGGTTGTGTTCCCAAATGGCATCTTCGATCAAGACATCTCCACCGGTCATAGCTGCCCCAATCATAAAGGTTCCAGCTTCGATGCGGTCTTGTACAACATTGTGGTCTGCCCCGTGCAAGCTCTCCACACCGACGATGGTTAAGGTCTCAGTTCCTGCCCCCTTGACAGTAGCTCCCATTTTGTTGAGCAAAAGAGCTAGGTCGACAATCTCAGGTTCCCGCGCAGCATTTTCAATCACGGTGACTCCATCAGCCAAGGTTGCGGCCATCATAATATTTTGTGTCGCCCCTACTGATGGGAAGTCCATATAGATATGTGCTCCCTTGAGACGATCTGCTTTCGCTTCAATATAGCCGGCCGTTTGTGTAATTTCAGCCCCCATGGCTTCCAGACCTTTGAGATGGAGGTCTATTGGACGACTACCGATCGTACAGCCTCCAGGCATGGAAACTTTAGCATGGCCATTGCGTGCCAAGACAGGACCCAAGACAACGATAGAGGCCCGCATCTTGCTCACATACTTATAAGGCGCTTCCTCTGATAATTTTTCTTGCGCATCTACGACAACCGTATTTTCTTCTTCATTGAAGGTCACTTGTGCATTCAAGCCACGAACGACATTGTTCATTGTGAAGACATCTGATAAAACAGGGACGTTTTTTAAGGTCGTCACGCCCTCACTTGCAAGGACTGTTGCAGCAAGAAGCGGAAGGACAGCGTTTTTTGCTCCTTCGATTTTGACAGTTCCAACTAGTCGATTATTTCCACCATTAACGATTATTTTTTCCATACGGGATTGTTCTCCAATTTCTTAAAGTCACGACTTCTATCATACCATATTTTTGATAAAATGTGGCTAGAATTGGCCAATAAAAATCTGCCGACTCATCTCATACACGCTGATAAAAAATGAGCTGGCTAGATAGCCGATTCCAATGCTGAGCATCAAGATCAAAAAACGGATTTTAACAGCATTTTCAGTACTTACTTTTAAAAACTTTTCCCATTGAACTAGGTTCAACAATAGGTAATAGGCAAAAAAGATAAACAATAAATGGCTTGAAAAGTTAAAAATCATTTGGATCATACAGCTATTATACCATATTTGATTCTCACTTTCTTCTTTTGATTCTCACTCAACAAAAATAAGGCGAGGACAAGACCTCTACCTTATTTTTTAATATGTTATAAACGATTTCCGACATTAATCCGGTTAATGGCGCGTTGAAGAGCAATTTTAGCACGACGTTCCATATCAACCGAATGCTGATCTTTGGCTTCTTCAATCGCTTTTTCAGCTCGCAGTTTGGCACGTTCTGCACGACTAATGTCGATATCTCGAGCACGTTCGGCAGAATCGGCAACAATGGTAATGACATTACCTGCTACTTCGATAATCCCCCCATTGACTGCAATCCAATCAATATGTTTGTCATCGTCGACACGACGAACCTTTACTTGGTCTACAGCCAAAACCGCAATGGTATTGATATGATGAGGTAAAATCCCTAATTCACCATCAATTGTCTTGACAGATACAAATGCGGCATGATGATCATAAACCAGTCCATCCGGTGTAACGATTTGGACGTTCATTTGACTCATCTTTCACCTCTTCTTAGAATCCCATTTTTTCAGCTTTGGCAATCACATCTTCGATCGATCCAACACCACGGAAGGCATCTTCAGGAAGATGGTCATATTTTCCGTCCAAGATTTCTTTAAAACCACGAACAGTTTCTGCAACCGGTACGTATGAACCAGGTTGACCGGTAAATTGTTCCGCAACGTTGAAGTTTTGTGACAAGAAGAATTGGATCCGGCGAGCACGAGCAACCAAGGTCTTTTCTTCGTCAGACAATTCATCCATCCCTAAGATCGCAATGATATCTTGCAATTCATGGTAACGTTGAAGGACGCGTTTGACCTCAGAAGCTACTGCATAGTGTTCTTCTCCTACGATTTCTGGAGAAAGGGCACGTGAGCTTGATGCCAATGGGTCCACCGCAGGGTAGATTCCCAATTGTACCAATTTACGTTCCAAGTTGGTTGTTGAATCCAAGTGGGCAAAGGCGGTTGCTGGCGCTGGGTCTGTATAGTCATCGGCTGGCACATAGATGGCTTGGATGGAAGTAACAGAACCTTTCTTCGTTGACGTAATCCGTTCTTGCAATTGACCCATTTCAGTTGCCAAAGTAGGTTGGTAACCAACGGCTGAAGGCATCCGTCCCAAAAGGGCTGATACTTCAGATCCGGCTTGGGTGAAACGGAAGATATTGTCGATAAACAAGAGAACGTCCTGACCTTCGACATCACGGAAGTATTCCGCAATGGTCAAACCAGTCAAAGCAACACGCATCCGTGCTCCAGGTGGCTCATTCATTTGTCCAAAGACCATGGCTGTTTTTTCAATAACGCCAGATTCTTTCATTTCCCAATAAAGGTCATTCCCTTCACGTGTCCGTTCCCCAACACCGGTAAATACAGAAATACCACCGTGTTCTTGGGCAATATTATGGATTAATTCTTGAATCAAGACAGTCTTCCCAACTCCGGCACCACCGAAGAGTCCGACCTTCCCACCTTTCAAATAAGGGGCTAAGAGGTCAATGACCTTGATCCCTGTTTCAAGAATTTCTTCTGAAGTAGAGAGCTCGTCAAAGGATGGAGCTTTTTTGTGGATGGAGTCACGAGGAGCATCCTCAGCAAAAGGTTGATCCAAGTCAATGGTATCTCCAAGAACATTGAAGACACGTCCCAAGGTTTCTTTTCCGACTGGAACAGAGATTGGACGACCTGTGTCCAAGACTTCCATTCCACGTGTTAAACCATCGGTTGATTCCATGGCGATGGTCCGTACGACCCCATCACCAAGTTCCAAAGCTACTTCAAGAACGACTTTTGATTTTTGTTGGTCATTTTTATAGACTACAAGCGCATTATTGATCTCAGGAAGTTTATCTCCAACGGAAAAGGCAACGTCTACGACGGGACCTACGACCTGAGAAATTTTGCCTAAACTCATGTCATTCTCCTATTCTAAGTAATTTCTACTGCTCAAAAGTTCTCTTTCGAGCATCTGTTTTTGTATATAAAATTGTATCCGACAACTATTCAAGGGCGCTAGCACCAGCAACGATTTCAGTAATTTCTTGTGTAATCGCTGCTTGACGAGCACGGTTGTATTGAATCGTTAATTCATCAATGACTTTCTTGGCATTGTCTGTTGCAGTTTGCATGGCCATCATCCCAGCAGCATTTTCAGCTGTTTTAGCATCAATAATGGCACCATAGATCATGCTTTCAGCAAATTGAGGAAGCAATTGATCCAAGATGGCATCTCGACTAGATTCCAATTCTAGATTCAATACATAGTCCTCATCCGCTTCATTTGGGTCCAAATCAATAATTGGAAGCATTTGTTCCACCCGCATTTGACTCGTCAAACTGTTGACGTGGTGGTTGTAACAGACGTACAACTCATCAAACAAGCCTTCCTGATACATTTGGACTGTTTTCGAAATGATCTTGCGAACTTCCTTAAAGCTAGGATGATCAGGCAAACCACGCAATTCATAAACCGGCTGAATCCCACGGGCACGGAAGAAATCCGCACCGACACTTCCAATACAGATCACTTCAAAGTCATCTCCAGTTGGATGGTATTCAGCCTTCATTTCCATCATGGTTTTAAGGATGGAGGCATTGTAACCTCCGACCAAACCACGATCGGATGTAATCACGATATAAGCTGTCTTTTTTACCGGCCGACTCACCAACATAGGATGGAACTTGGCATTCTCAGTTTCATGTCCATGGAGCAAGTCAGTTAGTAACTTACGTACCTTAGCGGCATAAACCTGAAAATCCTTGGCTGCTTGCTCAGATTTCCCAAGTTTAGCAGCAGACACCATCTGCATGGCATTGGTAATTTGACTGGTATTTTTAGTGGATGCAATTTTATTTTTTATATCATTTAATGAAACTGCCATCTTCCACTCCTATTTCTATTTGAAATTTGACTGGTTGACAAATTCTGTAAGGGCTGCATCCAGTTCTTCTTCTGCTGGAAGATCATGTGTCGAACGAATCGTCTCAAAGATTTGGTTATAATGTGCTTCAAAGTAATCAAACAACTCTTCTTGGAAACGAAGAATGTCGTCTACTGGAACACTATCTAAGAAACCATGAGTCAAGGCATACAAGATCACGACTTGTTTTTCAACTGTTAATGGTTCATGAACGGGTTGTTTCAAGACTTCAACTGTTCGGCGACCACGGTTCAATTTCGCTTGAGTCGCAGCATCCAGGTCACTACCAAATTTCGTGAAGGCTTCCAATTCACGGTATGAAGCAAGGTCGATACGAAGGGTACCTGCAACTTTCTTCATAGCCTTGATTTGGGCAGCTCCCCCTACACGGGATACAGAAGAACCTGCATCAATGGCTGGACGAATACCAGCATTGAACAAACTATCTTGCAAGAAGATTTGTCCATCTGTGATCGAAATCACGTTGGTTGCGATATAAGCAGAAATATCTCCTGCTTGGGTTTCAATGATTGGAAGGGCTGTAATAGAGCCACCACCCAATTCATCTGAAACTTTAGCTGAACGTTCCAACAAACGGCTGTGGAGATAGAAGACATCCCCTGGGAAGGCTTCACGTCCTGGTGGACGACGAAGAAGAAGGGACAATTCACGGTAGGCTACGGCTTGTTTTGACAAATCATCATAGACGATCAAAACGTGTTTACCGTTATACATGAACTCTTCTGCCATGGCAACACCGGCATAAGGTGCCAAGTAAAGCAATGGAGACGGTTGAGAAGCCGAAGCGGTTACCACAATCGTATAATCCATGGCTCCGTATTTACGAAGAGTTTCTACTTGCGTACGAACTGTTGATTCTTTTTGACCAATCGCCACATAGATACAGATCATGTCTTGACCCTTTTGGTTCAAGATCGTATCGATGGCAATCGAAGTTTTCCCTGTTTGACGGTCCCCGATGATCAATTCCCGTTGACCACGTCCGATTGGAACAAGGGCATCAATGGCTTTCAAACCAGTTTGTAGGGGTTCTGAGACAGATTTCCGTTGCATAACACCAGGAGCTGGTGTTTCGACTGGACGGAATTTATCTGTCACAATCTCACCCAAACCATCTACTGGTTGGCCAAGTGGGTTGACAACACGACCAATCAAGGCATCCCCTGCAGGGACTTCCATGATTTTACCTGTACGACGGACAGAGTCTCCTTCACGAATATCCGTGAAATCACCCAAGATGATGATACCGACATCCGTTGTCTCTAAGTTTTGGGCCATCCCGTATGAGCCATTTTCAAAGATCAACAACTCACCACTCATGGCATTTTCAAGACCATGAGCACGGGCAATCCCGTCACCAATGTAGGTTACAACACCTGTCTCAGTGACGTCAAAGTTTGGCTTGAAATTTTCAATTTGTTGCTTAATTAAAGCGCTGATTTCTTGTGCGTTAATCGCCAAAATTCACACCACTTTCTATTTCAATTTAGATTTTATAACTTGCAATTGGTGTTTGAGACTGGTATCCAACGTTTTATGATTGGCTGTCACGACAAAGCCACCAATTAAATCTGGATCGATCTTTTGTTGGATCGAGCGAACTTGAATCCCAAATTTTCTTTCGATAATGGGGATTAGCTTTTGCTCTTGAACAGGATCCAAACCAGCAACCGTCGTAACAGTGACGACAAAAGCGTTGCTCAACAGTTGAATCTGATCCAAACAAATCGTTACAATGTCATAAAATAAGGCTTCACGATGATTGAGAATAACCACTTCAATCAAATGGTCGAGTAATTGTGAATCAGAGGGTTGAAAAAGTCTTAGACTTTTTGCTTTCTCTTCATCCTCTACACCGATATGAGCTAAGAAGTTAGCAAGTCCAGTCTCTTCAAAAATAGCCTTGATTTGGGTCAATTTTTCAAAGACTAGATCTTGTTCTCCTTTTTCAAAGACCAATTGAACAAAAGGCTGGGTATATTTCTCAATCACCATCAGTTGCTTTTTGTCCATTAGGCTTCTCCTAATTCATCAAGATAGCGATCGATCAGTTGGCGTTGACCTTCAGCATCCAGCTGTTGACTCAACAATTTGCCGGCAAGATTGACAGTGAGATCTGCCACATCGCCTTTGATACTGTTCAATGCTTCTTCTTTGTTATGCGCAATTTCTTGTTGCGCTTTTTCTTTCAAACGTACTGCTTCTTGAGTGGCTTCTGAAAGGATCTGAGATTTGTTCTTTTCTGCAGTTTCCTTTGCATTTTCGACGATAGACGCAGCTTCTTTGCGGCTACCTGCCAACTCTTCTTCACGTTTACTTGCTAGTTCCTCAGCTTTTTGACGAGCTGATTCTGCTCCATCAATATCATCTGTAATCTTTTTGGCACGCGCTTCTAAAATTCCATTGATATTGTTCCATGCAAATTTCTTTATTAAAAAGATTAATAATAGGAAGGAACCAGCAATGAGAATAAAGTTACCAATAATTTCACTCATTGATACATGCATTCTTCTACTCCTCCTCTACTTACTCTTCACCATTAATTTTCTTACCAATATAGATTGATGACAACATGGTAAACACATAGGCTTGGATACATGAAATGAAAATCGAAAACGCTGTCCACGCCATGCTTCCAATAAAGGCAAATGGATACCAATAAACAGCTTGATGCGACAAAGTCACAAGCAAGCTTGCTAGTACCTCACCCGCAAAGATATTTCCGAAGATCCGAAGTGCCAAGGAGGCAAAGTTCGTTAATTCTTCCAAAATATTCATGGGGGTCATAAATCCGGGTGTCACAAAAGCCTTTAAATATTCCTTCACACCACGTCTGCGAATTCCTTCTACATGGGCGATTAAGGTGATCAAAAATGAAAAGGCAAAGTCATAACCCAGGTTAGCGGTTGGTGATGTCCACAAATTGTAACCATTGGTCGTTTCGATTTTAGCCATCAATCCAATGTTATTGGCTACTAAAAGAAAGAGGAAAAGAACAAACAAGAACAAGGAATAGTCCTTTATGTAATGTTCCCCAATATTTCCTTTGGTGAAGCCTACGACAAAGTCATATGCGTATTCCAGCACATTTTGTTTGCCTTTTGGTCGGATCGACATTTTTCGACTGGCCCAATAAATGAAGCCAAAAACGGCGAAAACAGAAATCAGGGTCATAGCAAGTAGGGTCAAATTAAAAGATACAGGTCCAAGAGTAATCGTTGGATTGATACTTTCTTCCAAGGTTTGACACCTCCTTTTCTAAAATAGAAGCGTCTATTTGATAATAAAGGCCATAACCAAGGTTACGAAGAAAGTACCTTCGACAAAGGCAACACCAAGAATCAAGAGGCTACGCAATTGACCGATAATTTCTGGTTGACGAGACGCAGATTTCAATAAGCTACTCATCATCAAACCTTCTGCCAGTGATACACCAAAACAGGCTAAACAAAGACCTAAAAATGTTAAATTCATGATGAATTCTCCTTTTATAAATTTTACCTCCTTAGTTTACTCCTAAAAGATATAATAGTCAAATATTTCCTATAAAAGTAAGCGTTTTAGTGAAATTACGTTAATTTTTTAATATGATAATTTTTCCTATCTACGATTGATTTCTTTTAATTTTTAGACGCTTTGTCCACCTCTATTCATTTTTTCTTCTAAAAAACTCTCACCTGCTCAGCAGATGAGAGAATTTGATTATTTAAAGATAGACGTTTTGAAACTGTCTGTTTGTTGCAGTAATTTCTTAAAGATTTTTTCTTTCAAGGCAAGGGTATTGTCAAATTTAACAGCACCATTCTTCAAGCTGGCCTGATCTTTTTCAACTGCAGTAGCGAAAGCTTGTTTCAAGTCATCATAAGTGCTGTAAATAGTGCCATCCACTTCAATAGCCTGAAGTCCATTTTTGGCACTGGTTACCACTTCATTGAAGTAGGCTTTCTTCCAGTCTTCAAGGGTACTGAATTTCCCATCAGAAATCTTTTGAATAATGTAATCATCCCCTAGAGTCGCATGACCTGCTTGTTTGGATTCCCGTTTATACTTGTTTGAAGCATAGCCTAAGAAGCCTTTTTCATAGCCATAGTAACCCCAGAGTCTGAAGGTATTGTGTTTGAAGGACATGGCTCCAGGAGCCCCTTCACTGGTGTTTCCACCATAGATCCCTGTCATCATCGGTACCGTCACATAGGCTGAGCCAAAGTCAGATGGATTATAGACTCCATTTCCAGGACCACGATTGGTCATGAAGTTGTTGGTGATGAGATCATCTACTGAATGTAAGGTGATGGCTTTTTCCTCATCGCTCAAAGGACGTACCTTATCAAATTGATTCTTGGTGTTAGCCCCTCGGTATTGTTTATCAACCTTCTTGAACCATGCATTGTTCAAGTCTTGACTGCCTTTGTTGAGGACAGCTTCTCCTTCTAGGTAATCCAGAAGCATGAGGGTATCATTATAGCCTTTCATATACCGATCGATGTCCTCACGTGAGGTGAGGTCATTCGGATTGGTATTGTACCATTGGTTTCCATCATTTGGACGTTCATAGGCCATGTTGATACCTAAGGCCTTGTATTCCCCATTTGGATTGGATACGGATGGCGTTTGTAACATGCCTTGGGCAAAGGCTTCGATATCAGTTCCTTCGCGATGTCTCCAACCACCTAAATAAACCATACGGTCATTGACGTGCGTCGTTTCATGCGTGAAGGCAGAGACCCCAAAGTCACTGATCATATCGGTCACCATGAAGAAGACAGAATCGTCTTTATATGGATTTCCGTAAATTCGCGCCACTGCTCCCATCCGCCAATCTGTCGCATGGTAACGATCGGTTGGACCATACAATTCACGGATTGGAGCCACATCTTTACCACTGTTGGTGTGGCCATAACGGTCTGTACTAATGCCCTTGTAGTTTTGGTTATCAAGGACAGGGGTCGGAACCATATTATTGCTCTTCAAGAGTTGATTGCGAACCTTATCTGTTGCTAGACGTGACCAGAAATCTAGGTAATTCTGTTGTCCTTTAGCGACCTTATCAATTTCGGTTTTGAAGGCATTCCGCTCTGCTACCGTGTTCTTACCATATTTCTCGAAGGAACTATAGGCCATGGTATTGTAAGTTGAAATCAAGAACATATGAGCATCTTTTAAGTTCAAGAGTGGCAAGATCATTTTACCGTGAACATCATTGTTTAAGCCCTCATAGGCTCTATGCTTAGCAGATGCGAACGCTGGATTGGTCGTCTCAGGCTCCACAATATAGACATTGTCTTTGGTTGCTTTGATGAACCAATCATTCAAGTCTGTATCAGTTGTAAAGAGGTCCATATTGTACTTCAGGAAGTCATTTAGGTTGCTAGAAAGAGTCGATTTAGCCACGACTTCACGGAAGGCATCATGGGTACGAGTCCCTTTGATGTAGTCTTCTTTTGAGCCGATTTCAATCAAGCGGTCTAAAACATCGACATTCTTCCCATAGAAGTCTGGCTTGAACAACATGAGCTGCTTGAGATTGACATCATCGAACTTCACTCCGTAATAGCGATTGAGGTAAGAAAGCCCTAAAAGAACGGCCGCCTTGTTGTCATCAACTTTCTTGATAAGGGCCCGTTTGGCAGCCTCATCTGTGTTCAATTGATGGTCTTGGTTTTCAACCAGTTGTTTGACAAAGTGAGTCAGATTGTCCTTGACTGCTTGGAAGCTTTCTTCAAGGTAAAGGTTCTTAATGGCATTGACTTTGTTAGGACCTGTTCGACCAAGATGTGTGTAGATTGGATCTGATTGTAATTCGACAGGACTTAATTTCTCTACGATGGCACCAATGAGATCGCTCCGATCTTTGTCCACCATATTCGGCGTGTAGACTACTTCACCGAGCTCCGCTACACTGTACTCTTTGACTTGTTTGACATTAGACTCTTTCGGTGAAATGCTGAAGACATCTTTGGTCTTATCTGCGTAGTGGATCAGGATGTGGTCGGCATCCGATAGTTCAGTGACAAAATCATTGCCCTTCATAGCGGTCACAGACAAAACTTCCTTGGTCAAGAGAGGACTCGTTGCAGCCAGTTTATTCCCTTGGTCGACAATCCATTCTTTGTTGTAGAAAGGTTGCAATTTAGCAATATTGCGGTAAGCTAGCTCACGAGTCGCATCGTAAGCAGTGATGGCCTTGTATTGATCGTCTTTGCTAACAAGGTGATTGAGCGTATCTTCAATCGGTTTGCTGCTGGTATATTTATCAGCAGTGATTCCCATTGCTTTGATTTTCTGCTCAGCTTCTGCCAGCGAGATGCTAGGGATTTTACGGGAGTTGTTAAAGGTTTTCTTCCCTTCACTCACGCCTTCAACACTGTAATTGCGCTTGGTTCTTGAATAGGTGAAGTAATCATCTGCGTCGATATCGGAGTGTCCGAAGACCATCTCACCCGTTTTGACTTTCATCATGGTGATGTTGTCTTCAATAGTCCCCAAGGCCCAGTTGGTCCCTAGTAATCCACCCGATTGAACCGCTTCTTTCAGTTCAATTGAACCTTTAGCAACTGAATTTCTGAGAACCCCTTCTTTACCTACTGTGTGGTTATTTCCACCATTTTGAGATGAATAAGCCAAACCTGCAGCTTTGGCTTTATTCCCAGTGATTTCAGCATCAACGTAAGCTTTTTCTACGACACCCTTCCAGTTCTCACCAACAACACCCGCTAGATAGCCACCTTTGTTCCCAGCAGCGTGCAGTTTCCCGATAAAGGCGACATTACTTACTTTTCCACTGCCATCAATTTTATTGACGATCCCTGCTACGTCATTGTTCCCAACAACACTTCCTGTTACTTTAACGTTCTCAACAGTTGCATTGTTTTTGATGACACCTGCGATTGGTGCCACTCGATCTGTCCCAGGTAGGTCAATATTGACATTTTCAAGCAAGAGATTCTTAACTGCACCACCTTCGATGTTCCCAAATAATGGTCTTGTAATGTTATGGATGGCAAATTTATTTCCATCCGTACTTTCCAAAATTCCCTTGAAGGCATTGGTCACATAGGATTTCCCTGCTGGCTGGACATTAGCCGCATTCATATTGCTACCAAGCTTAAAGGTACCAGTCGGATTGGCTTGCATGGCTTTTACAAGTTCGTTGAAATTGTAGTAGACATCACCTTCATGTGCTTTTGGTTTCGCAATATAGTGGACATAGTCCTCACTAAACTGTTGATCTGCAGTCCGTTGGACCAGATCAGGAGCTTTGGCTGTTACTTTGTAGAGGGTCGCGCCGTCTACCGTCACTTCTTCAATTTTATCAACCGCTAGTTTTGTAACCTTATTATCATGGGTGGTGACCTTTAAGTAGTAAGGCTTCACATCTGAAGGTGTTTCTGACAAGAGGCTACGATCGGTCTCAAAGCCTTGGTCATCCACGCTAATCAGACTAGTTTCCTTGATGTTTTTGATTTCAACTTTTTTAAGATCAATTCTCAGCGGTTCTTCCTTGAGAACTTCTTCTTCATCCCCATTTCCACGGTCATAGACCATAGTCGTTGCGAGCGTATAATTCTTGTAGTAGTCTAAGTCTGCTAAGGCAGCTGCTAAGTCCGTCTCTGAAAGGGCAAAAGTTTTCACCACTTGATCACCCTTCTTCAATACAGCCTGGATGGACTTGATGGTCACACCGTCTGGTTTATCCAAATGATAAGTAGCTTTAGCACTGCGCTTCAATTCTTCCTGATCGACCTGGGTCAAAGTTAAGGTAGGCTTGTCAAGTTCTTTGGTCCCTTGTTGAATGATCTGATCTTGGGCTTGTTCTACTACTTCTTCAGAAATTGTAGGAGCATCCGTTGTTTTGACACCTTTAATGGTCTTATAGACCTTGGTGATTTTTTTCTTCCCATTTTTACCGACTTTAGAAACCCTTTCGGTTCCTTTTAGCAAGGTGGCATCTTGTTCGGTTACCGTCTTAAATGGAATTTCTTCAAACGAAACATCCTCTGTTTGGCCTTCAATCGCCTTAGTCCCACGACTAATTTTTTCTGTCACAGGAACTTTTACCGTTTCAGTGGTCGTGCTCACGGGCTCGCCAATCTTCTCACCATTGACGGTCTTATAAACTCGACGAATCTCCTGGCTACCAGCCTCGCCTTTCTGAAGGAGGCTTTCTTCATCGGTGTAACGATTGGCGTCCGTTACATACTCTGTTTCATATGGAAGGATTACCGTTTCTGTCTCTGTTACCGTCCCTTCCGTTACTTGATAGGTTGGGTTCTCTGGTTGAATAGGAGCTTCGCCGACATGGCCTTCTTCCTGTGTTCCCTTGGCTTCCACCACACCTGTATAGGTTGGGTTCTCTGGTTGAACAGGAGCTTCGCCGACATGGCCTTCTTCTTGTGTCCCTTTGGCTTCCACTACGCCTGTATAGGTTGGGTTCTCTGGTTGAACAGGAGCTTCGCCGACATGGCCTTCTTCCTGTGTTCCCTTAGCTTCTACCACGCCTGTATAGGTTGGGTTCTCTGGTTGAACAGGAGCTTCACCGACGTGACCTTCTTCTTGTGTCCCCTTAGCCGTTACAACTGGAGAAGGACTGGGTTGAGGGGTTGGTTGGGCATCTTCTTTTGTCCCAACAGCAAGAATTTGTGAAACTGGTTCTTTAGTGACCTTGCTTTCAACTACTCTGCGAACTTCTTGTCCATCTACCACACTCACTTCCGTCAATATGGTTCGCTCCCCATTTTGGCCAGCAGTCAGCACCTTGGTTTGCCCTTTGGCTAATGTAGGATCCGCTTGTTTGACAGTTTCAAATGGCACAGGCTCAGTAGAGACTTCCAGGCTTGGTTTTTCAACTTGAGGAAAGGCTGGAGAGACTTCTGGGGTCACACGCGCTTGTGGTTCCACTTGTGGAATCCCTGTGCTTGTTTTGATCGTTCCTTCTACAGAAGGTTTCGTTTCCTGCATAGCCTTTGGCTCTTGTAAGCTCGTCTTTTGGACTGACGGGTAGCGCAGATAACCAATATAGTCATAGCCGTCAATTTGAATCACGCCATTTGCAAGATCTTTGCTCGATGCGATCGCAAGATCCTGATTATAGGCGCGCAAAACTTGATTTTGTAGGGCTGCGACTTCAACTGGAAGTAGAAGACTTTGTCCCATGGCTCCAATCAAAAGGACGCCCATGACCTTCTTCCGGTGCTTTTTAGAGAGTAAGAGGACCGCAAAGGAAGCTGTGGCTAGACTTAGCCCAAAAAGGGCGACTTCCTGACTTCCTGTTTGAGGAAGAACCGACTGAATTGCTTCCTTCTTCTTATAGACGAGATAGAAAGTATCTTCATTTTGATACTCTTCAGGGATTGCATGAATCACCTGTGCTTTTTCTTCAGCAGTCAGCTCTTCTTCTGTCACATATCCTAAGTGAACATGAGCAGGTAGAGTCATCTGATCAGCTTGGACAGGACGAGCTCCTAACAAGCTTCCTCCTAATAAAAAGGCTCCAATGGCCACCGGACCAACACCGACAGTTAATTTCCGAATCGAATATTTGGTCATTTTTTCAAACGTTTGTTTCGCTTTTTTCATCCTAAAATTCCTATATAGTAATATTTAACCCTCGAGCAGGGACCTGATTATTTTTAGAGAGGATGGGATCCTTTCCAGAAATAAGAACCTTCCCGGGATTTTTTACCTTTACCTATCTTATCTTTTTTCTTCTATTTTAGCAAGCTCTAAAACTCAAAAAAATAAACCGTTTTCTTTATAGGAAGAAAGCAACACAAAAAACGCCTCGAAAGGCGTTTGTATTATAGATCTATTTATAAGGATTGGTACAAATCATTGTATCGTTGACTAGCCGTATCCCATGAGAAGTCACGCGTCATAGCTTGCTCTTGGAGACCATACCAAGCCTGTTTGTCATTGTAGTAGACAGCCAAGGCTTCATCAACTGCCCAGTTAAACCAATAGCCAGACAAATTATTGAAACTAAAGCCTGTTCCACTTCCATCAACAGCATTATACGGTTGGACCGTATCTCGAAGTCCGCCGACTTCATGCACTAAAGGAAGGGTTCCATAACGCATGGCCATCATTTGAGAAAGACCACACGGTTCAAAGCGGCTTGGCATCAAGAAGACATCTGACGCTGCATAGATTTCTTGGGCCAATTGGACATCAAATGTGATATTAGCTGAAAGTTTATCTGAGTAGGCTTGACCGAACCAAGCAAAGGCATTTTCAAATCCAGGATCTCCTGTACCGAGCAAGACAATCTGAATATCCTTTTGCAAGAGTTGATGCAACTCTTCTACCACAACATCAAAACCTTTTTGGCGTGTCAAACGAGAGACGATCCCAAACAAAGGTACATCATCGCGAACGGGTAGACCGACACGTTCTTGAAGAGCTCGTTTACTAGCTGCTTTACCTGAAAGATCTGAGAGACTGAAGTGATACGTCAGAAGCGGATCAGTTTCAGGATTATATAGATCCGCATCAATCCCGTTAACAATACCGGTCACCTTGCCAGACTCCATCCGAAGGATCTGATCCAAGCCACAACCATATTCAGAAGTCATAATCTCATGTGCATAACTAGGAGATACGGTTGTCACACGGTCAGCATATAGAATGCCGGCTTTCATCCAATTCAGGCAATCATTCCACCGAAGTGTTCCGTCTGCATAGCGTTCAAATCCCACTCCGAATAGATCCCATAACATTCCTGGGTCAAACTGACCTTGGAATTCCAAATTATGGATGGTCAATACTGTCTTAATCCCATGATAAGCTTGAATCCAACGGTATTTCTCCTTAAGCAAGAAAGGAATCATCGCTGTATGGTAATCATGTGCATGAAGAACATCTGGAATGAAGTCAACCCGTTCCATCGTTTCTAAGGCCGCAAGCTGGAAAAAGGCAAAGCGTTCGCCATCATCAAAGTCACCATACACATGGCCTCTAAAGAAATAGTGTTGGTTATCAATAAAGTAAAAGGTGACTCCATCGCGCACAATGCGTTTCACACCAACATATTGACTTCTCCAGCCAACCTTGGTCTCAAAATGCAAGACATCTTCAATTTGATCCCCAAATTTTGCCTCTACCATATCATAGTAAGGGAGAATCACGCGCACATCATGACCACTTTTAGCTAAGGATTTAGGAAGAGCGCCAATGACGTCTCCCAACCCCCCTGTTTTAGAAAACGGTGCTCCTTCAGCTGCAACAAATAATAGTTTCATTAGACAATATCCTCTGTAACAATCGTTCCTTTTTTAACCACGACAGGTGCTTCTTTTGTCCCACGAATCGTCACACCAGCAGCCACTTCGGCCCCCTTATCCAGGATGGCATGTTCGACGATTGCATTTTCATGAATGACAACACCAGGGAAAAGAAGGCTACTGCGGACTTCTGAACCTTCATGAAGGTGTACCCGGCGTGAAACAACAGAGCGTTCAACGGTTCCTTCTACAATACTACCAGAAGCAAATTGGGACGATTTGATATTTGAAGTCTTGGAATAATAAGTTGGCTCTTCATTCTTCACTTTTGTATACACCTTTTGATTTGGTGAAAAGAGCTTCATGAATTTTTGGTTTTCCAACATATCCAAGTTTGCTTGATAATAGGATTCAACTGAGTGAATATTTGCTAGATAGCCTGTATACTCAAAGGCAAAGGCATTGTATTCCACCGCCAATTCACGTAAGATATAGCGAAGTTTTTGTGGGTATTCTTTTTTGGCTTCTTCTTCAATTTTTTCAATCAACCAAGGAGTATCTACAATAAAGACATCTGTTGACATATTGTAGACTTCATCAGGATTCTTACCATCAAAAAGTTTTTGCTCTGTAACATGGTCTGTTTCATCAATTTCCAAGACAGCATTCACTTCAGAAATGTTTTGCAGATGCAACTTTTTATAAACCACTGTAATCGGACGATCAATGGTATTATGAAGGTGGAAAATCTGATTGAGGTCAATATTCATTAATACATCACAGTTCAAAGCAACTGTTTGGTTCGAACCAGACCGTTTCAAATAGGTCAATAATTGTTGGTAGTATTCTGGTCCTACCGTTGTATTTTCAACTGGAGTATTATAGATTCCGAGGTAATAGTGGCTCAATAAAGTAGACAATCCCCACTCACGACCTGAACGAATATGGTCAAAGACCGAACTAATATTTTCTTGTTGGAAAATCCCAAAAACACTACGAATACCAGCATTTGCAAGACTAGACAATGGGAAGTCGATTAAGCGGTATTTCCCATCAAACGGTAGGGATGCTACCGGACGATGGCTGGTCAAAGTGGACATATCATGATACCCAACTGTATTTCCTAAAATGGCTGAATATTTATCAATCTTCATCTGTTGCTACCCCCACTTTTTCATTGTAACCGACAACTTGTACTTCCTCTGTTCCATCAATCACGACACCTTCTGCAATGACTGCACCTTCTCCGATAATCGCGCGTTTCACGACAGCTCCTTTACCGATAATGGCATTGCTCATCACGACAGCATCTTCGACAACTGCTCCTTCACGAACTTGAGCTTCTGTTGATAAGATGGAGTGTTTGACTGTACCGTCTACCGAACAACCGTCGACGACAAGAGAATCTTCGATGTGGCCATGTTCCCCAAAGAAGTTCGGTGGAGAAATGAGGTTGCGTGAATAGATTTTCCAGTGACGATCGCGACTATCCAAGGCATTATTCGGATCGATATATTCCATATTGGCTTCCCAAAGAGACTCAATCGTACCAACGTCTTTCCAATAGCCGTTGAATTCATAAGCATAAACACTTTCGCCTGATTCTAGATAAGTTGGAATGACATTTTTACCGAAGTCTGACATATCGATATCGCTCTTTTCAGCAGCAACCAACATATTGCGAAGACGAGCCCAGTCAAAGATATAAATCCCCATGGAAGCCTTGGTAGATTTTGGTTCAGCTGGTTTTTCTTCAAATTCAACAATCCGATTATTAGCATCGGTATTCATGATTCCAAAACGACTCGCTTCCTTCAAAGGTACATCTAGAACGGCAACGGTCAAGCTCGCATTATTATCCTTGTGCGCTTGAAGCATATCATCATAGTCCATCTTGTAGATATGATCACCAGAAAGAATCAAGACATATTCAGGATTGATGCTGTCGATATAGTCGATATTTTGTAGGATGGCATGACTAGTTCCTTCGAACCAACGATTTCCTTCACTAGCTGAATAAGGTTGTAAAATAGAAACACCTGTATTGATTCCATCCAAGCCCCAGCTTGAACCATTTCCAATATGACTATTGAGGGCCAGTGGCTGGTACTGTGTGATCACACCAACATTGTGAATTCCTGAGTTGGCACAGTTTGATAGCGCAAAATCGATAATCCGATAGCGCCCACCAAATTGAACCGCAGGTTTTGCGATGTTTTTGGTTAATTTTCCAAGACGTGTTCCTTGCCCACCGGCAAGAATTAAAGCGAGCATTTCATTCTTCATTGACTACTTCCTCTTTTTAAAGCTTGGACTCCCATAGAGTCAACCGATCGTCATTTCTTATCTGATGTTTTAGATTTTGTCTTACGCACCTTGCGTTTTACCTTCCAAATGCTAGCTCCTAAAGCCGGCAAGGTAAAGGTCAAGGTTTGTTCATAATCCTTCCACAGTCCCTCTTGAGACTGAACTGTCGGATTGTGCTCTTTCCAGACACCTCCCCATTCTTCTAATTCTGTATTCCAAATTTCTTCATAGACCGCTGATACAGGCACACCAATCGTAAAGTCCTTGCGTTCTACTGGTGCCATATTGAAGACACATACTAGAAGCTCGCCTTTACGATTCTTCCGGACCATAGACAAGACGCTCTGATCTCGGTTATCAGCATCAATAATCTCTAAGCCATCAAAGCTATCATCAATCTCCCACAATTCTTTGTGCTCTTTGTAGAAATGATTGAGCTGAGAAGTGAAACGACGCATCTTAGCATTCATTTCATCCTCTAGATTGCCCCATTCCAGTTGCTCCTCTGACTTCCATTCCAAAAATTGACCAAATTCTGAACCCATAAAGAGCAATTTCTTACCTGGATGGCAGATCTGATAAGTTAAAAGATTACGGAGTCCAGCAAATTGATTGTAACGATCTCCCCACATCTTATGCATCAAACTCTTCTTACCGTGCACCACTTCATCATGTGAAAATGGTAGTAAGAAATTCTCAGAAAATGCATACATGTAACTAAAGGTCACCAGATTAAAGTCAAATTTCCTGTAGACCGGGTCTTCCTCATAGAATCGGAGAATATCATTCATCCAACCCATATTCCATTTATAGTCAAAGCCTAGACCACCTTCTTCTTCAGGGCCTGTGATCTTTTGACCAGCAGAACTTTCTTCTGCAATCATCATAACATCTGGGTGTTCGTTCTTGATAATCGCATTCAAACGTCTAAGGAAATGAACCCCTTCATAGTTGAGGTTTCCCCCATCAATATTTGGTGTCCATGGACCGCTATCGTAATCAAGATAGAGCATATTGCTCACGGCATCAACCCGAATTCCATCTAAATGATAGGTGTCAATCCAAAACTTCAAACTAGAAATCAAGAATGACTGGACTTGATTTTTTCCTAAATCGAAGTTCAAAGCTCCCCAACCATAGTTATGTGCCCGATGTTCATCCTGATACTCAAAAGTTGGTGTTCCATCATAATAAGCCAAAGCATCATCATTAATGATGAAATGGCCAGGTACCCAATCCACAATCACTCCGATATTGTTGAGGTGACATTCTTCCACGAAATCTTGAAACTCTTCTGGGCTACCATAAGTCTGCTCGAGGGCAAAATAGCCCATGAGCTGATAGCCCCAGCTCAATCCCAATGGATGGGCCATCACTGGCATAAATTCTACGTGGGTGTAGTTCATCTCAACCAAATATGGAATCAATTCTTCTTTTAGTTGTTTGAAGGTATAGGAACTGTGATCCTCATTACGTTTCCACGATCCTGCATGAACCTCGTAAATATTAACGGGTCGTTCCTTAAAACCAAGTTTTTTGCGGCGTGCTCTCCAAAGACCGTCTTTCCAGTTCTTTTCCGGAATGGTCTTAATGATAGACCCTGTATTGGGTCGTTTTTCCATCCATAACGCTAGAGGATCAATTTTTTGAACCTGATGACCATTATTTCGTGTCACCAAATATTTGTAGATATCTCCCTCTTTTGCATCCGAACAGAAGACTTCCCAGACGCCTCCTTCATTACGAACCATTGGAATTTTCCGGGCTTCCCAATCAGTAAAGTCACCAATCAGATCGACCGCCTGGGCATTGGGAGCCCAAACACGGAAGGCATACCCTTCTTGTTCTCCCCTTGTTTCCTTGTGAGCACCTAAATACTCTTGAAGCTGGAAATTATCCCCTCTTCCAAATGTCCATAAGTCTGTGCTTCTATCCATATACTCACCTCTTTTATTTTTTGAAAGCGTTTTCTAATTGTTTTTATTTTACTATAAAATCACTTAATTTTCAAGTTGATTCCAGGAAAATCATGTAAATTTATCAGGAAAAGTTCTTTCATTTTCTTTTCCGAACCTTTTACTTCATTCCTTCGCTTTCCTCCCAATCTTACTTACGATTATACTATATATACGAGGAAAATTAAAGAAAAACCCGAACATTTAAATCACTATTTTTATTACTAACTAGTTTATTACGAATAAAATGAACATTTTTATGAACAATGTAAAAAAAAGACTAAGACAGATTTGTCTTAGTCTTGTTGAATTCTTAGTCTACGTTCACATATTCTTTTGAAAGTTCAAGAACTTCTTCCATGGTTGAACATTCAGTCAGAGCACGGTTAGCGTATTCTTGCATTTTAGCTGTGTCGAGTTTCTTCATCAAGCTACGTGTACGAAGGACAGATGTCGCTGACATAGAGAACTCATCCAAGCCCATTCCGACAAGAAGTGGAACGGCAGTTTGGTCACCGGCCATTTCTCCACACATACCAGCCCATTTTCCTTCAGCGTGAGCCGCTTTGATCACGTTGTTGATCAAACGAAGGATAGATGGGTTATATGGTTGGTAAAGGTATGAAACTTGTTCGTTCATACGGTCAGCAGCCATTGTGTATTGGATCAAGTCATTTGTACCGATTGAGAAGAAATCAACTTCTTTAGCAAATTGGTCCGCAAGCATTGCAGCAGCTGGGATTTCAATCATGATCCCTACTTGGATATCATCTGCTACCGCAACTCCTTCGGCAAGCAATTTAGCTTTTTCTTCTTCAAGAATGCCTTTAGCCGTACGGAACTCCGTCAACAAAGCAACCATTGGGAACATGATCCGCAATTTACCGTGAACAGATGCACGAAGCAAAGCACGCAATTGTGTACGGAACATTTGATTACCAGTTTCAGAGATAGAAATACGCAAAGCACGGTAACCCAAGAATGGGTTCATTTCTTTAGGAAGGTCGAAGTAAGGGAGTTCCTTATCCCCACCGATATCCATTGTACGAACGACAACAGGTTTACCGTTCATACCTTCAAGAACTGCTTTGTAAGCTTCATATTGGTCATCTTCAGTTGGGAAGTCTTGAGAATCCATATACAAGAATTCTGTACGATAGAGACCAACAGCTTCTGCACCGTTATCATTCACACCTTCAACGTCTTTAGGTGTACCGATGTTAGCAGCCAATTCGAAATGTTTTCCATCAGCAGTAACTGTTTGAGCATCTTTAAGGAGAGCCCATTCAGCTTTTTGTTTAGCGTAAGCTTCACCAGCTGCTTTGAAGGCTGCAATTTGCTCTTCAGTTGGGTTGATCACCACTTCACCAGTGATCCCTGAAACAGCCAAAACATCACCATCTTTGACAAGTTCTGTGATGTTATTTGTACCCAAAACAGCTGCGATTTCAAGTGTACGCGCCATGATAGCTGAGTGACTAGTACGTCCACCGATGTTAGTAACAAAGGCTTTTACGTACTTTTTGTTCAACTGAGCTGTATCAGATGGTGTCAAGTCATGCGCCACCACGATTGCTTCTTCATTGATAGAAGCAGGGTTTGGCAATTTCTTACCAAGCAAGTTGGCAAGGACACGTTTGGTAACGTCGCGAATGTCTGCTGCACGTTCTTGCATGTAAGGATTGTCTTCCATTCCTTCAAAGATTGCAATGAACATGTCAGTGACTTCTTTCAAGCCAGCCTCTGCATTGATTTTTTTCGTACGAATCGTTTCTTTGATCTGACCAATCATTTCAGGGTCAGCGAGAACCATCATATGCGCATCAAAAACTTGCGCTGCTTCTTCACCAAGGCTTGCTACTGCATTCTCCCGAATAAGAGAAAGCTCGTTTTGTGAAGCTTCAAGAGCTGCATCCAAACGAGCTTCTTCTGCACTTGTATCTTCGACTGAAACAGTCTCAAATGATAAGTCTGGTTGAATGAGCAAATATGCCTTAGCAACGGCAACACCGTCAGATGCTGCAATTCCTTTTAGCATTTTTGTCATATTTTTAAGCCAATCCTTCTTTAGTCATTGTTTCTGAGATAGCTGCGATCGCATCATCAGCGTCAGCACCTTCAGCAGAAATTACAACGTCAGCACCTTGACCAACACCAAGGCTCATAACACCCATG
Organism: Streptococcus parasanguinis; assembly: GCF_964238605.1. Classification (GTDB taxonomy): domain Bacteria; phylum Bacillota; class Bacilli; order Lactobacillales; family Streptococcaceae; genus Streptococcus; species Streptococcus parasanguinis_AJ. Next base: position 89,071 of record NZ_CAXSMM010000002.1, on the reverse strand, counting down.
ATTGATTTCAAGTTAACTGATTTACCTTTGTATTCAAGAGTGATGTCTGATGCAAATTTGCTAGCAGTTTGAACCAACAAAGTTGCTGGACGTGCGTGGATACCTGTTTCTGCCACGATGTGGAAATCTTTAGAAGCCATAATTGGACTCTCCTTTTAAAAAATAGTTTTTGAGTTACCTTTTGATAACCCTTACAATTTGGTATTATATCATCTTTTGAAATTTTTTTCAAGATTTTTATCACTGACTTACAGAAAAAGACTGCGAAAAATCCCAATTTAGATACATTCTAAGAAGCTACTGAAGAATGGAGAACAAATCTTTTCAATTTTCTACTATATTATAAGTACCATTTTCCTCCACTTTCAAAAACAAAGAAGCAACTGTACCACAGGATATTGATTCACCAAAAAATTATAACTAATTAAAGATGCTTTAAAGCCTATTCCTATCCCATTTCTTGGAATTTCTCAATTTCCATCCACCACAATATATTGTGTTTTAAAAACCCCATTTCATATCTTTGCACAATATTTAGTTTTATTTTGTTGACAAGTTGCTGGATTTTGTTTATACTGTTTACAGATTTATATTTCGATAGGAGAACGAAAAAGAAATGGTAACCATTTATTCAAAAAATAATTGTGTTCAATGCAAAATGACCAAACGATTCCTCGATAGCAATCACGTGGAATACCGCGAAATTAACTTAGATGAACAGCCAGAATTTGTAGAACATGTTAAAAACCTTGGCTTCAATGCTGCTCCAGTTATTCAAACACCAGATGAAGTATTTTCTGGTTTTCAACCAGCTAAGTTGAAGAAACTTTCTTAATAAACACAGTATTTTGCTTAAATAGGGGTCTAGCGTTAGCAACCTAACACTAGACCTTTTACTTGTAAAGAGAGGACTTCTCCTCTTCATTTTTTTGAACTAGAAAAGGATTATTATGGGATTAAAATCTCTTGAAGATGTGACGTATTTTCGTCTTAACAATGAAATCAACCGTCCAGTAAACGGCCAAATCATGCTTCATAAAGATAAAGAAGCTTTGGATGCTTTCTTTAAAGAAAATGTTGCACCAAATACCATGGCCTTTGACTCGATTACAGACAAGATTCAGTACCTTCTCGAGCACAATTACATTGAGAGAGCTTTTATCGAGAAATATCGTCCTGAATTTTTAGAGGAATTGGCCCAATTTATCAAAGACCAAAACTTCCAATTCAAGTCCTTCATGGCGGCTTATAAATTCTATAACCAATACGCTTTGAAAACAAACGATGGAGAATATTATCTTGAAAGCATGGAAGACCGTGTCTTCTTCAATGCTCTTTATTTTGCAGATGGAAATGAAGACATCGCACGAGACATCGCAAATGAAATCATCCACCAACGTTACCAACCAGCTACTCCTTCATTCTTAAATGCTGGACGTGCCCGTCGTGGAGAATTAGTTTCTTGTTTCTTGATCCAAGTAACTGATGATATGAATGCGATTGGACGCTCTATCAACTCTGCCCTTCAACTTTCACGTATCGGTGGTGGGGTTGGGATCTCCCTCAGCAACCTTCGTGAAGCTGGAGCACCGATCAAGGGCTATGAAGGAGCTGCTTCTGGGGTCGTACCTGTTATGAAACTGTTTGAAGATAGCTTCTCTTACTCGAACCAACTGGGACAACGCCAAGGGGCTGGTGTGGTATACTTGAACGTCTTCCACCCAGACATCATTGCCTTCCTTTCTACTAAGAAAGAAAATGCTGATGAAAAAGTTCGGGTTAAGACTCTCTCACTTGGGGTCGTCGTACCAGACAAATTCTATGAATTGGCTCGTAAAAATGAAGAAATGTACCTCTTCAGCCCATACTCTGTTGAGCGTGAATACGGAGTGCCATTTAACTACATTGATATCACTGAAAAATATGATGAGTTGGTCGCTAATCCAAATATCCGTAAGACAAAAATCAAGGCACGTGATTTGGAAACTGAAATTTCTAAATTGCAACAAGAATCTGGCTACCCTTATGTAGTCAACATCGATACTGCTAACCGGGCCAACCCAGTTGATGGAAAAATCATCATGAGTAACTTGTGTTCAGAGATCCTACAGGTTCAAGAACCAAGCTTGATCAACGATGCCCAAGAATTTGTCCAAATGGGAACAGACGTCTCATGTAACCTTGGTTCAACCAACGTGGTCAACATGATGACTTCACCTGATTTTGGTCGTTCCATTCGTGCCATGGTTCGTGCCTTGACCTTCGTCACCGATAGTTCTCATATCGTCGCTGTTCCTACAATTGACCACGGAAATAAACTGGCGCATTCGTTCGGACTTGGAGCAATGGGACTTCACAGCTACCTTGCCCAACAATTGATCGAATACGGATCACCTGAGTCTGTTGAGTTTACAAGTATCTACTTCATGCTCATGAACTACTGGACTCTCGTAGAATCAAACAACATCGCGCGTGAACGAGGCGTTACCTTCCACAACTTCGAAAAATCAGACTACGCCAACGGTAGCTACTTCGATAAGTACACAAGTGGAGAATTTGTACCAAAATCTGATCGCGTCAAAGAACTCTTTAAAGATATCTTCATCCCAAGTGCAGAGGATTGGGCAGAACTGCGTGCTAAAGTTCAAGCAGATGGTCTTTACCACCAAAACCGCTTGGCTGTCGCACCAAATGGTTCCATCAGCTACATCAATGACGTCTCTGCTTCTATCCACCCAATCACACAACGGATTGAAGAACGCCAAGAAAAGAAAATCGGAAAGATCTACTATCCTGCTGCTGGTTTATCAACCGAAACCATTCCTTACTACACTTCTGCCTACGACATGGATATGCGTAAAGTCATCGATGTCTATGCTGCGGCAACTGAGCACGTAGACCAAGGTCTTTCACTGACCCTCTTTATGCGCAGCGATATTCCAAAAGGTCTCTACGAATGGAAAACTGAAAACAAACAAACCACTCGTGACTTGTCTATCCTTCGTAACTACGCCTTTAACAAGGGTATCAAGTCTATCTACTACGTCCGTACCTTTACAGATGATGGTGGAGAAGTCGGTGCTAACCAATGTGAAAGCTGTATCATCTAAGACAGCCCCAAGGTTCGCCATTAAAAGTCGGTTCGCCGACTTTTTGTGCGTATTCTATCCATTTATGGTAGAATAGTAACGATTGAATGAATAGAAAAAGAAAGTGATGCAAATGGAAACATACTACAAAGCCATTAACTGGAATGCCATCGAGGATGTCATCGATAAATCTACTTGGGAAAAGCTAACCGAACAATTTTGGTTGGATACACGTATTCCTTTGTCAAACGACTTGGATGACTGGAGAAAGTTGTCTAATAAAGAAAAAGACCTCGTTGGTAAAGTCTTTGGTGGATTGACACTCTTGGATACCATGCAGTCTGAAACGGGCGTGCAAGCTCTTCGTGCAGATATTCGTACTCCCCATGAAGAAGCCGTCTTTAACAACATCCAATTTATGGAATCTGTCCACGCTAAGTCTTACTCTTCTATCTTTTCTACCTTGAATACCAAGTCAGAAATCGAAGAAATTTTTGAATGGACCAATACCAACCCATATCTTCAAAGAAAAGCAGAGATTGTCAACGAAATCTACCTCAATGGGACTCCTCTTGAAAAGAAAGTTGCCAGTGTTTTCCTTGAAACCTTCCTCTTCTACTCTGGTTTCTTCACACCTCTCTACTATCTTGGAAACAACAAATTGGCCAACGTAGCTGAGATCATCAAGTTGATCATTCGGGACGAATCAGTTCACGGAACCTATATCGGCTACAAGTTCCAACTTGGATTTAACGAATTACCAGAAGAAGAACAAGAAAAACTCAAAGAGTGGATGTACGATCTGCTCTACACCCTCTATGAGAATGAAGAAGGCTACACAGAGAGCCTCTATGACGGTGTGGGCTGGACAGAAGAAGTCAAGACCTTCCTTCGCTACAACGCCAATAAAGCCCTCATGAACTTGGGACAAGATCCGCTCTTCCCAGACTCAGCAGATGACGTTAACCCAATCGTCATGAACGGAATCTCAACCGGTACCTCTAACCACGACTTCTTCTCTCAAGTCGGAAATGGTTACCTTCTCGGTGAAGTAGAAGCTATGCAGGATGACGATTATAATTACGGATTATAAGATAAAAACCTTTCCAGACGGAAAGGTTTTTTTGTTGCAATCTTTTTCTAATTGGATCTGCTTCTTTTTTGAAAAAAGAGGTTGGACAAATATCCAACCTCTCCATTATTACAATTTACCTGATACGGCATCCAACAATTCTTGGATTTTCGCTTGGTTGCTTCCTCCTGCCATGGCCATGTCTGGTTTACCACCACCACGTCCATCGACGATTGGAGCTAATTCTTTGATCACATTGCCTGCATGCACATCTTTTGTCTTGCTGGCTACAAGGACATTGACCTTGTCACCGATGGCTGCGACAAGAACAAGCACATCAGAGTAGTCTTTTTGTTTCCAGTTATCCGCAAAGGTACGAAGGGCACCTGCATCTGAAACTGAAACTTGGCTGGCAATGTAACGGTGTCCATTTGCTTCTTGAACATTCTTGAAGACATCGCCTGCTGCCGCTGCTGCTGCTTTTTCCTTCAATTCTGCATTTTCTTTTTGCAATTGACGAAGTTGTTCTTGAAGACCTTCCACCTTGTGAGGAACTTCCTTATTTGAATCATTTACTGGAGTTGGAACTTGTACAGCTTTTATGAGATTTGTAAGACCGTTTCCATCTCCTCTCGAGGGTTTGGTGGCTTCCTACTTAAAAATAATCTTACGTTTTTTAGTGTTTTTCATTTTTAGTTTCTCCTTGATTTTAATGAATTGTGTTTTTATCAGTATAATAGATATCCCCTATTTTATAAATATCATAGTCACTGGGGTGAACGTGTATTTTGTGTTCTTTTTGGTTGTATTCATCCCACAAGATGAATTGTAAGTATTCACCATCATCAGTTTTTCCAACAATTTCACGATCTTGTGGATTAGGGTTTTTCACTATCTGCTCTTGTTTCTCTTTCTCTAATCTATCATAGATATTAGATAGGTCATTTCCAGCCTTGAAAATGAACATAATGACTATTGTACTAAAGAAAATCCCAAAACATAGTAAATTGAGTAATGCTCTATTAAATCTTCCCATTTTATTCCTTTCTTATAACTCATCGTCTAAATATTTAATAATTTCACCAATAATTTTCTCTTCTGTATCAGATGAAAACTTGGAATTAACTTGTTTCCTATAGCTCCCTGATGCTTCTCTGACAATATCAGAATAATAGATACATTGAATGTATTGCAAGCGTATAACATCAGTCATTAAGCTGTATTTTGAACCTTTACGCCCTCCATAACATTCATCAAACGTAGAAGGAATTTGAGCTCTTTCAATCCACTATCAAGGGTTAGGGGGGCCTACTTCATATGCTGCATCCCAAAAAGGGAATCAACACACAGTATAGTTCCTACCTGGAAACAATCCTAAGTATACCATATTTTACTAGAGCTTTCAGCTAGAAGAACAAACAATCTTCACGTTCTATTGATCTCTCACCCCATTCAAACGAACGGTTTCCTCCAAACTACCGACATAGATGATATTGTTGTCCTCTTGCTTGGCATCATAAGAATTTTGACGAGCACCAAGTAAAAGCTGATAACTAGAGACCTCTAACTATAAATCAACCTCAAAACAAGAGCGTTGCACTCGAATACCAAATACCTCTAGAAGTTTAGCCAATTTCAAGCTCCGTTTAATGCTGGTGATATCGTAGATAATCGAGCAAAAGAGAGACTTTTTCTTGGCGAACTCTTTCTCATCTCCTGATAAACGATAGAATAATCCCATTATTTATCTCCTGTATCACATGTTCGATAAGATTGAGGACCTAGCTCCTCAAACGATCTGATCAAGCTTTTGATTTGCTGATCAGCAGTATAGAAAAAACTGTAACGTTTGCTATACCTTGAACATATGGATGATTTTCCAGCATCCTTTCCCTCATACCTCGGATAAAGATTTCACTTCCCTCATCTGTTCATATGACAGCATCATCCTCCTCTTTTTCAAATAGCTCCTTTTCTAGCTCTCCCTGAAAATTTCACCATTCCCATTTTTCACGATAATTCTGTATTCAGATAGACCTAAAGCATAGTCCGACTTTTGTACGAATAAACCACTCATGTCCTAACACCTCCTCAATGGATAAAGGATATTAGTTTATCACGTTTTCAAAAGTAGTCAAGCCATATATAAAAAAATACACAAGCAAAAAGACCTACCCGAGGGTAGGTCTTCTCTAGATTACAATTTACATGCTACGGCATCCAACAATTCTTGGATTTTCGCTTGGTTACTTCCTCCTGCCATGGCCATGTCTGGTTTACCACCACCACGTCCATCGACGATTGGAGCCAATTCTTTGATCACATTACCTGCATGCACATCTTTTGTCTTGCTGGCTACAAGGACATTGACCTTGTCACCGATGGCTGCGACAAGAACAAGCACATCAGAGTAATCTTTTTGTTTCCAGTTGTCCGCGAAGGTACGAAGGGCACCTGCATCTGATACAGAAACTTGGCTTGCGATAAAGCTGTGACCGTTTGCTTCTTGAACATTCTTGAAGACATCGCCTGCTGCAGCTGCTGCTGCTTTTTCCTTCAATTCTGCATTTTCTTTTTGCAATTGACGGAGTTGTTCTTGAAGACCTTCAACCTTGTGAGGGACTTCTTTAAGTTGAGGTGCTTTCAAGGTTGCTGCGACTGCTTTCAGTGCATCTTCTTGTTCACGATAAGCTTCGAAGGCTTCCTTACCAGTCACTGCCAAGATACGACGAGTTCCTGATCCGATCCCTTCTTCTTTGACAATCTTGAAGAGGCCAATTTCAGAAGTGTTACCTACGTGAGTACCACCACAAAGCTCTACTGAGTAATCACCGATAGTGACAACACGGACTTCTTTACCGTATTTTTCACCAAAGAGGGCCATGGCTCCCATTTCTTTAGCAGTATCTATATCTGTTTCAATCGTTTCGACTGCGATCGCTTCCCAAATCTTTTCATTGACTTGTTGTTCAATAGCGCGCAATTCTTCAGGAGTTACGGCTTGGAAGTGGGTAAAGTCAAAGCGAAGGAATTCTACTTCGTTGAGAGATCCTGCTTGGGTTGCGTGGTTACCAAGGATATTGTGAAGAGCGGCATGGAGCAAGTGAGTTGCAGTGTGGTTCTTCATGACACGATGACGACGATTGGTATCGATCGCCAAGGTGTATTCTTGGTTCAAGGCAAGAGGAGCAAGAACTTCAACAGTATGAAGTGGTTGTCCATTTGGTGCCTTTTGTACATCTGTTACAGTAGCTACGACTTTTCCTGTAGCATCCAAGATTTGACCATGGTCCGCAACTTGTCCACCCATTTCAGCGTAGAATGGAGTTTCTGCAAAGATCAGTGATGCAGTTCCTTCTGAAACAGCCTCTACTTCAGCATTATCTGCTACGATAGCCACCAACTTAGAAGGCAATTGGCTGGCATTGTAGTTGAAGCTACTTTCAACTGTAATGTTTTGAAGGGTTTCATTTTGCATCCCCATAGATCCACCTTTGACAGCAGATGCACGCGCACGTTCTTGTTGTTCCTTCATAGCCGCTTCAAAACCGTCACGATCGACCGTCATTCCAGCTTCTTCAGCGATTTCTTCTGTCAATTCCACTGGGAATCCATAAGTATCGTAGAGTTTAAAGACATCCTGACCAGCGATAACCGTTTGACCTTTTTCTTTCAAGTCTGCTACGATAGTTTCTGCAAAGTGTTGACCAGAGTTCAAGGTACGAGCAAATGATTCTTCTTCACTCTTGATGATTTTTTCGATGAAGTCTTGTTTTTCAAGTACTTCTGGGTAGTAGCTTTCCATGATCTTCCCAACGGTTGGAACCAATTTATACAAGAAGGTTCCTTCGATCCCCAATTTTTGACCATGCATGGAAGCACGACGGAGGAGACGACGAAGAACGTAACCGCGTCCTTCATTACCAGGAAGAGCTCCATCTCCAATCGCAAATGAAAGCGAACGGATGTGGTCAGCAATCACCTTGAAGCTCATGTTATCGCCATCTGGATCGTAGGTTTTACCAGACATCTTTTCTACTTCACGGATGATTGGCATGAAGAGGTCTGTTTCAAAGTTGGTCTTCGCCCCTTGGATAACGGCTACCAAACGTTCCAAACCAGCGCCCGTATCAATGTTCTTGTGTGGCAATTCCTTGTATTCGCTACGAGGAACAGCAGGGTCTGCGTTAAATTGTGACAAGACAATGTTCCAGATTTCGATGTAACGGTCGTTTTCGATATCTTCTGCAAGCAGACGAAGACCGATATTTTCAGGGTCAAAGGCTTCTCCACGGTCAAAGAAGATTTCTGTATCTGGTCCAGAAGGCCCCGCACCGATTTCCCAGAAGTTGTCTTCGATTGGGATCAAGTGACTTGGATCTACCCCAACAGCGATCCAACGGTTGTATGAATCTTTATCATCTGGATAATAAGTCATATAAAGTTTGTCTTTGGGGAAGTCAAACCATTCAGGACTTGTCAAAAGCTCATAAGCCCACGTAATAGCTTCATCACGGAAATAATCTCCGATTGAGAAGTTCCCCAACATTTCAAACATGGTATGGTGACGAGCAGTCTTCCCTACGTTTTCGATATCATTGGTACGGATGGCTTTTTGAGCATTGGTAATCCGTGGATTTTCAGGTTTGATGGTTCCATCGAAGTATTTCTTAAGAGTGGCAACCCCTGAGTTAATCCATAAAAGTGTAGGGTCGTTTACAGGAACCAAGCTAACAGATGGTTCTACAGAGTGACCTTTGCTTGCCCAGAAATCAAGCCACATTTGACGGACTTGTGCACTAGATAATTGTTTCATATTTGTCTCCTAATTTTTTAAGATTAATTTGCGCCAGCTTCTAACATTTCGACATAATCGATGGCGACACAAAGTGAGATGACTAAATCAGCGTATTCATCCTCATACACCGATACTTGGTAGGTAGAGGTTAGATGAAAGAGTTCCTTGCTAATCTCAGCAACGATTTGATCCCGATCATCGAATAATTTGAATTCTAGGTCCCAGATATTTCCTTGTACCCGAAGTCCCAAATCTTCGATATCGTACTTATCCCTGAAGAGCGTCAGCTTTTTATGGATAAAAAAGCGGTCCCCATCCTTCAACTCAACCACAAACTTGGGAAGAAAGCTGATTGTTTTTTTAGTAATGTGGCTCACTTCTTGTCCATTCTTATCATAGATGGTAAAAGTCTTGGGAATCTTAAGAAAAGATCCCTCAACCTGGTATTCAACATTTCCCAACTCATCTTTGATATCGAATCGCTCGCCACCCAATCGAAATTTTTGTTTCACTTGATAGGTTCGCATCTTTTGATCTCCTTTAAAAAGCTCCAGACAACTGCCCATAAACAAAAGACAAGCCACTAAACGAAGGGCGAAAAACCGCGGTACCACCTTCATTCAATGAACTTGTCATTCTTCATTTTATATGCAATTGTCTCAGCCGAGTAGCAAAATCATTTCTCTTCCATGGCTCGCACCCCCGCCACTTCTCTGATTCCGAGTAACAATGATTTATTCTCAACTATTTCATTATACAAGTTCCAAATGGAACCGTCAACTATTTTTTAGATGATGAGCTGCTATCGCTCGTTTGAACACCGATATTTTGCAAATATTGGTTAAATGTTGATTTGAAAGCATCATCTTTGACCTTGATATTGGCATTGGTCATCGCTTTTGCAATAACGCTACGGATGAAATTGGTATCTTGCTTACGACCGTCAACAATGATCTCTTTCAAACGTTTTTCGTATTTCTTCCAGTCAGAGCCTTTTTCTGTCTTCTTATTCAATTTGACAATATAGTAGCTAGCAGAATAGTTTTGACCTGCTGAAACTGTGATCACATCTGAAATGCCGTTTTCATCCAATTTAAAGGCAGCTTCTTTGACTTGAGATGGGATACCTGCTGTTCCTGAATCGAACTTGACTTCGCCACCTTTGTCTTTTGTAGCAGTATCTGTTGAATTGTCTTTGGCGATTTGGGCAAAGTCTGCACCTTCCGCTTTAGCAGCTTCCAACACTTCTTTTGCTTTATCTTCTGAATCTAACTTGATAATTTGTGCTGTTACTTCTGGTGTGTAAGATTCAAAAGCTGCCTTGTAGTCAGACTCTTTGATATCTTTCTTAGCCGCTTGGTTGACTGCATATTCCAACAACATATTGCTACGGATTTGTTTCTTCGCTGTTTCTTCCGTCAAGCCTTGTTGCGCCAAGTATGCATCGAATTGGTTACCTAATTGTTTCTTTTGTTTAGCCAATTCTTTATCGACTTCTTTATCAGAAACTTTTGATCCATATTCTTTTTCAAAGACTTTATTGATGGTCATTTGGAAAAGAACTTGTTGAGCACCTTGGTTGGTTTTGATTTCATTATAGAAATCAGAAACTGTGATCGTGTCCCCTTTCATGGTCACGATATCTTTGTTTGTGCCATTGGCACACGCTGCTAGTGTTACGACTGATAGCAAGGTCACAGCACCCGCTACAAGTTTTTTCTTCATGAAAATTATTCTCCGTTCCTTTTTAAACTTCTTCTATTTTACCACAAATTAGAGAGAATACCTTAAATTTACCTAAAAAGAGCTAGGATCTGGCAAGGTTACCGTCTCTGCATTTTTCCGAATCATCAAAATACCATCTCCAAGTGGCACCAAACTAGCGGTCAAATCTGGATGATTGAGAGTCGCATGAAAGAGATTCTGAAGCCCCCGGTAAATGGTTCGTTGTCCACGACGCACTTCCATGATGTCCTTGGCAACATCTCCTCCTTGGAAAATATCATCCAGTACCACAATTCCCCCAACCTCTAAGAGTTCGAGAATCCGTGGTAAAAAGACGATGTACTTAGACTTAGCAGAGTCCATAAAGACAAAGTCATAGGTCTCTGTTAAATCCTGCAAGACATCTACCGCATCTCCTTCAAGCAAGGTGATTTGCTTTCTCTGATCGTATTTAGCCAGATTTTCCTTGGCAAAGCCAATCATCTCTTCATTCCGATCAATAGTGGTAATTTGTGCATCGGGAGCATTTTCAGCCATTAAGAGCGCTGAAAATCCAATTGCTGTCCCAATTTCCAGGATTTTCTTTGGTTGTAGGGCTTGCAGGAGTAGTCTAAAGTAAGCTACCGTTTCATGCGGAATAATCGGAATATTTTCCTTGCGGGCGAATGCTTCTAACTCCTCCAAGGCACCTGCTACCGGTTTTTGACGCGTGCGCATAAAGTCAACGATCTCATCTTTAACCACTGGCCGGCGCATATTGTGGTTGGCATTTTTACTATAAGACTCTACCATCTTATGCGAGTCCTAATTTTTCTACTAGGGCTTCAAATTCATTCAACCGACGTTCAAAGACCGCAAAGGCTGCGTCCAAGTAGTCTTCTTTTTCCATATCCACACCTGCTTTGCGGATGACATTGAGTGGATAATCAGAATTTCCAGCTTTCAAGTAGTCGATATATTTATCACGATCTTCTTGTGTTCCATGAACAATCTTTTCAGCTAAGGCTGAAGCTGCTGCAAAACCTGTTGAATATTGGAAGACATAGTAGTTATAGTAGAAGTGAGGAATCCGAGCCCATTCATATTGGATCTCAGGGTTGTCTTCTTTTGAAAGACCATAGTATTTTTCATTGAGCTCTGCATAAAGGTTGTTCAAGAACTCACTAGTCAAAACGGTACCTTCTTGGTCTGCTTTATGAATGGCATGCTCAAATTCAGCAAACTGCGTTTGACGGAAGACGGTTCCACGGAAGCCATCCAAGAAGTGATTCAAAATAGCAAAACGAGTTGCATCGTCTTCTACTTCTTCTAACAGACGTTCGGTCAGGATATTTTCATTGGTTGTAGAGGCGATTTCAGCAAGGAAGATGGAATAGTCCCCATAGACATAAGGCTGGGTTTCACGGGTATAGCTAGAATGCATACTGTGACCAGTTTCATGCACTAAGGTGAAGAGATTATCCAATGTATCTTGCCAGTTCAACAACATGAAGGCATTGGTATCATAAGAACCTCCTGAATAAGCACCTGAGCGTTTTCCTTGGTTGACATGCACATCAATCCACCGTTCGCTAAAGGCACGTTTCACACGAGAAAGGTAGTCCTCACCCAAAACAGCCAAGACTTCTTCTGCTTTGGCCAACGATTCTTCATAGGTAAACTTGTAGTCTGTATCGGATAATGGCGTATACATATCGTACATCTTCAAGTCTGAGATTCCTAGAATTTTTGAGCGCAATTGCACATAGCGTTGCAAGAGTGGCAAATGTTTGTTCACAGCTGCTACCAAGCTATCATAAACACTTTCTGGTACAAAGTTTTCAGAAAGGGCCGCTTCACGGGCAGAAGAGAATTTGCGAACTTTGGCATTGAAGTTGTGAACTTTCACATTGGTTTGCAAGGTTTTAGCATAGGTATGTTGGTACTGTTCATAGACCTTGTAGAGACCTTCGTAAGCTTCTTTACGAACGGCACGATCTTTTGATTCTACCAAAGAAATATAGTTTCCATGGGTTAATTGAACTTCTTCACCCTTGTCATCATGTACAGTTGGGAAAACAATATCTGCATTGTCCAAGATTTCAAAAGTTTCACCACCAGCTGCAAAGATCTCACCAGCTCCTGCAAGTAATTCCTCTTCTTTTTGAGACAAGACATGTTCTTTTTTCTCTAGCAAACGATCAAAATAATGACCATATTGTTCCAAGGCTGGAACTTCACTCACAAAGGCCTTGTACTGCTCATCCGTAATGGCCATGAATTCAGGCTCATAGAAGGCAAAGGTTTCACCTAACAAGCTATAAAGAGACATCCCTTTTGATTGGTACTCTTGGTATTTAGCCACTCGTGTGTCTTGGTCATTTTTCATATGGGCATAGACGTAGACTTTTTCTAAACGACGGCTCAATTCCAAATATGCATTGGTTGTATCCAACAGTGTTTGCGCTGAATCCAACAAATGGCCAGCATAGTGGCTTGCTGCTTTAATATCTGCAGCTAAGCTAGCTGCTTCTTCTTCCCAAGCTTGATCTGTCGCAAAAATTGTCGACAAATCCCATTGGTATTTTTCATCAATTTCATTACGTTGTTTTACCATTTCGATTAATCCTCCAATGGTTCTATTTTAGCATATTTGAAAAATGCTTTCTATTAATTTCTATTAATACTTGAAAAGCTTTTAAAATAAGGCTTTCTAATTTTAATAGTTACTTGTTAATTCTCAATAGTTTATAAAAACCATATTCAAAACCGTATTCAATTCTTGCCCGTATAGTTAAAAAAGCGAAATGAAAACAGCTCTTTTTTATTGTCTATTCTAATAGACAAAAATGAACATTTCGGGAGGATTTCTATCTTAGAAAGTTAGCTTTTCTGTTGAGCATAAAAACGTGGGGGATAAAGGATCTGAACGGATTGGATTCCTTGCGACTGATAATAGGTCATAAATTGCTGGTAGTAACCTTCTACATCCTCTTTAATTTGGAGCAAGTTCTGTGAAAGGATCGGACGACAAAGAGGATAAAAGAAATCTAGCTCCAGTTCCATCAGATGGTTTCCCTGCAAATAGAGTTCTTCCTGAAGCTTCAGCCACTTTGGGTGACGATAAAAGAGTTGCTGCTGGATATACGTTAAAAATGTCCGATCGAGCTCGACTGCCATTTGCCGCATGGGTTGTGAAAGATAAGGGGTCCGTAAGACTTCCAGTAAAGACCTTTGACCAAAAGGGAAAACTTCTGTTTGATAATGCAATCGCCCTCTCAAATCCTCATGGATGAGGTATTGCAAACGCACTTCTTTCTTTTCAAGATCCAATTCCCAAAGATGGAACCCGCGATTCTGACTAAAATAAAGAAAACCAGCCTGTAGCTTTGTCAGTCTTTCCTTGAGCCACAACTTTTTACCAAGTAACCAATAGACCTGGTAACCGTTGGATCTATACGCATCGCTTCTCTCCTTCAAGCGTTCTAAAGATAGGGGGCTGCACTGCACTTCCAAAGCTAAATTCTTGTCTACTACCAAAAGATCAGCAATTTGTTGAAAATCTGCTAAATAACTTTCTACTTCTGTATGAGACTCCTTAGAGGCCCAATCATAAAGACTGGCTTTCAATTCCAGATGTTCAAAACTCTCAGCTTCGTGATGGTAGGGACAATGCTGTAATTTTACATGAGCAAAATGAGCCCGTAGAACCGAGCCATTTTTTAGACGCACTGGACTATGACAAGCTAAGCAATAGAAGGGACCTTCTGTCACAGCTGGGATCTCTTCCATACAGTTCCACCGCTTTTGATTGTTATCCATGGCAATAAACATAGCCCCACCTCCTCATCTATATCATTCGAAAAAAATAAGAAAAAGGCTGGAAATTTCCAACCTTTTTTTGCTATTATTCGTCAGAATCTGAGTCTGAATCGTCACTAGAATCATCAGCAACAGGAGATTTACTCAATTCTTTCTGCATATCTTTCATTTCTTTACGAGTACTTTCCAACTCTTCACGAGCATCTTTCAAGATTTCGATCAAAGCTTCACGGTCTTCTTTAGGAACGACTGTGCTATCTGAACCGATGCTTTCCAAGCCTTCATTAAAGAGATCTTTTTGGTTTTCTAATCCTTGCTTTAAGGTACTAATCATTGCATCGTATTGTTCTTTTGCAGAACCTGTCACAGAAGTACCTGCTTCTTCAGTAATAGAAACAGATTGATCCATTAATTTTGCAAACAACTTTTTGAAGTCTCCAACTGTTTTAGCCTTGCTGATTTCAGCGTCTGTTAAGAGGCTAGAAGATGAAGTCTCTTCTGAATCTGTTGAAGTATCCTTGCTTTTTGAAGTGTTGGCAGATTTGCTCGTCACTTTAGTAGTTGATTGACTATTTGAAGTTTCCTTCTTTGTGTCTTGTTTGTTTGAACAAGCAGCTAGGGAAACAATCGTCAAAAGAGCAGCTGTCGATAAGATCATTTTTTTCATAAAATGGTCTCCTTTATATTTATTTTACCTCATTCTAGCATCGAATACTTTGATTGTCAAATTAATCACTAGTTCTTAATAATAGCAAAAAAGTTGGACAAAACACTGTGAAATCAATGTTTCTGTCCAACTCCTCGATGATTAGTCATGCAATTGTAACAATTTCATTAGTCTACTTTGCCACCAAAAAGGCCGTGAGCCTTCCCTTGGGGCATTTTTAAGGCAAAGCTCAGCAAAAAGACGATCCCTACAACCCCTGCTAAAAAGAAACTCATGACTTGGTAACCACCTCTTTCAATACAGAGGGCTGCGAAGGGTTGTAAAAGAATGGTGCCTAAATAACGAGCTCCTTGGACAATGGCCATGGCAAGAACCAAGTCTTTGCCATTCACCTGTTGGGCAATAAACCGTAAGGAGACCATAATCAAAACCATCCCTGTTGTATGCTTGGCTAAAAGAGTTAGAAGCACTTTTAAGAAGACAGGACTTGGAAGAGCGTAGACGGCATATTGAGCGAAAATAATTCCAATTGGAAGAGCGATCAAAACCCGTAAAGGCCAGTGGTCCATGAATCGATCAGAGAAAAAGATCAAGGGGGCTTCCACTACAACCGAGATAGCTACAACCGTTGAGGCAATATGAACTGGTAGACCACTATCCATGAGTAGCTCAGGAATATAGGTATGACCAATATTTCCAACCCCTGAAGCCAACCCAATCAACACAATAAAGAAGAGATAAGGTCCATTGTGAAGAAGAGGGCGAATAGAGACCGGCTCTTTAACCTTTTCTTCTTTTTTCTCTCTTGTCTTCATCCGAACGGCACTTAGACAGAAAATGCTGAGTACAATGGTGATCAAAACCGTATAATAGACAGCTTGGGGGCTAAACTGATGATAGACCCAGCCGGCTATTTGGACACCGACCGAGTAGCCAATGGTTCCCCAGACGCGAATCTTCCCAAAAGCGTATGGACTTTGCGTTGCAAAAACTTCCATCATGGGAGCTGTCCCATTCAAACAGACTAGAACAATCCCATAAAAAACGGTCAGCCAAAAGAGATTGGGGGCCCAAAGAAAACCGAAGACACCACCAATGATCACACTCAGACTGAGGGTCGTCATTTTTACGATTCCAAATCGCTCATTGATATACCCAAAAAAAGGTTGGGCTACCATGGATAAGAAAAAGGCAACCGATACCAAGGTCGACACTTGGGTTGCACTATAGTGCTTTCCCATCAAATAGACGGAAATGAGGGTCGTAAAGAGAGATGTGGACATAAAATAAAAACTATAGAGCAGCATATAAGCTGCATAAGAATTTCGGAATTTTTTCATATAAATCCTTTCTAAAAATATCGGAATGGGACAATGACAAAACCCAACTGACAATCAGTTAGGTTTTATTTTATTCTTTATTATAGCGCTTTTGAGCCTCTATTTTGCGTCTCTCACGACTTTGTTTTTCAATCGAGAGAATGATGATAAGAATGAGAATCGGAATCAAGATCAGGAAGTGATCTAGCGAAAGCCATTTACTGTGCTTAGCCGTTGTCTTTTTCCCACTTGCTGTTTCTTTGACAAGCTCTGGCTTGGCTCCTTCTTCCACCTTCATATCATCTCGGATACCTTCAGACAAAGTGTAGAGATCATTATCTACTGTCAGATAGCCATCTTTTACCGCAAGGGTCGGTTCTTTAGCACCTTTTTTGACCGTTGCATAGAAGGGTTTTTCAAGCGTATAGGTCTTGCCGTCAATCTTCTGGACACCTGCATCTAGCAATTTTTTATAGCCAAAATCTTTATAGGCTTTTTCGATCAAGGCATTGCCAAACGGGTGACGGTAATATTCCCCATCTTGGTCTGCCCAATCTCCTACGCCCATAATGACAGCAATTAAGCGCTGATTGCCCCGTTTGATGGTCGCGATATAGTTGAAAGCTCCACGAGGACTTGATCCAGTTTTTAAACCATCCACACCTTTCAAAGCATACTTGGCTCCTGGCAATGAATAATTGTAGGTATCAAAGGTTTCCTCATACGGAGTCCCTTTTTTGACCGTGACTTGTGCTTGATTGGTATAGTTTAAAATATCCGGGTATTGATTAATGAAATGATAGACCAAAATTCCCAAATCACGCGCAGTTGTCTGGTTGGCCGCATCATTTGGATAATTGTTGACCTGATAGTAGCCTTGCAAGGTGGAGATGGCCGCCCCACTCGGGTTATTCCAGACCGTATTGGTCATCCCTAATTCCTTAGCCTTGGCATTCATGCGCTCGATAAAAGCATCTGGATCATTGTTGGACATGAGATTGGCCAACATGAGGGTCGATACATTTGAGGATGGAACCACTGTCATGGTAATCAACTCAGGAATGGTGTAGTCTACTCCAGCAACAATATTATTGTTGGAGATCTCATAGATCTTTCCGATCGCTTGGTCTGAAGCGGTCGCCTTGATCACTGTATCCTTACTGATCTTGCCATTTGACATATCTTCAAACAAGAGATAGAGCGTCATGAGCTTACTCATGCTGGCAGGATCTCTGACTTCATCGATATTGTCTTTCCAAAGAACATTTCCCGTATTTCCGTCAATAATAAGCGAAGAATGTGGACGGTTAATGGCTTGGACATTGTCATTTGGGTACATCTTTTGCGCCATATCCACCAATTCATCCGCACTCGCTAGAATTGGCTGGCATAAGAGACTCAGAAGGAGGCAAATATGGATCAAATATTTTTTTATCATAAACTTTTCCTTTATAACAGACTAATCCGCCGGAGGCTAAAACAAGCTTCTAGCCCTCATGCCCTTTCCTCTTGTCTCCCAGTAGATGAAAAGAGCTAATCCCAGCAGATAATTACTTGTATTGTACCATACTTTGAAGCAGAAAAAAACCTATCTGGCCCGAATAAATCGGCGATAGGTCCTGTTTTTTATTGACTTAACAAGCTCAAAGCTTCCTTATCCGCAATAATAGTCACATTTGGATGTCCTTGAAGGGCACTAGCTGGCACTTTTTCTGTCCTTTCACCCTCTACTGTACCTTTGATCGCTTGGGCTTTTGATTCCCCATAAGCAAACAAGACAATTGATTTCGCAGCTAAGATATTGGCAATCCCCATCGAAATAGCTTGGGTTGGTACATCTTCGATCTTATCAAAGAAACGAGAATTAGCTTCAATGGTAGAGGCATCCAACTGAACTAAGTGGGTCTGACTATCAAAGGATGTCCCTGGCTCATTAAAACCGATATGCCCATTGCGTCCGATACCCAAGATCTGAAGATCCACTGGATGGTCTTCGAGTATTTTGTTATAACGGATCACTTCTTGATCGGCAGATTCTTCTACACCCGATGGGAGATAACTTTCTTTGAATGGTTTGGCATCAAAGAGGTTTTTCTCCATGAAATACCGATAAGATTGAGGATCATCTCCCGTCAACCCTACGTATTCATCTAAGTTCACACTGATTAGATTAGACAGATCCAAATCACTTTCACGAATTTGTTTATAAAACTCAAGGGGACTGCTTCCAGTCGCAAGACCTAAGGTTTGAGCACCTTCCTTTAAGGTTTCTTTTAATATATCAAAGGCAACTTTTCCACCCTCAATTTGGTCCTTTACTTCAATAATTTTCATTGGATAGACCTCCTATTTCTCTATGCTTTTATTATATGGTATAGACCAATTTTTGTCAAGTGAAACCGCTATCTTTTTCTGGCATTTTTTTCATTTTCAAGTCGATTCGTGATATAATGAAAGGTATGATTGTATCACTATTATTCATCATTTTTTTGATCGGACTCCTTGTCTTTCTCTTATCTTTCTTGATTCATCAAAGAAAGATTCTCAAGGTCCTGATCTTTTTGATGGGAATCTGCCTGATGCTCTTAGCTGTCGGGACTACCATCTATCTACTCACAAATTTATTATAAAAGGAGCGCAAATGAATACCAACGATTTTGACTTTGATTTGCCTGAAGAACTGATTGCCCAAACCCCTCTTGAAAAACGAGATGCCTCTAAACTTTTGATCCTCGATCGAAAAACAGGGCAATTCCAAGACCGTCATTTTGATGCAATTTTGGATGAATTGGAGCCAGGAGATGCTCTTGTCATGAACAATACGCGCGTGCTCCCTGCCCGTCTTCATGGAGTCAAACCAGAAACAGGTGGTCACGTCGAATTCCTTCTCCTTAAAAATACTCAAGATGACTGTTGGGAAGTCTTGGCAAAACCTGCAAAACGCTTAAAGGTAGGGGCCACAGTCAGCTTCGGAGATGGTCGTTTGACCGCAACTGTCGAGGAAGAATTGGAGCACGGAGGCCGTATCGTTCGCTTCCACTACCAAGGGATCTTTTTAGAAGTTTTGGAAAGCCTTGGTGAAATGCCACTTCCTCCCTATATTCACGAAAAGCTTGCTGACCGCGAGCGCTACCAAACCGTTTACGCCAAAGAAAATGGTTCTGCTGCAGCTCCAACGGCAGGTCTTCATTTCACCCAAGAATTGCTCCAAAAGATTGAAGCCAAAGGGGTTCACCTGGTCTATTTGACCCTTCATGTGGGCCTAGGAACCTTCCGTCCAGTATCTGTGGACAATCTTGAAGACCATGAGATGCACTCTGAATTTTACCAACTTTCTGAAGAGGCTGCTACTACCCTTCGTCAGGTAAAAGCTGCAGGGAAACGCATCGTAGCTGTTGGAACGACTTCTATTCGAACCCTTGAAACAATTGGCAACAAATTTGATGGAGACATCCAAGCCGATTCAGGTTGGACCAATATCTTTATCAAACCAGGTTATGAATGGAAAGTCGTCGACGCCTTTTCAACTAACTTCCACCTTCCAAAATCAACTCTGGTCATGTTGGTTTCTGCCTTTGCCGGTCGTGAATTAACCCTAGAAGCCTATCACCATGCGATTCAAGAACGCTACCGTTTCTTCAGTTTTGGGGATGCTATGTTCATCAAGTAAAGGAGTCTCTCATGAATAAAATTGAAAGCCGCCACCGCTTGATCCGCTCGATCATTTCTGAGCGTAGGATTCATACCCAGCAAGAACTTCAAGAAGCCTTAGAAGCCAATGGCGTTCTCGTTACCCAGTCTACCCTTTCACGGGATGTCAAATCCTTGAATCTGGTAAAAATTAACGAGGGGGATAGTTCCTACTATGCCATGAATACGATTGCTCCTTCCCGTTGGGAAAAGCGCCTGCGGATGTATATGGAAGATGCCTTAGTCATGTTGCGGCCGGTTCAAAACCAGGTCGTTGTAAAAACTCTTCCAGGTCTTGCCCAATCCTTTGGAGCTATCTTAGATGCATTGGAACTCCAAGAAATTGTAGCTACCATCTGTGGAGACGATGTCTGTTTGGTTATTTGCGAAGACAACCAAGGAGCTTTGGATTGCTTTGAAAAATTAAAAGAATTCACCCCACCCTTCTTCTTTAGTAAATAAAAAGTTTGGAAACCAAGTTTCCAAACTTTTTATGTTGTGGCTAAGCGTTGAATGGCTTCTCGATAGATTTCCATCGCAGCGTAGAGATCGTCAATTTTTGCTCGTTCATTGGCTTGGTGCTCGGTCTGCTCTGCACCTGGGAAAAGAGCCCCAAAAGCGACACAATTTCCCATGGTCCGCGCAAATGTCGCACCACCAGAAGACATAGCTGGCATCTTATCACCTGTTTCTTCCTGATAGACGGCCATCAAAGAGCTGACTAAAGGACTATCCAAAGGAACATATAAAGGAGCTAAATAATCAAACTCTTCATATTCCAACTGATAACTAGCTGCAATTTCTCGCAAACGAGCTACCAAGGCATCCTTGTCTGCTAAGACGGGGATCCGAATATCAATTCCGATTTCCGATTGTTCTTGATCGATCACAAGGGTCGCAAGATTGAAGGAAAGATCTCCACTTGGTTCATCTTTGATTTCACCGAAGAGAGCTGCTCCTGTCGCGTCTTCACCAACAGCATCTGCGATAAAGAGCAAGGCTGGATGGGGTTGAATGAGGGATAAACTTTCCGCTAAACCGACAATGGCATTCACTCCTTCAGCCGCATCTTTAGAGTGCTTGGAAACACCCAAAACCGTTACAGAATTTTCTGTTTGGCTATACTGAACCCCACTTTGATCCAAAATAGGAAGCAACTCTTCCAAACGATGACCAGCATAGGTCGCCTTGTCTGGAACAACATTGAGGGCCTGACCAGCTTGTAAAGGAAGATCATCCCAACCTGGACCATGCAATTTCACTTGTAATAAGCCTTTTTCAGCATAGGTTAATGGGAAAGAGGAATCCGGTGCAAATCCTAGATCTGCTTGCTCTTCAATTTGGTTGTAGCGGTTCATACAGCGCCACAAGGTTTCTTCATCCGTCCCAAAGATAAAGCGGATTCGTTTGGTAAACTGGATGCCATCATCCAATAAACTCTTAACTGCATAGAGGGCAGCGAGGGACGGACCCTTATCATCCTGCACACCACGACCTACTAAATAATCACCGACAATAGTCGCTTCAAAAGGTGGCGTTTGCCAATCTTGTAAATCACCGGCTGGAACAACATCCAAGTGACAAAGAACGGCCAGGAGTTCTTCCCCCTGACCGATCTCTGCATATCCATAGTATCCTTCAGGATCTATATATGTTTGAAAACCTAATTCTCGAGCAAGCTCTAAGGTTTTTTCTAGGACATCTTGGATAGCTTGTCCAAACGGTGTTCCATTTTCCCCTTCATTTAATACAGAAGGGTAAGAAATGATGGTTTGAAGCGAGTTTAAATACTGCTCTTTCACATCGTCCTTAATTCTATTTTTCATGAAACACCTCACTCACTTCTTATAGGAATGGAACGAAGGTTCCAAGAAGAAGGAGAACAATTGTTACTACAATGATAGCAACGACAAGTTTTGCCATGAATTTCCACCAAGTAGCAATGTTGATGCGTCCAAGAGCAAGAGCTCCCATTACAATACCAGAAGTTGGTGCGATCAAGTTCAAGACACCAGATGCTGATTGGTAGGCAGTGATGATCAAGCTAGGACGTACATGTACGAATTCTCCAAGAGGAGCCATGATACCCATTGTCGCGCTGGCAAGACCAGATGATGATGGGATCAAGAATGACATTGGCAAGTAGAAAATGTAAGTCAAGACGATGAAAACTTGAGATGAAAGTCCACTGAGTCCTTCTTTACCCCAGTTCAAGATAGTATCAGTGATCATACCGTTGTTCATGATGACTTGGATACCACGAGCGATTGCTACGATAAGAGCAACACTCAAGAGGTCAGCTGCACCATTCATGAAGGATGAAATAATTTTTTCTTCTTTCAATCCGTAAACAATACCGATTAAAATACCCATAAAGGCAAAGAGCATTGCTCCTTCAGGGAAGTACCATGAACCGAGAGCTTGAGTTGAAGTACCAACAATCTTACCAACTACTGGAAGGCCTGTTAACCAAGTATTAAAGTCACTGAAAATAGTAACATGGAGATCATTCCAAGGAATGAAACTCAAGACCATCAAGACAAAGGTCAAAACAAAGAGTACAAAGACTTGTTTTTGTTTCTTTGAAAGAGTTGAATTAACATTTTCATCATCTTCACCAACATTGAAGAATTTCATATCTTCATCACGAGTTGCATAGGTGAGAGATTTGGTTGGGTCTTTTTGGATCTTATCTGCATACTTGTAAACAAACCAAGTGCTAAGACCAGTTAAGACAACCCAGAAAATCAAACGAAGGATGATACCTTCACCAAGACCAACACCTGCAGTTGAAGATGCGATACCTGTTGCAAATGGGTTCAAGGTAGATGCCAAACATCCAATCTGTGAACCGAGCAAGATAATGGCTACCCCAGTCAAACTATCAAATCCAACGGCCATCATAACTGGCACAAGGAGAGGATAGAAAGCCATGGTTTCTTCACCCATACCATACGTTGTACCACCAAGAGCAAACAAAGGCATAAGAACCAAAATCAACATTTTTTCGCGACCTTTGTATTTCTTCACGATGGAAGCAATACCAGTGTCTAGCATCCCAGTTTCATTGACAACACCAAGGAAACCACCAACCATTAAGATGAAGAAGGCTACATCAATCGCCGCACTAGTTTCTTTAATCAACGAACCTTTTTCAGGTGTTGTTCCTAGCATGGCACGAACAGGAGCCATCAAGACATCCCAAATCCCTTGAGGATTTTGCGGTTGTGACTTATAAACACCATCCACAAAAGCTCCAGCTGGGATAATCCAAGTCAACACTGCCATAATAGCAATGATGATCAACAATACGGTATAAGATGAAGGCATCTTAAACCCTTTTTTAGCTTTTTCACTCATTTGTCTTCCTCCTAACGCAACAAAGTGTGAGTGATGTTTTACAAGAGTCTCTTGTAAAACGCTTACCTATAGATTTATTCTATCACAATAAGCTTTAAAATACTAGTTTTTTCCTAATTTTTCATTAGTCTTTTTGGATGATTGTTCCACTTTCAGACTCAATTAAAGCGCTAAGGTTTTCAAGTGATGTAATAACTGCTTTTCCTTCTGGGCGACCATTGACGAAGGCAATGGCAGCTTCCACTTTAGGAAGCATGCTTCCTGGTGCAAATTGGTCTTGTTTGATGTATTCTTCCAATTGAGCCACATTAACATGTTCCAATTTTGCTTGGTCTGGTTTGTTATAGTTCACAAAGACATAATCGACACCAGTCAAAACGATGAAGAGGTCTGCTTCTACTAATTCAGCCAAACGTTGAGAGGCGAAGTCTTTATCGATGACAGCTTCAACACCAGATAGGCTACCATCTGCTTCTTTCACAACTGGGATACCGCCACCACCGGCAGCTACAACGACTTGACCGTCGTTCAACAAAGTACGGATGGTATTGATTTCTTTGATATCCACTGGTTTTGGTGAAGCCACAACTTTACGCCAGCCACGGCCAGCATCTTCTTTGAAAGTTGCTCCTGATTTTTCAGCTTCTGCTTTTGCTTCTTCTTCTGAGTAGAATGGACCGATTGGTTTGCTGAGGTTGACAAAAGCTGGGTCGTTCTTATCAACAACGACTTGTGTCACAACAGAAGCCACGTCTTTTTCGATTCCTTCTTCAAGAAGAGCATTTTGAAGAGCATTTTGAAGCCAGTAGCCAATGCTTCCTTCGGTCATTGCAACTAATGAATCAAGTGGGAAAGCAGGGTTCTTTTCAGAGTTTGCTGCCAAGTGTTGGAGCAAGAGGTTCCCTACTTGAGGACCATTTCCGTGAGTGATGATCAAGTCATCCCCATTTTTAATTAATTTGACTAAGTGTTTTGCTGTTTCTACAAGCGCTTCTTGTTGAGCTTGAGCAGAAGGATCAGATGATAGAATAGCATTTCCTCCCAAAGCAACGACGATTTTTCTTGACATAAGTTTTCCCTTTCTATAAAAAATAGGGGCAGGACTAAAGCTAGCAGTCCAGCCCCTATAGCTGTTGGTATACGGTTATAAAGTCTTAAACTTTTGGAATGTACAAGTTACCAAGAGTAGCTGCCATAACCGCTTTGATGGTGTGCATACGGTTTTCAGCTTGGTCAAAGTGACGAGCATATTTGCTGCGGAACACTTCGTCAGTAACTTCCATTTCTTCTACGCCGAATTTTTCAGCAACGTCTTTACCGTAAACAGTATTTGTATCGTGGAAGGCTGGCAAGCAGTGCAAGAAGATCAAGTCTTCGTTATCAGCTTTCTTAATCAAATCCATGTTTACTTGGTAAGGTTTCAAAAGGGCAACACGTTCTGCAAATTTGTCTTCTTCACCCATTGATACCCAAACGTCAGTGTAAAGTACATCTGCACCTTTCACAGCTTCGTCAGCATCTTCAGTGATCAAGATATGAGCGCCACTTTCTTTTGCAAATCCTTCTGCCAATTCAACGATTTCTTTTTCTGGGAAGAGTTCTTTTGGTGAGAAGATGTGTACGTTCACACCAAGGATAGCACCTGTTACAAGAAGGCTGTTCGCTACGTTGTTACGTCCATCACCACAGTATACAAGTGTCAAACCTTCCAAACGTCCAAAGTTTTCTTGAACTGTCAAGTAGTCTGCAAGCATTTGAGTTGGGTGCCATTCGTCAGTCAAACCATTCCATACTGGAACACCTGAGAATTCAGCCAATTCTTCAACCATACGTTGGCTGAAACCACGGAATTCAATACCGTCAAACATACGTCCAAGAACTTTAGCAGTATCTTCTGTAGATTCTTTTTTACCAAGTTGGATGTCGTTTGCACCTAGGTATTCTGGGTGAGCACCAAGGTCGATAGCTGCTGTTGTGAAGGCAGCACGAGTACGAGTTGAAGTTTTTTCAAACAAAAGCGCAATGTTTTTACCAGCAAGATAGTGGTGTTCAATGTTGCGTTTTTTAAGGTCTTTCAAGTGAGCTGAAAGTCCGATAAGGTATTCTAACTCTGCACGTGTAAAGTCTTTTTCTGCCAAGAAGCTACGTCCTTGGAACACTGAATTTGTCATTCTATTTGTCTCCTATTTTCTTTCTAGTATTGATCAGTAAGAAGGAAGAGCTGATCCCCAAAGACCAGCTCCCGGTCTTCTCTATTAGATTTCTTCACGTTCAAATGGCATCGACATACAACGAGGTCCACCACGACCGCGAACCAATTCACTTCCGCGGATCTTAATCAAACGAAGTCCGTATTCTTCTAATTTCTTGTTTGTGACTGTGTTACGGTCGTATACAACTACCACACCAGGTGCGATTGTAAGAGTATTTGAACCGTCGTTCCATTGTTCACGAGCAGCTGCAACCACATTGCCATCACCACAAGGGATCAATGTAACTTTTTCAACACCAAGGTTTTCAGCAAGCAATTCAGCCAAATCCCCTTTTTCTTCAACAATCTTCAATGCTTCATTTTCATATGTTACAGAGAAGACGCGAAGGTTGCCTTGGATTTCTGGGTGGATTGTGAATTTATCGTAGTCCACCATTGTGAATACTGTATCCAAGTGCATGAATTTACGGTTGTTCGCAAATTCGAAGGCCAATACTTTCTTGAAGCCAACGTTCTTCTTGAAGATGTTTACCAACAATTTTTCAATTGATGCAGCATCTGTACGTTGTGAGATACCAACTGCCAAGACATCTTTAGAAAGGACCAATTCGTCCCCACCTTCGATACGAGTATCTTCTTCACGGTTGTATACCAATTCTACATTACCACCATATACTGGGTGATATTTGAAGATATATTTACCATACAAAGTTTCACGGTTACGTGTATCAGCATACATGTGGTTCAATGATACTGCATTCCCAATTGTAGCAAATGGGTCACGTGTGAAGTACAAGTTTGGCATTGGATCAATCGCAAATGGGTAGTCAGATTCGACAAGGTCTGTCAAGCCTTTGTCAGCTTCAGGAATTTCTGGAAGCTCAGCTTTTTGGAAACCAGCCATTGTTTTTTCAACCAATTCTTGGTTGTCTTCAATACCACGAAGGATTTCGCGAATAGCGTTTTTAGTTTGGCGTCCACGAATGTTTGCTTCATCAAGATATTCTTCGATGAATTGTTCGCGAATTTCTGGAGTAGTCAATGACTCAGCTGCCAATTTTTCAAGATAAAGTACTTCGATTCCTTCGTTACGAAGCGCTTGAGCAAAATTGTCGTGTTCTTTTTGTGCATCTTCCAAGAATGGAATATCATCAAAAAGAAGACGCTCTAGATAGTCAGGCATCAAGTTTTCCAACTCTTTACCTGGACGGTGCAACATTACTTTTTTCAGTTTTCCAATTTCTGAGAAAACATGAATTGGTTTAGTTGACATCTGTCATCCTCCTTTTTTCTTTGAGCTTGTTCACAAGCTTATTACATTTGTTATTATAGTCTTTAATGATACCGCTTTCACAAAGGATTCTGCTTTTTGAATGCAAAGAATTTGGCATTTTTTTGAATGTTATTTAGATTTTAGTTAATATGAAGCGTTTTCTTTGCATATTTTGCCTTTTATATTATTTTTATGAATATATATTTTTTTGTAAAAAAATAAAAAAGATCAACAAATTAGTTGATCTCTTCAAAACTCTTTAAAAAGTAGGCTGTATCTAGAAAAGTTAGTTGTTTTCTCTCATACTGGATCTTACGAGAATCGATGAGTTTCTTTAAAACTTGATTGACGGTTTCTCGGGTTGTGGCTGCTAATTTGGCCATTTCCTTCATACTAATTGGAAATGGAAGTTGATTTCCAAGGCTTTCATAGTCCTTGCACAGAATGGCTAAGGATTGAATCACACGCTCACTGGCACTAGCTGTCACGACATTGCGCAAGCGCAACTCTTGAAATTCTAGGATGGAGGAGAGCTTTCTCATAATAAAGAGCAACTGCTCCTTACTCTCTTGGGCATATAATTCATAGAGATTGACGGGAATCACGAAACAACGCAAATCCGTCACCGCACTAGCTGTATAGTGGTAACGCTCATCCTGGAACATCCCACCATAAGGGAACAGAGCCCCCTTCTTTATATAATCCATATAGGAGAATTGGTCCGACGAATCAAATTGCTCAATACGGGCAAAGCCTTTTGCCAGAAGAAAAATGCGCTCCCGCCTATCTCCTGCATAAAATAAAATTTGTCCTTTAGGGATATCCCTGGCATGAATTTCAACAGCTAATTTATCAAATAGCTCCACTGGTAGCGCAGAAAAGGCTGGATGCGAGCGGAGCAACTGGTAATCTTCCTTTGTAATCATGTCTATACTTCCTCTTATTACTATTATTAGTATAACATACTTTTTATAGAAAAGGGAAAGAAGTCTCTTTAGAACAGAAAAGTGATTCGAAACACCAAGTCATTTTCATGATATTTTGTTAGAAGAAAAGGTCTGAGTTTTGCTCAGACCTTTTGTCGATTATTCATTCATATTGACACGATGCCATTCATTGATAACATAAGCCAGTTGCCCTAATTGATAAAGACCAACGCCACTGATTTCAGAACTTTCTGGAGTCGTACCTCCAAGTCCTGCAGTGTAGATGGCAACTAAATAAGGAGTCGATTCATGGACAATCGCATCCACATTAAGTGCTTCCGCAACATAACCTGGTTTTTGTTGAATCACCAAATCTGGCAAGAATTTTTTATAGTATTCACCTGGGAAAGACTCCCCGATCAGTTCTAGTAAATCTGCATATTTTTCTTGATGATTCCAAAGATATTCCAAGACATGGATGTAATAATCCGTTGTCGTTTTATTATCTTCGCTAAAGGTTTTGACTTCTGGTGAACGGGATTGACCATAACGACTGAATAACTTGCGCGCTTGCTCCATCCCCCCTAAACGATCTGCCAAAGCATAGGCTGGGGTATTTTCAGAGTAAACCAATGAATAGCGCTGCATATCAGGGATAGACATAGCTCCATCAAAGGCAGCAACGTAATTGTCATGCTCCCCTACATATTCATAGTAGGTGTTGGTAATGTCAAACCGGTCTGTTAAATTCAGTTTGCCCTTTGCGACTTCATCCACCACCAACATGTTCAAGGGTAGCTTATAGGTACTACCTGCCGTCATTGGTTGAAGATCATTCATGGCAAATTGCTCTCCTGTAATGGCATTGCGATACGTGAAGGCAACTTGTGACGGATCAATTCCACTTTCTGCTAGGAAATCCTGAACAACCTCTACCAAGCCTTTATTAGCATAATCATAGACAAGGCCATAAGCACTCATCGTTTCCATGTCTGCATCTACTACTGCTTGCTTAGCTTCAGGAGATTTGACACGCGGTTTTTTCGTCTCAGGGGTAGACTTTTCGATATCTTGTTCTTTTGCTTCTTTTGTTTTCTTTGCTTTTTTTTCAATTGCTGATGCTGTTGGTTGCGTAACATGCAAGTAGCCCAGTGCGCTTGTTCCCACTAAGCACAATAAAATACTGACCGCAATCATGATCGAGCGTAGATTAAAATATTTTTTCATACGAGATTAATTATAAAAGATTCTACTGAAAATAACAAGAATTATCAGAAAGAGAAAACGGTTTCTTTTTAAAAAGTTTATTTCTTTTCATCAAAGGCTTATTTCCGTTTAAAGGAGCCCATAATTAGCTTAGCAATCTCACGCGCAATCGTCCGGAATAAGGAACTCAAGAAGGAATCCTTGGCTTTTTCAAGACTGGATTTTCTTGGGCGACCTGGACTGCGTTTTTGAGCTGCCTTATCTGCTGCAGCCTCTTCCTTTTCTGCTTCTTTTTGCTCTTTTTCTTGTGCTTCCTTACTTGCTTTAGCTGCTAATTTTTCATAGGCAGATTCCCGATCAATCGTCGTCGCATACTTTTGATGGAAAGGCGATGTTGTGATCAAGGCCAATTGTTCACTCTCATTTAAGAGGTCAAAACTCGATTGAGGAGAGAGAATGTAAGCACGCTCAACCACACTAGGTTGCCCCTTCTCATTCAGGAAAGAAACCAAGGCTTCCCCTGTCCCTAATTCTGTGATCACTGTTTCTGTATCAAAATCTGGATTCGGACGAAAACTTTGGGCAGCAACCTTAATCGCCTTCATTTCTTTGGGTGTATATGCCCGAAGTGCATGCTGAACACGATTTCCAAGCTGTGCCAAAACAGATTCTGGAAGGTCTTGAGGATTTTGGGTAATAAAATAAATCCCTACACCCTTCGAACGAATCAGGCGTACCACTTGTTCGACCTTCTCAAGAAAGAGCTTGCTTGCATCCTTAAAGAGAAGATGCGCTTCATCAAAGAAGAAGACCAATTTTGGCTTTTCAGGATCTCCAACCTCTGGAAGTGTTTCAAAAAGACGAGACAGCATCCAAATCAAAAAGGTTGAGTACAATTTTGGTGAATGAAAGAGCTTTGTAGCCGAAAGAATATTGATATAACCACGACCAGATGCATCGAGTTGCATGAAGTCATTTAAATCAAGTGCGGGCTCTCCGAAAAATTGGTCTGCTCCTTCTTCTTCAAGAACCAAGAGACTTCTTTGGATGGCTCCGACAGATTGTTTGGTGATATTGCCATATTGGGCCGAATAGTCTGAACTGTGTTCATAGACTTCCTTTAAAAGGCTTTGCAGGTCCTTCAAATCAATCAAGGGCCAATCTTTCTCTTGGGCCACTTTAAAGACAATTGCGAGAATTCCTGATTGGGTTTCATTCAAATCAAGCAGACGAGAAAGAAGCAATGACCCCATCCCTTCGACAGTCGCCCGAACAGGATGACCAGCTTGACCAAAGACATCCCACAATCGAACAGGGAAGGCTTGTGGCTCAAACGGATCTGTGATCCCAAGAAGCTTGTAGCGTTCTTCCAATTTTGGTGTCCATTGCCCAGCTTTGGCTAAGCCAGATAAATCTCCCTTGATATCAGCTAGAAAGACCGGAATGCCTTCTTTGCTTAATTTTTCTGTTAGAACCTTGAGCGTAACCGTTTTTCCTGTTCCAGTTGCACCTGCAATCAAGCCATGACGATTTAACATCCGCAAATAGATAGGCGTCTCAACGGCTCCTTTAGTAATGGTAATACTAGTCATTTCATTTCTCCCTGAATGTTTCAGTTTTCATTTTAAGGTTTATCTTTTCCTTGCCTAGGCCCTTCAAACCAGGCTTCAGACAAGTAAGACACACTCCTACTAGTGTATCATTTTCCTGACCAAACGCAAGAAATTATACTCCAATTTTTCGGATGCACATAAAAAAATCTATAAGAGCCAATACTTGCTCTTATAGATTCCTTCATTTTATTATTTTGCTGCTGCAAACAATTCATTCACTTTATTCCAGTTGATCACTGAGAAGAAAGCTTTGATGTAGTCAGGGCGTACGTTACGGTATTTCACGTAGTAAGCATGTTCCCAAACATCCAAACCAAGGATTGGTGTTTTACCTTCAGAGATTGGTGTATCTTGGTTTGCTGTTGAAGTCACTTCGAGTTTGCCTTCTTTGTTGACAACCAACCATGCCCAGCCAGAACCAAAACGTGTCGTTGCTGCTGCTGTGAAGGCTGCTTTGAAGTCTTCAAATGAACCAAATGTAGCATCAATCGCTGCAGCAAGTTCTGCTGAAGGAGCTGTTTGTTCTGGAGTCATCAATTCCCAGAAAAGAGCGTGGTTCAAATGACCACCACCATTGTTGATCACAGCTTGGCGAATATCAGCTGGAATGGATTCAACATCAGCTAACAAGCTTTCAAGGTCTTCTCCAATTTCAGGATGTTTTTCAAGAGCTGCATTCACATTGTTTACATATGTTTGATGGTGTTTATCATGGTGCAAATGCATGGTTTCTTCATCGATATAAGGTTCCAATGCATCATAAGCATATGGTAATTCTGGTAAAATGATAGCCATTTTATGGTCCTCTTTTCTTTATTACTGACTTGATGATAACGCAAACAGCTAAATTATTCAACTAATCTGCTTGCGATTTCATTCATCGTTAGACGCTATTCGCTACTTTCAACAGGGCCAAATCAAATAAGTAGTCTTTTTCATATGTTCCACTTTTAATCGCATAATCCGTCTCGATGAAGGTCATCATAGCTTGCTTCAAAAAGGACAGAGTAAGCCTGCGGCTATCCCGTAAGGCAAACTTCACCTGATAAGGATTGACCTTGCGTCCTGACAAGTCCGACAAGCTCGCTACAATTTGGCTTTCGGATTGGCCTTCTTCTGAGAAAATTTTAACTTGAGAAAACATTCGGAATTGCCCCAACAAAATAGCGATCAATTTTATTTCATCTTCTCCTTGTAAGCGAAGATCCTTAACCAAATTCCGGGCTTGATCGATTTGGCGTTTGAGAATCATCTGTGTCAGATCAAAAATATTATCTTGCAAGGACTTTGGAACAACCTCCTCGATATCTTGGAGGGTAATCTGACCATCTTCTTTATAAGCCTGCAATAGAGTGAGATTCTTCTGTAACTCTCCAAAATCATAGCCAGATTTTAAGAGCAACTGGTCCAAGGAATCGCCAACAAAGTGTAAGCCCAATTCTTGCGCCTGACCAGAAAAATAACGCTTTAAATCTTGCTCTTTAGGAGTGGTCGCTTCAATGATTTGGGCATCCCGTTTTAGGAGTTTGACCAAGCGACGCTTACTATCTAATTTTCCTTCTGCAAATATCACCAAACGGGTCGATTCAGAAGGGTTTTCCAGATAGTTTTCAAATTGCTTCAGATCTTCATCGGTTAAATTGCGTTTTTTGGCAGTGGTCAGATCCAATAAGTGATCCAAAATCACGATTTTTTCATCTGCAAAAAAGGGAAGACTGACCAAATCCAGCTCGACTTCAGCATAGGAGGCTTCCTTCATATCAAAATAAGAATAATTCAAATCTGAGGGATCATAGCCTATTTTTTTTAAAATGTCTTTTTTTAACCATTCAAATTGACCTATATCCTCACCCGTCAAGACAAGAATAGGAGGCAGAGTTTGAACCGTCAGATGTTTAATGTCGGTAATTGCTTGCATGAAACTCTCTTATCTCTATCAGTCTAGTGTATTTCGTGTTCAGCAGCCATTTTTTGTTCCAATGGTGGTTTTTCATCAGACAAATCAGGTGCTGCTACAAAATTTGGAATTTGCTCAAACGAGTTGCCGCCAAAGCTCCCCCCTGTCGCTGTGACCTGTGGTTCAGAAGCCACTCCCATAGGAGTTTCTACTGGTTGTGGGAAGGTGTTTTTCCCTGGAAGCATCATGAGAATCAAGAGAGAAATAACTGTAATCCCCCAAAGAAATAGGAAAATATCTAGCCCCGTCAACAAATAGAGCAGAACCGGACCAAGGTTCAAAAAGATCCAAGACCAATGGATTCCCGCATCCCGCAAGCGACGTACACAAATGGCTTGACTGGGTACTAAAATGAGGAAGTAAAAGAATGCTAAGAAAGCGAGCGCCCATAAACCTGTCTTAGAATGAACAGTTGAAAAATTGAGCGTTTCTTGAGCATTTTGATGGGATAAAGAGGTCACGATGTAAAAAACCCAAAGAGGCAAAGAAATCAGGGAATTCCAGAAAAAAGCTAGCCAAAAATGGGCCCGACTGGTCTTACTTGAAAAATCTGCATACTGTATCCAAAATTGCTTAAATGCGTTCATACGATTCTACCTTTACATTGATTTCACTTTCTATAATAGCAATTTTCAGCATAGAAAGCAAACCTCTCCTCGTCTCTAGCGGACCGTTTCTACCCTCCAATGGTCCCACCCAATCAAGCGAATTGCTCCCCTTTCATCGGTACGAAGATAAGAAATAGAGCGTTCCTCTAGACGATCGAGCAATTCTTTATGGGGATGTTGGTAGCGATTTTTCTTTCCAAC
The DNA here is from genome assembly GCF_964238605.1 of Streptococcus parasanguinis. Lineage (GTDB taxonomy): Bacteria > Bacillota > Bacilli > Lactobacillales > Streptococcaceae > Streptococcus > Streptococcus parasanguinis_AJ. The sequence goes on along the minus strand of NZ_CAXSMM010000002.1, from coordinate 55,554 downwards.
AGAGATCAAGGCCAACTGAGGATGTAACTGATCTAAAAACATATCACTAGAGGAACCTTTAGAACCGTGGTGGCCTACTTTCAAGACATCTACTTGTAATTGTGGATCGTTTTTCAATAGTTTTTTCTCTCCAGCTTCTTCCAAATCACCCGTGAACAAAAATCGTTTCTGAAAGAACTGCCCATAGAGGACAATCGAATCATCATTTTTACCATCCCCCACTTCATCAGGGGATAAGACTTCTAGATGATCATCAAAAATAGGAAGTTGATCCCCTCTCTGGACTACTTTAATCGGACTATGAAGCAGTTTCAATTTCTCTCGAAATTGAGAATTGGTGAGACTGCCTGGACTGACATACACTTTTTTAACTGGGATTTGTTTGGCAACCTCCACCATATCGCCCATATGGTCCTGGTCTGTATGAGTCAAGACCAAAGCATCGAGTTTTCCAACACCTCGACTCTTGAGATAAGGAATCAGGGTTTGATCCGCATTGGCAGATTGACTGCGCTCTTGCCACTTGTCTCCACTTTTAAAAGTGACGCGTCCTCCGACATCAATCAATATGGTTCTTCCTTTCCAATCGCGTAAAAAGATACTGTCTCCTTGACCGATATCCACCATGGTAATCTCATTTTCTAAAGGATGCTTGGTCCAACAAAAGATGAGTAGAATCATGCCTATTAACAGGAAACGACGTTTTTTTTGCTTTCGAAGATCATACAAGATCCCTAAAAGAAGGAAGAGAGCGATCAGAGCTGGTCCCGTCGGCTGACCAAATACCAAAGGTAGCGACGTGAGCTTTGAAATCCAACGAATACACTCCTCTATAAGAAGAAAGAAACTGTTAAAAATTGTAAGGGGCTTTAGAATCGATAAGATAAATAGCACCGTTAAACCTGGAAGAAGGACAAGATCAAATAAGAAAGAAAAGAGGAAGGTTAAAGGGAGTGACCAGGGTTGAAAGACACTAAAGTAATAGGTCAAAAGGGGCAAAATCCCCAGGCTAATCCAGAAACTTTCCACTAGTAGCTTTTTCAGTCCGGAATAAGAACTGGTATCTACCAAGGTCAAAATAAAGGCATAGGCACAACTCAAAACCCCTCCAGCTGTCAGGAGAAACTTGGGCACAAGCAGCATTAAGAGCATCAAGGTCATCGCCATATTCTCCATCCCTCGGACCCCCTTTTGAGAGAGGATCTTCTGCAAGAGGCTACGAACCACTGAAACAGAAAAACCTGTCAAGCCAGCATAGACCAAAGAAATTGGAACCATCCAGATATCGACTGTCTCTTGCAAGATTCCTAGACGTAAGAGAGCTTTCCGGATCCCATTGATGAAAAAGCCAACCTGCATCCCAGATAAGGCGAATAAATGGATGATTCCTAAACTCGTGTAAAGCTGGTCCATCTCTTCAAAATCCGTATCTAAATAGACAAAAAGAAGGCCGGTCATATACTGGTTCATCGGCTGCGGAAAGTGCTCCTTGCTCCAAACAATAGCTTGGCGCCTCCATTGAGATAGCCAGTCAAAAACATTCCAAGTTTGGATGGGAAGCGCGGATTGGATCGCCTCAATTTTTATTTGATAGTGAATCCCCTGTGTTTGCAAATAAGACCGGTAGTCAAATCCTCTAAAATTTCGCTGCCCTTCTGGCTCTTCTATATCACCTTTATACGTCAACTCCAACAAATGAGTTTGACTTTGCCACTGTTGTTTTTCTTTTTCTGATTTTAAAGTATAAAAGACTTGGTAGGTCCTACCCTGATTTTTAGCACGAAAAGACAGGGCGTCCCCATTGATCTTGATGCTATCTGGAATCAGGCGTAAGTGGGGTGGCAGCTGACTTTCTGCTTGTACTGGATGATCCTGTAGTCGCTGAAAGACAAAGAAGGCCGCAAAACAAAGGGTTGCTAAAGCAAGCCCTAGCAAACTTGAGCGCTCCCCTTTATAGTGATGAACCGCTAAAACTCCCACTACTACTAGACCGCTGATCGAAAGCCAAGATGGTTGATAGATACTAAAATACAGCCATAGGAGCACAAAGGCGAGATGGACAAGCGAAAAAGGGAGGTCTTTAATCCACCGTGAAAGCATCTCTTAGTTTCTCCAGTGTTTTCTCTCCGATTCCTGAAACATTCTTCAGATCATCCACTGATCGAAAAGGACCATTTGCCTCGCGATAGGCGATAATGTCCTGGGCACGTTTCTGTCCAATGCCTGATACTGTCTGGAGCTCTGATTCGGTCGCTCGATTTAAATGGACCTTGCCTGTTTTTTCTGCTGGTGCTGACGAAGTTGCAGGACTTTCTGAACTCCCAAGTGCTGGAACATCCTCCCCTTCTTTAGCAACATAGATCACTGCTTCATCGGTGAGTTTTTGCGCCAAGTTGACCGATTGGCTATTGGCATCTGCTGTCATCCCGCCTGCCTTATAAATAGCATCGTGGACTCTGCTATTGGAGCGCAACTCATAGACACCTGGTTGTTTGACGGCTCCTTTGACATCGACCGTAATGATCTCGGGTGCATCAGACACAGAAGTCGTCGTCTTTTCTTCTTTGGAACTAGTGGTCTGCACCTTTTCTTTGCTCGAAGTTGAACTCGAAGCCTGATAAAGATCCGGTATGGTGGATGCACTTGACTGAGGTCGATGAAAAAGAAAATACCCTCCAAGTAAGAGTCCGATAGCTGTAAGAGCCAAAAAGAGCTTATATTCTTTGATTTTTTCGATGATATCCTCCATAAGAAACCTCCTCTCACTTTTATTATTCGTAAAAATAAAAAAAACTGAGAAAGACTCTCAGTTTTTTTACTTGTTTTTCCGATGTTTGTCTGGATCCCATACAAAGCTTGCCAGGTAACTAAAGAGCAAGGTCAAGATGCCCACTACTAAGACAAGAGGAATCAAAAGGATTTTTAACAAACGAATCAAGATAAAAGGTTTTGTTGGGGTGTTGATCGCTTGTGCTTCCGCATCCAAGCGATCAAATTCCTCCTGGATACGGCGGGCAACTTCTGCCACTCCTTCGTCATTCATCTTTTTAATATCCGAAATATCAATGGGATGTCCAAAGTTCATATCAATGCGTTCACCCGATGACAACCCTTTCAAGTCTCTTGGACCAGTATAAGTCACTGGCATGATACGGACCTTCGCCATTTTGGCAATGATGGCAACACCGCCTTTGACGTCTTGAGAATGACGACTTCCACTTGGGAACATAATCAAAGAACGGTTGCTCTTTTTCAGCATATTGACAGGATACTTAATGGCTTCTGCTCCCGGATTTTCACGGTCGATTGGAAAAGCCCCACACATGCGAATCCACCAGCCAAAAATACGATTGGTAAAGAGTTCTTTTTTCGCCATAAAGATAAATTGCTTTGGCTTGGTTGCAAAGGCCATATAGACTGGATCCCACCAAGTTCGGTGAGGGGATACCAAGATGTAGTTCTCTTTTCGATCTGGAATATTGTCCTTATGATGGTAATGGGCATTCCCATTTAAAACCCACAGAATAAAGGCAACAAGGCCACGTAAATAGGTATAAAACATAGTTGTTCCTCAAATCCATTTCATTCGTTTCTCTACAAGATATTCCATCCTGTAAAAGGTTCTTTCTTATTATACCGTATCCTGATTTTGACCGCAAACCTTTTTTAGATAAAAATTGTCTCAGCGGACCGATTCTAGATAGTCTTTTTCTCAAAAAAATGATATCATATTGTCTATGGAAACTATTGATTTAAAGGGCTTGTCCCTCAGTGAAGTCCGCAAGAAAATGGATCGCGGACAAACCAATGATTTTACAACGAATACAAGTACCAGTACCTGGCAAATTATCAAGCGCAACGTCTTCACCTTGTTTAATACCTTAAACTTTGTGATTGCTGTGGCCTTGGCTGCTGTACAGGCATGGAGCAATATGATCTTTTTCGCAGTCATTTGCTTCAATGCCATTACAGGGATCATGACCGAGATGCGCGCTAAACGGATGATTGATAAGCTCAACCTCATGAGTCGTGAGCTAGTGACTGTCATTCGAGACGGGGAAAAAGATGCGATTCCACCAGAAAAGCTTGTTCTAGGTGATTTAATGCTCTTATCTTCGGGTGAGCAGATCCCTAGTGATGCCGAAGTCATGTCTGGTATCGCTGAAGCCAATGAAGCTATGCTGACTGGTGAGAGTGATCTGGTCTTAAAAGAAGTTGGTGATGAACTGCTTTCTGGTAGTTATATTGCCAGTGGTCAAGTCTATGCCCGTGTCAAGCGAGTTGGAGCAAACAACTATGCCAACAAACTGATGATGGAAGCTAAAACCTTGAAGCCTATCAATTCGCGTATTCTTTATAACTTAGCGAAAATTTCAAGCTTCACTGGTAAAATTATCATCCCATTTGGCCTTGCCCTCTTCTTTGAAGCACTGTTGATCAAGATGCTGCCAATCAAAGATTCTGTCGTGAATTCTTCCACAGCTCTCTTGGGAATGTTGCCAAAAGGAATTGCCCTACTGACGGTTACGTCTCTTTTGACAGCGGTTATTAAGCTCGGTATGCGCAAGGTTCTTGTCCAAGAAATGTACTCAGTAGAAACCCTGGCGCGTGTGGATACCTTGTGTCTAGATAAGACCGGTACCATCACTCAAGGGAAGATGACAGTCGAATCTCTCCATAGCTTATCGGATCATTTTTCGGAACAGACGATCCAGGTCATTCTCTCTGCTTACATGCAATATAGCGAGGACACCAATCCTACTGCTCAAGCTATTCGCAAGGCTTATGGGGAGTTGGAGCATGCTTATACTGCGGAAAACATTATTCCTTTCTCAAGTGATCGGAAATGGGGAGCCATGCACCTATCTAATCTTGGAACTGTCTTTCTCGGTGCTCCTGAAATGCTCCTTAAAGAAAATCCAGCTGCTGTCGTCGAAGCACAAGCTCGTGGATCGCGCGTGCTCGTCTTGGCTCACAGTTCAGAACTGATCAGCATGCAGGAATTGAAACTGCCTGAAAATCTTGAAGGGATTGCAGTTATTGAGATTACAGACCCCATTCGTGAAGGGGCTTCAGATACTCTTGAGTATTTGCGCTCTCAAGGAGTGGATCTCAAAATCATCTCCGGTGATAACCCTGTGACGGTCTCTTATATCGCTCAACAAGCTGGCTTCAAAAATTATGAGAACTACATCGATTGTTCAAAAATTTCTGATGATCAATTAGTGGATCAAGCAGAAGAAACAGCTATCTTTGGGCGCGTGTCTCCTCACCAGAAAAAACTGCTTATCCAAACCTTGAAAGCAGCTGGTCGGACGACTGCTATGACAGGAGATGGGGTCAATGATATACTTGCTCTTCGCGAAGCAGACTGCTCCATCGTGATGGCTGAGGGGGATCCAGCAACCCGTCAAATTGCCAATATTGTTCTTTTGAACTCTGACTTTAATGACGTTCCAGAAATTCTTTTTGAAGGCCGTCGTGTGGTGAATAACATTGGACGAATTGCTCCAATCTTCTTTATCAAAACGATCTATTCCTTCCTCTTGGCTATCATCTGTATTGCTAGTGCTCTCTTCTTTAACGTCAACTATTTGCTGATTTTCCCTTTCATCCCTATTCAAATCACCCTTATCGACCAATTCGTCGAAGGATTCCCACCATTTGTGTTGACCTTTGAACGCAATATCAAACCTGTTGAAAAACACTTCTTGAGACGTTCCCTTCTGTTAGCCTTACCAAGCGCCTTGATGGTCGTCTTTAGTGTCTTGTTTATTCGCCTTTGGGGAGCAAGCCATGGTTGGTCTGCAGCCGATATGTCTACTGTATCCTACTACTTACTTGGATCCATCGGTTTCCTATCCGTTATCCGTGCTTGCCTGCCACTAAATATCTGGCGGGCCCTCCTCATCGTCTTCTCTGTAGTAGGATTCTACGCATCTGCGGTCGTGTTGAAAAACTTGATCGAGATTTCCCTCCTTACAGCCACTACTTTCCCAGTTTATCTGGCATTGATGGCCATCTTTACAGGAGTCTTTATCCTCACTACAATTCTCCAAAAATATGAATTTGATTAAAAAAAGAGAGTGGGACAGAAATCGGTAATTCGTTAGAATTCGATTTCGTCGTCCCACCTCCGCACAGTTGAGTAGGGCTGTAAAAGCTGATGAAATCAGCGTAGTAGAGCCCACTCAACCACTGCGTCTTGATCGACAATCCAAAAATAATTGAGAGGCTAGGACTTTTGTTCCAGCCTCTTTTTATGTTCTATCGATCTTTCCCCAAGCCTCTTTTCATGCTATAATAGAGCCATGACAGATATCGAATTAAAAGACGGCGAGCGCGTCAATCAACTCTTTTCAAGTGATGTGAAAATCATACAAAATCGGGAAGTCTTTAGTTACTCCGTGGATAGCGTCCTCCTCTCACGCTTTCCAAAATTGCCCAAGCGGGGCTTGATCGTAGATCTCTGCGCTGGAAATGGGGCTGTGGGACTCTTTGCAAGCACTCGGACAGAGGCCCAGATCATTGGTGTTGAGATTCAGGAACGTTTGGCGGATATGGCTACCCGCTCCATTGCCCTCAATGGCTTGAACCAGCAAATGTCTATGATCACTGATGACCTCAAGCATTTGCCTCAACATATCAAGGGGAGTAAGGTGGATATCATCCTCTGCAATCCTCCTTATTTCAAGGTGGATGAGCATTCCAATCTCAATGAGAGTGAACACTACCTCTTAGCTCGGCATGAGATTACCACCAATTTAGATGAGATTTGCCATGTGGCTCAGCGGGTTCTCAAATCAAATGGTCGCTTAGCGATGGTCCATCGTCCAGATCGCTTTTTAGATATCATCGAAACTATGAAACGATACAATCTTGCACCCAAGCGGATCCAGTTTGTCTATCCCAAAGTGACCAAAGAGGCGAATATGTTATTGATTGAGGCGATCAAGGATGGCTCACTGGATGGTTTAAAAATTCTGCCTCCCCTCTTTATCCACAATGAAGATGGCAGCTATACAGACGAGATTCATGAGATCTACTATGGAAACTAAGGCTTACATGTATGTCCTAGAGTGTGCGGATGGCTCCCTCTACACTGGCTACACCACAGATGTCGAAAAACGCCTAAAGACGCACAATGCTGGAAAAGGTGCCAAATACACACGGGCTCGCCTACCCGTTAAACTTCTCTACCAAGAATCCTATCCAGATAAACCCTCTGCTATGTCTGCCGAGGCTCTCTTTAAAAAGAAATCACGCCAAGCTAAGCTAAACTATATCAAAAAGAACCGTCGGACTCCATAGTCCAACGGTTTTTCATTTACAAAATGGTGATACGGTACTGGTGACTCCGTGTTTCTTGAGGAGCCAACTGGATCACACCTTTTTTATCTTCGAAGAAATCGCCCTCTTCTGCAGATGTGGAAATACCCGTCCAAGGCTCTAAGGCAATGAAAGGCCCCTTGTTATTGGTAGACCAAAGGACGAGATTCTCAAAATCTGCAAAGGCAAATTCCAAACCTTTACCAGATTTTTTCGAGAGGAGCTGCACAGATTTAGAGGCTAATTGATCTAAAATAATGGCGTCTTTTTCAAACAGTTCATGGCGCAAAGGTAGCCTACGACTATGGTCTAAAAATGGCGTCCGCTGCAGGCGATCAACCAAACCGGTTTCTGTGAACAAGAGAGGAACGCTACAACTTTCTTCTTTTTCAAAAATCAACTCGTAGTCTTCATAGTCTTCATCTGTTAAAAGGGGACAACGAAAGGCTGGATGCCCTCCAATGAAATAAGGCATGACTTGATCTGACTCTAAATTTTGCACGCGATAGGTGATGGTGATCTCTTTCCCTTTCAATTCATAATCGATTTCCACTCGAAAATGGTAGGGATAATTTTGTAAGCTCTCGTCGTTAGAGGTGATTTCAAAGACAAGACGATGGTCTGTTTGTTCTTTGAGTTCAAACTCTCTCTTGCGAATGAGGCCGTGTCTTGGAAGCTGGCCTGTCTTCACTCCATCTTTTAGATGATACTGCACTTGGCCATTACGAACACTCCCGCAAATCGGAAACAGAACCGGCGCTTGTCCTGACCAATACTCTGGATCTCCCTGCCAGAGATATTCTATGCCTTCCTTACTTCGAATGGAGCTCAATTCCCCACCAAATGTCTTAAATTGTACTTCTAGATCATCATTTTTTAATGCAATCACCATGGGCGACACCTCTTTTTAATTAGTATAGTTATTATATTCATTATAACCTTTTAGAAGAGATTGTCAATTTTTATTTTTCTAGTCAAAAATTTTAAAAAAATAAGAAAAAATCCTTGACAAGGCTTGGAAATAATTGTAGACTTAATATGTTAACAGAAATATTCCGTTTTAGGAATTCATTCTTTCTGTTTTCTGACTTTTTTAGGATGCTCCTTATCATGATACATTTTTTCTAAAAGAGTCAGTTATCAATTAGGTCTCCTTATAAATATACAAGGGTTAACAGCTAGTTAACCCTTGTATTTTTGATTTTCATTAAAAAAACGGCCTATTGCTAGACCGTCTTTAGGACTTATTTATCCCCTTTGTTGCGGATGACAAATCCATTTTTCTTTTCATTAGAAGTACGATGAGGACGTTTGTTGCCTTTACCTTCAAAGTCTCGGCTATTTTTATTGGACTTGCGTTTGAAATCACGGCGTCCACCTTCACGGTCATCTCTGCGATTTCGATCACGGCGTTGGTCTCCACGACGGCTATTTCCACGGCCCCCTTTGCCTTTCCCACCAAAGCCACCACCGGATGGTTTAAATGGCAATGGTTTTTCACGCGCAATTTCAACTTCTGGAAGGCTGTCTGGATCTTGAACGGTCAAGCTCAAAATATACATAGCCAATTCTTCAGGAGTGAATTCTGCAGCCAATTTGCGAGCATCCTTACCAAACTTCTCAAAGTTGGTCCGGATTTTTTCATCTTCAAAGTCTCGCTCAATTTTCTTCAGCGCTACTTGTTTTTTCGCTTGGAAGGCTTCTTCTGCTGTTGCAGGTTTCATTCCCTTCATCCGCTTTTTGGTCAAGTTCTCAATGATTTGCAAATAGCCCATTTCATTTGGCGATACAAAAGTAATGGATTGCCCTGTTTTCCCAGCACGACCTGTCCGTCCGATCCGGTGAACATAGCTTTCTGGATCTTGTGGGATATCGTAGTTGTAGACATGGGTAACACCTGAAATATCCAAGCCACGTGCCGCAACGTCTGTTGCTACTAAGACGTCCAAGTTCCCATTTTTAAAGTCACGAAGGACTCGGAGACGTTTGTTTTGATCCAAATCTCCGTGAATTCCTTCTGCCCGGAAACCACGAATCTTCAAGCCACGAGTCAATTCATCAACCCGGCGTTTTGTCCGACCAAAGACGATGGCAAGTTCAGGTTGCTCGACATCCATCAATCGAGTCATGGTATCAAATTTTTCGCCTTCTTTGACACGAATATAGTATTGATCGACCAAATCGGTTGTCAATTCTTTGGCCGCAATCTTAACGTGTTCTGGCTCTTTCATAAACTGCACACCGATGCGTTTGATGGCTTCTGGCATCGTTGCTGAAAAGAGCAAGGTTTGGCGTGTTTCTGGAACACGGCTAATGATGGCTTCGATATCTTCCAAGAAGCCCATGTTGAGCATTTCATCTGCTTCATCCAGGATCAAGGTTTCAATATGATCGAGCTTCAAGGCCTTGCGCTTGATCAAATCTAGCAAACGTCCAGGTGTTCCCACAACGATGTGAGCACCTGACTTCAAAGCTTTAATTTGCTTTTCAATGCTTGATCCACCATAGACAGAGCGAACCTTAACACCCTTACTGCGTCCAAAGCGGAACAATTCTTCCTGACTTTGAACGGCCAATTCACGCGTTGGAGCAATGACAAGGGCTTGGATCACTGTATTATCGACATCAATCTTCTCCAACGTTGGAAGACCGAAAGCAGCTGTTTTACCAGTCCCTGTTTGCGCTTGACCGATGACATCTTTTCCTTCAAGGGCCAAAGGAATAGTTTGTTCTTGGATGGGGCTTGCTTCTACAAAGCCAGCTTTTTCGATTTCTGCTAATAATGCAGCAGACAAGTTAAATTCGTTGAATTTCAATTCTTTCTTCTTTCTAAAAAGTGGTGCGAAGCCACTTTATCAAACTTCTTTCAATGCGAAAACGCACTGATTGCATAGGAAGTCACCTTCCTGGTCACCTGTCGCAAGACTCATCTAAAGAAAAACTAGTCGGTCTGTTATGGACTACATTTTCTTTAGAGAAAAATGTTTTGCGTCCTAACGGATGTTGCTGACTGGAATTGTTTTTCAAACAAACAGGCAACAAGATCCTTCTTGCGGGAGTCTTCTTTCGAACAGAATCCTTCCATCTGTTCTGCCTCCCCACCATTTCTCTCATACAAGTTTGCAACCTATCTAGTATAACACAATGAAGAGGTAAATGATAGTCACAGGAGACTAATTTTATTTTTTAGGAAAAAAATCCTAGATAGCTTAAGATTATAAAAACGCCCCTAAACCTAGACAGGACTGGTTTTCTTCTTGTAAGCATTTCATATACTTCATCATAGGAGTATAAAAAAATCGGAAAACTTTTATTTTTTGGTAACTCTTATCTTGCGTTTTTACAAATAAATATGTATAATACAGTTAGTATCTAAAATATTTCTGTATAAAGAAATAGGATCATTTTATCTGATTCAACGATTTATTCTACGTTCTGATTTATTTAGAACCACTCAGTACTATTAAATCTACTCCTACTATTTCCAAGAAGATTTTGTACAGTCGATGAACTATTCACACTGCCCCTTCTTTGGAGAGGAGGGCAGGTGTCTAGATGGTTCCTATTTCTCAGATTATTCTAGATACGAAGAGGCTCGGATTTCTCCAAGCCTCTTTTTTTATCTTTTTTTCACAATCCACCGCATGACCTTTGCCAAAATGAGCCATAATATAAAGCTACATAGGGATACATAGATCCAAGCATTGGGATCCTCTGTCATAGGAAGAGGGATATTCATTCCGAAGAAACCGGTGATAACGGCTAAGACCGCCAACAAGGCTTCAAAAATGGTTAGGGTTGTCAAGTTGTCATTCAAGTTGTTGTTTAGGATATTGTTGTATGATCCAGACAACTGCTGTAAGACATTGGAAATCAACTCGGTCATTGAAACCAACTGACGCGCTTCGATCATGGCATCATCAAACTGCTCTTTTTCAACATCATTCATCCTGCGATAAATGACATGTGCTTTGATATGTTCTAGCAACATCCGATTTTGCTTGGCTGCCGCGACCAGATACACCATACCGGTCTCAAGGTCAGACAGGGCATAAAGATTCTTTGTCGTCGTTGTCTTTCGAAGCAAACGATTGAGTTCATCTTTGTGCTTATCTAAGCGATCAATAATCGGATAATAAGCATTACTGATCATTTCAAGACCTGCAAAAAGCAACTTATAGATCGACAGCTCCTCATGGCTTTCCAAATAACGAACCATTTGTTCAATGATATAGGCATTGTCTTGGTTACTGATGGTGACGAGTCGCGTATCTTGAACGATAAAGGTCATGGGGATGGTTTCGTAGTATTCCTTGTCCTTTTCTAAATCCAATACATTGTAGATAAAGGTGATCGTTCCGTTTTCTCGATTGTAATCCATATGGGCACGTTCGTTCTTATCCATCGCGTACTCAATGGTTTCTTTGTCAATATCGTATTTTTTATAAAGATATGAATTTTCAGCAATCAAATCCGAGTCGATATTGATCCATTTCCGATCTTGACCCAATTGTTTATCGATAAACATTCCGTCTCCTTTCTCAACTGTTCTCTATCAACATGATTTTTTATTTAAAGACCGCACTGGCTAATGCTTGCTGGATTTCAATGACACTGTTGTCACTCTTGAATTGTAAAACTTCTGAAGGTTCCACTGCTGAAGAGACCCAGATTTTTAATTCGGCATCCAAATCAAAATGACCGGAAGTTTCAACGGAAAATCGAGAGATAGAGCGATAAGGAAGGGATTTGTAGGACGTTTTCTTCCCTGTTACTCCTTGCTTATCCACCAAGATCAAACGAAACTCTGTAAAGACGATTAAATCACGAATCAAGCTAAAAGCAAGTGTGACTTGCTCTCCCGGCACCAAGATATCTTCCAGATCTCTTTCTACTTTATCAACATTCTTTTGAGAGGCATTGCCCATCAAACCACTTAGTAATCCCATCATTTCTCCTTTATAAGCGAAAACGGATAGATTTTCGTTTTCTTATTTTTTTTGTTATGGATCAGTTTTGAAAAGTTCCTTACCCCATTTTTTCTTCCAGCTCAACGTCTGGATACTTATCCGCAAACCAGCGGAGGGCAAAGTCGTTTTCAAAGAGGAAGACAGGTTGGTCAAAGCGGTCCTTAGCCAAGATATTTCGGCTTGAAGACATGCGCTCATCTAAGTCTTCTGGTTTGATCCAGCGAACGGTCTTTTTACCCATTGGGCTCATGACCACTTCGGCATTGTATTCATTTTCCATCCGGTGCTTAAAGACTTCAAACTGCAATTGACCAACGGCACCCAACATGTATTCACCTGTTTGATAGTTGGTATAGAGCTGGATAGCTCCTTCTTGCACCAATTGCTCAATCCCTTTGTGGAAGGATTTTTGCTTCATAACGTTCTTGGCAGACACCTTCATGAAGATTTCAGGGGTAAAGGTTGGCAGTGGTTCAAATTCGAACTTATTTTTACCAACTGTCAGCGTATCTCCAACCTGATAAGTACCAGTATCGTAAACCCCGATGATGTCTCCTGCTACAGCATTGCTAACATTCTCACGGCTTTCGGCCATAAACTGGGTGACATTTGATAGCTTAGCGCCCTTACCAGTACGAGGCAGGTTGACGCTCATCCCACGCTCAAATTCACCCGATACGATCCGCACAAAGGCAATCCGGTCACGGTGGCGAGGGTCCATGTTGGCTTGGATTTTAAAGACAAAGCCTGAGAAATCCTTGTCGTAAGGATCGACCATTTCTCCATCGGTCTTCTTGTGGCCATGTGGTTCTGGAGCAAACTTGAGGAAGGTTTCCAAGAAAGTCTGTACACCAAAGTTCGTCAAAGCGGATCCAAAGAAGACTGGTGTTAATTCACCCGCAAGGATAGCTTCTTCTGAAAATTCATTTCCGGCTTCTTGCAAGAGTTCGATATCGTCTTTCACCTGCTCGTAGAATGGATTGTTGGCAAAGAGCTTGTCTCCATCTTCTAGACTGGCAAAGCGTTCATCCCCTTTGTAGAGTTCCAAGCGTTGGTTATAAAGGTCGTAAAGACCCTCAAAGGCTTTCCCCATCCCGATCGGCCAGTTCATTGGGTAACTAGCGATGCCCAAGACTTCTTCCAATTCTTGCAAGAGGTCCAGTGGCTCGCGACCGTCACGGTCCAGCTTGTTCATAAAGGTAAAGACTGGAATGCCACGGTGTTTCACAACCTCAAACAGTTTCTTGGTTTGAGCCTCGATACCCTTGGCAGAGTCTACGACCATAACCGCGGCATCCACCGCCATCAAGGTCCGGTAAGTATCTTCTGAGAAGTCCTCGTGCCCTGGGGTATCTAGGATATTAACGCGCTTGCCATCGTAGTCAAACTGCATGACAGATGAGGTTACCGAAATCCCACGTTGTTTCTCGATGTCCATCCAGTCAGATTTAGCAAAGTTTCCTGTTTTCTTTCCTTTTACGGTACCAGCTTCTCGAATTTCCCCACCAAAGTAAAGCAATTGCTCAGTAATCGTCGTTTTACCAGCATCCGGGTGGGAGATGATGGCAAAGGTACGGCGTTTTTTAATTTCTTCTTGTACGTTCATGTTCCTAATTCTTTCTCTTCTTATTTTTTGATAAATTTATAAATTCATCTCTACATCGGATTTCTCCTCAATTTCTCTATCTGTCCTATTATAGCGAAAATAGGCACTTTTTTCAACGATGATTCTTCTTTGAGAGCAAAAAGAAAGACCAAAATCCGTCGATTCTAGTCCTCTTATCATGACTGTTAGAAGGCTCCAAATCCTCCGCCACCGCCACCATCAGAAAAGCCACCGCCGTCAAAACCGCCACTGCCATCTGAGGAGTTAGTAGAGAAGCTTGAAACGCTATAGGAATCATCTGCATAACTCATCAAGGTAGAGCCGTCTAGGAAGGAATTTGAAGAGGTCGTTATCCAAACAACAGCATCCCAATCCTCATATGGTAAGGAAATCTGATGATTTTTGAGTACCTGACTCACTTTTTTAGCTTGACCATACATAGTTGCATAGACTAGGATACGATTCCATAGAACAACACTCTCCAGTTCCGCTTGCTTGAAATTTGGAATACTTTCGATCATATTTCGAAAGGCCATCCATTCAAATTGTGCATCCAAGTTTTCTAAGGATTGGAGATGTTCTTCGCGAATTTTCACAAGAATATAAAATGGAATGAAGAGAACGACCAACAATACAATCATCCAAAAATAGAAGGAAGATAGGTGGGAACCAAATCCAAAAGATAAGAAACACATGCTCACAAATAAGATCAGTAAGAGCCAAAAATGTAAGGCACAGCCTGTTTTTGAAAAAGCTTCTTCTTTTTCAGATAAGTCTCTAAAATAAGAAGGCAATCCTAATTTCGCAATCTCCTTCTCTACACCTTTTGACAATTGCTGGGCATCTTTTTTTAACAGTGATTGAACGTCATTTCCGACCTTTCGAATACGGTCTCGTTGGGTGTCTGATTTAGCAGCTCGAAAGTCTTTTTTTAGGGCTACTTTATCAATTTTATACTTTGAGAATACCTCACTGATATTGATTGCAGATTCTTGATCAAAAATCATTTCAATAAACTTTAATTCAAAATCAGCCAAGCCTTCATAATGGAGACAGGTCAAGGTTTCCCCATTTTCATCCCTAGTCAACCGAAGATTTCCTCGATCAATAAGATCTAACATGGTTGCCTGGATGAGATGATTAAATTTTAGTTGCCCCTTCTCTCTAGACATCACCATCCGTTCAAAATCAAGTTGATACAGTGCCTTAGCTAGGACAAAAGGAGGTAAATTCTGTGGTGGTTCGTATAATCGTACTCCTTTTGCAATCCGACGAGTTCTGGTACTGATAAAATACCGGATCCAGGGAATGAAAGCTAAGATAAATAAAAGAATCGATACAATTGGAACAACCTTGAGTAGAAGGGTCCGATAAAAGAATGTTTTTTGTTCAATGGATTTTTCTTTTTTGAGAAATTTCTCTTTTCCATTTCCCTTGTTAATCTCATTTGCTTGGTCTCGACGCAGGGCCTCTGACATTGGCCAATAGCCATGCAGTTCGAGCTTGCCATTTTTGGGAAAATCCTTTGTCCAAATATGATAACCAGTTGCAGTCCGTTCGACTTGGGCTGGTGGATTAAAGTAACCAGTATGGGCATACAGTTTTCCCTGCTTGGCATCCAAGCCATCCACATAAAAATCTAATTTCGCGACTTTCTCATCTCCATCTGAAATAGGAAACCAATTCAGTTCTGCAATATCCTTGTAGAAAGTCAAGAGATGATCAATCTTCCATTTTACTTTGATCTTGACCGTTCCTCCGACGATACGGGCATTGTATATTTTTAATTGCCGACCATCTTCCAGGTCTGTCTCCTCTACACGAATCTCACGTTTTTCCCCATCCACATAGGCTTCCACTTCAGGATGACGATGAATCTTAAACCCTTTTGGAAGAGGATCAGCGCTTCCTAAGGTCACATATTGACCATGATAGCCTGTCTGAAACTGATAGGTAATCTCTTGTGTAAATGTTGCTTGGCTATCTTCCTGCAATTGGAGGTGTCCTACATAGGATTCAATCGAATAGCGAACTTCATCATCTGCATGTGCGATCGTGATTGTACAAACCAAACTCCAAATGAGGGAAATCATTAGCAAGAAACGCTTCATATATTCTCCTTTAATATAAAACAGGGTTGAGACCAAGATGTCCCAACCTTCCTACTTGTTATTTTCTCACTTTCACCCGCTCACTTCTGCGACTGAAGAACTGATTAAAGAGTAATAAAGCAAGGGCTAAAATACTGGATACAACCAGATAGTTGAGCCACACCTTATCCCCTCTCATAATCGGAGGGCGAGCCATCAAGCCGTAATTTCCTCCCGTCAATTGATTGACTCCAACCAGGAATAAATCTAAGGCAAAGGTATAGAGAACAATCTGACTATTTTTTAAGAGGTTTCGATCATACCATCTCAAGAGATAAATCAAGGAATTGATGAGGAGACAGTAATGTCCGAGGAGGAAAGAAAAACTCGTAATATGAGGGAAAGTGTAGGGATCAAAGACTGGATAACCCAAGGCAAAGATGGCTCCACTCACTCCCATCAAAGCAAAGAACTGTTTGCTTTTCCATCGGTCTGGTAAAAACAAGACCGCAAACATGGCCAAGCGGCAATGATAAAATGGTAAGCTATTGGACCAAGGAATGTGGTAGGCAAAATACCAAAGATACAAGCAAATTAACTGGAAGCCTTGTAAGTATTGAAAGCACTTGCGAAATTGCTCATTCTGATAATAGCGAAGTGACATCATAATCGCTGTCACAACGAACAAGACCATCACACTATACCAAAGTGCTGAGATTGCTGGTGGTGCTGTTGATTCTGTAGTGAAAAAATGATGCATAAAATCTCCTTATTTAAACAGATTTAGGTATTCTTCTTTTCTTACTGTACTGAACGATAATATTGATGAAAATCAGTGTCCCCGTCATGAGAACTGTCACGATCAAATAGTTGAGCACAAGGCCATGGTCACCGATCACAGGTGGGCGACGCATAAAGCCGTAGTTTCCACCCGTTGCGAGATTCGCAAGCTGAATAATGGCATTGACCCCAAACGTCATCTGACAGATCTTCCAAACAGCCCCTTCTTCCACCTGGTAGGATTGAACCAGATAGATCAAACAGTTGGCCAGGAGAGCCCAGTGACCAAAGACATTGTTGATCGAGGAAACGTGAGGAAAAGGGTAGGGATAAAAAATAGGATGAACCAAGGCCATAGTGGAGCCAAAGACCCCCACGAGGGCAAAATATTGTTTGAAGCTGCCCTTGGGCGCCAAAAGAATGATCCACATGGCCAGCCGGCTATGATAGAAGGGAAGACTCTCTGAAAGAGGCAAGCGAGCAGCTAGATACCAAGAGTTGATGATGAGCAGCTGGATCAACTGCCCCCAATACCAAAAGTTTTGGTAGCCTTTAGAGTGAGCAAATCGAATGGACAGAACTCCCACTACCACTAATGAAGTCGGCAATAAGAAATACCAGACCCCCAATTGAGGAGGGGCCGTTGGTTGACTGGTGAAAAATAAGTCCCAAAGTGTCATGATTTCTTTCCCTTATCTGCTCTTTTTATTCTGAACGCGAAACGATACTCTCTTCGACCATCTTGTATTTGTAGCGCTGGTTGACCAAGCAAATACCAGCCACCATCACGATGCTGACCAAGAGGTAGTTCAAGAGAGCACCGTGGTCTCCAATGATTGGTGGACGCTTTAAGAAGCCGTAATCTCCACTGGTCAAAAGGTTGACCAAAAAGATGACGGCATTCATGCCAAAGGTGATCTTAACAATTCGTAGGCTGTCTTGCTTTTCCGACTGATAAAAATCTTGCAGGTAAATCAAACTATTGGCAAACAAGGCCCAGTGACTAAAAATCAGATTGAGCACAGTAATATGGGGGAATGGGAAGGGGTCAAAGGCCGGATAAACCAAGGCCGCAATCGATCCCAAAACTCCCAAGAGAGCAAAATATTGCTTGATATAGGTTCCTCTCGGGGCAAAGAGGATCGCAAGCATGGCCAAGCGACAATGATAAAAAGGCAAATTATCTGTCAGAGGCATGTGGGCGAAAATATACCAAGCATTGATGGTCAAGACTTGGATCAACTGTGCCCAATACCAAAAGCGTTGGTAGCTTTTTGACTGCGCATATTTGATAGAAAAGTAGCCAACCACCAACAAAGAAGCTGGCAGAATGAAATACCAGAGTCCAAATTCAGGCGGGGCTGATTTTTGATTCGTAAACAATAAATCCCAAAGTGTCATGTTTATATCCCTTTAATTTATAGATCATTTTTAATCACAATACAAATCTCGTTTCCCATCATAAACCTCCCAAAGGAAATTCAATTGTTCTTCTGTATTGCGCTTGGTAGAAAGAGCAGGCATTTTCTCTCTCTCAAAAAATGCAAGATCGGAAATTTCCTGATTCTGTTGAAAACTTCCATCCAGCAATTCACATTCAAATACCAATTTCACATATTGGCGGCTTTGCAATTGGTAGCGATTGGTATCAAATACTGCCAACAAGCGATTGACACGTGCTACATAGCCCGTTTCTTCCTGGATTTCCTTTAAAATATTTTCTTTAGGAGAATAGCCAACCTCACCAAAACCACCCGGCAAAGCCCAGGTCTCTTCTCCCTGACCTTTCACCAGACAAAGTTTTCTATCTTTGACAATCCAAGCCCTAACATCAATTAAGGGGGTGTCATAATAGTTTGTCGGTCGAAACAAATCCGATAATTCTTGTGAATTCAGATCAGTCGTTTCTCTCACAAGATCCTGTAAAATTTCACGAATATCCTGGTAGCGCTCTTGATCAAATGGATCTTTTGAGAACGCTAAGCCTGTATTGGTGATTGAAATCAAGCGCTGAATATCCTTCAGTACATTATTACTTACCATTCTCCAATTCCTCTACCAATTTTGCCAAATTCATGGAATTGCTTCCCTTGATAAGGATTTGGTCTTGCCCTTTCAAGCTTTCCTTGACTTGTTTGACCATGTCCTCAAACTGGTCTTCCTCAGCTGTTTTCTTGAAATAATAGACATGTCCGAGTGGGAACATCTGACTCGCTAACTGAGCCAATCCCGCAATGTCTTGGCCGTAGAAAATAACCGTATCCAAGACATCTGGCGAGAGGCTGAGAATCATTTGGTTGTGCAGATCAATAGATTGCTTCCCTAGTTCTTTCATATCTGCCAGGACGGCTAATTTTCGACCATTTGGATTAGCAGGAATGGTAGAGAAAGTTTCTAAGATTAAGCGCATAGCCGTTGGATTGGCATTGTAGACATCGGATAGGATATCCGCTCCGTTACTGGCCTTCTTCCATTCTGTCCGGTTGCGCGTTAATTGCAAGGTTTCAAAACTATCACGAATCGCAGCCTCACTCACTCCTTCTTGCAGGGCAACATAAGCTGCGATCATAGCATTGGTCGCATTGTATTTTCCTGTTACCGGAAGATCAATCGCTTCTTCTAAGAAATTAGCTCGGAAAGTTAAGCTATCCTTTCGCTCGATTAACTCGGTAATAAAAATCTCCTCGTCTGGACCAAAGCGGACCACTGTTTGATTTTCAGGAAGGTAAGTATTGACGATCGGATCAGCTGGAACTACCAGAAGACCACCTTCTGGCATGCCATCCGCAATCTGGAGTTTTCCTTTTGCGATCTCACTTCGATCTTTAAAGAATTCCAAATGGGCTTCCCCAATCAAGGTGACAATAGCAGCTTTTGGATGCGCCAGTTCTGACAAGAGATGGATATCTCCTAGATGGTCTTGCCCCATTTCAAGGACCAGTTTGTCTGTCCCTTCTGGCATATGCAAAACCGTATAAGGAAGACCAATTTCGTTATTATAGTTTCCTTGTGTTTTATAGGTCAGGTAGGTGGTGGACAAAAGCTGTGCCAACATATCTTTTGTGGTGGTTTTACCATTTGACCCCGTTACTGCAAAAACATCTACTTTTGTCTTTTGAAGATAGGCTGCAGCTAGTGTTTGAAAAGCGCTCAGCACATCTTCCACCAAAATATAAGGGTGGCCTTCGATCACTTTCTCTGAAAAAGTGGCTACGGCTCCATTTTCAAAAGCAGTCTCAATAAAGTCATGACCATCACGCGCTCCCTTTAAAGGAACAAACAGGTCTCCAGGCCCAATCAAACGGCTGTCAAATTCCGGCTTGACGAGGGCCACATCTTCAAATTGGCTGATATCATTTTTTGCATGTACTAGATGAGCAACTTCATGTAATGTGAGATTCATATCCAACTCCTCAGTTCTCCGTAACGTCCTCAAAGATTTGGACGCTCCTATCAAATTCTTCTCATTATACCATATTCTAGACCACAAAAAAAGTGGCTGGGACAGAAGTCCTAGCCTCTTGATTGTTTTTGGATTGTCGAGCAAGACGCAGTGGTTGAGTGCTCAAAGCACTGCTTTGAGGTGGTAGATAGGACTTGCTAAGCAAGTTTCCTAAGTAGTTGTTCGCTTTTCAAGTTCCAAAGATGCCCTACTCAACTGTGCGGAGGTGGGACGACGAAATCGAATTCTAACGAATTGCCGATTTCTTTCCCACTCTCTCTTTTCTTACAACAAATGCGCTTCGTGTTTTTGGAAGACTTCTTTTCCAAGCTCTACTAACTTGGTGATCAAATCTGTATAGTTAAGTCCCATATTGTCCCAAAGCAAGGGATACATAGACCATTGGGTAAATCCTGGCATGGTATTGAGTTCGTTTAAGAAGATCTCTCCTTTATCGGTATAGAAGAAATCACAACGCGCCAAGCCCAGACCACCAATCGCACGAAAGGCTTTTTCTGCGTTGGTCCGCATGATTTTCACAACCTCAGGGTCCAATTGAGCCGGAATCGCCATGGTAATTTTGTTGTCGATGTATTTGGCATCATAATCATAGAAGGCCACATCTTTCACAACTTCACCTGGCAAGGTGCTCTTCACATCATAGTTTCCAAGCAGTCCAACTTCGATCTCACGCGCATTAACCCCTTGTTCTACCAAAACACGGCTATCGTATTTAAAGGCTAATTCAAGAGCAGCCCGAAGCTCTGTTTGGTTTTCAGATTTTGAAATCCCAACACTAGAGCCCATATTGGATGGTTTGGTAAAGACAGGGTAAGAGAGATTGGCTTCAATTGCAGCAATTTTCTCATCCACGTCATCGCCTTCCACTACAGCTACATAAGGAACTTGTGGAATTCCTGCAGACTCCAAGACCCGTTTGGTCGTGATCTTGTCCATCGCAACACTAGAAGCCAGGATACCACAGCCGACATAAGGCATCTTCAAGACTTCTAAGAAGCCTTGAATGGAACCATCTTCTCCCATTGGTCCATGAAGCACTGGAAAGACTACTGCTCCTTCCTTGTAAATCGCTGATGGTGCGACTTTTTTAGACCAGTCCACTGTATCGTTGGTCATCAATTTCTCATCATCCTCTGGCTTCTCTTCAAAAGCTTGCGTCTGGATGAAGTCTCCTGACTGCGTAATAAAGTAGGTTTGAACCGAAAATGCTTGGTAATCAATCGCACGCATCACGCTTTCTGCTGAAAGAACAGATACTTCACGTTCTGCACTACGTCCACCATATAACAGGATTAAGTCTTGTTTACTCATAGTTTCTCCCTAATTGTTCCCTTGATTTCTTACTTGATAGTATACCACAATGATAGCCCTTTCGAAAGAACTTCTCTTATAATTCTGTTCGATTTTCGATCGCGCGAAGCAAGGTCACTTCGTCCGCATACTCGATATCGGCTCCAACTGCTAGACCCCGTGCCAAACGGGTCACTTTGATGCCTGCAGGTTTGAGGACGCGTGAGATATACATAGATGTCGCTTCCCCGTCTGCCGTCGCATTGGTCGCAACAATGACCTCAGTAACTGTTCCATCCATCAAGCGACTGAGCAAACTCTTGAGATTGATATCATCGGGTCCCACGCCATTCATGGGTGAGATCAAGCCATGCAAGACATGATAGCGACCGTGGTATTCCTGGATATTTTCCATAGCAGAGACATCCCGGCTATCTTCTACAACAAGAATGAGGGATGGATCCCGCGTTTCATCTCGACAAATCTCGCAGGTTTCTTCATCGGTTAAATTGCCACAAATACTGCAATACCCTAGCTCACGCTTGGCATTCAGTAAGTTCTTGGCAAATTCATTCACATCATCATCTGACATGCCAATGGTGTAAAAAGCCAGACGAGTCGCTGTTTTGATCCCAATTCCTGGCAACTTCGAATAGCTGTCAATTAATTTTGCAATAGGTGCTGGATAAAGCATAGTTTCCTTTCTAATTCATGGGGTGTTTCTGATTGTATAAGTTAATAATGTCACGCGTAATGGAATGACTGACTGTCGCTTGTAGATTGGTATTATGTGGAAAGACCACCGCTACCGCAATCTTTGGATTGTTTGACGGTGCATAAGCCACCACATTGGTATTAATGGCTTGTTTGCCTCCATCGACTGTGGTTTCGGCCGTACCGGTCTTTGCACTGATGGGCACACTGGCTCCACGACCAACGGTTTTTCCTGTCGTCAACCCACTCGTACCATTGGCCACTTGGTAAAACCCTTGCTTGATCAAAGCCATGTCCTCCGCTGAGATATGGACTTGATTGAGCTCCTTGGCTTCGATCGCTTTTTTCAACTGACCGAGGCCACCTTGATCATTATTGTCATAGATGCCTTCGACGATATGAGGACTCACCCGCTTCCCATCATTTGCAACGGTTGCCGCATACTGGGCCAATTGCATCGGTGTATAGTTATCAAACTGACCAAAGGCATTGGTCAAATAATTACCGACTGTATAGTCTTTTGGAATAAAACCGGTCGATTCATTGGGAAGGTCAATCCCCGTTGACGTTCCAAGACCATATTCCGCAAAAGTAGAGCGCAGTTTTTTCATAGCAGGTTCAACCTGATCCACTTGTAAGGTCATGTTTGGAGTGTAAGGCTGCCCCATCATCTTAAGGGCAATTTGGACCATATAGGTATTAGAAGAGTATTCCAAAGCTTCTACCGCATTGATGGAACGACTACCGTATTGGGTAAACCAAGAATTGATAGGAGCGGATCCTGCAAAAACAATCGGCTGATCGGTCAGAACCTGATTCCCAGAAATGGCTCCATTTTCCCATCCAGAAGTCAAGGTTGCTCCTTTGACCACAGATCCTGGAACGAAGACGTTGGTCACTGTTCCCAACGCATCTGCTGATAGATCTTGACTACCAGCCTGGTGTTTAATCCCTGCCATGGCAAGGACCTTCCCTGTATCGGGCTCCAGAGCTACGGCATAAACACCTTCAGAGTAGGTCGCATTTCCAGCTTGCAACTCTGCGCTAAAGGCGGAGCGAAGGATATCTTCCACTCCTTTTTGGAAATCCAAATCAATCGAGAGCTTGAGGTTTTCTCCTTTGGCCCCTTTTGAAACGTCGACCACTTTCTCCATGTTGCCATTTTTATCTAGGAGAATTTCTTTTTCACTGCGTTTGCCTTGAAGGACGTTTTCGTATTCTTTCTCCAAATAAGAGGTACCAACCCGGTCATTGAGAGCATAACCTTTTTTGACATAGTCCTCAACCTCTTCTGCTGGAAGCCCCGCCTGCTCGGTCGATACGTTTCCAATAATAGAAGCTAAAGGAGTGTCCAAAACCTTGCGGTCCCAGCTAGTCGTGATGGCAATTCCCGGAAGGTCCTGACTGTCCGCAGCGATGGTCGCAATCTGTTCAGCTCCTAGTGCTTGCGTCGAAATAATCCCCGTCGCAAAATTCTCTACCGCATTCATCTGGCTATAGAGATAAATAATCTTTTTCTCATCATCTGTATAGCCGAGTTTTGAAGGGTCGATACTATCCACTGCCGCTTGATAAATCTTGGCTTCCGGCAGGCGGTTGCCATCGGTATCAAATTTCTTTTTCTCAGGCAGGTGTTCCACGACCTCTTGGTAGACTTTGGTATTGGCTAGATAGTAATCCACTTCTTGCCGTTCGGTTACTTGAGGATTTTCTACATCGACATACTGTAAGAGTTTCCCCGCTGTCTCTCGCATTTCTTGGGCCGTCATTTTACGATCACGTGTAAAAGTCAGGACCTGTTTTCCCACATTTTCTACCAAGGGCTTACCAGAAGCATCATAGATTTGCCCTCGCACACTCCCTTGTTTGACCGTCTTTTTCGTAGCTTTTGCCAATTTATCCGTATAGTAGGCTTGGTGAGTGATCTGCATATAGCCAAGTCGGGCAATCAGCACCAAAAAAAGAAGGCAAATCAAACTAAACAGCAGGTAGAGTCTGCGTGTAATCGAATGATTCTCAAACTTCCGTATTTTCTTCTTCATGAAATTTTCTATCCTTCTTTTCTAATGAACACTTACCTTCCATTTTACTATTTTTCCAAGAGTATCTCAAGAAAAGGAAGAGCCCTTTCCTGGAATTTTATAAAGAAAAAAGATTGGACAGGCTCGTCCAATCTTGAAATTAACACAAACTTTTTTACATGTACAACCCTAGGTAAGGTGGTTGAAAAAAATATTGATTTTTAATTTTTAGGCTTATTCAAGCATATGTCGAAACTTTCCGCCGTGAGAAAAGTTCCTGAAACACAATTGTTTCAGGAACTCGGGAGTTTTGAAACTTTAGGTTCAAAACTAAGTCATGGAACTTCGTAGAAGTTCGCTGACGTCCGTACTCACCTAAGGAAAGTTTTTAAGACTATTTTGTATTCAATTTGAGATTGGACAGGCTCGCCCAATCTCTTCTTCTAATAAGTCACAACATTGATTTTTCCTTTGTCATACTCGGCAATGAAAATATCCAAAACATTGTCATAGCCTTCTTTTTCCAATTCAGCCAGCAACCACTCTTCGCTTTTTCCAATTGTTTCCAAAATTTCAAGCTGAACCACTCCATCCGTAATGATCGGATATTTAGGATTTTCATCCCCCGCACGGACAATAATCAATTGACCATTTTGTTCAATAACGGCGCGCTTCACATCTTTTAATTGAAAAATCCCTTGTCCACGTAGTTTTAAAGCAACATCTGAAGCAGAAAGTCCTTTGGAACGACAAGCTTCCGGATCCAGTTTCCCATTTTTAATGATGACAGTTGGTTTTCCATCAATCAAGTGCTTCATAAAACGAACATTGGTATTGAGCCATTTTAAGAGCAAGATCAAAATGGTCCACATCAAGAGAATCACAATGTACTGAAGAATGGTAATGGAGCTATTGTAGATGACCCCACCAATAATTCCCCCAAGAACAAAGTTCTGTATCTGGTCTACTGCAGAATTTGGTGCTAAGTTTCCTTTCCCGGTCACATTGATGACAAATACCAAGGAAATCAAGCCCAAAGCTAATTTAATCAAGATGTTTAAAAAATTTACTATCATTTGTTCACCTCCACAAGTTCCACGTCTGTTTTATACAGATCCATCTTTTCTAATAGGTAGCTATCTGGGTCAGATCCTGCGATAGCTCGGTAATAAACCTCTCCAACCTTCAGGATCGCCCCATCTGTGGCTGCTGAAGTATTGACATAGACGTCTTCTTTTTTGACATCCAACTCCTTTGAGATGACCTCAATAAAATGCAGAGACCGTTGAAATTGGTCATTATTACTTTGGCTATTTTGGAAACTGCTGATGCCGATCAAGACCACTGCAACCAGAGTCAAAATCGAGATAATGGATAATTCACGGAATTTGCTATCTTGCTTATCCCGATAGGCTTTCACCGCAAAAAAACCAGTCAGTAGAATGAGCAAACCAGAGATCCCAATGGTCACCCAATTTTGCTGACTGATCTGACTCAATACATAATCATAAGAGTAAAATTTCATAATGAACTCCCTTTCTCCAAATGAATTCAAGCTATTATAATGTATTTCAGGAGAGAATTCAAGGCATTCTAATCAGAAAAAAATATATTTTTTGTTATAATAAAGTTATCTATCATGTCAAGAAAAGGAAATACAATGAAACTCATTTCATGGAATATCGACTCGCTTAATGCTGCATTAACTAGTGATTCAGCACGCGCCAAACTCTCTCAAGAAGTCCTCCAAACCTTGGTTGCTGAGGATGCGGATATCATTGCCATTCAAGAAACCAAGTTATCCGCCAAAGGTCCTACTAAAAAACACCTCGAAATCCTTGAGGAGCTCTTCCCTGGCTACGAAAACACCTGGCGCTCTTCTCAAGAACCGGCTCGTAAAGGCTACGCTGGAACCATGTTCCTCTATAAAAAAGAGCTCACACCCGTTGTGACTTTCCCAGAGATCGGAGCCCCTTCGACCATGGACTTGGAAGGTCGGATCATTACCTTGGAATTTGATAAATTTTTCGTTACTCAGGTATACACACCTAACGCTGGTGATGGTCTCAAACGTTTAGAAGAACGTCAAGTATGGGATGTCAAATATGCT
This sequence comes from Streptococcus parasanguinis, assembly GCF_964238605.1. Lineage (GTDB taxonomy): Bacteria > Bacillota > Bacilli > Lactobacillales > Streptococcaceae > Streptococcus > Streptococcus parasanguinis_AJ. Next base: position 29,181 of record NZ_CAXSMM010000002.1, on the reverse strand, counting down.
GAATATTTGGCTGAATTAGACAAGGAAAAACCTGTCCTTGCAACCGGTGACTACAACGTTGCCCACAAGGAAATCGACCTTGCTAACCCAGCCAGTAACCGCCGTTCGCCAGGATTCACAGACGAAGAACGCGAAGGATTTACAAATCTTTTGGCCAAAGGATTTACAGATACCTTCCGCCATGTCCATGGTGATGTCCCAGAACGCTACACTTGGTGGGCACAACGTAGCAAGACTTCAAAAATCAACAATACAGGCTGGAGAATCGACTATTGGTTAACCTCAAACCGCATTGCAGATAAGGTTACTAAATCAGACATGATTGACTCAGGCGCACGCCAAGACCACACACCGATTGTCTTGGAAATTGAATTATAAGGATTTTCTTTATGAACTACAATGCAGTAATTCCCGAGTTTATGGTTTCGAATATAGAACAGTCCCGTTCCTTCTACTGTGATTTGCTCGGTTTCACCATCGAATACGAGCGCCCAGAAGAAAAATTTCTCTTCCTGTCTCTTGAAGATTGCCAGCTCATGCTAGAGGAGGGGACAGTTGAAGAATTAGCTGAACTAACCTACCCATTTGGCCAAGGAATTAACATCTCCTTTGGTATAGAGGATGTCCCTAGGCTCTATCAGAAATTGTTAGAAGCCAACTATCCTATTCATCGCCCATTAATTAAAAGAAAATTTCGTGTTGACGACCATTATATCTATCCTCATGAATTTGCAATTCTGGATCCAGATGGCTATTTTTTAAGATTTAGTGAATAAGAAAATAGATCACTAGAGTAGAAAAAGAAACAAAAAAAGAAAGAGACTAATCACATTGATTAGTCTCTTTTAGTTTTTTAAGGATTATTTCCCCGGAGTATTCGGATCTAGGCCCCAAGATTGCTCGAGAACAGGTCTTAAGGATTTAATCATATCTTCTGAACCTTGGATTATGATTGTGTATACTTTATCTCCTTTTTGGAATACCCATACGTATAAAGTACTCCCATCTTTAACTGTTACTTTTATTAAGAAAGCGTCCCCACCAGCAAATATAGCTTTTACACCTTCTATACTAGTTCGATTTTTGTGTTTTCCGAATGAGCTATATAAACGGTTCGCAAGTAACTCTGCGTCAAAGGTTTCGTTGGGGCCAAGTTTAACAGTATCTTTAGTGTTTGAATCCATTATTAACGCATTGTTTTTGTCTGGTGATAAATATTCGAGCGCTTTGCTACTTCGAGTAGTGCGTACGACCCAATCTTTAGGGATATTGATATAACCATATTTTTCATTTCCGATACGTTGAGTATCTGCAAGGGATATTTCTTTTGCCCCAGAAGAAGACCCAGGAGTTGTTGTTTGAGTTGTTGTCGTTGGTGCATCCGTAGTTTCTTTAGTGACTTCAGTTGTTGGTGCTGCTGTAGTTTCGTTTGTTTTCTTTTCTCTATTTCCGCATGCTGCTAGTATAAATGCAGATAGAAGCGTTACAGAGCTTAATATTATTTTGTTTTTCATCAGGATTGTTCTCCTTAAAGTGGTTGACTCACATGTATTATATCATTTTTTATAGTTTATTTAAATTAAAACAGGAAACGCCTTCACTAAAAAGCATAGGGTATAACAAAAGAAAATTTCGTGTTGGTGAACAGTATATCTATCCTCATGAATTTGCAGTTTTAGATCCAGATGGCTATTTTTTAAGATTTAGTGAATAGAATGATCATCACCCGTCTATGAGCCATACCCAAAAATATATTTTTGTGAGTACAGTTCAATAGCGGGTGATTTATTTATCTTTCATCTTAAAGAATGAGACAGACTGACTTTCGAGACATAAAAAAACCGGAGCCCTTACATGACGGCTCCGACTTTTTTATCTTCATTGATAGACCAATGATTGATTTTTTTATTTTTTCTTCTCAATGTGATCTTTGAGATCTTCTTGAGCTTTTTTATTGGATTCTGCTTTTTTCTTCAACCATTCTTCTTTGGCCTTGTTAAAGTCTTTTGTGGTGACAACATCTTTGGACATTTCAAGGTATTTGTAGAAGGTTCCTGTTCCTTTTGTACCAACCCATGAAGCAGCACGGCTGTATGGTACGGTCCGTTGAAGCATTGGAGCACCACCATTTGAAACAGTTGGAAGCGTAATCGAGCTATCTGTCAACCATGCTTGCGCTGCTGCATATTTTTCATAGCGTTTAGCTTGATCCAACAATTCAGCATCGGCGTCTTTCAACATGTTAGCGTATTGATCCAAACCAACTGTTGCAATGGCTGGATTATTTGAACCTGCATCAATACCAAGATAGTAGAAGACAGAACCATTTACTGGGCTGATACTTTCGAGGTAAGTCGATGGGTCTTGGTAGTCAGGAGCCCAACCACCGCCTGAGATATCGTAATCTCTCGCAGCAGCAGTATCGCTGAAGTAGGTGATATTTTGGAAATCATCATCCGAAACCTTTTGAAGGTCTACAACGACATTGTCTGCACCAAGCGCTGACTCTACAGATTGTTTGAAGGAGCTAGCTTGTTGGACCATGCTGTTGTCCACTTGGCTGACAATGTAGTCCAAATGAATTGGGAATTGAACGCCTTGTTTTTGCAATTCAGCTTTGGCTTTCGCAAATGAAGCTTTGGCTTTTTCTGGGTTGTAAAGGCTAGTTTGACCATCGGCCAGGCTCACACCCTTCCATTGATCCCCATAGGTAACCAATTGTTTTTCAACGACCTTACCAAAATCTTCTCCATTGACTTGGACATAAGTTGGTGGTACCAAGGTGCTACGAAGGGTATTTTCAGCCGCATCAGATCCAGATACTTGTGCCGCATAAGATTTGCGGTCAAAGGCAAAGTTCACTGCTTGACGGAAGTCCTTGCTCAAGATTGCTTTCTTGGTAGAAGCTTTTTGTTCATCCGTTGTTTTGGCTGTATGGTCATACTTTTGACGGTCCAAGTTGAATCCAAGATAGTAGGATGTTCCCAATTGCAAACCGTAGACAATGTTGTCGCCAAAGTTTTTCTTGACACTCTTATAAGTCGAGCTGTTTGGCATAACAGATGCAAAGGAATATTGACCTTTTTCAAAGTTCTTAATGATAGAATCTGGGTTTGATCCATCATTAAAGGTCAATTTGACATTGTCGATATGAACATTTTTCGCATCGTAATAGTCTTTGTTCTTGACCAATTCAATCTCAGATTTCGAAGTCAAAGATTTCAAGTAATATGGACCATTGTATAAGATGCTGCTAGGTTTCAAAGAACCAAAATCTTTCCCTTGAGATTTCAAGAAATCCGCATTGACTGGGAAAAGAACACCTGAGGTTGTTTTTGAGTTCCAGAAGCTTTCTGGACGAACCAAAGTATATTGGATGGTGTGGTCGTCTAAGGCTTTGACTCCAACGGTGTTAAAGTCTTTGGTTTCCCCTTTTACGTAGGCATCCAAACCTTTGATCGAATTTTGAATCAAGAAGAGACCTTCTGATTTAGACTCAACCGCGTGTTTGATCCCTGTAACAAAGTCTTGAGCCGTTACAGCACCATATTCTTCCCCTTCACTCGTATACCATTTGGCATCCTTACGAAGTTTGTAAGTATAGGTTAATCCATCTTCAGAGACAGTCCAATCTTCTGCTAGACTTGGCACAAAGTTTCCGTATCGGTCGTTTTCAAGAAGACCATCCACAAGGTTACTTGTGACATCTGAAGTCGTTGTACGAGTTGCAGCGATGTAATCCAAGGTATTTGGATCTGCTGAATAGACGAATGAGTAGGTTGCTTGATTGCTACTACCACCGCCACATGCTGCTAAAAGAAAGGCACCTGCAACAGAAACTCCTGCAAGAGCTAACAGTTTTTTTGCTTTCATCACTATCTCCTTATGTTAGATTTTCTACCATTATACACTATTTCTTAAAAAAAACCAAATTTATTTTAAAAAAGTTCGTTTTTTCTGAATGAATATAATAAGATATAAAGAAAAAGCATCTTGAAATCGATCTCAAAGAAGCCGGATAGGCGAATCTAGGCACCTACCACCAGATCCAACAAAGATATCACCTTTCAATCCTTTTTATAAATATACGTTTCATTACAAAAAAGAACCTCTGCTCTTTCGAGCAGAGGAACTGATTCCTAATCAAAATGATAGAGTTGAGGATACTGGTCACATTCAGGATTTTTGGGGTGGCAGATAGCCCGTCCAAAATAAATCATGGCTTGATGGGCAGCTAGCCATTCGCTCTTTGGCAGAACATCCATAACCCGCTTTTCAACTTCTAATGGCGTCGCTGATTTCTTTACAATATCATGGTGCTTGCAGATCCGCTCCACATGGGTATCGACAGCAAAAGCTGGAATACCAAAACCTACACTCATGACCACATTGGCCGTCTTGCGTCCTACTCCTGCTAGACTTTCTAACTCTTCACGAGTCTGAGGCACTTGCCCATCAAAGTTATCCAGCAATTGTTGGGCACATTTTTTGAGAAATTTGGCCTTATTTCGATAGAGACCTAATTTAGAAATATGCTTGGCGATATCGGCTTCACTGGCTGCTGCCATGGCTTGTGGGGTTGGAAAAGCCGCAAACAAACCTGGTGTCGCTTTGTTAACAGCCGCGTCTGTCGTCTGAGCTGAGAGCATGACTGCTACTAGTAATTCAAAATGGTTGCGAAAATCCAAACTTGGCTTAGCATCTGGAAAGAGAGCAATAATTTCTTCAATCACATGGCGTGCCCGTTTCTTTGATAAAACCATAATTTCTCCTTTACATTACTAGACTTTATTATAGCATGAAAACACCCTATTTCTAAAAAAATCAGCTTCAAAAAAAGAAGAGGGACTGGAAATGAAATTGAATCGAACTTCATTCTTCGTCCCACTTCTATCATAAGATATTCCTTGGCTCTATTGTTTATTTTACACCAATCTCTTTAAGAAGGTAATCAGGGTTCGAGCAGAGCGTTCGCCAGCCTCTACGATAAATTCATCAAAAGAGATATTGGCTGCGTGATCTGCCGTATCACTCATAGCTCGAATGACCATGAAAGGACGTCCAGCTGCGTGTGCGGCTTGGGCAACGGCTGCCCCTTCCATCTCAACTGCCAAGACTTCTGGGAAATGCTCCCGAATCGCTGCGACTTTTTCTTCACTCGCGATAAAGCTATCTCCTGTTGTAATCAAGCCCACATGTGTGGTCGCAGCCTCTTCTTCCAGAACTTTTTTCATTTCTGATACGAAATAGCGACTGGATTCAAAGTAAAGTGGTTGACCTGCCATTTGACCATACTTATAACCAAAGGCAGTCACATCCACATCATGATAGGCCAATTTGTCCGCAAGGACGATATCCCCAACGGCCATTCCCGGTGCAACGGCACCTGCAGAACCCGTATTGATAATGGCTTCCACTTTGAAATCATTGGACAAGACTGCTACACTCATAGCAGACATGACTTTTCCGATACCACTTTCAACCAAAACGACCTCATGGCGTCCAATTGATCCTGTATAGTAGACTTTTCCAAGACGCAGATGCTTTTCCCCATTTTCAAGGGCTTCAACCAAGATCTTCAACTCCTGGGGCATGGCTGCGATAATTCCAATTTTCATGTCATTTCTCTCCTTGTGACGACCCTATAGACGCCAAATAGCAATGATCAAGGCAATGAGGAGCACAATGATCCAGAACAAAATCTTATTGAGTTTGGATTGGACCACACTTTGTTTGCGTTCTTCAATGCGACGACTCTTGGTCACTGTGGGCTCCACTTGGATCTGCACAGTATCCTGAGAATAGCTCTCCTGTGGACGCTCCATACGACTCTCTCTCATAGGACGTTCGTAGCCAAATCCTCTGTGGTCTGTCCGAATAATCTTCGTTTCTTCAGCATCGACCATATTAGGACCGGTGATGTCCTCACCTCGCCTTGCTCGTTCAATCATTTCATCGGTTAATAAAGGTTTTCCCATCGGATCCTCCTCTATTTATTGATTAAGTCCCAATATTGGATAGCCATGATGGTCTTAGCATCACAGATTTCGCCAGTTTGGATCAAATCTTTGGCTTCCTTCAAGGTCACTTCTAATAACTCTAAGGTCTCATCCGCATCTTGTGGACGTGGATTTTCCACCTTTTTCAAGTTGGTCGCACCATAAAGTTTGATCCGCTCATTACAAAATCCAATGGCTGAATAAAAATCATACAACAACTCTAGATCCGCTGTGTAGCCAATTTCTTCTTCCAATTCGCGCAGAGCAGCCGCTTTAGGGTCTGCATTTTCTCCCTTTTCTAACTTCCCTGCTGGAATCTCCACCGAAGTCCTTTCAATCGCCTTGCGGTACTGCTTGACCAAGATCGTTTTCCCATCTTCTGTGATCGGCAAAACCGCTACTGCTCCGTTATGGAAGATTAAATCACGCTGCGCTTGGCCTTTTCCAGCGGGTAGTTCTACTTGATCAGTGACCACTTGGAAAATCGGCCCCTGATAAATCTCCTTGCGCTCAATGGTTTTTTCTTCAAATTGCATGAGAATCTCCTATTTATTTTTAGGATGGTGTGGCAAGCGAAGGGCATACTCTTCTTTATTCACTTGACGGCCACGACCAATCGCAATCGCATCAGCTGGTACATCCTTGGTAATGGTTGATCCAGCACCGACTAAGGAATTGTCGCCTAATTCAACTGGCGCAATAATCGTCGAATTGGATCCGACAAAGACATTGTTTCCAATCGTCGTTTTAAACTTATGTTGGCCATCATAATTCACTGTGATGGTTCCTGCACCAAAGTTGACGTTGCTACCAACTTGGCAGTTGCCAATGTAAGTCAAATGACCAGCTTTGGTATTTTCGCCAATAGACGAACCTTTGACTTCGACAAAGTTTCCAATATGGACATCTTTGGCGAGGCTAGAACCTGGGCGAATATGAGCATATGGTCCTACCGTTACGCCATCGGCTACCGTGCTCTCTTCAATCATAGAGTTAGTGATGACAGCACCTGCCCCAATTTCACTGTCAACGATATAGGTACCATTAGTTAAAACTGTCTCAGCCCCAATTTTTGTGTGACCTTTTAGGGTAACATTGGCTTCGATTTGCACTTCTGGTGCGATCTCAACATCGACATCGATATAGGCCGCATCTGGATTGACAAAGCTCACCCCATTAACCATGTGGGCTTGGTTAATGCGACGACGCATGATGCCTTCTGCTGTTGCAAGGGCCACGCGGTCGTTAACCCCGAGACTTTCATCAAAGTCTTTGAGCGTATAGGCCCCGACTTTTTCACCTGCTTCTCGGAAAATACCAATCACGTCCGTGATATAGTATTCGCCTTGGGCATTGTTAGTGTTGATATTTTTCAACGCTTCAAAGAGGCGCGCATTGTCAAAGACATAAGTCCCTGTATTGATTTCTTTAATTTGTTTTTCGAAATCTGTCGCATCTTTTTGCTCAACAATTCGAAGCACTTCCGCATTGTCATTACGAACAATCCGACCATAGCCAAATGGATTGGCTGCTTCGGCTGTCAAAATCGTTGCTACATTCTTGTGGTTGATATGAAAGTCGATCAAGTGTTTGAGGCTTTCACCTGTAATCAAAGGAGTATCCCCTGCGATGACAAGAGTATGGCCTTCAAGACCTTCCAAGACTGGCTCTGCCATCATAACCGCATGACCAGTTCCCAATTGTTCGGTTTGCTTAACAAACTCTGTTTGTCCAGCTAGGACTTGCTCCACCAATTCCGCCTTGTGGCCCACAACCGTTACCGTCTTCTCAGGTGAGATGGCTCCAACACTACGGAAAACATGTTCCAACATAGAGATCCCAGCAACCTTGTGAAGAACCTTAGGCAGATCTGATTTCATACGGGTACCTTTCCCCGCTGCTAAAATAATGGCATAATTTGGCATAACATTTCTCTTTTCTGTACAATATCGCTTACATTATACCATTTTTTAGCCCTTTTGGAAAATAAGACCCAAACCAAAAAACTCTCCTAGAAGGAGAGTCAGATTAAGATCAAATCTTCGTTGAGACTTTCCTTGGGTGAGTACGGACATCAGCGAACTTCTTCGAAGTTCCATGATTTAGTTTTGAACCTAAAGTTTCAAAACTCCCGAGCGCTTGAAACTTTTAGGTTTCAAGCGCTTTTCTCACAGCGGAAAGTCTCAAAAAATCTTTTAATAGTTCTAAGAACTGGGCAGTATTTTTAGCTTGACACAATCACTAGGTATTTTTTAATAGAAAACAGTTATTCTCTTTTCTGATTTTCTAAAAGAAAAGAGTGTTCTATAATGGATAAACCTTGCGAAATTCTTCTAAAACCACCTTGCTGTCAGGTGTAAAAGTCAGTCCCGCTTCTCCTAAGCAGTCTTTGAAAAAGTCTTCATGAACCTGACGCCAATAAGCTAGAGATTTGTCTCCTTCACCTTCCTTATAGGCATGATCGGCTGACACTTGATGAAAAGGCTGAACGGAAACCTTCGTGACTTCGACAATGCAGACAGCCTGATCTTGACTGTCTAAAATGACATCAAAGGTCCCTTCTTGTGGAAGGGGTTCGTCCTCTACTGCGTAGAGGTCATAAGCTGAGGCGGTTGCTGTTTTTTCGCCTTTAAAGACCAGTTCCGCTAAAAGGTCTGGGTCCACTCCAAAGGCCCAGGCATCTATCTCATCTCCAATAGAGGGATTGATTTGCTTGTAGGCATTCCACATTTCTTGAGGTGTCATAGGTTCTCCTTTTTTTCTTTTACCTTCCAATTTCTATAGCTTGTCAGTTCTAATTCTGGAAATCCTCCTAACTCTGCCTTCACCTTCAATACTAAAGGAGAAGCATTGTCGGCAGTAATGTCTTCCACATTCAACCAAACTACATTTGCTGAATCATTAGTCCCATCAAGAACCTCCTGAGGAAGGGATTGTTGAGAGCTCTCGAAATCGAGTACGATATCATAAAAGGCCATGATATGGTGTACGGCGAAGTCTTGCCCTTCTTCTTGAACCATCACATCGTAAATTCTAGGATTTGAATAACTGCTAAGAGAATATCCTGTCTCTTCCAGAACTTCCCTCTTGAGGGTTTCTGTCAACCCCTCACCGAGTTCCTGACTACCACCCGGTAGATCAAAACGATGTTGATAGGGGCCTCTAGTTTTTTCAATGCAGAGCAGTTTCCCTTCTTGAAGACAGACTCCGTAGACGCCAAAGTGATTTTTGATTTCCATCAAATCCTCCTACTTTCATTCAAAGCTCAGTCGATAGTGAAACCAGTATAGCTATTCTTTTTGCAACACCATCTCTTATTGACCCTAATCATTTCTTCTCTATTGATTTAATACCTTTTCAATATCAATTTTAGTAATTTTTCTAGATACCAATAATCCTGCAAAAACTGAAGTGAGTATCCCTATTAATACCGGGAACAACAATCTGGTAAGTTCAATATCTAGTGGTAATCCACTCAAAAAGATGATCAAATAAGAAATAGCAATTCCTATCACCAATCCCGCGCTTGTACCTAGTACTCCCATCATGAAGCTTTCAAATAAATATATTCTTTTTATCTGTCGATCAGATGCACCGATGATTTTAAAAGTTGCGATCTGTTTATGATTCTCCTGAATGGTAATGGCAAGAATATTGATGATATTAATAATCGCTACAATAGAGATAAGAACTATGATTAAGAGGATAAAAAGGTCGATGTAGGAAAACCATCTGGATAGCATATTGATAACATCCTGTTGTGTTGCTACAACAACATCTAATCCTGTTCCTGATAAAGATTGTTTCAAATTTTCATTTTTTAAAACAGTCTTTTCGATCTTGTTTGCTACTTCATTTAAATCGGTTCCATTTTTTACAGTAGCATTCAGATAGTAATACTTATTTGATGAAACGCTACTACTTTTTACATTTATTGCCATCATTTGATTTATTTCTGTTGGCAAGGTAGAAAATAACTGCGCTTCTTGCTTGTCTATAATGCCAGAAATTACAAACTTTTCATAATGATTATCAATCTTAATAGTCACCGTATCTCCGACATTCATTGATGTAGCCTTGTGTACGGAATCTCCGATTAATATTTCATTGTCCTTCTCTGGAAATTTCCCTTCAGCAATTCTAATATTCAGGTTTTTTAAATACTTTTCTTCTAGACAATGGATAGTATTGGAAACCGATGTCTTACCATTTTGGAATTTGATATCATCCGTAAATAGTAGTTTCACACCTGTAATATTTTTTACTTCATCTATTTTTTTAACTCGATCAATATCATCACTAGAAAATAAAGGCAAAGCTTTATAATTCAGAGAATTTTCTTTATTACCAAAGGCAACAGTAACAACATTTTTATTTGCTACAGTCATTTCATTAATCATTTTATTATAGAAAGAATTAGAAATGAGCATCACTAAAACAATTAGCAAAACAGAGATCGCTATCGACAGTCGAACTAATCTATATCTTCGTTTGTTAACTTCTAAATCTCTTTTAGCAATGAATAATATGGAATGATTCATTTTATCATCTCCTTACGTACTCAATTTTGCCATCAACAACTGTGCAAATAGACTGCATACTATTCGCCACCTTATCACTATGAGTTACTGTTATAATCGTGATACCTAACTCCTCATTGATCCGCTTCAACAATTCTATTATATTTTGTTCGTTAGCAGCGTCTAAATTACCAGTAGGTTCATCTGCTATCAATATTTCTGGATTATTAATAAGAGCTCTTGCCAAAGCAACTCTTTGTTTTTCACCTCCACTAATCTTATCAATACTCTTACTTAACATTTCCTTTGAAAGACCTAGAGTGTTACAAATTTCGTTAATGTTATTCTCTCCATTTTCAAAAAAATATCTTGGAAGTAGAATATTCTCTTTCACCGTGAAACCTGAAATCAAATTAAAGTTTTGGAAGACACAGCCAATATTCCTACGCCTTACCTTACTCAAATTTTTCATATCTAAAATGGAACTACCACAGACTAAGATATCCCCCTCATTTAAACTGGTAATCCCTAATATTAATTTAACAAGAGTAGTTTTTCCTAATCCAGAACGGCCAACTATTGCAGTCGTGCTACCTTTTTTAAATTCAAAATTACAATTTTTGAAAATGTATCTGACATTCGATCCATCACTAAAACATTTAGTAACATTCACTAATTTAATCATGATTTCACCTTCATTCCACAATAACTTAGCAAATCAATTGTACTATTCGTTTCTTCTAAAACAATCTCTTAAGGTTTCAGGTAGAGCCCATTCAAAAAGTTCTTCTGAACTTACCCTCAGTTATCTTCATAATTGTTATTATCCCTGTATTTTTTTGGTGAAATAGGCTAGATCTCCATCGTGACCAATCATAAAGAAATCTGATTCATCTTGACCACTCTGGTAGGTTTAATTTCATTCAGTAAGATCTTCTTTAGCATAGAGGTAAATACCTGTCTCACCACTGTCCTAACTCAATTGTCCACCTAGATTTGATACTCTTTCAGTAAGGAAAAAACAATTACATTTCTTAGCAAGATTTTAGCTCCTGCTTTTTCATTTCCCTACTTCAAACTCCATCCACCATCAATGGTCAGGATTTGCCCTTGCATGGCAGACGCCTTCCCGCTAGCCAAAAAGAGGCTGACTTCTGCCACTTCCTCTGGCTCAATCCAGCGCTTGATGGGTGTCTCACTGGCTACCCAGTCAGCCAATCCACCTGGTTCAAAGTCCGCTGCGGTCATACCTGTTTTGACAGCCCCTGGCGCGATGCCAAAGACCTGAATTCCAGCTTCTGCATAATCAAGCGCCAACTGCTTGGTAAAGCCCGCTAGAGCATGTTTGGACGAGGTATAGGCGTGGCCGCCTCCTCCTGCCAGGCTAGAAGCAATGGAGCACATATTGATGATGATCCCTTGCTTCTTCTTCAACATTTGAGTCAGATAATACCGTGTCAGCTCCACCGGGGTCACATAGTTGATCTCAAAAATCTCCTGAGTCTCCTGAGCGCTTTGCTCCAGAAGCGGCTTGTAATCATCCAAAACTCCGGCTGTATTGCACAAGACCTCTACCTCAGGGCACCAGTCAAAAATCGGCATCAAATCAAGAGTTAAGTCCCGTTGCAAGAAATGGAAAGCACCTGCTAACTGGGGATCCGCTCCCTGGTCCACCCCATAAACCTGGTAGCCCTTTTCTAGAAAGAGGCGAGCTTGAGCCAGACCAATCCCGGAACTCACGCCTGTAATCAAGACACTTTTAGTCATGGACTTCCACCCAATCTGTCGCTAAGACATCACAAGGGGTTGGACTCCACATGGAGAAACCTTCACCCTCACCAGACACGTTGATGAGGAAATAAGGCGTCACTTCTAGAGCCACCCCATTTTGCTCAATGGTATCAAACAATTGGACGTAGTTTTCTGCTCCACCCCAGCCTGTACGTACATATTTTTTCTTAGCCTTTAAGCCTGGTAAAATCTCTTCAAATGTCATGATGTTCTCCTTTGTTATCTAGTTAACTTTCTCCCTTTATTATACCAAAAAAAGAGCTTCCCCTATACAAAAAGCCAGAGTTCTTCTACTCTAGCTTTTATGGTTTATTGATTTTCTTCTGAATGGCGATACCCATAACCAAAATAAATTCCGACCCCGATCAGGAGAGCAACTCCGAAGGCCAGCCAGGTCGATAGGGAATACTGGGTCATAAAGGACAGACAGACCACAATCGATAGGATTGGCAAAACTGGAACTAAGGGTGTTTTAAATTCACCAGGTCCAGGAGCCCCGTGTTCCTTGCGCAATTTCAAGAGGGCAAGGGCCAACATAACCAGGTAAGCCAAGGTACAGATATTTAAGAAGGAAGCGATACTTGCAAGTGGAAAGACTCCACCAGCAATGGCAGCCATCGATCCAGCTACTAGTGTTGCATTTTTGGGAATTCTGGTTTTTGGATCGAGCTGTTTCATAGCTTTTGGTAAGAGACCATCCCGCGCCAAACTGTAAATCATCCGTGAAAGGGCAAAGGTCATCGAAATGCAGACGGTAATCAGGGTCAAAATCGCTACCAGCGATACATAATTTCCAGCCCAGCCAGCTCCGACCTGACGGAGGGCAAAGGCAACCGCGTCTTCTACATTTAAGTTCTTAAAAGGAACCATACCAGTCAAAACTAAGGTAACCAAAATATAAAGAACAGTTGTGATCAAAAGACTAAGGACAATGCCACGAGGAACGTTCTTTTGTGGTTCCTTGATTTCATCGACCGCCATTGAAATGGACTCAAAACCAAGAAAGGCAAAGAACATGAGCGAAGCTCCAGACATAATCCCTGTTTGACCACCATAGATTTCGCCAAATCCATAAGGGGCAAAGTTTGCCCAGTTGGCAGGATTTAGGTGAAAAATCCCAACAAGAATAAACAAGGCAAGAGCGGAAAACTTGAGTAAGACCAGCAAGGAATTAAAACGTAAGACCGCTTTTGCATTCATAAGGACTAAGGCAGTGACGAGGACCATGACCAAAATAGGCAAGAGATCCACATAAGTTCCCTTAGCTGGATCAAAAGTCCCGTTTAAAGCCGTCGGCAGGCTCCAGCCAAGATTGGCCAACAAACCCTTGAAATAAGCAGCCCAACCTGAAGCCACCCCTGATACGGCTGTCATAAATTCCATCACAGTCAACCAACCTGCAATCCAGGCTGGAAACTCTCCAAAGATGGCATAGAGGTAACTATAGGCCCCACCAGTTGAAGGGATGCGAGACGCAAATTCAGCAAAGAAGAGGGCAGATAAGCCAACGCAAAAAGCCGCAATCACAATCGAAATGATCAAGGCTGGACCAGCTAAATTCGCGGCTGCAGTCCCTGTAATCGTGAAGATCCCTGTCCCCACCATGGCACCAATTCCTAAAATAATCAAATCCCATAAACGTAAATGGCGATTTAGACCGGGGTGTACTTGCCCAAGTCCCTTTTTTCGAAATAAATTCATATCTATTCTCCCATCTAATGAGTTTATTCTATCATACTTGGACAAGAAAGAGAGTGGGACAGAAATCGGTAATTCGTCAGAATTCGATTTCGTCGTCCCACCTCCGCACAGTTGAGTAGGGCATCTTTGGAACTTGAAAAGCGAACAACTACTTAGGAAACTTGCTTAGCAAGTCCTATCTACCACCTCAAAGCAGTGCTTTGAGCACTCAACCACTGCGTCTTGCTCGACAATCCAAAAATAATTGAGAGGCTAGGACTTTTGTCCCAGCCCCCCCTGTTCTTACTATTTATCACTTTCCGTCCTATTCTTTTTCAAAGCACGAATCGTAAACCAATAATAAATAACCAACCCAAAGACGATGATCACTGTGGGCAGAAGAACCGTCATACCAAGATTCTGAACTCCTTGTGCCAAGGTCCAGCGATGTAAGAATCCAACCACTAAAAAGGCAACGATAGGAAAGATGAAAGCTCGTCCAAACTCTTCTTTCCATTGCCAAAGAATGAGAGCTCCGCTAGCCCCTGTCATGAGAAGAGCATCCCAAGGACTAGGGACCGCTAACCAAGCAATAGCTGGCAAGAAGCGAACTCCCACAATTTCACTGACAAAATAGAATCCTAGAACTAGAACAAAGACTACATAAATTTCTTTTTTCGCTTTTTCCTCCGCAAAAATGAGACGACGAAGGAGATAGAAGATGATCCCAACAGTTAGGAGTCCCAAAATGATGTCGGTTAAATAGACTAGCGGCTTGAGCACAAGGACCGCTTGGGAAGCAAAATCACTTAAGAGGCGATAAAAAATCACAATACCTGAAAAGATAGCCCCATATTTTAGAACAGAGCGAGTCGATTCTTTGGGCATATTTTCGATGATTTGGTCTGCCATTCCCTTCGGATCAAGGCCAAAATAATCCTTTGCCGTGAGGCCATCTCCGCTTGCTTGTGAAAAATCTACCGCTAAATTATAGACCTGCTCTCTTAAGGCTTTCTCCTCATATAAGAAACCTGCAAGATTGAAATAATCCCAGAGATCTTGGAAATAAGCTTGGTCCTCTTGGCTAAAGGTTTGCATCAAGGCCTGCGTTTCTTCAAAATACATTGCTGATTTCATGCTTCTTCCTTCTTTCTTTGGAGACAAAATACAACAAGGGTCAGGACTAGTCCCATGAGAGGAAGTAGCCAGCCTATTAAATGAGCAGTTTCCTGATTCACAAGACGAATCCAACATCCAGTAACTAAGAAAGTCAAGCCCAGGACTAGTAAACTCGTCATCAGACGATCCTTGCTTCTAAAAGCCATGACCGTAAACCCAAGTAGGACTAAGACAGCAAGAACAATCCCCCAACCATCTGATAAGAAGAGACTCCCAATGTGGCCAAAATAGATCGAACATAGTCGTACAATGTTCAGAAATACCATCAGGCTGATCACACTGATAAACATAGCCCAAGACCACTTCATTTCACCATAGCTCTGTTTAGACCAAAGCCACGTGATAAACTGGCTGAACACCAAGAAATTGAGGAGAATGACAACATAGGTCAAGGGTTCGATTTTTAGTGGCGTCATCCAGGTAAAATCCATTAAATAACGCATACCAACTAAGATCACTCCAAGTAGGAAGACGAGTCCCACATAAGATCCTAGAGAGCGTTTAGGCAAATCTGAAAGAACTTGATCCACCATCGCCCGTGGATCCTTTCCAAAATAATCCACTGCCCGAATGCCTTCTTTCTCAGCAACTTTTAGGTCGCAAACCATATTGTAGAGTTGTTCACCGAGTGCTTCATCATCATAAAAATAGGACTTAGCCCCAATATAAGCGACCATTTTTTTCACATAGGCTTGATCCTCTTTATTTAAATGAATCAATTCATCTGACATTTTTTCTGTATAACTTTCTACCATTCTTCCCCCTCCTTCTTGATACGTTCTACTTTCGTGACTAGCTCCTGCCACTGGTCCCAAAATTCCCCTAAACGTTCTTTTCCAGCATCACTGAGTGAAAAATACTTACGATCAGGACCATCTGGAGACGGCCTCATTTCCCCATGAATAATTCCTTGTTTTTCTAACTTTTGAAGTAGGGGATAAATGGTCCCAGCGACAATCTTATCAAATCCCATCTCTTTGAGACTTTGAATCAATTCGTAGCCATAGATGGCCTTTTTGGAAATAATCTCCAGCACACAGCCCTCCAAGACTCCCTTTAGTAATTGGGACTCTTTCATCCTTCTCACCTCTTTTTTCACATATTCACTAGTTTGTTTTACATACTAGTTTATTCACTATCAGTATACTCTTTCTCAACTAGTATGTAAAGCAAAATAGTAACTTTTTTAAAAAAATTTTATTCCTTAAAAATCCTTTAAAATCAAGGCTTTCACTGTATATTGGTGTGTAAATATACAAAAAAAGTTCAAAAAACACTTTATTTTATAGATTGATTGGAGTATAATAATTAAAATTATTCAAAAGGAGACACGAATATGAAAAAATCGAAGCTTGCTCTTTTAGCAGGTGTTGCCGCTGCTTCAACGCTTTTCCTTGCTGCATGTGGTTCATCTTCTAATTCATCAAAGGGAACAACCTACAACTACGTGTATGGTACAGACCCTGATTCCTTGAACTATTTGACTTCAAATCGTTCAACTACAAGCGACATTACTACCAACTTGGTCGATGGTTTGTTTGAAAACGATCAATACGGTAACTTAGTGCCTGCTCTTGCTGAGGACTGGTCTGTTTCAAAAGACGGTCTGACTTATACCTACAAGCTTCGAAAAGACGCGAAGTGGTATGATTCAGAAGGAAATGAATACGCTGACGTCACTGCAAAAGATTTCGTGACATCTCTGAAATATGTAGCAGATAAAAAATCTGATGCACTTTACTTGGTTCAAAACTCAGTCAAAGGCTTGGATGACTATGTAAACGGGAAAACCAAAGACTTCTCAACTGTTGGAGTCAAAGCTGTTGATGATCACACTCTTCAATATACTTTGAACCAACCTGAATCTTTCTGGAATTCTAAATTGACGACTGCTACCATGATGCCAGTTAATGAAAAATTCTTGGAATCAGCTGGGAAAGACTTTGGTAGCGTGAAACCAAATGGGATCCTCTACAACGGGGCCTACATTTTGAAGTCCTTCACTTCAAAATCACAAATCGAGTTGGAAAAGAACCCTGAATACTACGACAAGAAAAATGTTCACATCGATACCGTTAAATTAACTTACTTCGATGGATCCGACCAAGACTACCTTGCTCGTAACTTCTCAGATGGGAACCTATCTACTGCTCGTCTCTTCCCAACAAGCTCAACCTACAGTACGATTGAGAAGAAATTCAAGGATAACATCGTTTATACACCTCAAGATTCTACTGTTTACTATGCTTACTTCAACGTCAACCGTCAAAATTACGGCCATACGAAGAAGACATCTGATGAGCAAAAGAACAACACGAAGACAGCCCTTCAAAACAAAAACTTCCGTCAAGCTTTGAACTTTGCTTTAGACAGAACTTCCTACAGCGCTCAAGTTAACGGGAAAGACGGAGCATCAAAAACTCTACGTACCCTTCTAGTTCCACCGACATTTGTGCAAGCAGACGGGAAAGACTTCGGTACTCTCGTTGAAGAAAAACTTGCCGCAACAGGAGATGAGTGGAAAGGTGTTAGCTTCGCAGATGCTCAAGATAGCTTGCATAATGCGGACAAAGCCAAAGCGGAACTTGAAAAAGCGAAGGCTGAATTGCAATCACAAGGTGTTCAATTCCCAATCCATATCGACTATGTCGTAGACCAATCTTCTAATGCTCTTGTCCAACAAGCAGACTCTATGAAGAGCTCAATCGAAGCAGCTCTTGGTAAAGACAATGTCGTAATCGATGTACAAAAATTGTCTACAGACGATGCAGACAACGCTACTTACTTTGCCCAATCACCAGAGCAAAAAGACTTTGATATGGATATCACTGGTTGGGGACCTGACTTCCAAGACCCATCTACTTACTTGGATATCTTGAACCCAACAGATGGTTCAACCTTGACTGGTATGGGACTTGATCCTAAGAAAGACCAAGCGCTCATCGAAAAAATTGGTTTGAACCAATACAAAGAATTGTTGGATGCTGCCAATGCTGAAAAATTGGATACCAATGCACGTTATGAAAAATACGCTGCTGCCCAAGCTTGGTTGACAGAAAACGCCATTGTTCTTCCAATCTACTCTAAGGGTGGAGTTCCATCTATCACCAAGGTGACGCCATTCTCAGCAGCAAATTCTGCAATTGGTATTAAAGGTGAAACAAGCTTCTTCAAATACCAAAAAGTGCAAGACAAGACAGTCACAACGGCTGACTACGAAAAAGCTTATAAGAATTGGTTGAAAGAAAAAGAAGAATCAAACAAAAAAGCGCAAGAAGAACTTGCAAAACACGTGAAATAATCACGAAAGAAAACACCGGGGATATAATCCTCGGTGTTTTTTGTGCTAACAAAATGTTGTATTTTTCATCTTATTTCTAATCTTTTATAGACTCGAACGCTATCGCACGACAATCTTCCGATAACTTCTAGAAGTCAGAAGAAAGACGAGAATATAGGAGATGAAAAAGACAGCGCAGATAGAAAGAGTCGTTTGAAGGACCAAGCCCGCATTGGTTGCTCCTAAGAGGGCAACGATCTTTGCAATCATCTTGTAGGCCACTCCTAGGTAGAGGAAGGAGAAGAATAAAGGAAGGAAAAAGACAGTGAGAATCTGTTTGCGAATGGTGGTGGCCGTTTGCTTTTGGTCCAACCCTACTTGTTGCAAGATCACAAAATTATCCCGGTCCTCATAGCCCTCTGAAATCTGCTTGTAGTAAATGACGAGTACCGTAGACAATAGAAAGATCACCGATAGGAAAATCCCAATAAAGAGGATTGTCCCTGCTGATTCACGCCACTCCTTCTCCATGCTGTATCGATCAACCCCACCAAACAAAGTCGCACCATATTGACTCATTTTGTCTGTCGAATTAAGCTCTTTGGCCATTCCAGCTATAAAATCTTGGTTTTCTTTATTTTTAGCACTAATAGAGAATTCCAAATTTTTATCAATTTTTAGTCCCAGTTGGTTCAAGTCAGGGAGGACAAGATACAAGCCCATTTGGTGTTGAAACAGGTCGGCTTGAGGGAGTTTTCCTTGGATAAAATTGGAGTCTAGTTTTTCTTTAATCGTAAAGGTCTTCCCATTGATTTCTAATTGCGCGTCTAATCTTCCAGGATATTGATACCCATAGGCTAGGATTTCATTTTCCCCAAGCTCAACTTTTTGACCGGTCAGTTGCTCATAAGTCGCCTGATCAAAAAAGTAGACTACTCCTTCTGTCTTCAATTCCTGACCAGTTTCTTGATCGGACTGGTCATACACCTCTAAGATCCTTCCATCAATCTTTCGAATTTCAGCCGACCAGTATGTTGTCTGTGCCACCTGATAATCTGACAGATGTGTCGCATCGGCTGTTTTCTGAATAATAGCTTGAACCTCCTCAATAACCGGTTCTGTTTCAGCATCTGAAGGCATATGTCCCACACTAAAATTGTAGTCCGAAGGGTACATAGTATCTAGGTAATTCTGCCCTCCAATAAAGAGATTGAGCGACCCGGTTAAGGTGACCAAGACCATGGTGGAAAGAATACTAATTGTCGCAAGACCCGCTGCATTTTTTCGCATCCGAGCTATTAAGTTGGAAACAGAGATAAAATTCTCCGGCTTGTAATAGTAGGGTTTCCGACCTTTAAGAATTCTTAAGAAGGTAATCGATCCTGCGTTGAATAAGAGATAAGTCGCCAGAATGACCAAGATGACAGCAATAAAGAATCTTTGGACGGCCGCAACTGGACGCTCAACAGTGAGCGCCAAATAGAAAGCAATTCCTAAGAGACCTAGACCTAACAGAGTTTGGACCAGCAAGAATCTTCCCTTCTTCTCTCCTGCTTTCTTTTGTTGCATGAGGTGGAGGGAACTGTAGCGCAAAAGGCGTAAAGAATTCAACAAGAGAATGAGGCCAAAAGCTAAGGCTAACCCAAGTAAAGTGTTAAGAACAGCCCCTATCTGGAAGGTTGATTGAATGACGACTGGTAGACCCATACATTTTAGGAGTAAGGCAAAAATCAAGGGATCAAATAAGAGTCCCAAACCCAGTCCCGCGCCAACTGTGAGGATATAGAAGATAAGCAATTCCCATAAGGTCATGACGAGGAGGTGCTTCTTCTCCATCCCCAGAACACTGTAGAGTCCCAGTTCTTTGGAACGATTTTTCATGACATAGCCATTGGCATAAGCCACTAAAATGATGACGACCAGCTGGACGACGAAACAACCAAAACCAAGGACATATCTCGCCGTTCGTCCTCCGTAAGAAGCCTCTAAGTGAGGGGTCGTTGCCAGGGCGATAAAGCTATAGAGGATCATGGTCGTTAAAATAACGGCTATAGCGAAAGGGTAATAGAGCTTACGATTTTGTTTGAGGTTGGAAAGAGCTAATTTACTCGTTAATTTAAACATCATGATCCTCCTTTCCCGCCATGACCGTCAAGGTATCCGAGATTTCTTGGAACATCTGACGTTCTGTTTTTTCCCCGCGGAAGATCTGATTGTAAAGGATCCCGTCCTTGATAAAGAGCACGCGCTTGGCCCGAGCTGCCGCTGCAGTTGAGTGGGTCACCATGAGGATGGTTTGTCCCATTGTATTAATATCTTCAAAGACATCGAGCAAAGCAGCTGAAGACTTGGAATCCAGCGCCCCTGTTGGCTCATCAGCAAGAAGGATTTCTGGAGATGTGATGATGGCCCGTGCTACAGCCACCCGTTGTTTTTGCCCACCAGAGATTTCGTAAGGGTATTTCTCAAGAAGCTGGTGAATACCCAACTCCCGACTCACGCTATCCACCTTGCTCATCATTTCCTTGACGGGCCTGCGAGAAAGGACCAAAGGTAAGAGGATATTGTCCTTGACGGACAAGGTATCGAGCAGATTAAAGTCTTGAAAGACAAAGCCCAGTTTTTCCCGACGGAAGCTGGATGCATCCTTGTTCTTGATGGTGGAAGTATCGGTACCGTTGAGATAGACCCGCCCTTCGGTCGGCTGGTCCAGCATGGCTAGGATATTGAGGAGGGTCGATTTCCCAGATCCTGATTCTCCCATGATGGCAACGTATTCGCCATTTTCCACGGTAAAATGAATGTCCTTTAGGGCTTCAACCTGCGTCCCTTGGAAGCGGGTTTTGTAGATTTTTTTGATGTGTTGAACGTCTAGTAGGGTCATGGTCCGTTCCTTTCTAGCTCGATAAAAGCTTCAATCGTTTTTTACAAATCTATTGTACTAAAACTGAAGCGCTTTCACCATAACATAACCTTACATTTTCCCCTTTATTTCTTACATTTTTGTAAGAAAGCAAAAATAGGCTAGGACTTGAGGTCCTAACCTATTTTCATTTATGAATTATTCGGCTGATGAAGAGAGCAATGGTGCAATTGATTGATAAGCACCTTCAAGAGCTTTTTGGGCAATATCGCGAGCATTTTTCAATTGTTGTGCGAATTGACTACGAGCTTGTTCAGGAACAACTGTATCATCAGAACCCGCAGCTGAAAGTGTATCGTTAAATGTTTTTCTTGCAGTTTCCATAGATTGGATCCCAGGAGCTACTTGCTGATTATAGGCATCTTTACCAGACTCGGGCATCTTATCCCCAATCTCTTTGACATATTTTGTGTAGTTGTCAATCATTTTTCCATAAATAGTTTTCATATCACCAAGTGTTTTGGCATTATCAATTTCTTCATCAGTCAACAAGACAATTTCTGGAATTTCAACAGAAGAGGATGCTGATTTTGAAGTTTTTGATGAACTGCTTGATTTGCTTTTTGAAGTAGATGATTTTTCTACTTTGCTAGAAGAAGCTTTAGCATCTTTGCTTGATGATTCTGAAGCAGTTTTACCAGAACATGCTGCTAAAGTTGCAACGGACAAGAGAGCCACACCGGCTGTAAGAAGTTTTTTCATATTTTTTTCTCCTATAAATAAAGAATGAATATATTTTAAATGATTTTCCTTCAATTGTCAAACATTTTCTGTTTTCAAATACTTATGCACCGCTAATTATCACTAGTTTTTAACATATTTTATATCCTAAAAATTATTTCTTTTGTTGTATTTTTATTCAATCTTTGAATAAACAAAACCAGAAAAACAGTCCTTTTCTGGTTTATTTTTCTTTTTATTGATGAAGCAACTGCGTAAATTCTTCTTGTAGTTCCTTGTTGTCCGTTGGTTTTAGATACATCTTTCCACCATTAGTCGTTGGAGAATGAAAGACAATGCCTTCTCCTGTATCTGTAATGGCAAAGAAATAACTATGCACATCTGGATACTTGTCCCAATTGCTATAGCGTTCCACGATGCGGTATTTTGCATTTCCCTGACCGGTATCTGTATAAATGGCATCCATCTTACTATTTTCCCCTAGAGTGTAGAGGTTGTCTGGTCCTACATCACCGCCAGCGATGCCTTTTTGATAGTTGGGTTGGCCCATCTTTTCGCCCCAGGTCTTCATAAATTCTGCTAATTTTGCTGATTTTTCAGCATTCCAAGGCGTTTTTTCCTGGCTTTGGCTATTTCCCGCTGATGGTGTGCTGTCAAAAGTTTGCCAATCGAAACTCTTGAGATCCAATTTTTCCTCATCCGATTTTCCAAAGAGGCTATTCAGATCTGAACCAGGTACTTGGACTTCTTCTTCCTGGACTTTGGTCGCAGCTTGAGGCGTCTTTTCTATCCGTGAGAGCACAGCTACCCCACGGCCAGTTCCTGACATCCAGCTGACTTCTAAGACTTCTCCTCCCTTATAGAGGGTCGTCGCATTGCGCGCTCCACCGTGTCCAGCGACGAAACCTTCTGCTAGCAAGGTCGGCTTTTTGTCCTTGAGGTAGTAAACTCCTGTCACAAAGTAGCTCCCATCAGTTTGCTGATTGGCGATGATCATCTCCTCTACCCCATCGCTATTTAGGTCCTTAAAGGCATAGCGGACAGCTTCTGGCTGATTGATGACAGTCTCGATCACCCAGCTATTGATCATCCGATCTTCTCTAGATAATTCCGTATTCAATTTTGAGATGGCGTCCAAATCATTTGAAGTGGCAAAAATCTTTTGATAATCTGAAAAAACTGACTGATACAAGGATTTCGCATCTGCTTTTTTCGTCTGTTTTTTAGTACTTGTCTGGCTGGTCACAGCCTCTTTTTTGGGACTAGACTGGCGTTGGTATCTCTGGTAACAACCTGTTAACAAGACCATACTTGAAGCCACTAAGCCTAAGGGCATCCATTGTTTTCTTTTCATCTTTTCTCCTTTTGTCTCCCATGTTTTCATACTGATCTTTATTATACTAAAAAAAGGGTGAGGAAGGAATCCCTTCTTCACACTTAGTTTTCTTTATTCGGTTTCTTTCTACGATCTGTTTGACTTTCGATATGCTGTTTGACTAGTGCAACGACCTCATCATTGGTTGGAAGGTCCGAGTGCTGAGCATCTTCGCCCGTTACGGTGATCTCTGTATAACTAGCAGCTTGGTTTTGGTAGATATATTTCCCAGCGGAAACACTGGCGTCCGGGACCAACTCATCTGAATCATAGGTGATGGTCCCTGCTACTGAATACATATGAAGGGTTGTGGGGATAGCTTCTTTTCCCTTGATAAAATCGGCCAACATCTCAGATTTATTTTTGATATTGGTTTCCGTGAAATTATAGGGAGTTCCAATGGTCATGAGGGTTTTGAGATCCACATCATAATCCTCTAGATAATTTTCAATAAAGGCTGTATAGATCAAGCCCCCATTGGAGTGACCCAAGCCCTTGAAATTATTAAAATTGTATTTTTCTTGGAGGGCTTCAAAAGCCTGATTGAATAATTTAGCCTGTTTTTTAATATTGCTATAGCCATCTTTGTTGTTTTCAAAACCAACCACAATCACTGGTTCATTGTCCTTGGCATCCATACTTCCACTATAGGTGATATGCCCATCATTCCAAACCTTAACCTTAAGTAGACTGTGTTTGGTTCCTTGGCGGCCCTGGTTGAGCTTGGTCACCAAGCCATCGAAGCGGTTCTCCGTCGCAGAGCTTCCCGGGATCATGATGATGGGAGACAGTTTGGAATTATAAAATTTCTCGATTTTTGAAACATTGGTCCGAGTCCAGCTATAAGAAGGAATGGCTAAAGCGATTAAGAAAAGACTGACCAAAGTGAGGACGATCGTTGTTTTTTTAGATGGCTTCATCGCTTTCTCCTTTCACTTTTAAGTCTTTTCGGATACGATTTCCCATACGGACAAATGGTAGATAAAGGAGCACATCGACGGCAAAACAAAGTATACTGACAGCTAAGGCTCTAAGACTTCCTCCTGTCCCAATAAAGGCATAGAGAAGGCTAGGAGTCCCATCTGGCACTGGATAGACAGATGCCGGCATCAGCTTAAAGCACAAAGCTAGAGCTGCTATTCCCATATTCACCAAAGGGATCAATAAGAAGGGAATCACATATAGGAGATTGAGGAGGACCGGTATCCCTACCATGAAGGAAGCCCCATTGTTAAAGAGACTTGGAAACAGACTGAGAAAACTGACTTTCTTGTCCTTTTGACTTCGTGAAACCAACAGGATCGCCACCAAAAGCGCTAGGACGGCTCCAATTCCAGCTACCAGACCAAAACTGCGGTACAAATTGGTCAAGGTATAGAGATGAGGAATGCCTGTCGTTGTATGATGCGTCACAGCGTAGGTAAGATTTTCCAAAGCAAAGTTATCATCCGCAATTGAGTTCAAGGCAAAGGATTGACTATTACCAAACCAAGCAGATAGCCCACTAAATAGTCCCATGACAAAGGTGGACAGCAGATGATGACTGCTTACCATTAGAGAAGCCAAGAACTGTCGGATAGTCTGAAAAATATTAAATTGATTTCCAAGGACCAAAAGAAGATTGAGGCTGACCCCTAGAACTAAGGACAAGAAAATGGGACGCACAGTCTTGGGCTGATAGATGAAATCCTTGTCCACAATCTGGTCGTCACTGGCCTTGGATAGACGAAAGATTTGCCCAATTAGATAGCAAAAAAAATCGCTAAGACGATATTGGTCGTCGCAGGTAAGTTGATACGCGTCAGTTTTCCGTCATGGAGGGGGCCCACCAACAATTCCTGGGGCCCTACAATCAAGCTGACCAAAAGAGCGGTGACACCTGCTGTCCCTGTACTTCTACCGTAGTGCCCAGCTGTGTATTTTCCAGCGAAGTAGGTCGCTAACGGTCCAGCTAGACCTCCTAGAAAGTTGGAAATATTACCGAGGACCTGGCTGATGGCCTGATCCCATGGCAACCAGCTATCCATCGAAAAGAGCTGATGGATATAGCCTCGATCGGAGAAGACCGATAGAGCGATCACCCGAATGATTCCTGAAAATAGAAAAAAAGGAAATAAGGAAACCAGGGTTTTCTGGGAAATTTGAATCAAACTTTTTTCTCGTAACCAGAAAAACTTCTGGACTAAATACTTGGTCATGGGGCCTCCTGTTCGAGTTGATTGACTTATTCACGTTGCTTACTTTCTTCTTATTATACCATACTCGCGACCGCATCCTTTCGTTTGGAGAGATGTCATCAGTTGAGAATGCTGTTAATATTTTCAAAACTTTTCAAAAACTCTTTGACAGGGGTCTTCATTTCCTCTATACTATTTGTTAGCTAACAAAACGATGGATCAGGTTACCGTAGGTCCTACTATGCTACCTGACGGAAAATCAGATCGTTACCATGAATTTTCATCCGATTTTATACCATAGTCCATGTCTATAGGAAGATTTAGGAGGAATCAGACACCGATGTCACAAGAAAAAATTTCAGCCAAGGTACTGTATGCTATTTTTGCAACAGGGATCCTTTCCTTTTGCGGGGTGGCTGGAGAAACTGCCATGAATATTACCTTCCCAATATTGATGAAGGAATTTGAGATCAATACCGCAACCGTCCAGTGGGTCACCACCATCTATCTTCTAGTGGTTGCCTGTGTAGTCCCCTTATCTGCCTACCTCAAGCGCTCTTTTAAAATGAAGTCCATCTTTTTAGTTGGAAATCTCCTATCTGTTTTAGGTGTTCTCATTGACTTCCTAGCTCCAAGTTTTGACTTTGTGGTTCTGGGTCGATTGGTCCAAGGAATGGGGGTTGGTTTTGCCCTTCCTCTGATGTTTAATATCATTTTAGAGCAGGTCCCAAAACGCAAGATCGGTCTCATGATGGGAGTGGGGACCCTGATTACAGCTATCGCTCCAGCCATTGGGCCTACTGTCGGTGGTCTCTTGACAGCTAACTTTGGCTGGCGGTCCATCTTCTTAGTGCAATTCCCGATCCTTCTAGCTTCGCTAGTTTCAGGACTTCGCTCCATTGAGCAAATCAGTACAGTCAAGCGGGAAACACTTGATATCATGAGCCTTCTCGCCATTATTGCTTCATTTTTAGGCTTGATTTTAGGGATTCACGGTCTTTCTGATCATGCTTTCTTTAGTTTTTCTGTCCTTGGTTGGCTGGTGATCGGGTTCTTGGGACTCGTTCTCTTGGTCTGGCGGTCCAATCAGTTGGAGACTCCCATTATCAACCTTGCCATCTTAAAGAACCATCTCCTCACTGGCCATGTTCTTGCCTTTTTCACCTTCCAATTAGGCTCTCTTGCCATGAGTTTTCTCTTGCCCAATTATGTCCAATTGGTCAACCACTCGAGTACCACACTTGCAGCCTTGATGTTGCTTCCAGGAGCCATCATTGGAGCAGGTTTTTCTCCCTTCTCTGGTCTCATTCTAGATAAGTTGGGCGCTCGCAAACCGATTCTCCTTGGAGCTGCTTTAATCCTTCTGGCCCATTTCCACTTCACCCTTTTTGCCCTGAAGCTGACAAATGGCTTGATTCTTATCTTTTACATGATCTTCATGACCGGTATGGGACTTGCCTTTGGCAATATCATGACAAACGGACAGAAACAACTGGCGCTGGAGGAGCAACCTGATGCGAACGCGATCTTTAACACCCTGCAACAATTTGCAGGCGCTGTCGGAACAACCCTGGCTTCACTGATCGTTGCCATGAGCCAAGCCAATCAAAAGATGGACTTCACCCAAGCCACTGCTAAAGGAAGCCGCAACGGTTTTATGGTCTTATTCGCCTTGGGCATCTTCCAACTCCTTCTCTTATTTTGGGTGGTGGGAAAAGAAAATGAAACGAACTAATTTATCTCAATAAAAAACAGCAAAATTTGCTGTTTTTTATTATCCTTTTCTGACCCGTGTGACAATGCTATCAGGATCTTCAAAAATTATGCCACTTCTGCTAAATAAATCTTGCTAGGATCGGTGTATACCCTATTCTTTCTTTTTTTGCTTGTAATGCCAAATTTTACAACTAAAAAATTCCATTAAATTGTCGAACTTTTATCATTTGAGTTAAAATCCTTGCTTTCTTTTTATTTTTTATTTATAATCATTCTAAACAAGACAAAGGAGACATTGTATGACTGAAACGAAACATGGAGTAGATGAATCATTTAGCGATCGCTTGAATATCTTGAGGGCTGCTGTTCTCGGTGCCAATGATGGAATCATTTCTATTGCTGGGGTCGTGATCGGGGTGGCCAGTGCCACACCAAACATCTGGATTATTTTCCTATCTGGCTTATCTGCGATTCTGGCAGGTGCCTTTTCGATGGCAGGCGGTGAGTATGTCTCTGTTTCTACACAAAAAGACACGGAAGAAGCTGCTGTAAACCGCGAACAAGCCTTGTTGGATCGCGATCCAAAGTTAGCTAGAGAATCTCTCTACCATGCTTATCTTCAAAATGGAGAATGCGAAACTTCCGCAAAGATTTTGACAGAGCGGGCCTTTCTGAAACATCCCCTCAAAGCCCTGGTCGAAGAGAAATATGGTATCGAATACGAGGAGTTTACCAATCCTTGGCATGCTGCTGCATCTAGCTTCCTTGCTTTTTCGGTTGGTTCCCTTCCTCCAATGCTCTCTATCATTCTCTTTCCAGCTGCCTATCGCATTCCGGTGACAGTCTTCGTTGTTGGACTATCCTTGATCTTCACTGGCTATACCAGTGCAAAACTAGGAAAAGCACCAACCAAGCCAGCCATGCTTCGCAACCTCATCATTGGCCTTCTCACCATGGGTGTGACTTACTTCTTCGGACAACTCTTTAGTATCTAAAAAGCTGAGACTTCTGTCTCAGCTTTTCTTATGCTTCTAATAATGCTTGTGCTTGTATTTCCAGCCCTTCCACTGCTTCATCTGTCAAGACCAATTCACCTGTTTCCCAAGCTTCTGCGTTAACGGTTGTTCCAGTAAACTCTCCAACCACTTGAGTCCGAACGAAAGGCAAGAGCGCTTGGTAAGCCGCAAACATTGGTTCGTGTCCGGCATTGGCTACTGAAGAAACCGTTACGATCTTGTCTTGAAGGGCAGATGGACCACGCGTTTCTGACAGGTCAAGGGCACGGCTAAGCCAGTCGATCAGGTTTTTCACTACGCCTGGAATCGCAAAGTTATAAACTGGCGAGAAGATCCAGATGGCATCCGCAGCAAGAACTGCATCACGCGCTGCCTGCACAGCAGGCAGGGTTGGTGTTTCCAAATCTTGGTTCATCATTGGAATGTCCTTGTAGTCCAAGTAAGTCACCGTTGCTTTCCCTTCAAGAAGGCTTTCTGCTTTCTTAGCCATTTGGTGGTTGAATGATCCTTGACGAAGAGATCCGACGATAAATAAAATGTTTTTCATAGTTATTTCCTCTTTCTGTTGTAAGATTATTTGTTACAATAGCTATTATACAGGATCGGAATGTAATGTCAAGGATTACAACTCGGTTTTTTTAACTTTTACTCCATTTTACTAAGGGAAGGTCAAAAGAAGTGAGATGAAAAAAGGTTGGACAAATGTCTCCAACCTTCAATGATTTCGTGTAGGGAAACCCCTCACTTATACCATTCGAAAAAATTGCAGAAAAAGAGGCTGGGACAAAAGTCCTAGCCTCTCAATTATTTTTGGATTGTCGAGCAAGACGCAGTGGTTGAGTGG
>NZ_CAXSMM010000001.1:191127-414184 GCF_964238605.1 Streptococcus parasanguinis | reverse complement strand
TAGAGCCCACTCAACCACTGCGTCTTGCTCGACAATCCAAAAATAATTGAGAGGCTAGGACTTTTGTCCCAGCCTCTATCTATTTGACTGACAAAAGGGGGGATTGATGGTAAAATGAGGAAGAGATTAGGAGGAGATGAAATGAAGAAGAAAATAAAATGGGGCCTTGTCTTATGTTCGGTACTTATACCAGTATGTTTGAGTGCCTGCAAACAAGGAACTGTAGAAAAACAAGGTTCTTCGAATAAAGAAGTACAGAAGAAAATCGATCGAAAAAACATTCATTTTGACAAGACAGGACCTGCAGCAACATTTGATTGGGATGCAAAGAACAGTATCAGATACATAACGTTTGAAAAACTTCCACAATATATGAGGTCAGATGATAGCGATGGTATTTCAATATATGGACAGCAACCGAATGAAGTCTCTCTATCTGAGGAAGGAAGAGTTCAAAAAGCTTTGCAGGTCGTTGAAGGAATCTATGTAGATCCAAGGGGAATAGACACAGTAATCAAGGCCAATGGGGCAAAAAATCAAGAGGATATGTATACTCGACTCTGGAACGATTATATTATCCCTAAAATTGAAAAAAACAGTAGTACTTTTGATCCAAATACTTATGTGGAATATCTTGGTGAGAAGTACCCCCTCAAAATATATGGTCCCATGTATTTGAAGCTCATGACGAATGCATTGAGCTTTGGAAAAAAATATGAATTAAAGGGCTATGCAGTTAAGGGAAACAAAGTATTTATTCGCATTCAGGTACCAACGTACTTCCCAGAGCTTTTACCGAGAGGGAATAAATATTATAAAAATCCTAATGAGTCAGATTTCAATCAAGCCTTCTATGATTGGCTCGATGAATTCCATCAAAGGTATGCTGAAAAAGAAATAAATCGAGATGATCATATTTCCTATATCATGCTTTCAACAGTTTTACAACAGTTAGTTAACAAAAATTTCGAGGCAACCTCATTATCCGGTTATGCTTATAGTAAAACTTCGCCTACGGAATTCACGGTTGAAATGGAAGTGACAAATCAAGGTGATGTTCGAATTGATTTAAAAAACTTGGCTATTCTCTTACAAATCCCTCAGCAAATGAAGGGGGATAATCAGTATGGTAAGCAAGATGAGAATAATATCTTTTGGACCATCCCATCTGGAAATAATAATGACGGACAAAAGATAAAAGAAAAATTAAAGAATTTTAATCCCAAAAATCCTGTTAAAAGTTATGCAATTGGAGAGCCAGTTGTATTTGCTAATGGCTTAGAAGTTACACTGAATAGTGTAACAGACGATCCAAATTTGGATGTTCAGGATGATCAAGACCGTATCGATACAAGGAAAAAACAACATCGATTGATCGTCGAATTCACCCTATCGAATACAACACCTCTCAGTATTGAAAATACTCCAGATTATACAAATGTAGATCTCTATGATGGCCATGGCAAATCTGCTTATATGCTGAATAATACTTTAAATTACAAACAGCCAACAGTCCTTGAGGCAGGTGAGTCAGCTAAATATAAGATTAATTATTTAACAGATGGGGATGGGCCGTTTACGATCGTTTATGGTGACGCCAAATGGGTCATTCAAAAATAGAGAAAAATCCAAATCTTTAATCAGCTTATTGTAAAAGCTAGTGAGTTTAAGAAATTATAAGAAGCTTCAGTTGTCAATAAATTATTAAAGAAATTTATTCATATGTGGTTGGAAAAGTCGGAAGACTTTTAAAGAAAAATGACGAACAAATAAGGTAAAAGAAGCGTACAGAAAGTAGAAAAGAGAGAATGAAGAAGATTTTTAAATCAATCAAGTTTTGGATATTTGTATTACTTGTTACCTTGGCAGGAGGCTGGTTTATCCGGTATGAAATTCATAAGCGTGATATATCACAATTTGTAACTTGGAAACCTCGTCCACACATAGTTGATTCCCAATTTATTGCAGGTGGGAAAGCAGTAGCTATTCAATGGGATAATAAAAAAGAAGTGGATGAGGCGCTGGAAGCAAATTCGTACAATCCAAAAGTTAAAGTAGAATGGTTTATAAATGGTGGAAATAGTGAACGGTACATTGCACAAGAAAGTTACAAATTAAAATCTGACCCACGTCTCTATTTTCAATATTATATTCGTGGTAATCAAGTTCCTTACCTAACTACAAATAAAGCACAAAAGGGAGAGTACTGGCTCATTGATGTCTATGATACCAAGGACAAGCGCTTAGTGAAGAAAACATATGATGTTTTTAAGATAGTACGAGATATGGATAAGAATTATATCCCCTTATCTGTTAAAGTTTCTTCTATGTTGTTGGATACATATGATGGAGAAACATACATTCCGATTGATATTCTTGTCGATAAGAAAGACAAATATATTGTAGAACCTGGAAATATCTATGTACAAACAGAGTATCAATCTCGTATAGGGTTAATGAATGTTAAGGATGGAAAGTTCGCTTGGAAAACCTCATCAGGCAAAGGTTATGAACAAGTTCAAAAAGAAAGTCTAGAAAACGACAAAGACTCGCATCCATTTGAATACAATTTTGAAAGAGGACAATTGGAGCTCCAACATTCACGTTTGTTATTTACAGATCGTAGTGATGAGGCTAAGGACATCCCATTGAAAACACTCTATCCGAAAGTATATTCGATTTTAAGCAAAGGGAATAATCCAACTACTGTAAAATGGGGTGAAGAATATACAAAAGGGGAGAATGCCTACCTATACTTTCTCGGACCAGAAGATCTCAACTTTGATATTTCATTTTTGGAATTGCTTTATAAAGTTCCAGAGCAGCGTTCAGGTGGATGGGATGATGTCCTACGGTATCATAAGATACCAGCAGAATTTTCAAAAGATGGGCAAGAACATCTTGCGAATAACAAAAAAGAATTTTTCCAATATTTTAAAAAGGAATTAAATCAAAGTAAGGATACTACAGAGTTCTCATTGCTGAGACGCTTGTATGAAGTACAGAACTACGTGGTCTCTAGGGATTTTGGAAAGTCCTTCGGTGATCTGACCATACCAGCTGAGTATACTAAAGATGGAAACGTTCATGTCGTTCAAAATGATGAAGAATTCTTCAAATATATGGATTTAGAGAAAATTCCTAATAAAAAGATGAAAGAAGATATTAAAAAAATGTTCCCATATGATGTAAAAAATTAATTGATTTAATTGAATTTTACAAGGAGGTCAGGCTATGAAGCCCAACTATTTCAAACTATTCGCAGGAATTCCACTTATTCTTTGTTGCCTGTTTCTTTCCAGTTGTAAGATCATGAAACCGAGTGATTACAAAAAGGCTAAAGAAGTTGTTACAGAAGTTTTTAAAGAAAATGGTCTTCATGGCAAAGTTACCATCACTAAGTTATCCTGGACTGCCCTAGAATACCCACAGTATCATGTAAGCTACGTATACTCTGAGAAGACCTACGATGATCAAACGGTAAAATTGGAAGATGAGGACGTAACTTTTAAAGATGACTGGTCGGGGTCATATAGTAGTTATCTTCCATCATACAAGGAAGCGTTTTTGAAACAGAAATCTATTAAAAATATCGAGGAAAAACTAGAGACTGAATTAAAGAAGCAATCTCTAGGTCTTCCTATTAGTTTCTTTGGTTTTTTATCTAACTCCAACCGTGATGAGAAGGAGCAAATTCTAGATAGTATCGCAAGTCAAAATCTCAAAGAAGGGAAAAAGGACTTTGCTGGTTACTATCAAATCCCTTTTCAGACCTTAATCGATCAAGAGTTAATCCGTATGACTATTTATATAGAGGATGGTGTATCCGTTAAGGAACAAGACTTAAAAGCAGCAGCCAAAAAATTAGACGCTAGCAAACTACCGGATGGTGCCTATGATTTCTACTATTCCAAAGGCAGTTACGCCGATTCCATTAGTTACTCATTCAAGGTTAAAGATGGGAAAGTTGTTTTTTATGAAGATCAAAATATTCAGAATTGAGTAACCGAATACAAGAAAAAGATCTAGTCGTGTTTGACTAGATCTTTCATGTTGCTTAGAAGTCTTCCTTCTTCTTAAGTGTCATAGAAGCAATAGCTGTAGCGACGAATGTCAAACCAGTTACAAGAAGTCCTAAATGATCTTCCGTTCCTGTTGAAGGAAGGGATCGTTTACTTTCTTTAGGCTTGTCACTAGATTTAGGAGTTTCACTAGATTTAGGTTTGTCACTAGGCTTAGGCTTATCTCCATTTGGTGATGGATTTTTAGGTTTGCTATTACTTGGTGTTGGTATATTTGGAATATCAATTGATGGTGAAGGTGGAAGAAGTTTATTTACCACATTTCCTTTATCAACGACAAGGTTTGTAGCTGAAGTAAAGTCGCTTGTAGTAACTTTGATGGATGTATCTGAAAGTTGGTAACCATTAGGAGCAGAGAGCTCTTTGATCACGTAATTTTTCGCTTCAAATCCAACAAAGCTTGCAAGTCCATCTTGACCAGAAATTGCTTGCGCTTGGCCTTGTCCATAAGGATTTGCAACAGGTGTCACACCATCTGCTTCAAAGAGTCCAAATACTGCACCAGCTAGGTAATCACCCTTTTCATCCACTTTACGAACCCTAAGGGTATAAAGTTTCAATTCAGGATTATTCACTGTTGGTGGAGTTGGTGGGATAACCTTGTTGATAAAGGTTTTCTTATCTCCATAAGCAACGACTGCTTGGATAGCATTTGATGCTTCATCCTTTGTGACGGTAACTGTGACATCCACTTGACCTTCATCATATTGGATGTTTGCCTGATCAGCTGGAACGACTTCTTTAATGGTATATTTATGAGTACCAATCATCGCTTCCGTGTAGGCGATTGCATCAAATGTCACTGTACCATCTGCAGCATTTTGTTTTGTCTGAAGAACAGTACCATTTTCGTCCAAGAGGTTAAAGCTAAATTCACCACCTTGAAGGTCACGACCTTCTAAAATCTTGCTTGTGGTAATTTGTTTTTCACTTGGAGTTGGAGGTGTCGGAGGTGTATACGTGTTGGTAAAAGTAGGAGTATCTTTCTTACCGTCGTATTGCACATCCGCATTCAATTGTCCATTTGCATCCTTAGTGACAGTCACTGTTACAGTATGAACAGATTCATCATAAGTGATTGCTGATTCTGGTGTAGCTGGTTTTTGTTCAGTAATTGTGTAGGTGAACGTACCAGCTTCATTAAAGCTTACTGGATTGAAGAGAATATCGCCATTCTCACCATTTGTCTTGGTATCAATGAGCGTACCAGCTTGATCCTTGAGAAGGAAAGTAAACTCATTTGCTTTCAACGTACGGTCGCTCGAACCATTGATCGCCAATACTTTTTTAGCCTTGAATTGAGCTGTCGTTGGTTTCACTGTTGGAGGAACAGGAGTTGGAGGTGTATACGTGTTAGTAAAAGTAGGAGTATCCTTTTTACCGTCGTATTGCACATCCGCATTCAATTGTCCATTTTCGTCTTTTGTAACAGTCACTGTTACAGTATGAACAGATTCATCATAAGTAATTGCTGATTCCGGTGTAGCTGGTTTTTGTTCAACAATTGTGTAGGTGAACGTACCAGCTTCATTAAAGCTTACTGGATTGAAGAGAATATCCCCATTCTCACCATTTGTCTTGGTATCAACGAGCGTACCAGCTTGATCCTTGAGAAGGAAAGTAAACTCATTTGCTTTCAATGTACGATCGCTCGAACCATTGATCGCCAATACTTTTTTAGCCTTGAATTTAGCTGTCGTTGGTTTCACTGTTGGAGGAACAGGTGTCGGAGGTGTTTTCGTATTTGTAAACGTATCTCCTTTTTCAGCATCCCCACCTGAGTAAGTCACAGTAGCGACGAGTTTATCGTTTGCTTTCTTCACCTCAACTGTAGCAGTGATGGTTTGTGTGCTATAGCTGATAGAATCATCCGTACCTTTGTTTTCGGTAATGGTGTATGTGTGTGTTCCTTCTGCAGTATAAGAAAGTTCCTGGAAGGTTACAGTACCATTTGCTTTGTTTTTAGCAGTTTCAAGGGTCGTGTTTCCTTCTTTCAAGACAAATTCAAATTGATCGTCTGTCAACGGTAAGTTTGTTTCACCTTCTTTAAGGAGCTTTTTCACTTGAAGTGTAGCTGTTACACTTTCTGCTTTAGGAGCTTCTTTTTTGTTGGTGAACGTATTTGTCTCAGTTTGACCATCAGAGTAGCTGATTTGTTCTACAACCAAGGCGTTGTCTTTTTCAACCACTACAACTGTAGCCGTGATGGTTTTATCACTGTAGGTAATGGTTTTGTCCGTACCTTTTGTTTCAGTGATGGTATATTTGAATGTACCTGCTTTGTCTACAGTGATGTTATCAAAAGTAATTGAACCATCTTTTTTGTTCTTGGTTGTGCCAACAACTTTATCGTTTGAATCTTTTGCAACAAACTCAAAGTCATC
The DNA here is from genome assembly GCF_964238605.1 of Streptococcus parasanguinis. Taxonomy (GTDB): domain Bacteria; phylum Bacillota; class Bacilli; order Lactobacillales; family Streptococcaceae; genus Streptococcus; species Streptococcus parasanguinis_AJ. The sequence continues at coordinate 407,718 of NZ_CAXSMM010000001.1, read as the reverse complement.
ACCCTTAAGTTCGCCACCTTCAAATGTTTTTTTAAGTTTTAAGGTTACCTTAGCATTTGAAACTTTTGGTTTGTTTTGAGTATTGGTGATCGTATTTTTTTGTTCACCATCTCCACCTGAGTAAGTGACAGTAGCGACCAGTTTGTCGTCAGTTTTCTTCACATCGACAGTAGCCGTGATGCTTTGTGTACTATAGTTGACATTAGCATCCGTACCCTTGTTTTCAGTGATGGTGTATGTATAGCTACCTTCCTTATTGAAGGTTAGAGACTTGAAGTTGACAGTGCCATCTGCTTTATTTTTAGCAGTTTCAACTACCGTATTATTTTCATCTTTCAAGACAAACTCAAATTGACCTTCTGTGATTGGAACTTGTTTATGTTCTTGATCACCGGCTACTTCGAAAGCTTTTTTAACAACAAGATTTGCAGTAGTTTCAGTTACTTTTGGTTTGTTTGAAGTGTTTACAACTTTAATAACATTCGACTCATTGATTGGTTCAACTTTTGAAGTATAACCATCAGGTGTATTCGTTTCTTCTACTGAATAAACAATCGGTTGTCCATCTTTAATCCCTGGTAATTTAGAAAATTCTGCAGTCCAACCTGAAGCCTTTGTCAAGGTCTTAGTCATACCGTCTAATTTTTTACCATCAGCTAATAATTGAACTGTGATATCTTTACGGTCAGCTTCTTCATCACCAACCCATTCTTTTTGAACAGTTATAGTTTTATCACCGGATACCCAGAAGTTTAATTCTGTGTTATTCCAGAATGCTGGGTCTTTTAATGGTGTTTTGATTTCATCAGCTGTTAACGTAGCATTGTTGTCAACGCGAACGGTTGTCTTAGGAATTAATGTTTGGTATTCAACGATCAATTCATCGCTTGATGCTGTTTTAAAGACATCACTGACATCTGATAAATTCACGGTAAATCCATTGCCGTCCGCATCGAATTTCACATGTTTCCAGAAGTCCCAACCAGAAGCTACCACTTGTCCACCTTTTCTCAAAGTGAAGGATGGTTTCAAGTAAGTTCCTACAAAGAATTCACTTGCAGCGTGGTTTGCAGCAGGAGCAAAAGTGATTTTTGAGTAATCTACAGCTGGAGCTTGGATTTTATCTGACACAACAGGGTTTGTGATGGCTTGTTTCTTACCATCTCCGTTGATACGAATGAACCAAGTAGTGAGATAATAGTCATCTCCAACATTCATCCATGCATAGTTTTCAGATGCGTCTAATTTGAATTGTTTAGAAACATAATCACCTGTACGATTATATTTATTTAAGATTGCTTCGAAAACTCCTGGCCCATCAGGACGTGTGATGACGACTGATTCTGAACCAACTTTTGAGGTAGCCGTTTTATTTCCAGGATTTCCCGGAGTGTTATCCCATTCTGCTTTGTATGAGAAACCACCCTTAACGTTTTGGTTCATGGATTCGATGGCTTTTTTAAAAGTAAAAGTAATCTTTTTGTTTGTCATCGAAATGGTTGCGACTTCAGCTCCATTTGCTTGGAGTGATTGAGTTGCAACTTCAGTGATATTGACACCTTCTGGAGCATCAATGGTAAACGTATCACCTTCTTTAACTGATTTACCAGTTAAATCCCAGTCAAATGAAAAGATAACTTTTTGTCCACTTGCCTGAGCCTTTAAATTGGTGACGGTTGGTGAAACAGTGGCCGCGCTAACAGGTTTGATCACAGACAAGCCTAAGGCTACCACGGCGATGATAGCTACAAATGCAACTATCTTTTTATATAGAAATTTCAATTGGCCTCATTTCCTTTCTTTTGCATAAATTTCGTAAAGTTTTTCTATATAGTGATATCTCCTAAAACTGAAAAACTCCTGATCTTTGCTCCATACAATCAGTTGCTTTATTTGAACATGTATTTAGAGAAGAAGGACCTTACCTCTATTGAGAAAATATGGGGGCATACCTCAATATCCTATCTTTAGTCTGTCCATACTAGAGGATTGGTTGGACCTGAAACAAACTTTCTAAAAACAATGATTCGATAGAAAAACGGAAGAAATTTACGCTTCATAATATAAAATGATAATAAGCAGTGCAAACTTAACAGAATAATCATCCCATTACATTTTTAAAAGATTATTATCATATTTATTATATTCTTTTAGTGTGATAAGTCAAGCTAAATGCAACAAAAATAGAGGAAATTGTTCATTTTATTCCAACCACTACCTGACCCTTTATTTCCCGCCATTTTAACCTTTCATGATATAATATTCAGATAAGAAAAAGAGGAGACCAAAAGCTAGATGATCACTTCAAAATACGATTGGCAGTTAGCTTCACCAAGTGCAGATGAGGCCTTTTTAGCCCTTGCCAAAAAAGCAGGCCTGGAAGCGTCCGTAGCAACCTTGCTGTATGAGCGTGGCATTCAGACCAAAGAGGATTTAGAAGACTTTTTAGAACCCAAACTGGAGAAGCTACACGACCCTTATTTGCTCCACGATATGGAGAAAGCAGTGGAGCGCATCCGACGGGCCATTGAAGATTATGAGCAGATCCTGATCTACGGAGACTATGACGCGGACGGGATGACTTCGGCCTCTATTATGAAGGAAACCTTGGAGCAGATGGGGGCAGAGGTGCAAGTCTACCTCCCCAACCGCTTCACAGACGGCTATGGTCCCAATGAGAGTGTCTACAAGTACTTTATCGAGCAGCAAGGCATTTCCCTGATTGTTACAGTGGACAATGGGGTCGCCGGTAATCAAGCCATTGCCATGGCTCAAGCGATGGGAGTCGATGTTATCGTGACGGACCATCACTCGATGCCAGAGGTTTTGCCCGATGCTTATGCGATCATCCATCCGGAGCATCCAGATGCGGATTATCCCTTCCATTATCTAGCAGGATGTGGTGTGGCTTTTAAGTTGGCCTGTGCCCTCCTAGAGGAAGTACCAGTCGATCTCTTAGACCTGGTAGCCATTGGGACCATTGCTGACATGGTCAGCCTGACAGATGAGAATCGGATCCTGGTCAAATACGGTCTGGGTGTTCTCCAACATACCCAGCGCATGGGTTTGCAGGAGCTCTTGGAGATCGCAGGGATTCGTCCGGAGGATGTCAATGAAGAAACGGTTGGTTTTCAGATTGCTCCTCGTCTCAATGCCCTTGGCCGCCTCGATGATCCCAATCCGGCCATTGAACTCCTGACAGGATTTGACGATGAAGAGGCGCACGAGATTGCCCTCATGATTCATCAGAAGAATGAAGAACGAAAAGAGATTGTCCAAAGCATCTACGATGAAGCCAAAACCATGGTCGACCCAAGCTTGTCCGCCCAGGTCTTGGCAAAAGAAGGCTGGAATCCAGGGGTCCTTGGTATTGTCGCCGGCCGTCTATTGGAAGAGCTTCATCAGCCAGTTGTTGTTTTAAGCATCGAAGATGGGCGGGCTAAAGGAAGCGCTCGAAGTCCTGAGTCGGTCAATATTTTTGAGGCCCTCGATCCTCACCGGACGCTCTTTGTCGCCTTTGGAGGACATGCCGGTGCAGCAGGGATGACGCTCGAAGTGGACCAACTTCCTGCCCTATCTCAGGCTCTTACGGATTACATTGCAGAGCAAGAGATTGATCTCAGTAGCAAGTCCAGCTTAGCCATCGATGAGGAACTGCATTTAACTGAACTAACGCTTGAGACTCTGAAAAGCTTTGAGCGCTTGAGTCCTTTTGGCATGGACAATAAAAAGCCCGTCTTTCTGGTTCGTAATTTCAAGGTAGAAGGGGCGCGCTCAATGGGAGCTGGCAATACTCACTTGAAACTCAAAATTTCTCAGGAAGATGCGACCTTTGAGGTGGTTGCCTTTGGCTTGGGAAGCATAGAGGCAGAGTTTGCCCAGGCGCAAGACCTGGAGTTAGCTGTGCAATTGTCAGTCAACCAATGGAATGGCCAAACGACCCTTCAGCTCATGCTGGTCGATGCGCGTGTGGACGGAGTCCAGCTCTTTAATATCCGCTCCAAAAATGCCAGTCTCCCCGCAGGTGTTCCTGTTCTCGACTTTACCCAAGAACTGCCGGATCTGACAGGCGCGCCCGCTGTAGTGGTTGGAAATATCCCTGAGGATATAGAGTCCTTACGGCAAATTTTTCAAGAGCATGATTTCCAGGCTGTCTATTTCAAAAATGAGATCCCCAAAGCCTACTATCTGACAGGGTACGGGAGCAGGGACCAGTATGCCAAGCTCTATAAGACCATCTACCAATACCCAGAGTTCGATGTCCGCTACAAATTGAAAGACCTAGCAGCCTATCTCAAGATCCAGCAGATCCTCTTGGTCAAAATGATCCAGATCTTCCAAGAGTTGGGCTTTGTGACCATTGAAAATGGCATCATGAAGGTCAATAAAGAAGCAGAAAAACGGGAAATCGCTGAAAGCACCATCTACCAAAACCTCAAACAAACGGTAAAAGAGCAGGAGTTGATGGCCCTTGGAACGGTTCGTGAAATCTATGACTATCTAACAGGACAGGCCTTATGAAAAAACACCTAAAACAGTTTCTCTGGCTCAGCCCCATCCTACTTTTTGCACTTTATTGGCTGGGAATCTACCTGAGTCTCAAAAACCCCATGGAGGAGATTAACTACTCCGAAAATGGTGGGTGGATGCGCTATGTGATGTTTAAGCCCTATACAGAAACGATAGGAAACGATGGTATCTGGAAAGAAGATGAAGGATTTCAAATGTATCCCTATTCCGAAGGAATTGTTGGTGGGGATGAGCGACTTTCAGTCTTGATGTTTCATGATTCATCTGATTGGACATTTCGATATGAAGTTGATGTATCTAAGGATGTTACGGTTGGTTTTGGATTTACCTATGATTCTACTAAAAAAATCTTTAGACAGGAGGGCCTGTTCCTCTCTAAAAATGGGGCGAGCTACAAAGGCCAGCAACTCCTTGATCAACTTGCCACCTATGGCAAAGACCGTACTTGGTTGAAAAAGCAAAGCAAGAAAGTCGCTGAGCAGTATATTCTTGGCACCTGGTTTAAAAACGGAAGTTCCCGTTATTCCCTGAAAAACTTGGGGGATATGAAAATCGAGTACAATAAATTGATAGAAGAATAGTAAGTTTTTTTGGAATCCAATCCCACATCATTTTTCGGATGTGGGATTTTTGCATTTGACGCAGAGACTTGGGAAAATGATTTGGCAAAAATGATGCAAGTTAGTAGAATTCATGGTATAATGGAATGTAAAAATTTTTTATGAAAGAAAGTTAACCATGAATTTAAAAGATTACATTGCAAGCATTGAAAACTATCCACAAGAAGGAATTACCTTCCGTGATATCAGCCCTTTGATGGCAGATGGTAATGCTTATAGTTATGCGGTTCGTGAGATCGTTCAATACGCAACCGATAAGAAGATCGATATGATCGTCGGTCCTGAAGCGCGTGGCTTCATCGTTGGATGTCCAGTCGCTTTTGAATTGGGAATTGGTTTTGCACCTGTTCGTAAGCCTGGTAAGTTGCCACGTGAAGTCATCTCTGCTGACTACGAAAAAGAATACGGTGTCGATACCTTGACCATGCACGCAGATGCTATCAAACCAGGTCAACGTGTTCTCATCGTTGATGACCTTTTGGCGACTGGTGGTACGGTGAAAGCAACCATCGAAATGATCGAAAAACTCGGTGGGGTCGTTGCAGGGTGTGCCTTCTTGATCGAGTTGGACGACTTGAAAGGTCGCGAAGCGATCGGCGATTACGACTACAAAGTTTTGATGCATTACTAATATAGTCTAATACTATAACTGGCTACAGAAAAACCATAATTGAAAACTATAGGCTCCTATCATATAATGTTAGTTAAGAACTTGTAAGATGGGAGCTTTTTATGCCAATTACTCTAGATAAAAAATTACCAGCAGTCGATATCCTTCGTTCAGAAAATATTTTTGTCATGGATGATGTTCGGGCGACTCACCAGGATATTCGGCCCATGAATGTTCTCATTCTTAATCTGATGCCGACCAAGGTTGCGACAGAAACCCAGCTCTTACGCCTCTTGGCCAACACACCCTTGCAGATCAATGTGGAGTTCCTCTACATGGCAAGTCATGAGTCCAAGAATACAGCGGCAGAACATTTGGAGAGTTTCTACAAGACCTTTGAGGATATCAAGGATAATTACTATGACGGTTTGATTGTGACAGGAGCACCTGTCGAAAAGATGGACTTTGAAGAAGTGGACTACTGGGATGAGTTGACCCAGGTCTTTGAATGGGCCAAGCGTCATGTTTTTTCCACCTTGCACCTCTGTTGGGGAGCTCAGGCTGGTCTCTACCACCGTTACGGGATTCAAAAAGTAGAGCTCTGTGACAAGCTATCCGGTATCTATGACCAAGCTGTGGTACGTCCGGAAAGTCTGCTCATGAGAGGCTTTGACGATCGCTTCCTTGCCCCTCATTCTCGCTATACGGATGTTCCTTTGAAGGAAGTACTTGAAAAGAGCAATCTTCAGGTGATCGCTCAGGGAAATGAAGTTGGCATTTCCATCATTGCCAGTCCAGACATGCGTGAGGTGTATAGCTTTGGCCATCTGGAGTATGATCGCGATACGCTGGCTAAGGAATACAACCGAGATGTCAAGGCAGGCTTGGATCCGGATGTTCCTAAGAATTACTTTGATGGGGATGATGCCAGTACAGAGCCTCGCATTCGCTGGAATCTAGCTGCGACAACCTTCTTTAGTAATTGGATCAACTATGCGGTTTATCAAGAAACACCTTACCGCTTGGAAGAATTGGAAAAAGATATTTCATTTTATGGTTACCTATAAAGGGGAATTATGACATATTCACAAGCATTTAAGTATGGCAACTTGGTTCTTCCAAGTGCCTTGCTTTTTCATTATCATGAATTGTTTGACCAAGCAGATGACTACTTGGTTTGGCAGTTTTTCTTCCTTCAAAATACGACTGGCCAAGAGGCTTTGACACCTAATCAGATTGCTAGTCATCTAGGAAAAACAGTGACAGAGGTCAATCGGATTATGTCCAATTTGACCACCAAGGGACTTCTTCAATACCGGACTATTGAGCTCAATGGCGAGATTGAAGCCATCTTTGATGCGACCATTGCCCTGGAGCGCTTGGATGAGATTTTAGAAGCACAATCACAAGGGAAGGCACAAAGCGCGCCTGCTAAGGGAAATGTCATCAAGGACTTGGTGGAAACCTTCCAACAAGAACTGGGACGACTCTTGACGCCTTTTGAGATTGAAGACCTGACCAAGACCGTGCGCGAAGATCAGACAGATCCAGATGTGATCAAGGCAGCCTTACGAGAAGCTGTCTTTAACGGCAAGCCTCACTGGAAATATATCCAAGCCATTTTACGCAACTGGCGCAGTGAAGGCATCAACAGCCTGGCCCAAGTAGAGGCGAAACTACAAGAACGTGAGCAAACCAACCCACGCAATGTAACGGTTTCAGACGATTTCTTGAAGGCCATGGATTTGTGGAAGGATTAAAAAAAGCTAGCACTTTATAAAAGTGCTAGCTGCAGATGGAAGGTAAAGTCTTCCTAGAAACTTTCCTTATGTGAGTACGGACGTCAGCGAACTTCGAAGAAGTTCCATGACTTAGTTTTGAACCTAAGGTTTCAAAACTCCCGAGTGCCTGAAACAATGGTGTTTCAGGCACTTTTCTCACGGCGGAAAGTTTTTAGTTTATACTTGAATAGTTTTAAAAATAAGACATTATTTTTACTGAAACAAATAGGTTCTTAATTGAAAAAATAATTTTTAACCATACAAAAAGCTAGCAGTCATATATTGCTAGCATTTTTCGTTTATAGATAGTCTGCATAGGCTTTTTCTAGTTTGCTAAGGAGTTCTTGTTTTTCCTCCTCACTAGCAAAGGAAGCCTGGATGGCATCGACATTGTGCTGGTAAAAGTCAGCTTCCTTGGTTTGGAAATGCTGATGGTAGAGGGCATATTCCTTGGTTAAATCCGTATCAGATACAGTCCGGTTATCAGTATTGATACTGATCCGAGCTCCAGCTACCTTCATCTTCAGATAAGGGAAATCCTCTATAGTCGGTGCTGCTTTTGTCTGTAAGTTGCTGGTCAAGCAGAGTTCACCCGTGACCCCATTGTCAATAAAGGATTGGAGTAAGGCTGGTTCATGAGATAGAGCTGTCACGTGGCCATTGCGTTTGATGCCAAATGCAATCGATTGGGCTACAAAGTGTGGGCAATGACACTCACCTGCGTGAAGTGTCATAGGACGATGGTAACTCTTGACTTGCTCAATTAGAGGTCGAATATCTTCTGGAGAGTAGTTGTGCTCATCCCCGGCAAAGTCAAAACCAACAAAATCTTGATCGCTAACTTGGTTTGCTTCGGCAAGGATGCGAGAGGTGAGTTCTGGATCGGACTGGCGCATGCCACAGACCAGGGCTTTTGCAATAATGCCAAACTCTTCTTGGGCTTGGCGCAATCCTTCACAGACAGCATCGATAGTTTCTGGGACGGTAAGTCCTTGGTCCATGGACAATTCTGGGGCAAAACGAACCTCGATGTAGAGGACATTCTCCAGAGCCGCTTGCTTAGCGACATCGTAAGCAGCAAGGGTCAAGGCTTCCTTGGTTTGAAGGAGGGGCCGGATGTAGTCAAAGGCCTCTAAATAGTCCAAAAGATTCTCACAGTGGGCAGGGGCAGTGACATGGTGTCTGAGCTCTTCATCGCTAGCAGGGAGGTCAATATTGGCCATAGCTGCCAATTGGCGAATAGTCGGAAGAGACAAGGAACCGTCTAAGTGACAGTGGAGTTCCGTCTTTGCCAAACTATGAAAATCGATCATGGACATATTTTTTCTCCTTAAAATGTATTTTTTCTATACTATCATTTTGCCAAGAAAAGTCAAGTAGCCTTCGCGTAGCAGATCTTTGAAAGGGAGCCCGAGATTTGATATGCTAGGAGTAGCGAAATAAAGGAGAAGAAAGATGTCAGATTATCAATTGCCAGAAGTATGGGAAGCACCGAGCCAAATGGGAGGAGCTTGGGGTGGCTTGAACCAACCAACAGCAGGTGCCCGCTTTGAACAAACTCTTCCAAAAGGTGACCAGCCTTTCCAACTCTATACTCTTCCAACACCCAATGGGATCAAGGCCACCATTATGCTGGAGGAATTGAAAGAGCTGGGTGTGGATGCAGGCTATGACGCTTATCGGATCAAGATTGGCGAAGGAGATCAGTTTGGTAGTGACTTTGTAGCCATCAATCCAAACTCGAAAATTCCAGCCATGTTGGATCAATCAGGGGATCAAGCCATTCGTGTCTTTGAATCGGCTAATATCCTCCTGTATCTAGCAGAGAAATTTGGAAAATTGATCCCGACAGATCTGGCTAAACGAACAGAAGTGCTCAACTGGCTCTTCTGGCAGACAGGAGCTGCACCTTTCCTAGGAGGAGGCTTTGGTCATTTCTTCCACTATGCACCAGAGAAAATCGAGTATGCCATCAACCGCTTTGCCATGGAAGCCAAACGTCAATTGGACTTACTGGACAAGGAGCTTGCCACTAAACCTTATATCGCAGGGGATGACTATACCATTGCAGATATCGCTATCTGGTCTTGGTATGGTCGTCTAGCCCAAGACAAGGTCTGGGACTGTGCAGGGATTTTCCTAAATGTGAAGGAATATAAGCATTTGCAGGCTTGGACAGAGAAAATTGCCAATCGCCCAGCTGTGAAACGTGGCTTGGAAGTAAGCTATAAGGAAATTGATGCATAATGAAAAGGCGCCGTTGCGCCTTTTTTTAATGGTGCAAACATGGTATACTAAGGGATGGAATAAAAGTTTAGAAAGTAGCACATGGAATTTACAAAATTATCAAATCGCTTGGACTTGGTGGCTAGCTTCGTCCCAGCTGGAGCGCGTCTGTTGGACGTGGGGAGTGACCATGCTTATCTGCCAATCGCCCTCTTACAAGAAGGTAAGATTGAGGCCGCTATTGCTGGTGAAGTGGTAGAGGGACCCTATCAGTCTGCCCTGCAAAATGTCGCCGATAATGGCTTAGAGGACAAGATTGAAGTCCGTCTGGCCAATGGCTTGGCTGCCTTTGAACCAGCAGACGGCATTTCCTGTATCACCATTGCTGGCATGGGCGGACGCTTGATTGCAGATATCTTAGCGGCAGGTCTTGAGAAATTAGCCAATGTCTCTCGCTTGGTTCTGCAGCCCAATAATCGAGAGGATGAACTGCGGGCTTGGTTAGTCGACCATGATTTCCACATTGTTGATGAAGCTATCTTGGAAGAAAATGAGAAGTTTTATGAGATCCTTGTGGTGGAACACGGTTCTCAAGAGTTGACAGCCAAGGAACTACGCTTTGGTCCCCATTTGATGCGGGAACAAGCTCCAGCCTTTGTCCAAAAGTGGTCCAAGGAAGTGGAGAAATTAGCCTTCGCCTTGGAGCAGGTCCCAGTTGAGAATCAATCTGCCAGAGCATCGTTAGAAGAGCGCATCGCTCACATCAAGGAGGTTCTACATGTTAGCAAGTGAAGTCATTAAACGCTATGAAGCCTACTGTCCTCAGGAGCTTTCCATGGAGGGAGATGTCCGTGGGCTACAGGTCGATACGCTACAAAAAGACATTCATAAGGTCATGGTGGCCTTAGATATCCGCGAGCAGACGGTGGCGGAAGCTATCGCCCATGGGGTGGACTTGATCATCGTCAAGCACGCACCGATTTTCCGCCCGCTTAAAGATTTGGTAGCTGACCGGGCTCAAAATCAGATCTATATCAACTTGATCAAGCACGATATCGCGGTCTACGTCAGCCATACTAATATTGACATTGTCCCAGATGGGTTGAACGATTGGTTCTGCCAGCTCTTGGAAATTGAAGATACAGAGCCCCTCAGTATGACAGGAGAAGGGCTCGGAATTGGTCGCATCGGTCGGGTGCCCGCCCAAACCTTTGGCCAGCTGGCTGACAAGGTCAAAGAAACCTTTGGCTTAGATGCTTTGCGCCTAGTCAGTTATGATCAGGCGGATTTGGAACGGGTCATCGAGCACGTCGCCATTTGTGGAGGAAGTGGCCAGTCCTTTTACAAGGATGCTCTCGCCAAGGGAGCAGAGGTCTATATCACAGGAGATATCTACTACCACACGGCTCAGGACATGCTGAGTGATGGGCTCTTGGCCTTGGATCCGGGACACCATATCGAAGTTCTTTTTGTGTCAAAATTAGTAGAAAAGCTCAATCAGTGGAAGGCTGAAGAAGCGTGGGAGATTGAAGTGATTGGCAGTCAAGCCAGCACCAATCCTTTTTACCATATCTAAGGGGGCATGATGAAAGTTGCCATTATCGGTGCAGGGATCGTGGGATCTACTGCAGCCTATTATTTATCCAAAGAAGCACAAGTGGATGTGACCGTCTACGACCATGGAGTCGGCCAAGCAACCAAGGCAGCGGCAGGCATTATTAGCCCTTGGTTTTCTAAACGGCGGAATAAGGCCTGGTATCGCCTGGCTCGTCTGGGAGCAGATTTTTACCAAGAATTGGTAGAAGACCTGGCCAAGGACGGGATTAAAACAGATTTTTACCAGCAGACCGGCGTCTATCTCCTCAAGAAAAAGGAGGAAAAATTAGACGAACTCTATCAGTTGGCGCTGAGCCGTCGGGAGGAATCTCCCTTAATCGGGGACTTGGCGATTTTGAATAAGGAAGAAGTAGCCCAGCAATTCCCAGGTCTGCAAGGCTTTGAGAAGCTTCTCTATGCATCAGGTGGAGCCCATGTGGAGGGAGCCCTTCTTACGGAAACCCTTCTTGAAGCCAGTGGCGCAAGAGTCATCAAGGAAGAGGTTGCTCTCTCAGTCTCAAGTGATGGCTATCAGATTGCAGGAGAAAGCTATGACCAAGTTATCCTGTCAACAGGAGCCTGGTTGGGGCAGGTACTCGAACCACTTGGCTACCAAGTCGATGTCCGTCCACAAAAGGGGCAATTGCGGGATTATCAGCTAGACTTAGTTACTGATGATTATCCTGTGGTCATGCCAGAAGGAGAGCTGGATATCATTCCATTTCAGCAGGGCAGGATCAGTATGGGAGCCACCCATGAGAATGAGATGGGCTTTGACCTGACGGTGGATCAGGCTTTGCTGAATCAGATGGAAACAGAAGCCCTGTCTTACTATCCAGAACTCGCTCAAGCCGAAGTTATCGGGGAGCGCGTGGGAACCCGGGCCTACACCAGTGATTTTTCACCATTTTGGGGAGCTGTTCCTGATCAAGCAGGCCTCTATGTCGCCAGTGGCCTAGGATCATCTGGCCTCACAACCGGTCCCCTCATTGGTTGGCACCTAGCCCAACTCGTGGTAGGAGGAAACCTGCGCTTAGATCCAGCAGATTATCCAGTTGAACAGTATGTGAAGAAGTAGGCTGGGACAAAAGTCCTAGCCTCTCAATTGTCTTTGGATTGTCGAGCAAGATGCAGTGGTTGAGTGGGCTCTACTACAAGGTAAGATTTTCAGACGGCTCAGTCAAGGAGCAGTAATCTATTTGAATCATGAGTAAGACCAATGCTAACAATTCTACAACTCTCATCTCCTGTCATCACCTTGTAACACAAATGCAAGGTGACTTTTTTATATAAACATGATAAAATAAGGGTAATGACTACGTAGAAAGGCCTAACATTATGAAAGGTATTATTTTAGCAGGGGGCTCAGGAACTCGCTTGTATCCATTGACACGTGCGGCTTCTAAGCAGTTGATGCCCATTTATGACAAACCAATGATCTACTATCCGCTGTCAACCCTTATGTTGGCTGGGATCAAAGATATCCTGATCATCTCGACTCCTCAAGACCTTCCTCGTTTTGAAGAGCTTCTTGGAGATGGCTCTGAGCTAGGAATTTCTCTCTCTTATGCAGAGCAACCAAGTCCAGATGGTTTGGCGCAAGCCTTCATCATCGGGGAAGACTTTATCGGTGACGATCATGTTGCCCTCATCCTTGGGGATAATATCTTCCACGGAAATGGCTTAACCAAGATGTTGCAACGAGCAGAAGCGAAAGAAAAAGGGGCGACTGTCTTTGGTTACCAAGTCAAAGATCCAGAACGCTTTGGTGTGGTAGAGTTTGACGCAGATATGAACGCTATCTCTATCGAAGAAAAACCAGAACATCCAAAATCCAACTTTGCAGTGACAGGACTTTACTTCTATGACAATGATGTGGTAGAAATTGCCAAAAACATCAAACCAAGTCCTCGTGGAGAGCTTGAAATCACAGATGTTAACAAGGCCTATTTGGAGCGTGGAGATCTCTCTGTTGAGCTCATGGGCCGTGGTTTTGCCTGGTTGGATACTGGGACTCACGAAAGCCTCTTGCAGGCATCTCAATATATCGAGACTGTTCAACGCTTGCAAAATGTCCAAGTGGCTAACCTTGAAGAAATCGCCTATCGCATGGGCTATATCACCAAAGAACAAGTCCATGAATTAGCGCAATCATTGAAGAAAAACGAATACGGACAATATTTGCTCCGTTTGATTGGAGAAGCTTAATGACGGAACAATTTTTTGATAAAGAATTAGCAGCACGCAAAATTGAAGCCATCCCAGGCTTGATGGAGTTTGATATTCCTGTACGCGGGGATAACCGTGGTTGGTTTAAAGAAAACTTCCAAAAAGAGAAAATGCTTCCCCTTGGATTCCCTGAAAGCTTCTTTGCAGAAGGCAAGTTGCAAAACAATATTTCATTCTCTCGTAAGAATGTTTTGCGTGGCTTGCATGCAGAGCCTTGGGACAAGTACATCTCTGTAGCAGATGAAGGAAAGGTTCTTGGAACTTGGGTAGACCTTCGTGAAGGCGATAGCTTTGGAAACACCTACCAAACCGTGATCGATGCTTCAAAAGGCATCTTCGTCCCTCGTGGTGTAGCCAATGGGTTCCAAGTTTTGACAGACAAAGTTGCTTATACATACTTAGTCAATGATTACTGGGCACTGGAACTCAAACCAAAATATGCTTTTGTCAACTACGCAGACCCAAGCCTAGACATCCAATGGGAAAACTTGGAAGAAGCAGAAGTCTCAGAAGCAGACAAAAATCACCCATTGCTCAAAGATGTTAAACCCCTAAAAGCAGAAGATTTGTAAGAATGAACCTTGCATAGCAGTATCGCGACTGCAAGGAGCGTTATAAGATTGTTCCTGTCCTAGTGAAAACAAGATTCCCTCAGGGAATCTTGTAAGGAAATCCGGAGACTTTGGCTTCGGATTTAGCCATGAAACCGAAAGGTTGCTGGCGTCCCTCACTAGCTAAAGGAACAATCAAAACTAAAAACTATTTGGAGAAAAAATGTCAGAATATAAACATATCATCGTAACCGGTGGAGCTGGTTTCATCGGTTCAAACTTCGTACACTATGTCTACAATAACCATCCAGACGTGCATGTGACTGTCCTTGATAAACTTACTTATGCTGGAAACCGTGCCAATATCGAAGAAATCCTTGGAGATCGTGTCGAGTTGGTTGTGGGGGACATCGCTGATGCTGAATTAGTTGACAAATTGGCTGCCAAGGCTGATGCCATTGTCCACTATGCGGCTGAAAGCCACAATGATAACTCCCTCAAAGATCCATCTCCATTTATCTACACAAACTTTGTTGGAACATACACACTCTTGGAAGCGGCTCGTAAATACGACATTCGTTTCCACCACGTGTCAACAGACGAAGTGTATGGAGACCTTCCATTGCGCGAAGATCTTCCTGGACATGGGGAAGGTCCTGGTGAAAAATTCACTGCTGAAACCAAATACAACCCATCATCACCTTATTCATCAACTAAGGCTGCTTCAGACTTGATTGTGAAAGCTTGGGTACGTTCATTTGGTGTCAAAGCAACGATTTCAAACTGTTCAAACAACTACGGGCCATACCAACACATCGAAAAATTCATCCCACGTCAAATCACCAATATCTTGTCTGGCATCAAGCCAAAACTTTATGGTGAAGGGAAGAACGTCCGTGACTGGATCCACACCAACGACCACTCAACAGGTGTTTGGGCGATTCTTACTAAGGGCCGTATCGGTGAAACTTACTTGATCGGTGCTGACGGTGAAAAGAACAACAAAGAAGTGCTTGAGCTCATCCTTGAAAAAATGGGACAACCAAAAGATGCTTACGATCGTGTAACAGACCGTGCGGGTCACGATTTGCGTTATGCCATCGATTCAACAAAATTGCGTGAAGAATTAGGTTGGGAACCACAATTCACAAACTTCGAAGCAGGTTTGGAAGATACCATAAAGTGGTACACAGACCACCAAGACTGGTGGAAGGCTGAAAAAGAAGCTGTAGAAGCCAACTACGCGAAAACACAAAAAGTTTTGAAATAATAAAGAAAGTCCAAGCGGAAAATTGCTTGGACTTTTTCTTTTATTTTCTGAAAATAAGTGATTACCCTTTCATCTATGGTATAATAGGATCAGTTTGAAAATATTTATCGATTAGGAGGAATAGATGAATCAAAAAGATTGGGTTGACTATTTTGAAGCACTCCATAACCGGAAGCCGAGTCTGCAAGAGTTTCAAAATGCACGAGCGAATGGCGAGTTTGTAGTGGAACGAAAAGAGACCGTTCCTGAAGCACCAGTTCCATCAGCGGTCGCCTCACGAGAGAATAGTGAGCAGGTTCAAATGCCGTCACAAGTGGAGTCAAGTCCTGAGACTCCAGCTATCAAACGTTTTAGTGTGAAATGGAATAAACAGACAAAATGGGCTTTATCAGGTGTAGGAATACTAGCTGTTATTGTACTGGCTTACTTCTTTTTCTTCCAACCGACTCCAAGTTTAGAAGGAATTTGGGTTGGTCCTGCTGATTCAACAGCAGTGGTTTATGAATTAAATCAAGAAGAGTCACGATCGTATGGTAAGTATAAGATTGAGAAAGTTTATAAAGGAAATGAAGCAAAACAAGAGTTTCAGAAAGCTTTAAACCAATTAAACTACTCCAAGCTGAAAACCTTAGCAGATGTTGATAGAAAATTTGACCTCCACACGAGGGAAGTTGTCATCATTAAAGACGAGCATGGGCTTGTTTATAATCTACTCCAAAGCAATGGAACCAATGTAATTTTGGCCAATGACTTGATGGATTTGGTTACCTATAGTGATCATTCAGAAAGCTTTAAAAAGAATGCTATTTTTCACAAGACAGAAATTCCTAAAGTGCTAGTTGGGAAATGGAAAATTGAGCGTTCTTATGACGATGAAACCAATTACCTTGAATTAAATGATCGTGGAATTCTTACTTATAGTGAATTTGATAGCAGCGAAGGTACGGCTTTTTATACCCTAGAAGAGCTCCAAAAGATGCCTTCAACTAAGTTTGACCAAGAAAAGACAGCTGACAAAGTGAATGAGGTATATGAAGATCTTCAAGATGCGGTGGATTCTCAAGATTATCAGCTAAATAGTATGAAAGACGTGTACAAGCAACTAGGATCTGATTTTTATTATGTCCCTGTAAATGGAGGAAAGACAGTTCTTGTTTTCACAGAAGACTATCATTTATTTGAAAAATTGGAAAAAGTGAACTAAATCAGAAGGGCCGCAAGGTCCTTTTCTTTTATTTTCTGAAAATCACAAAATTAACCATTGATCTGTGGTATAATATGATTAGTTTTTATGATGAATCAATAAGGGGGATATGATGAATCAAAAAGATTGGGTTGAATACTTTGAAGCGATCAATGGTCGTAAGCCAAGTATGCAAGAATTTCAAGAAGCGCGTGAAAAAGGGGAGTTTGTCGTAGAGCGAAAAGAAGCGCCGACTCCAACAACTGAGGCACCAGCTCCAGCAACTGAAGCACAGGCTCCTGTTCAAGAAGCACCTGTTGCACCTAGCGCACCTCTTTCACAAGAGCAGACGTCCTTTGTCCAACCACAACCATCTGCGAAAACCTTGCAACCTGTTCCAAGACCGAAATTGACTTTTAATAAACCAACGAAGTTAGGTGTTGCAGTCGTCGCTGCCGTTACAGTCATTGCATTGGTTTGGATCTTTTTCTTTACAGGAGGACCAAGTGTAGATGGCGTTTGGTTGCGAGATACGGATTCAAGTCCGGTTACTTATGAACTAAGCGGAAAGAAACAAAGAGTCAATGGCGATGAGACCATCAAAAAGGTTCTCAAGGGCAATGAAGCGAAAAAAGAATTTAATACAGCACTTTCTTTGTTGAATGCAGCTGACTTGCATTCACTTGCGGATGTCGATAAGAAATTTAACCTGAAGACGACAGAAATAGTTGTTATTAAGTCTGGTGGGAACACACGCTATAACTTGCTCCAAAAAGACGGAAGCAATATTATTTTAAGAAATGATTTATTCGACTTGAAAACTTATAAATCATACAAAGGAAACTTTGAAGATAATTTGGTCTATCACAAGGTTGAAACACCAAAGGCCATGGTTGGAAAATGGAAGAATGTGACAGAAGGAAGTAATACAACTGTTCAGATTTCAGATCACGGAATTATTAGTGATAAGTATTACGATAGCAAGGCTTACGCATTCTATTCTCTAGCTGATTCAGAAAAGTATGATGGAGACACGACTTCTAAAGAAGAGATTGAACACACATTTGAAGTAATTCAAGAAGCGGTGAAATCAGAAGGCTATCAAGTGAAGAGCGCTAAGGAAGTCTATATACAAGCTAATTCAAATTATTGTTTCGTACCTGTCAACGGTGGAAAGAATATACTCGTCTTACGTGGTGGTAATGAATTTGCCGCAAAATTAGAAAAAGTGAAATAATCAAAGGACCGCAAGGTCCTTTTTGTTTCCAAACTTCTTACTGAAAAACTATTCATGTCTAGGCAAAAATATGGTAAAATGGATAAGATGTAATGGAGAGGTTAGGACCTTTTCAAGCGATTAGAGCTAATGGAGTAGAAAATGCAAAATAGACCTATTATTATTGGTGTTACTGGTGGTTCTGGTGGTGGAAAGACCAGTGTGTCTCGTGCCATTTTGGCTAATTTTCCGAATGAAAAGATTGCTATGATTGAGCATGATTCTTATTACAAGGACCAGAGTCATTTAACCTTTGAGGAGCGGATCAAGACCAACTATGACCATCCTTTTGCCTTTGATACGGACTTGATGATTGCGCAGATCAATGAACTCTTGGCAGGTCGTCCGGTGGATATTCCAACTTATGACTATGCAGAGCATACGCGCAGTAGCAAGACCTATCGTCAGGAACCACAAGATGTTTTCATCGTGGAAGGAATCTTGGTCCTTGAAGACAAGCGCCTTCGAGACTTGATGGACATCAAGATCTTTGTGGATACAGATGATGATGTTCGGATCATTCGCCGGATCAAACGCGATATGGAGGAGCGTGGACGGAGTCTCGATAGCGTCATTGAGCAGTACCTTGGAGTGGTGAAACCCATGTACCATCAGTTCATTGAGCCAACCAAGCGCTATGCGGACGTGATTATTCCTGAAGGAGTGACCAACACGGTAGCGATTGATTTGATCACAACCAAGATTGAAAAAATCCTCAACGAAGCGCGTGAGGGAAAATAAAAAAAGGAGAAAGAGGGCAAGTGATCTCCAAGTGTCTACGGATATGAGGAGTGACGGAATGTCTCAGTAGTTGATGAGACTCTTCATTCGCTAAAAGACTAAGAAGAGTTCTCAATCAATTTTGTGGGGGTGGTATGAGAAATGTTTATTTAAACATTTTCTACCACTCCCTCTTTTTCCTAGGGAGAAGATAAATGAAAAGGGAGTTTCATTCGCGGACCAAGGCGTTCGCTTGTTTATTGACCATGTGTGCTGGTTTTTCAGATGCTTATACCTTTATTTGTCGGGGTGGGACCTTGGCGGCAGGCCAGACGGGAAATGTGGTCTTTCTATCGGTTGGTTTGATTGGCCAGCAGATCTCAGATGTAGAAGTGAAGTTAGCCACGATGCTGGCCTTTATGCTGGGAATCTTTTTGATGACGGTTTTACGTCGCTTGATTGACAATTCAGTCTGGCGCTTGAGTACCCTGGTGCCCTTTATCCTCACGACCTTGGTGACGGGATTTTTACCAGCATCGGTAAAAAATGTCTTCATCGTGCCTTTTTTTAGCCTGAGTTTGGGAATCGTAGCGACCTCATTTGGAGAAGTAGATGGCTATGCCTACAACCACTCCTTTATGACCGGAAATCTCAAGAAAACCATGGTAGCTTATGGAAATTTTGTTAGAGACAGGGAGATGAAATTCCTCTGGGAAGCCATCTTTATGACCTGCTTGATCGGGAGTTTCGTCTGTGGGGCCATTTTTTCGACCTACTTGATCCAGTTTTATGGATTAAAGACGATTTGGCTGGTGGCCATCATCTTGACCATCTTTTTAATCTACCGGGCCATTCAATATTTTGAAGTCTTTCACTTCAATCGACGATATGAATAGATAAAGGTATCATAAAAAACTTTCCTTAGGTGAGTGCGGACGTCAGCGAACTTCTTTTAAGAAGTTACATGACTAAATCAAGATACAAAGGGCGTCTGCGGATAAAGTCAAAATAGGGAGTTTGACGCAGAATCTTTCGATTCTAGGAGAACTTATCTTTTTGACACAATCCGCAGCCCGTGTTCAATTCATATTGAGCCCCTTCGCTCTTCAATTTCTGGGCTCAGGCTAAAACAGTTTCCCAAACTGTTTTACTCTCAATAATTCCGTGTGCCTGAAGCAGTTAAGCTTCAGGCACTTTTCTCACAGCGGAAAGTTTAGTATATTCTTTATCAATTTAAATTAATGAGACCTCGATTTTATCTCTTTTCAGAATCGCTTAAGTTATTTTACTAAAAATTAGTTTATCTATATTCCAGAGGCTGGGACAAAAGTCCTAGCCTCTCCATTATCTTTGGATTGTCGAGCAAGACGCAGTGGTTGAGTGGGCTCTACTACGCTGATTTCATCAGCTTTTACAGCCCTACTCAACTGTGCGGAGGTTGGACGACGAAATCGAATTCTAACGAATGACCGATTTCTGTCCCACTCTCTTTTCTTTCGTTGTTTGAAGCTTAATTTTTGGGCAAAGATTTGGTATAATGAAAGGTATGAAACATTCGGAAAAAGAATCACAATACCAACTTTTACTGGCACAGTTAGACGCTCTCTTAATGGGAGAAACCAATGCCTTGGCTAATCTGTCCAATGCCAGTGCTCTCTTAAATCAAGCCCTGCCTCGTTCGGTCTTTGCGGGTTTTTATTTGTATGACCAAACAGAATTAATCCTGGGACCTTTTCAGGGAGGTGTTTCTTGTGTCCATATCGCTCTTGGAAAGGGTGTCTGTGGAGAAGCAGCTCAAAAGCAGGAAACCATGATTGTCGATGATGTGCGCCAACATGCCAACTATATTTCCTGTGATAGCCGGGCTATGAGTGAGATTGTGGTGCCTATAGTCAAGGACGGTCAGCTCCTTGGGGTATTAGACCTGGACTCAGAATGCGTCTCTGACTACGATCAGCTGGATCAAGAGTATTTGGAAAAGTTTGTCACTATCTTGATCGAAAAGACAAACTGGGACTTTAAGATGTTTGGAGTTAAGAACTAATGTATCAAGCTTTATATCGGAAATACCGTAGCCAGACCTTTGGCCAATTGGTCGGCCAGCAAGTGGTGGCACGGACATTGAGACAGGCCGTCGAGCAGGACAAGATCAGCCATGCCTATCTCTTTTCTGGACCTCGTGGAACTGGGAAAACGAGTGTGGCCAAGATCTTTGCCAAGGCTATGAACTGTCCTAATCAAGTCAATGGGGAGCCGTGTAACGACTGCTATATCTGTGAATCCATTACCAATGGGAGTCTTGAAGATGTTATCGAGATCGATGCAGCCTCTAACAATGGGGTCGATGAAATTCGCGATATTCGCGACAAGTCGACCTATGCTCCAAGTTTAGCCAAGCACAAAGTCTACATTATCGATGAGGTCCACATGCTCTCGACAGGGGCTTTTAATGCCTTGTTGAAGACGCTGGAAGAGCCGACGGAAAATGTGGTCTTTATTCTCGCTACGACAGAATTGCACAAAATTCCTGCAACTATTTTGTCACGGGTCCAACGCTTTGAATTCAAATCCATCAAACTGCCAGATATTGTCCAACATTTGGAAGATATCCTAGCTACTGAAGGGATTGCCTATGAAGCAGATGCTGTCCAGATCATCGCCCGGCGCGCTGAGGGTGGGATGCGGGATGCCTTGTCCATTTTAGACCAAGCCCTTAGTCTGACTGCAGGTAGTGAGTTAACGACCGCGATTTCTGAAGAGATCACCGGCTCCATCAGTCTAGCCGCTCTTGATCAGTACGTGGCTGCCATCCTGGACCATGATGCGACGGCTGCGCTGGAGCAACTCGCGATTATCTTTGATAATGGCAAGAATATGGCTCGTTTTGTCGCAGACTTACTTCAATACCTGAGAGATCTCTTGATTGTTCAGACAGGTGGAGAAAATACCCATGCTAGTGCTTTATTCGCGGTCAACCTTGCAGCCGATCAAGCTCGTCTCTTTGCTCTGATTGATCAGGCGACGACTAGTCTAGCAGATATCAAAAACAGCCTGCAACCGCGTATCTACACTGAAATGATGACCATTAAATTGGCTGAAAGCACAGGCCATGTTTCTAACTCAGCAGCTGTGGAGGTTCCTTCTAATGTGCTAGCTCAGCTGGAAGACTTGAAGAAGGAAATCGCTCAACTCAAGCAACAGTTAGCGCAATCAGGTAGCAGTCTTCCTGCTTCAAAACCAGCAGTAACTCGTCCAACTAAGTCGAACAAGGGCTACCGAGCAGATCGCAACAAGGTCAACGCGATTTTACAAGAGGCAGTCGAAAACCCAGAACTGGCTCGAACAAACTTGATCCGCCTCCAGAATGCATGGGGGGAAATTATCGAGAGCTTGGCAGGTGCGGATAAGGCTCTCTTGATCGGATCCCAGCCAGTCGCTGCCAATGAAAATCATGCGATTTTAGCTTTTGAGTCTGCCTTTAATGCCGAACAAACCATGAAGCGGGACAACCTCAATACCATGTTTGGAAATATCCTCAGCAATGCTGCTGGCTTTTCTCCAGAGATTCTAGCGGTTTCTCTAGAGGAGTGGACCCAAATTCGGGCGGAGTTTTCTGCTAAGAAGCGTGGTCAAAAAGCCGAAGTGGTGGAAGAAGAGGAAAGCGTCATTCCTGAGGAATTTACCTTCCTATCTGATAAAATTACTCTTCAGGACGATTAATACATGAATTTTTTACCGAATCATGGTAAAATAATGATATGAATACAAAACAATTTGCAGTGATAGCAGTCTTTACTGCTATGGAGACATACTTTTTCAATGAAGCGACCATGGCAGGTCAGATGCTCTTTGCATTCTTTTGGGCCCTCTTGATCCTGCGCAATCTTCAGACGGCCTATATGGTGGAGAAAATTGCTAGTGTCATTGAAAAAGAAATCAGAAAGAAAAGAAAATAAAACCTTTGAAAAGGAATCCTTTTTCAAAGGTTTTTTCTTGTTTTAAAAGGCTTCTTGGGATTGCTTGCGGTAATCTCCTGGGGAGAGGCCGACCTTCTGTTTAAAAGCCTTTGTAAAGTAAGAGTAGTTGTCGTAGCCCACCTGAAGGGCGACTTGGTAAATGGGGGTATTGCTTTGCGATAGCATCTCTTTTGCGGCGGCCATCCGTTTATCGGTGATGTATTTCACCAGGGTTTCGCCGGTGTCGCGCTTAAACATCCGTGCTAGATGATCTGGACTAAGAAAAACCATTTCGGCCAGCTTGGTGCGACTGATATCCTCCTTGTAATGGTGATCGATGTAGTCAGTGATCCGCTGGATTAGATTGGATTGGTGTTCTAGATCGATCACATAATGGCGAGCAGAGCTCCAGTAATCTTCGATATAGGCTTCAAAAGCTTCGATGGCATGAAACCGCCGTTCGAAGAGAAATTGATGGTGTTTGTTTTGAAATAACTTGTGGGCGAGAATGCCGTTCTTATCCAGATAAATCCCAATTTGCTGGGTCCAGTCTAGCTGGAGTTCACTCAGAGTTGAGATCGGGATGCGATCTTGAGTCTCTAAGCTATGGATGATTTGGAGGAGCTGTTCTGTCTCTAGTTGATTTGTAAAAGTAAGCGATATTCGATGAGCGGGCTTTTGAGGTGCTGGATTTGAGGAAGTGTAGGAGTGGATGCTGTTCCAATGGAAAACTTGTTCTTCACTGTATTGGCAGAGTTGCAGAGCCTTCATCAAGAGCGTCTCAAGGGAAATGGCATCTGAATAGAGAAGGATAGAGGATCGGTCTAAGTCTTGCTGGATCTTCTGCTGGATAGCCTTTAGGAAGTCTGCACACTCTGTAGTCTGATTCTTTTTGAAGAGGCAGAGGTAGCGATCGGTCTGGTTTTCGATTTTACTGAGGGCGCAGTAGTGGACAGGGAAATCTAGGGAGAGATCCTTGATACAATGGCGGAGCTGCAAGCGCCAAGAAGGGACGCTGGGGTGAAAGTCTTCTTCAACTAAGTGGAGAGTGATGAGGACCAAGAGGTATTCTTCATGTGATTTGGGGCTATAGCCTCGTTTTGTTACTTCTTGAAGGAGCAGTTCTGCTTGAGATGGACGCGGTTTTCGCAAGTAGTCATGCCAAAATTCAGCTTCTTTTTGCCCTTGCTGGGCTAATTGGATCGCACTCTTGTGGCGCTTGATCTTATTGAGGGCTTTTTGAATGATAAATTCTAAGCGGTCGGGGTCAATCGGTTTGAGGTAGTATTCAAAACTTTGGAGTTCAATGGCTTTTTGAGCATAATTGAAATCAGCATAATTGGTGAGGAAGATCGTTTGAATGTCATATTTTTCTGACCGTACCCAGGCTAGGAGATCTAGCCCACTGCCCTGTGGCATCTCGATATCACTGATCATGAGGGCGATCGGGTGACTTTGAATGATGGCTTGGGCTTGGCTCAGGCTGGAGGCGGTATATACCTGCTCAATGCCCAAGGCTTCCCAATGGATGGTTTCCTGTAGGGCTTTAATGATAAAACGATCATCGTCAACGAGTAGGATATTCATGTGTGTCTCCTTTGTAGGGTTCATAAGGAAGGCCCAGTTGGATGCGAGCACCTCCTTGGGATCCATTTGAAAATTGAAGCGTGTAGTGATCTGGATAGAGGAGATCCAGCCGCTCCCGTGCATTGGTCAAACCAATGTGATGGCCATCTTCTGTAACTAAGGATTTTTTCTTTGCTAGATCTTGTAAGATAGCGGAGCTAAAACCTGAACCATTATCCTGAAGGCATATGGCAAGCTGTTGGTTTGCTTCTTCATGAATGGAAAGCTGGATATGGAAGGAATCTTGGAAAGAAAAGCCGTGTTTGATGGCATTTTCTACAAAGGTTTGTAGAAGCAGAGGTGGAATGGCCGCATCTTTCAGACCAGGATCCCAGTCTAGGTCAAAGTGGATGCTGTCCCCATAGCGGATTTTCTGGATTTCTAGGTAATTTCGGATATGTTGGATTTCATCTGCTAGGCGATTAAAATCTTGGTGGGCTTGAAAGAGGTGACGCAAGTAATTGGAAGTCACCTTGGTCAACTCCTCGATTTCCTTATAGTTCTTGGTTTGGAGCATGCTGTGAATCATGGAGAGCATGTTGAGGTAAAAATGGGGTCGGACTTGATTTTTGAGGTAATTGAGTTCGACTTTTTTGAGATTGAGTTGCGCGTGGTAGGCTCGAATTTGGAGGTCTTTCATATGGATTAGGACCTGATTGATCTTGTGATTGGCTTGATCGATCTCTAAGATCCCTTGGTCTTCGATCACATCTAGCTTGGTGGAAGCAGCGTCTAGCTGAGAAAGGCGTTGGGTGAGTCGTTTCATCGGTTGGATCATCCGTTGACGAATATAAAGGATTAGAATGGTAGAGAGAACGGCGATGATCAAAGGAACCAAAGAAAGAAGGGTTTCAAGTACGATATTTGTACGGAAAACGTCTCCGTAATCGACTGTCACATAAAGATCAAAAGGCAGATGGGTTTGATTGCTATCGGCTTGAATGACAGAATCTGTAGCATGGATCTGATTGGGGCGTTCGATGGATAAGCGCCCTTTTTTTCCAATATTGAGCTTTTGCAAGGGTCTTAAAATATTCTGGGTAGAAATGATGGCATAGATAGCCTTGCCCTTGTAATGAAGGGATTTCAAGAGATAATCATGCTGGTTCAGGCTGATTCGTTGCCATTTTTGACGGGTCTTGTCTGTTTCTTTGTCATAGGTTTTAAGATGATCTTTCAATTGTACATAGTCCAGGTAGGGCAGTTGAAGACTGGAAGCGTTGAAAAAATGTGGGATGTCTTTTGTCTCTATGAAAAAGGTAATGGGGCTATCCATCTGGTACTGAAACTCCGTGAAATCAATCCGCAGTTTTTTTAGATTTTCATGAAAATCCGTGAAATCAAGCGGAGTATTGAGCTCTGTCAAATAGTCGTTGTGACTAATGGTACTGTACATAAAACGCTCAACGGAGTGAAGCTCTGTATTTAAGGAATCCGCATAGATATGAATCGAGTCCTCTAAATGGAGCATATTTTGGTGTTTAATAAAATTTCGGCTAATCCCACCAATCAAAAGGTTGATCAAGGTATTGACGACTAAGAGGAGAAAGAGTAGGCGCGAAAAAAATTGGATCGAGTGATCTCGTGTACTTCTGTGAATAGCTTTCATAATGAGCACCTCACATATATTATAGCACTATTTGAAAACGGATTCATGAACAAAACCGATATTAAAGTAAAAAAATCGGGAAAGTGCATGTTTTTGTGTGGAGAAAACGGAAAAGTGAATGAAGATGCACGAAAAAGTTCTATAAAGATGGAAAGGATTCCTATAAAATAGAGGAGAAAGAAAAGGAGGGCCTTATGAAAAGCGAAGTAAATGCGAAGCAGAGCAAATTTAAGAAAAATATTCCTTTATATGTGCTGCTCCTACCATCGATTATTTTATTGATTTTATTTGCCTATATCCCTATGGCGGGTCTAGTCATCGCTTTTAAAGATTACTCTCCCGCTACTGGGATATTTGGAAGTCCTTGGGCTGGTCTCAAGTATTTTAACCAGTTCTTCTCATCCTTCCAATTTGCGACAACCATGAAGAATACCTTGAAAATTTCTATTTACAGTATTCTGGTGGGTTTTCCCTTGCCGATTGTTCTAGCCATTATTTGCAACCAGATTCGTGTGGGCAAGTTCAAAAAAGTCTTTCAAGTAACGACTTATTTGCCTCATTTTATCTCGACCATGGTCATGTGTGGGATGATTATTCTCTTTCTCTCTCCAAGTAGTGGACTGTTAGCCAATGTCCTCAAATTGGTCGGCTTAAAGATGCCTGCTCTCTTATCCAAACCGGGTAGCTTTGCAGGTGTCTATGTCTGGAGCGATGTCTGGCAACATATCGGTTGGGATAGTATCATCTATCTAGCCGCTCTATCGGCCATTGATCCGACCTTTTATGAAGCTGCGACCATGGACGGGGCGAGTCGATTGCAAAAGATCCGTCATATTGACTTACCCTTACTGTTACCAACGGCGATGATTCTCTTGATTCTCAGAGCAGGAAGCCTACTCAGTGTTGGTTTTGAAAAGGTCTTGCTCTTGCAAAATCCACTCAATCTGGCAGGAAGTGAAATCATTTCGACCTATGTTTACAAAGTGGGGATGATTAATTTCCAATATAGTTATTCGACAGCGATCGGTCTCTTTAATACCTTGGTCAACTTGATCATCTTACTGTCGGTCAACTGGTTTGCGAAACGCTATACCAAGACAGGATTGTTCTAGAAAGGAGGAGAAATTGTGAAATTGTTTCAACATGCGAGAAAGACCAAGTCAGAAATTCTCTTTGATGTTTTTATCTATGGTCTAGCGATTTGCTTGACTCTCTTGATTGTCTACCCTTTGTGGTTTGTTATCATTGCCTCCTTTAGTAATCCGTCTGATGTGGCAACTGGTAAGGTTTGGTTTATCCCGAGGGAATGGCGACTAGATGGCTATCAACGCTTGATTGAACAGCCTTTGTTTCTAAAGAGCTATCTCAACACCATCCTCTACACGGTTGTAGGGACCATCGTTGCCCTGGTCATTAATATCCCGGCTGGTTACGCTTTGTCGCGAAAGGACCTCTTTGCTAAGAAATGGGTCAGTGTTTTCTTTATCGTTCCTATGTTCGTCTCTGGGGGCTTGATTCCCATTTATTTGACAGTGAAACAATTGGGTTTGGTCGACACCTTCTGGGTAATGGTCGTACCGTTTGCAGTTTCTCCTTACAATATCGTTGTAGCTCGAACTTTCTTTAACAATAGTATTCCAGAAGGGATGTGGGAAGCCGCCCAGATCGATGGTTGTGGAACCATTCATTACTTCAGAAAGATCGTGCTCCCCTTGTCCAAGGCTATTATTGCCGTTATTGGACTTTGGACAGCAGTAGGGATCTGGAATTCTTGGTTCAATGCCTTGATTTATTTGACCAATGAAAATCTCCAACCCCTACAACTGATCCTGCGCCGTCTCTTAATTAGTAATCAAATGTTGCAATCGCAAGCAACAGGGGAGGTAGCTTCTGACCTCCGTATTAAGGCTGATATGATGAAATATGCAGCCATCGTTATCTCAACAGCACCGATTATGATGCTGTATCCATTCGTCCAAAAATACTTTAATCAAGGTGTCATGATAGGGGCCTTGAAAGAATAGGAGAAGATCATGAAAAACAGGAAATTTGCCTATCTGCTCCTTGGAGCAGCTGCTTTAGCTGGCTTGACGGCTTGTGGAGCTTCCACAAATAAATCAAGCAATGACAAGAATGATGGAAATACCTTCAAGATCACGACCGTTCGTTGGTCGGATTGGGGGGAAGACTATCACAAAGGTTTTCTAGATGATTCAGCCAAGGAATCAGGTATCAAGATCAAATGGGATACCATGGTGGCTGCAGACTGGTCGGATAAGAAATCTGTCCTTGTAGCCAGTGGAGATTTACCAGACGCATTCTTGGGATCCAATGCCTTCACGGATTCTGAAATCGCTCAGAACCAAAACATGTTCATCCCATTGGAAGACTTGATCAAGGATAATATGCCCAACTTGAACAAGGCCTTTGAAAAAGAACCAAAATTAAAAGCCATGGTGACCAACCCTGATGGTCATATTTACAGTCTGCCTAAGAAATTGCCAATGCGGCCAATCGTCGGCAACCAACTCTTTATTAATAAGAAATGGTTGGACAACCTTGGCTTGAAGATGCCGGAAACCTATGATGAATTGGTGACTGTTTTACAAGCCTTCAAGGACAAGGATGCTAATGGCAATGGGGATGTCAATGATGAAATTCCATTTGGTTCTGGTAACTTTGATCCGACCTTCTCTTATATCTTGCCATTCAACAACCGTCTGGGTGGAGATAATACCTATGAAATGTCCGTCAAAGATGGCAAACCGGTCTACCTCCGGACGGAAGAAAGTTATAAACAAGGGATAGCGGCTATGCATGAAGCCTACAAGAAAGGCTTGATCGACCCTGAACTCTTTACAGAAGATACCTCTATGTCTGTTGCCAAACGGATGGACAAGGGAGTGGCGCGTGTCGGTGTATCAAGTGGTTGGACAGCAGATGCAACCTTTGGCCAACATGCCAGCGAATATGCTCCTCTCCCAGCATTGAAAGGCCCAGATGGCAAACAATATGTCGTTTCTGACCCAGATCATTTGAACTATGGACGCAATGAAATCCTGATCACGAATAAGTGCAAGGACCCTGCAAAATTGCTCAAATGGTTGGATAAATTCTACACGGATGATGCCAGCATCCAAAACTTCTATGGTTCCTTTGGCATTGCGACTGAAAAAGATGGTGACAAGTACAAGGTCTTGGCTCCAAAAGATGGTAAATCTGCCGATGAATGGGCTTGGATCAATTCCCTTCGTGACTTTGGACCAAAATATGTGTCGGATGATATCAATAGTCATGTCGACATCGACCAAACACAAGGTGATGGTCTCAAATTGAAGATGGATAAAGAATTGAAACAATACGCTTTGCCAGCATATCCAAATGTCATCTACTCTCAAGAAGAATTAAACAAATTGTCCTCTATTTATGTAGATATCAACTCTTATGTTACCCAACAAGCTTCTAAATGGGTAGTAGAAGGGGGCATCGAAAAAGAATGGGATGATTACAAAGCAACTTTGAAGAAGATGGGCATTGATGACTTTATGAAGATTCAACAGGATGCCTATGATCGTTACCAAAAAGAAGTGAAGTAACAGGGGTCTAAATGGATTCAAGTAAGTAACTCAGGGGCGTAGAGCCCCTGAGTGCTTCCTTAGAGGAAGTAGCAGAAATTGAGATGAAGCACAAGGAGAAGAAGATGAAAAAATTATTTTCATTGGATGGACGCTTGGTCAAGACCTTGACCCGGTTGACAGACATCATTATCTTGAACACCTTGTTTATCGTTTGCTGCCTTCCGGTTCTCACGATCGGTGCATCGCTTACGGCTTTAGCAACCATGTGGCACCGATTGTTGAAAGGGGAAGATACGGATCTCGTCTTTCATTTTTTCCGTCTCTTTCGCGCTAATTTTAAGCAAGCAACGGTGATTTGGTTGACTTGCCTAGGACTATCTGCCCTTCTTTATCTGGATTACTGCCTTTTTTCAAATACGGCCTTTTTAAGTGAGTATGGGATTTGGATCTTGCTTCCCTTTATCGTCCTTCTATGTGGAGGGATGACCTTGATCTTTCCTTATATCGGCCTCTTTGAAGATCCTACAAGAAAGGTCTGTCTGAATAGTTTCCTCATTGCTCTCTTAAATCCTATTCAAACCATCTTTCTTATCTTCTTCAATCTGGCAGTGATTTATATCAGTCTCAGTAGTCCTGAACGGTTACTGACAGCTATTTATCTCTTTACCTTTGGAGGTTTCGCTCTTTGGAGCTTCTTGAATGTCCGACTGACCGATCAGATCTTTTCAAATATCCAAGAAGGAGAAATCTTTGAAAAATGAAGTCAAGGAAGTGGGGCGTATGTTTTACGGATATTATTTAAATCGAATAAAGTTTCCTAGATTTTTAGGAAACGATAGAGAGTAGCACAACTTTTTTTGCTAAAAAACTAAGTGATGCTGAAAAGAATAAATGATATAGACTTTTAGCCTTATTCAAACATATGCTGAAACTTTCCGCTGTGAGAAAAGTGCTAGAAATATGATTGTTTCTAGCACTCGGGAGTTTTGGAACTTTAGGTCCAAAACTAAGTCATGGAACTTCGAAGAAGTACGCTGACGTCCGACCTCACCTAAGGAAAGTTTCTCTGGTGACTTTTTCTCAATCCGAAGTTTCCTAGAAAATCTAGGAAACTTTTTCTATTTCATAAACATTTCACATTTCTTTTCTATAATAACTATAACAAATGATGAAAGCGCCCATATTGCATTGCTGTGGGCTTTGAAATGGAGGGTGAGATTATGCTCTTACAACAGGCAATCGCCTATATTTCTCGAAAAAGAACGAGGAATCTGGTCCTCTTTCTGATTCTGCTCTTAATCCTCTCTTGCTTGTATTTCTGTTTTTCACTGATGCAAGTGGGAGGAAGGTTAGAGGAACATATCAAGCAGTCGGCTGGGACCAGTTTTGCCTTGACCAGTAAGCAGGGGGATACGCCCTTTGCTCTGAAGGAAGCTGAAAAGGTGGAGCAGCTAGCTGGGGTGGGAGCCATGGTTCCTCAATATGAAAGTCCCGTTCGCATTCTTGGTAAAGAAGCAGTGACGGGACAGCAGTCGGTAGAGCGGGATGATTTGGGGCAGGAAGCCAAGCAAGCGCTAGGCGCTGTCTTTACCCAGAAGACAGACCAGCACCTAGATTTCCGCAGTGGCAGTTTCCAACTGGTGCAAGGCAAGCACTTATCCGACAAGGCTCGCGGGCAGATCTTGATCCACCAAGAGTTGGCTAAAAAGAACAAGCTAAAGGTCGGAGATTCCTTGACCTTATCCAGCTTTCAGATGGGAGAGACTCCTGCCAAAGAGCAAACCTTTAAAATCGTAGGGATCTTTTCAGGTAAGAAACAGGAAAAATTCACAGGAATGACCTCTGATCTGAGTGAAAATCAAGTCTACCTCCCTTATGAGGATGCGACCAAGCTTCTTGGTCTCAGTCAGCAAGAAGTGACCCAGGTCACCTTTGGGGTCAAAGATCCTGAGAAAATCGATGCCCTCTTGAAGCAAGTCAAAAGCTTGGATCTGGATTGGCAATCGCTACGCGTGGTCGAAGATCGCAAGGCCTTTGACCAGATGAAGGAATCCTCTCAGACCCTAGAAGGCCTGGTGCGGATCATGATGATCGTCCTCCTGGTGACGGGAGCAGGTGCCCTATCGCTCTTACTCAGTCTCTGGACACGAGAGCGGATTCATGAAATCGGCGTCCTCTTATCCATTGGGAAGAGCAAGGGCCGGATCTTTAGACAGTTCCTCTTGGAAGTGGTGCTGGTATCCTTACTAGCAGTGATCCCAGCCTTTCTCATCGGGCGGATGGTCAGCCATCGTTTCTTAGAGCAGTTTGTCGGACAGACCGGTCAACAGCAAACCCTAGAATTACTCAACCAAATCCCTCAAGGCCTTTCCTTAGGAATCGCCTATGCTAGCCTCTTGTGCTTGATCCTTCTGTCGCTCGGTGTAACTACCAGCATGATCTGGCGCAAGAGTCCAAAAGAAATATTAACAAAAATGAGTTAAGGAGAAATGACACCTATGTTAGAACTCAAACATGTATCCTATAGTTACCAAAGCTACCAAGAAGAGATCTTCTCAGACGTGAACTATCAGTTTAAAAATGGGACATTTTACAGCATTATCGGTCAGTCTGGAGCTGGGAAATCGACCCTCCTCTCCCTCTTGGCTGGTCTAGACAATCCTAAGAAGGGGCAGGTTCTCTTTGATGGGGAGGACATCCAGACCAAAGGGTCTAGCTACCACCGCAAGCACCATGTCTCCCTGGTCTTTCAGAATTACAATTTGATTGATTATTTGACGCCACTTGAAAATGTTCGCCTGGTCAACAAGCAGGCAGGGAAAGAAATTCTCTTGGAATTGGGGCTGGACGAAACGCAAATTAAGCGCAATGTCCTTCAACTATCTGGAGGGCAGCAACAGCGGGTGGCTATTGCGCGTGCGCTCGTTTCAGAAGCACCTGTCATCTTGGCGGATGAGCCGACAGGAAACCTTGACGAACAGACAGCAGGTGACATTATTGCCATTTTGAAGAAGTTGGCCAAGGAACGCCAAAAATGTGTCATTGTCGTCACCCACAGTAAGGAAGTGGCAGAGGCCTCCGATGTGGTCTTGGAATTGAGTCGCCGTAGCCTCGTTGAGAAGAGCAAGTAAGGAGGGAATGCTATGTTGCGAAATGCTTTTGCTTATATCACACGTAAATGGCCCAAGTCTCTCTTGCTCTTTGCCATCATTCTCCTCATGGGGACCTTGAGCTTGATCGGACTCTCCATGAAGGGAGCGACCCAAAAAGCTTCATCAGAAAGCCTGGGATCCATCACCAATAGCTTCTCCATGCAGATCAACAGACGGACCAATCCGGGAACCCCTCGGGGAGCTGGGAATCTCAGAGGAGAAGATATCGAAAAAATCAGCCAGGTAGAGGGGATCACCTCCTCCATCAGGCGGATCAATGCCATCGCGGATATCCTAGACCACGAGATCATTGAGACTGAAGAAACCCTGCAAAATCAATCTCCAGAGCGGGCCAAGAACTTTAAGAATACCTTGATGGTGACAGGGGTCAACGACTCTTCAAAAGAAGATAAATTTGTCTCTGGAGCCTACAAGCTGGTCCAAGGGGAGCATCTGACAGACAAGGACAAAAACCAAATCCTCATGCACGAAGATTTGGCGAAAAAGAATGGTCTTAAGGTGGGCGATAAGGTGCGCCTCAAGTCC
Source organism: Streptococcus parasanguinis (assembly GCF_964238605.1). Lineage (GTDB taxonomy): Bacteria > Bacillota > Bacilli > Lactobacillales > Streptococcaceae > Streptococcus > Streptococcus parasanguinis_AJ. The sequence continues at coordinate 374,659 of NZ_CAXSMM010000001.1, read as the reverse complement.
AATCTCTACGATGCTGACAATGAAAAAGGGGCCAATGAAACCGTCGAAGTGACCATTAAGGGTCTGTTCTCAGGGAAGAACCAAGCTCCTCTAACTTACGCCCAAGAGTTGTACGAAGATACGCTCATTTCTGACTTGGATACAGCTGCCAAACTCTATGGTAATACTGTCCAAACAGCTACCTATGAGGATGCGACCTTCTTTGCTAAGGGGGATCAGGACCTGGATCAATTGATCGAAAAAATCAAAGCACTCGACATTGACTGGAACCTCTATGACTTGGTTAAGAGCTCTTCCAACTACCCAGCCTTGCAAAAATCCATCAGCAGCATGTTCCAAGTGGCGGACTACTTGTTTATCGGTAGCCTCGTCTTTGCTAGCTTGCTTCTCACCCTTCTCCTTGTCTTGTGGCTCAATGCTCGTCGCAGAGAAGTGGGTATCTTGCTAGCTCTGGGACTCTCCAAGGTGCAGATTGCAGGGCAATTCGTGGCAGAATTAGTCATGATCTCCATTCCAGCCTTCCTCCTTTCCTATGGAGTCGCAGGACTTCTTGCCAAAGGAGTCGGAGATACTGTGCTTAAAAACGTAACCAGTGGCATTGCCAAACAAATGGCTCAAGAATCCTCTGCAGCCAACCTTGGTGGTGGAGCTGAGGCAGAAAGCTTCAGTAAGACCCTGACAGACCTCCATATGGACATCCAACCGAGCCAATTGTTGGTGATTGTTTTGGTTGGTGGCCTCCTCTTGATTCTCGTATCCATCCTTTCTTCTCAATGGCTCTTGTATAAGAAACCAAAAGATCTCTTGGTGGATGTCGAATAAGAGATTGTTTCCTAAAATAGAAATAGGGTATAATAGGAGGTAGAAGAAGTTTCTTAGATAAAGGAAAGTGTATGAAGATACTAATCGTAGAAGATGAAGTCCTGATTCGCGAAGGGATGAGCGACTATCTCATGGAATGTGGCTATGAAGTCTTCGAAGCAGGCGATGGGCAGGAGGCCCTGGACCTCTTTCACAGAGAGGCGCCAGATCTGGTCTTGCTGGATATCCAGCTCCCTATCCTCAATGGCTTGGAAGTGCTTAAGGCCATCCGGAAGACCAGCTCGGTCCCTGTCCTCATGTTGACGGCCTTCCATGACGAGGACTATAAGTTGACGGCCTTTGGAGAGTTGGCAGACGGCTACCTGGAAAAACCCTTCTCCTTGTCCCTCTTGAAGGTCCGTATCGAAGCTATTTTTAAAAAGCTCCAGCCTTCCCGGGTCTTCACCTATGGAGAGGCACGGGTGGATTTTGAGAGCTACACTGCCAGCCTAGCTGGGCAAGCCATCTCCATGAATGCCAAGGAGTTGGAAATCTTGGAATACTTGCTCCAGCATGAGGGTAAGGCCCGGACCCGCTCTCAGATCCTCGATGCCGTCTGGAAGGAGACGGAGGAGATTCCTTTTGACCGGGTAATCGATGTCTATATCAAGGAACTACGAAAAAAACTAGAGCTGGACTGTATCGTTACGGTACGCAATGTCGGCTATAAATTGGAGAGACCATGACCAAACGAAGTATCTTTGCAAAGATCTTTCTGATCACCTTTGCCCTTTTTAGTGGCTTAGTCATCCTTCTACATGCTTCGGTTTACTTTATTTTCCCCTCGACCTATATCGAGTCTCAGCGCCAGACGATTTTGAAGAAATCACAGGCCCTGGCCAAGAGTTTCCAGGGTCAGGAAGAAGGAACCATTGAGTCGGTCATCGACCTTTATTCCAAGACCAATGATATCAAGGTCTCGATCAAGGGCAAGGAAAAACAAAATGCCCTAGAGGTTAAGGATGACCTGCTCGTGAACCCTGATAGCCAGAATAATTCGCTGGTCATTGAAGAGCGAAAGATTGAGACCAAAGAGGGGAAAGACTTAACCTTGCAATTCTTAGCAACTGTCGATTCCAAAAAGGAAGCGCGGGACATCAGTCTGGGCTTTCTTCCCTATAGTCTCCTTGCTTCCTTTGTTCTGTCAGTGATTGCCTCCTATCTCTATGCCCGCCTGATTTCTGCTCCGATCCTTGAGATCAAGCAGATGACCAAGCGGATGAAGCGCTTGGATCGGACAGCTAGTCTTCCCATTCATTCGCAGGACGAGATCGGCGTTCTTAAGCAACAGATCAATGATCTCTATCGCCATCTCCTAGAAGTGATCGACAATCTAGAGCAGCAGAAACAGGAAAATCTGAAGTTGGAGCAGATGAAGGTGGAATTCCTACGTGGAGCCTCACATGAGCTCAAGACGCCTCTGGCCAGCTTGAAGATTATCCTTGAAAATATGCGGGATAAGATTGGCCGCTACAAGGATCGGGACCGCTACCTGTCGGTTTCCCTCGATATCGTCGATGAGATGAACCAGATCGTCTTAGAAATCCTGTCCCTGTCCTCTGTCCAAGAATTGGCCGGAGACAAGGAGTGGATCCAGCTGGATCAGGTCGTAGAGCAGATCCTCGATCAGTACAAGGTCTTGGCTCAATCCCGCGCGCTCACGATTGACAATCAGATCCCTGACAAAGCCGTCTATATGGACCCAGCGATTCTGAAATTGGTCCTCTCAAATGTCATCAGCAATGCAGTCAAGCATTCGGATGCCGGTGGAGAGATCCAGCTCCGTCTCGAAGAAGAAGGGACGCACTTGGCAGTTGAAAATACCAGTCAAGAAATGGTAAAGACTGCTGAAATGCCAATGACCGCTAGCCGTCAGAAGAAGGAAGGCGGCTTGGGACTCTTCGTGGTCCAACACTTGCTAGACCATGAGGAACTGGCCTACCAATTTGACAAAACGGCTATGGGCTTGCGCTTCTGTATGGAACTGCCCAAGGAGCCTCAAGAATAAAAAAACTAGCGAACAAGTGAAATGCTTGTTCGCTAGTTTGTATTTAATCAACCTTTTCTACCTTTAGCAATTGGCCGTGTTTTAATTCATAAATGGTATCCACATAGGTCAGGATAGAGCGGTCATGGGTCACCATGATGGCGCTCTTGTTTTTGGATTTGACTTCTTTTCGGATCAATTGGGCAATTTCTTGCCCTCGATCTGGGTCTAGGCTAGCCGTTGGTTCGTCGGCTAAAATGACCTGCGGATTTCCGATGAAGGCTCGAGCAATGGCTGCCCGTTGCTTTTGTCCACCGGACATCTGATTCGGATATTGGTGGTAACAAGCTTCGATACCCAGATCTGCTAACAAGGCTTTGACCTCCTCTTGGCGTTTTTTCTTGTCCTTTTTCCCCTTTAATTTGGCCACCAGTTCTAACTGGTCACCGATTTTCATATAGGAGAGGAGCTGGTGATCTTGAAAGATAAAGCCGAGCAATTCCAGCCGTTTTTGCGTCCATTGGCCTTGGTTGAGGCCGGTCAAGTCTTGGCCAGCGATACGAATCTGCCCCTCATCCGCTGATAAAAGCAAGCCAGCGATGGCCAAAAGCGTGGACTTACCAGATCCTGAAGGGCCCAAGATGGCGACGAATTCGTTGGGTTCGACGCTTAAATTCAGCTGGTTGAGGACATGGTGCATCTGGCTACCATCGGCGTAGGATTTTCTGATATTTTCTAATTCGATAATGGCCATCTTATTCTCCATTTCCACCAATGACTTCGATTGGATCTACTTTTTTGATTTTGACAAGGGACAAGGCACCACACAAAATAGAGGTCAGGATAAAGCTAACCGAGATGGTGAGATTGTCCTTCAGGGTCATAAAGGAAGGGACGCTATTGGGTAAAAATGGCGCCATTATGGTTGCCAAGCCAAGTCCCAGCAGCACTCCGATGAGGGAGATAATGGTGAGCTGGGATAGTTGGACATAGGTAATCTGGCTCATGGACATGCCAATAGCCTTCAAGACACCGAACTGTTTCAACTTCTGCAGGGTGAGGATATAGAAGAAGACCCCTAGGATAGCAGAAGAAGCGAGTAAGAGCACCCACGTGATCATCCGTAGCGTCAGATTTTGAGCCTTGTAGCCAGGGATTTTATCGATCACCTGCTTCTTATCCGCCACCATCAAATTGCTGGCTAGATCACTAGAAGGGATGCTTTTCTTGGTCACAAGGGTTTGGGCTTGCCATTGATAGCTTGGATCTGTTTTTTGCCGCAGGCCTGTGTAGGTTTCAGAGCTGATAAAGCCAATCTCGCTGTAGCCGTATTTGGCATTTTTCGCGAAGGCCACGACCTTGAGTTTTTGCTTAGAAGTTTTGTCGATCACTTGATCGCCGACTTGGATCCCTTCATCCTCTTTGAAAGAACTGTCCAAAATGACCTCGTTTTTCTTTAGGTCGGAGATCTTGAGGTCTGTATCTTCCATGATTGGATTGAGGATTTCTTCTTCGTTGTGATCGGTCGCGAAGTAGGTGATATCCAGAGTATTGGAATCCTCTGTTTTTGAGACGGTTGCTCGCTGGATGGACAAGCCCGAATAGTCCATCCCCTCTATCTTTTGGACCTCATCTAAATCCTTCGCCGTAATAGTTGAAAAGGGGATAATCCCTTCTGAATCCGTCGAAAGGATGTAGTGCAGGGCCCCATAGTTATCGATTTGGGCCGATACTGAACGCCCCAGTCCATTTGTCAGACCGGACAAGAACACCACCATAAACATGAGGATGGTAATGAGGAGTTCAATCAGGATAAACTTCTTGGGTTGGTATTTCATTTCATTCCATGCGATTTTCATATTCGTTCTCCTTTTAGCACGGAGGTGCTCAAGTAGTTTGGCACCTAAACATACTCTACCATCATACCACAAGTGGAGGGATAATATGGGGATGGTGTTTGGTAGAGTATGAAAGAATCGGATTTGTTTACTGTGTTCAATTTGATTCTCAATTATTAATTGTTAATGAATACAAAAATAAATCTGCTATAGACAAGAAAAAAAAGCCTTGATTTCAAGGCTTTTCCTGTTGATTTAGATGCCCCCTGCATGGATTTGGAAAGGACTTTCATATTGAGAGTAATTAAAAATGTTGAAATTTAATTGAATTTCGGAAGGCGCTTTTGGTATTTTCAATATCATGATTTAAAAGTAGGGCAAAAAACATACTGAATTGAACTGTTTAGTAGCTTAAATATATCACGCTGTTATCTAAAAAGTTAATTTTATAGAGTTTACTAAGATAGTTGCTGAGCTTTTATTTATCACTCCAACTTTATTATTATACCATAAAAATAATTAGAAAAACAGACTTGTATTATTTTGAAATTTGTATATGATGAAGGTGTAAGAACTATAAAATAGCCTGTTAGAAAGAGGAGGAAAAGAATGAATCAGGCTATATAAAATTGGTGATTGGTAATTAATGTTGTAAAACAAGAAAGGAAAAGGTAAAAAATGCAAATACATAAAAAATTTTTTATAGTAGCGCTGGTTTTATCCATTTGTATCTCACTTTATTTTCTTATCAATCCGTCTAATATTCTCACCTTTCCGATTTTTGTGAGTGAATTTGATGACACCACATTTAAATATTACATGTTTGTGAAGATTGGAGTTGTATTATTATTTATCAAATTCCTACTAGATATATGCTTAGAATTTATCAAGAATTGGTTTAAAAATTTTTGATATTTCTTCACACAAAAGAGTCTGAGACAGCGTTTTGTCCCAGACTCTTTTGTGAGTTGTGAGCTCTGTTTTATAGATTCCACTGCTTGAGGGAGATTTCGCCGCTATTGAGCCAGATTTCTTCTTGATTGTCTAATTGGACCAAGAGTTGGCCGGTATCAGAGATATCTTTGGCGAGGCCCTGATAGGTTTGCTGGTTCTGCTCAAAGGTGACGGTTCGTCCTAGGACCAAGGAGCGCTCTTTGTAGAGGTAGACCAGTTCATCGATATCCGTTTGGAAGAATTCCTTCCAGATCTCACTGATGAGGTCATTGCGGGTGATGGGACAAGGTCCTTCAAATAAGGAACCAGCCTTACTTTCTAGCTCTTCTGGGAAAGTAGGGATGGCTAAATTGAGACCGACTCCGATAATGACATCTGTGACAAGACCAGTCTCGATCGACGTGATAGCTTCGGTAAGGATTCCCGCAATTTTTTTATGGCGATAGTAAATATCATTGACCCACTTGATATCGATATCGATCAGGGTCAAGTTTTTAATAGCCTTGTAGATAGCTCCAGCGAGCATCAAGGTATAAGGAGGGAGCTCCGCAGGTGGCAGTTGAGGCTTGAGATGAAGGGACATGTAGATGCCCCCTTGATCGGGGCAATAGTAGTCACGACCAAAGCGGCCCTTTCCAGCGGATTGCGAATTGGCTAGGTAGAGCGCCTTGCCTTCTTGATGGGCTTCTATGCCTAATTTAGCATCCAATTGGGTGGAGCTACATTGTTCGTTTAAGGAAACGGTCAATTGGGTATTGCTTGCGATCACTTCAGGAAGCAGAATATCGCCTGAGACCAATTTGTAGCCCTTCTTTTTTAGGGATTCGATGACGACCCCATCTTTTTCTAGACGTTGGATGGCCTTCCAGATAGAGGTACGGGAAACACCTAGTTCTTGCGCCAGCTGCTCCCCGTTGACATAATCATCTGCCTGAGAAAGGGTTTGAAAGAGGATTTCATGTGTTTTCATAGGACCTCCTAGCGACTGCTGTCACGAATCGTCAGTTTGGTGGCTAATTTGACCATATAGGGAACACTTGGTTGATTCCCTTGAAAGGCTTGCCGGAGCATTTGAATGGCTTGCTTACCCATTTCTTCTGTATAGACGGTTACTGTAGAGAGGGCAGGAAAGACATACTTGGCAATGGAAGTATCATTGAAGGAAATGAGACTGACACGATCAGGAATTGCGATTTGGTGCTCCTGAAGAGAGCGAAGGGCTCCGACAGCCAAGGCATCACTGGCCATGAAAAAGGCAGTTGGTAAGTCGTCGCCCAATGCTTGAATCAGCTGCTCCATCATCTGATAACCCGACTCGGTCGAGAATTGCCCAACTGAGACAAAGCGCTCCTCATAAAGTCCTTTTTCCGTGAGAAACTGTTGAAAGGTCCGTTGACGGGGATCCATTTGAAGCGGTGTCGCATCTGCGGTCTCTTCCTGACCAACCAAGAGCCCGATCTCCTTGTGGCCATGATCAAGGAAATACTCGAGAGCGGTGATGACAGAATCTTCTAGATCGGTCGTCACACAGGAATGGCCCAGATAGAGGGTATTGCTATCGACAAAAATAAGGGGTTTGCCGTAGCTTTCCAGATCTTGAATAGTCTTGGGACTGAATTTCCCAAGAGCGATGATGCCGTCTGCCTCTTGAATCAAGGACCAATCGTCATTATTAAAGATACGAAAGATCTCATATCCTAATTCCTGGGCTTGTTTTTCTAACCCCATCCGAATGGCATAGTAGTAGAGGTCATCTAATTCTTCTTCGCGCGTGTACCATTCAAAGATGACGATTTTATGAAAATCCTCAACTGGTTGAGGCGCTGTTTTGCGGCTTTTCTTTTGGTAATGCAGGTCCTCAGCGATGCGAAGAATCCGACTGCGCGTGTCTTCACTGACCGATAAGGTTGCATCCTGGTTGAGGACGCGAGAGACCGTTGCCTGAGAAACGCCTGCTTTTTCCGCAATGTCTTTAATCGTTGCCATAGTTCATCCTTTATTGATTTCTACTTCCAGTATACTCTAAATACTAGTAAAAAGAAATAAAATTTTACTAAATTTTATGTTTGTTGCGATATTGGCTAGGAGTCAGCTGGCTATAGACCTTAAAGGCCTTTGAAAAATAGAGGGGATCTGAAAAGCCCACTGAGTATGCCACAATCTTGATGCTTTCGTTTGTGTTGGTCAGTAACTGCTGGGCACGCTGCATGCGGACCGAGTGCAAGAATTCCTTGGGAGAGATCTGGTGAAACTCCTTAAAGACAGTTGTCAGATAGGAGCGATGGACATTGAGGTCATCGGCGATCTCTTGAATACTCAAGTGTTCTTTATTGTAATGCGTCTCAATCACATGCTTGCAGGTCAGGTAGAGTTGATAGGTCGGAGAGAGATAGCTCTTTTGTACGTTGGGAGCTATTTCCCCAATGAGATAAAGGAGTTCATAGATCTGCGAGAGAAGGTGGAGTTGGTAGTGAGAAGTCATTTTTGAAGCCTCTGCCTTGTGGACGAGTTGTTCCATAAACTGGCCGATCTTTTCTGTTTCCACCTCTGTTTTCTTTAAAAAGCCTTTTTCATGCAAGGTTGAAAAACGCATGAAATCACTCACCTTGGTGCCACTGATGCCAATCCAGTAGTAGGACCAAGGTTCTTCTTCATCTGCCTTGTAGTAGGTCACCTTATTTTTGGGGAGAAGGAAGAGATCCCCGGCCTCTAGGTGGATTTCTTTTTTATTGAAGTGGAAGACTCCCTTTCCCTTGGTAATAAAATGCAGAACAAAATTGTCCCGAACGCTGGGGCCAAATTCATAGTTTTTAGGACAATCTTCGTAGCCATAAAAATCAAGGGCTAGGTCAATGGTATCAGTTTGGTATTCAGAAAAGACTAACATAGGTAAACCTCCTACCTAACATTTTACCATATATGTCCAACAAAATTCTATTTTAGTAAACGTTTACATAATGTAAGATAAAGACATGTTAAAAAAGAAAGTTATTGGAACTGAATTTAAAAATACATAGTGATATTTTATAGGATCCAATGGAGGAAGATATGGCAATTCGTATTGAACAGAATTTGTTCTATGTTGAAAGTAAGGGACTGAGCCTGATCCTTGAAAATCGGGATGGCTACCTGATGCTCAAGCATCTGGGACGTCCGATCCCGTCTTATCATTTTTCCAATACTGTGCATGAAAAAGATCATGCCTTCTCTGGGAATCCAACACCTGACAATCGCATCTTTAGTCTAGATACCCAGCGTCAGGTCTTGGGACAGCACGGGCTTGGAGATTTTCGAAAGCCGTCTATTCAAATCCAGCACGGCGCTACAGAGGTGACGGATTTCCTCTATGTCGGAGCCAATATCTACTCTGGCAGTGTCGAGGCAACTGGTCTTCCGAATCCTCACTCGGTAGATCAGGCTGAAACCTTAGCCCTGGTCTTTGAAGATGATCAAGCGGCCCTCCGGTTGACCATCTACTACACAGCCTACGAGGACCGGGCAACCATCACCAGCTTTTCAAAGATTGAAAACTATAGTGATGAAAGCGTCGTGATCCACAAGGCGCTCAGTGTGTTGGCCGATGTCCCAGCAGGTGACTATGATGTCATCACCCTTCAAGGGGCCTATGCGAGAGAAAAAACAGTCCGCCGCCAGCAAGTAGAGCAAGGAATCTTCTCCATCAACTCCAACCGTGGTGCTTCAGGACACGCCCAGACCCCAGCCCTGATCCTTGCTGACCATGAAGTGACAGAAGATGCTGGTTCTGCCCTTGCCTTCCAACTGCTCTACAGTGGGAATTTTGAAGGATTTGTTCAAAAGAATCAACTCAATGAAGTTCGCGTTGGATTGGGAATCAATCCAGAAAACTTCTCCTGGGAGTTGGCACCGAATCAGAGCTTTGATACCCCAGTGGCCATGATTAGCTACTCCCATAAGGGATTGACCGGTCTCAGTCAAGAGAGCCAAGCATTTGTCCAATACCATATCATTCCTAGCCAGTTTGCCTATAAAGAACGTCCAATTCTTATCAACAACTGGGAAGCGACCTACTTTGACTTTAAGAAAGACAAATTATTGGAGTTAGCGGATGAGGCCCAAAAAGTGGGGATCGAACTCTTTGTTCTGGATGATGGCTGGTTTGGCAATCGCTATGATGACAACCGGGCTCTCGGTGACTGGACTGTTAATGAAGAAAAATTAGGAGGAAGCCTAGCAGAACTGATCCAAGGCATCCATGACAAGGGACTTCAATTTGGCCTTTGGGTGGAGCCAGAAATGATTTCTGTTGATAGCGACCTCTATCGGGCTCATCCGGACTGGGCTATTCAAGTCCCAGGCTACGAACACACCTATTCACGGAATCAACTAGTGCTCGATTTCTCTAATAAAGAAGTAGTGGCTTATATCAAGCAGGTCTTGGATGACTTACTTGGAAAGCATGAGATCGACTATATCAAATGGGATATGAACCGCAATATCACCAAACTTGGGAATGGGAAAACCTACCTTGAAACCAAGATGCAATCCCATGCGTATATCTTGGGTCTCTATGAAGTGGTTTCTTACTTAACAGAGAAGTACGAGAACATCCTCTTTGAGTCCTGCTCCGGAGGTGGTGGCCGCAATGACCTCGGTATGATGCGTTACTTCCCGCAGGTATGGGCGAGTGACAATACGGATGCCATTGCTAGACTTCCGATCCAGTACGGTTCTAGCTACCTCTATCCTACCATTTCTATGGGGGCTCACGTATCAGCAGTGCCAAATCACCAGATGGGACGGATGACACCACTTGAAACGCGTGGTCATGTGGCCATGATGGGAAATCTGGGCTATGAATTGGATTTAACCAGTCTTCCGCAAGAAGAGTTGGATCGGATCGCAGCACAAGTCGCTCATTACAAAACGATTCGACCAGTTGTTCAATTCGGAAAACACTACCGCTTGATCAATCCAAGCCAAGGTAGCAATCAAGCAGCCGTCCAGTTCACTTATCAAGATCGCACGGTTGTAACTTATGTACGGGTCTTATCAACGGTTGAGGAGATCGAGCCGACCCTGAAACTCAAAGGATTGGAAGAAGATGTGCTCTATCGCTTAGAAGGGACGGATCAAGTCTATTCAGGAGCTGAGCTCATGTACGCCGGCTTAACCGTCGTTCTTCCTCAGGGAGATTTCCTCACTAAACAATATGTTTTTGTCAAAAAATAAAAGGAGACAGCCAAATGAAATGGTATAAAAAAATCGGACTTCTTGCGACTACAGGCCTAGCCTTATTTGGGCTCGGTGCTTGCTCCAACGATGGAAAATCTGCGGATGGCACAGTGACTATCGAGTATTTCAACCAGAAAAAAGAAATGACCAAAACCTTGGAAGAAATCGCGCGTGATTTTGAAAAGGAAAATCCAAAGGTCAAGGTCAAAGTTGTCAATGTACCAAATGGTGGTGAAGTATTGAAGACACGTGTCCTCGCAGGAGATGTGCCAGATGTGGTCAATATTTACCCACAGTCCATTGAACTGCAAGAATGGGCGAAAGCGGGTGTCTTCGAAGATTTAAGCAATAAAGATTATCTCAAACGCGTAAAAAATGGCTACGCTGAAAAATACGCTGTAAACGGGAAAGTATACAACGTTCCTTTCACAGCCAATGCTTACGGAATCTACTACAACAAAGATAAATTCGAAGAATTGGGCTTGAAGGTTCCTGAAACTTGGGACGAATTTGAACAGTTGGTAAAAGACATCGTTGCCAAAGGACAAACTCCATTTGGGATTGCAGGTGCAGATGCTTGGACCCTCAATGGTTACAATCAATTGGCCTTTGCGACAGCAGCAGGTGGAGGAAAAGAAGCCAACCAATACCTTCGTTATTCTCAACCAAATGCCATTAAATTGTCTGATCCGATTATGAAGGATGACATCAAGGTCATGGATATCCTTCGTATTAAAGGTTCTAAGCAAAAGAACTGGGAAGGTGCAGGTTATACAGACGTTATCGGAGCCTTTGCGCGTGGAGATGTCCTCATGACACCAAATGGGTCTTGGGCCATCACAGCGATCAATGAACAAAAACCGACATTCAAGGTTGGGACTTTCATGATTCCAGGGAAAGAAAAAGGACAAAGCTTAACCGTTGGTGCGGGAGACTTGGCATGGTCTATCTCAGCCACTACCAAACATCCAAAAGAAGCCAATGCCTTTGTGGAATACATGACCCGTCCAGAAGTCATGCAAAAATACTATGATGTGGACGGATCTCCAACAGCGATCGAAGGAGTCAAACAAGCAGGAGAGGATTCACCGCTTGCTGGGATGACCAAATATGCCTTTACGGATCGTCACTTGGTGTGGTTGCAACAATACTGGACCAGTGAAGCAGACTTCCATACCTTGACGATGAACTATGTCTTGACAGGTGATAAACAAGGGATGGTCAATGATTTGAATGCCTTCTTTAACCCGATGAAAGCGGATGTGGATTAGGAGTAGAGAAACGATGAAAAAAGTATTACAAAAATATTGGGCATGGGCTTTTGTGGTCATTCCCCTCTTATTACAAGCAATTTTCTTCTATGTGCCAATGTTCCAAGGAGCCTTTTACAGTTTTACCAACTGGACAGGTTTGACCTATAACTACAAATTTGTTGGCTTGAACAACTTTAAGCTCCTCTTTATGGATCCAAAATTCATGAATGCGATTGGCTTTACTGCGATCATCACGATTGCCATGGTGGTTGGTGAGATTGCCCTTGGGATCTTTATCGCGCGTGTCTTGAACTCAAAGATCAAAGGCCAAACCTTCTTCCGTGCTTGGTTCTTCTTCCCAGCTGTTTTGTCTGGTTTAACAGTGGCGTTGATCTTCAAACAAGTCTTCAACTATGGTCTACCAGCGATTGGGAATGCCCTTCATATCGAGTTTCTCCAAACCAGTCTTTTAGGGACTAAGTGGGGAGCAATCTTTGCGGCTGTCTTTGTCCTTCTTTGGCAAGGGGTGGCCATGCCCATCATTATCTTCTTAGCTGGTCTGCAATCTATCCCATCTGAAATTACAGAAGCAGCCAGAATCGATGGCGCGACGAGCAAGCAAGTCTTCTGGAATATTGAATTGCCTTACTTGTTGCCAAGTGTCTCTATGGTCTTTATCCTAGCCCTAAAAGGTGGGCTTACCGCCTTTGACCAAGTCTTTGCCATGACTGGTGGGGGTCCAAACAATGCCACAACCTCACTTGGGCTCTTGGTTTATAACTATGCCTTTAAAAACAACCAATTCGGATATGCCAATGCCATTGCCGTAATCTTGTTCTTCTTGATTGTAGTGATTTCGATCATCCAATTGAGAGTATCTAAGAAATTTGAAATTTAAGAGGAGAAGCACGATGAAACAAGATGAAAGAAAAGCCTTGATTGGCAAATATATTCTATTGATTCTAGGATCGGTTCTGATTTTAGTGCCACTCCTTGCCACCCTCTTTAGTTCCTTCAAACCCACCAAAGATATTGTAGATAATTTCTTTGGATTTCCAACAAACTTCACATGGGACAACTTTAGCCGTCTCTTAGCTGATGGCATTGGAGGCTATTATTGGAACTCTGTTGTCATCACTGTCTTGTCTTTACTTGCTGTGATGATCTTTATTCCTATGGCAGCCTACTCCATCGCCCGCAATATGAGTAAAAGAAAAGCCTTTACCATCATGTACACCCTCTTGATCCTTGGGATTTTCGTACCTTTCCAAGTCATCATGATTCCGATTACGGTTATGATGAGTAAACTCGGTTTAGCTAACACCTTTGGTTTGATCTTGCTCTACTTGACTTATGCGATTCCACAGACCCTCTTTCTCTATGTGGGGTATATCAAAATCTCTATCCCAGAAAGTTTGGATGAAGCAGCAGAAATCGATGGGGCTAATAAGTTTACAACTTATTTCCGTATCATCTTCCCAATGATGAAACCCATGCATGCGACAACTATGATCATCAATGCTCTTTGGTTCTGGAATGACTTCATGTTGCCACTCCTTGTCTTGAACCGGGATTCCAAAATGTGGACCCTGCCTTTGTTCCAATACAACTATGCAGGCCAATATTTCAACGACTACGGACCAAGCTTTGCTTCCTACGTTGTCGGCATTATCAGTATTACTATTGTCTATCTCTTCTTCCAACGCCATATCATCGCAGGAATGAGCAACGGCGCAGTGAAATAACAAGATACAAAGCCCGTCAAAAGCTCACAGTGAAAATAGGGAATCTGAATAAGAAGCCTCAGCTTCTTGGAAGATTCATCTTTTTCACACAGAGCTTAGGGCGTGTTCAATTTCAGATACAAAGGGACGATTCAGCTTGCTGATTTCAATCGTATCCTAGGAAGCAATTCTAAAATAGAAAAACTCATGAAAGCCAGGTCCTCAAAGACTTGGCTTTCAAAAAAGAAAGGGAACCATTATGCCAATTCAAAACAAAACCATGTTAATTACTTACTCAGATAGCTTAGGAAATAACCTTAAGGATCTCTATGAAAATCTGGAGAAATATTTTGGGGATGCAGTAGGTGGGGTTCACCTCTTGCCGTTTTTCCCATCAACTGGTGACCGTGGCTTTGCGCCTGTAGACTATGACCAAGTGGATCCAGCCTTTGGAGATTGGGAAGATGTCAAACGCCTGGGCGACAAGTATTATCTCATGTTTGACTTTATGATCAATCACATTTCCCGTCAGTCTAAGTATTATAAAGATTATCAAGAGAAGCACGACCAAAGTGCCTATAAGGACCTCTTCCTCAACTGGGACAAGTTCTGGCCGGAGAATCGCCCAACTCAAGCAGACGTAGACTTGATTTATAAGCGCAAAGACCGAGCTCCTAAGCAAGAAATCACTTTTGCGGATGGGACGACTGAGCATCTCTGGAATACCTTTGGGGAAGAGCAGATTGACCTAGACGTGACCAAAGAAGTAACCATGGATTTTATTCGCAAGACCATCGAACACCTGGCAAGCAATGGCTGTGACCTCATTCGTTTGGACGCCTTTGCCTATGCGGTCAAGAAATTGGACACCAATGATTTCTTCGTGGAACCAGACATTTGGGATTTGTTGGATAAGGTGCGCGATATGGCCGCAGGCTACGGTGCTGAGCTTCTTCCAGAGATTCATGAGCACTATTCCATCCAATTTAAGATTGCTGATCACGACTATTATGTCTATGACTTCGCACTACCTATGGTAACCCTCTATAGCCTCTATAGTTCAAAAGTGGATCGTCTTGCCAAGTGGTTGAAGATGAGTCCCATGAAGCAGTTCACGACACTCGATACCCATGATGGGATTGGGGTGGTCGATGTCAAGGACATCTTGAATGATGAAGAGATTGACTATGCTTCAAATGAGCTTTATAAGGTAGGAGCAAATGTTAAACGCAAATATTCCACAGCAGAATACAACAACTTGGACATCTACCAAATCAATTCGACATACTATTCAGCACTTGGAGATGACGATCGTAAGTACTTCCTAGCCCGTTTAATTCAAGCCTTTGCACCAGGAATTCCACAGGTTTATTACGTTGGATTCTTGGCTGGGAAGAATGATTTGGAACTCTTAGAAAACACCAAAGAAGGCCGCAATATCAACCGTCATTACTACAGCAATGAAGAAATTGCTCAAGAAGTAGAGCGACCAGTCGTGCAATCCCTTCTCAAGCTCTTTAGTTTCCGGAACAACTCGCAAGCTTTTGACTTAGAAGGAAGCATTGAGGTGGAAACACCAGATGAACATACCATTGTCATTACGCGCCAAAATAAAGACCAGACTGTCACAGCAGTAGCCCGAATCGATCTTGCTGAGGGCACTTACCAAGTGACAGAAAATGGTCAAGAAATGGTGTTTTAGAACCTTTAAGAATCTCAATTGGGTCACTCCCAATTGAGATTTTTTGGTAAAGTTTTACTAAAATTAACTCGAAATAGCAAGAGTGAAATAGAAGTTATAATCGGATGAAAAACCTATATTATCGCCTTTCTGGGCATAAAATAAAAAATTAATAAAATTTTACTAAAAACACTTGAAGTTTTACTTGTGATCAGATATAATACAAGTATAAAAACGTTTACAAAACTAAAGGAGTTTCTCATGACGACAACAATCACATCTCAAGATTTACAAGCAAAATTCCAGGCTGTCTTTGGGGAAAAGGCTGACCACACTTTCTTTTCACCAGGACGGATTAATCTGATTGGTGAACACACGGACTATAACGGAGGCCATGTTTTCCCAGCGGCTATCACACTTGGTACCTACGGAGCGGCAAGAAAGCGTGAGGATAAGGTCTTGCGTTTCTTCTCAGGAAACTTTGAAGACAAGGGGATTATTGAAGTTCCACTTGAAAATCTCCACTTTGAAAAAGAGCACAACTGGACCAACTATCCAAAAGGCGTGCTCCACTTCTTGCAAGAAGCTGGTCATGTCATTGATAGCGGTATGGACGTCTATGTCTACGGCAATATTCCAAATGGATCCGGTCTTTCTTCTTCAGCTTCGCTTGAGCTCTTGATTGGCGTCATCGCTGAGAAACTATATGATCTTCAGTTAGATCGTCTAGATCTGGTCAAGATCGGGAAACAAACCGAAAATCACTTCATCGGAGTTAACTCTGGGATCATGGACCAATTTGCCATCGGTATGGGAGCTGATCAACGGGCTATTTATCTCGATACCAACACCCTAGAGTATGATCTGGTACCGCTGGACCTCAAAGACAATGTCGTGGTCATCATGAATACCAACAAACGCCGGGAATTAGCAGATTCAAAATACAATGAACGTCGTTCAGAATGCGAAACTGCCGTTTCTGAACTCCAAGAAAAATTGGATATCCAAACCTTAGGGGAATTGGATCTCTGGGCTTTTGATGCCTACAGCTACTTGATCAAGGATGAAAATCGCATCAAACGGGCTCGTCATGCTGTACTTGAAAACCAACGGACCCTCCAAGCACGCAAGGCCCTTGAAGCAGGTGATTTGGAAGGCTTTGGCCGTCTCATGAATGCTTCCCACGTATCCTTGGAGCATGACTACGAAGTGACAGGTCTAGAATTAGATACCTTGGTGCATACAGCCTGGGAACAAGAAGGTGTCTTAGGCGCTCGTATGACCGGAGCAGGCTTTGGTGGTTGCGCCATCGCTCTCGTAAACAAAGATAAAGTGGAAGACTTTAAAGAAGCTGTCGGCAACCGTTATGAAGAAGTCGTTGGCTATGCGCCAAGCTTCTATATTGCAGAAGTTGCGGCAGGAACACGGGTGCTTGATTAAAAAGGAGATAGGATGACAGAACAGGTATTAGATGCATTTGTCACAGCGGTCATTAACGTCAGTGACTACGAAGAGATGGATCGGATCTATCTAAAAAATCGCGTTATGAGTCGCGTCGGAGAAGAAGGGCTAGACGCCCCAGCTCAAAAAGAAGACTTGATTGCGCTCAAAGATCAGCTGGTGGAAATCGCTGTTGCGAATGGTAAGATCCAAGATAGCATGGCCGCCAAGGACAGCCTAGGTGCAGAGTTGATGGATTGGATCACCCCCAGTCCTAGTCAGGTCAACCGCTATTTCTGGGAGACCTACCATCAGTCCAAGGAAGACGCGATTGCGGATTTCTATGCCCTCTCTAAGCGCAATGATTACATCAAGGTCAAGGCGATTGCGCAAAATATCGCTTTTGAGGCAGAAACCCCCTATGGCTCCCTTGAAATCACCATCAATCTGTCAAAACCTGAAAAAGATCCTAAAGACATCGCAGCGGCGAAGCTGGCTAAAGCTAGTCATTATCCAGCCTGCCAACTGTGCTTTGAAAATGAAGGATATCAAGGTCGCCTAGACCATCCTGCCCGTGCCAATCATCGGATCATCCGCTTTGACATGGACAGTCATGACTGGGGCTTCCAGTATTCCCCTTATGCCTACTTCAATGAACACTGCATTTTCCTCGATAGCCAGCATGTTCCTATGGCCATTAGCCGCAAGACCTTTGAGCGACTCTTGACCATTGTCGAGACTTTTCCAGGCTATTTTGCAGGCTCCAATGCAGATCTACCCATTGTAGGGGGATCCATCCTGACTCATGACCATTATCAAGGCGGACGCCACACCTTCCCTATGGAGCTGGCGCCTGTGGAGGAAAGCTTTACCATTGAGGGCTTTGAGGCTGTATCGGTAGGAATTGTTAATTGGCCCATGTCGGTTCTCCGGTTGCAATCGGACAACAAGGCGCAATTGATTGACCTGGCAGACCATATCCTCACAGCCTGGCGAGGCTACTCGGATCCAGCCGTTCAAGTCTTAGCAGCATCCGATGGTCAGCCCCACCATACCATTACCCCCATTGCACGGATTCGTGATGGGCATTATGAATTGGACTTGGTGCTCCGTGACAACCAAACCTCACCAGAGCATCCAGACGGTATCTATCACCCACATGCGGATGTGCAACACATCAAAAAAGAAAATATCGGCCTGATCGAAGTCATGGGCTTGGCCATTTTGCCACCTCGCCTCAAGGAAGAGCTCAAGCAGGTTCAAGACTATTTGCTTGGACGTGAGGATACTGTGGCGACCTACCACCAGCCTTGGGCAGATGATTTGAAAGCCACTCACCCAGCTATCACAGAAGAAGCAGAGGCAGAGGCCCTTGTCCGTGAATCAGTCGGCCAGATCTTTGCGCGTGTGCTGGAAGATGCCGGTGTCTACAAGAGAACCGCAGAAGGACAAGCTGCTTTTAGACGCTTTGTTGCGACACTTTAAGTGTGGAGAAGTGGCAGAAATTTGGTACAATAAGAGAGAAGACAAGAAGCGAAAGGAAAACAAATGGCAATACTCGTACTCGGAGGAGCTGGCTATATCGGTTCCCACATGGTGGACCGTTTGGTCAATGAAGGACAGGAAAAAGTCGTCGTGGTCGATAGCCTGGTCACAGGCCACCGTGCAGCGGTGCATCCAGATGCTGTCTTTTACCAAGGAGATCTGGCGGATCAAGACTTTATGCGCAGGGTGTTTAAAGAACATGCCGATATCGATGCGGTCATCCACTTTGCGGCCTACTCACTGGTCGCTGAGTCCATGGCAGATCCTTTGAAATATTTTGACAACAATACAGCAGGCATGGTCAAACTCTTGGAAGTCATGCATGAATGTGGGGTGCACTACATCGTCTTTTCTTCAACTGCTGCCACCTACGGCATTCCAGAAGAAATTCCGATTCTTGAAACCACTCCACAAAAACCGATCAATCCTTATGGGGAAAGCAAGCTCATGATGGAAACCATCATGCGCTGGGCTGATCAAGCCTACGGCATCAAGTACGTGCCCCTTCGTTACTTTAATGTAGCGGGTGCTAAGCCAGATGGATCCATCGGAGAAGACCATGGACCAGAGACCCATCTCTTGCCGATCGTCTTGCAAGTGGCCCAAGGCAAACGCGAAAAGATCTCTATTTTTGGAGATGACTACCAGACACCAGATGGCACCAATGTTCGGGACTATGTCCATCCATTTGACTTGGCAGATGCCCATCTTTTAGCAGTGGAGTATCTCCGAAACGGCAACCCATCTACTGCCTTTAACCTGGGCTCGTCGACCGGTTTCTCCAATCTTCAAATCGTTGAAGCGGCCCGCAAGGTGACCGGACATCCGATCCCACTTGAGCTGGCTGATCGCAGACCAGGAGATCCTGATACCTTGATCGCATCCTCTGAGAAGGCGCGTGCCATCCTCGGTTGGCAACCAAAATTTGACAATATCGAAACCATTATCCAAACAGCCTGGGCTTGGCATTCCAGCCACCCAGATGGCTACAATGATCGATAAGGAGGGGCTGCGGACATCATTTTTGAGACTTTTTTAATAACATCTAAAACGACAGTTGATCTTGCCAAATGACTCGTTTCAGACGTCAGTCATTTCCCTAACCATCATAAAAAAGTGAGGTATTCAAAATGAATAAAACCACAAAAATGTTAGCCGTCTTCTTGACAGCGGGTCTTCTTTTAGCTGGTTGCACACAAAAAGAGAGTACAAAATCTACTAGTCCATCGTCTACTAAGGCGACAAGTAAAGCAACAAGCAAATCATCCGCTAAAGAGAAGACAAAAGAGTCATCAACTGATGAAAGCAAAAAAGAAGATGCACTAGCAGGTGCACAAAAAACCGTTCTTGAAACGAGTGATGAAGCAGGTAAGTCCACTGTAACCTTGTATTACAAGGGAGATACCTTGTTGTTACAAGAAAAAGTTGATGATTACGACGTCTCAAAAGTGCCTGGTGAGAACCCTCTTGAAACCATGAAAGAAGCCGTCGCTAAGAGCCAAGAAAAATTCAAAGATCTGATGGGCCATGGATTTGAACTAACATCAGAATACAAAGACGGAATCTTTTATATCCGCAATACTATTGATTACACAAAAATCGATTTTAATAAATTGAAAGAAATCGTACCAGGCTTTAATCCCCTAGATGACAAAACAGTCAGTTATTCAGTAACGAAAGACAGTCTTATCAAAGGCGGAATGGTCGAAAAATAAACAAAATGGAGAGTAGCTCAGTTTGTTGCTCTCTTTTTGTTTTCGTATGAATTCATGGCCATATTTTGTAGAATAGGATTTAAGGAAAAGAGTATTTAAATGAGTGATATCTTTTTAGAGAGTGCAAATCATGATTTGCATTTGTATGAATAAAATCTTTAGTTGAGTGATTACAGTTAAGAAGTCCACTGACGAGTAGGAAGTATTGAGAAGATCAATCCAGTTTACTTATGCACTGATCAAACGATTCATCCCTTTTGAAATTAAAGATGTAATAGAAGGGGTTGGAAGAAATACAATTAAATATAAAAAAGAGGCTGGGACAAAAGTCCTAGCCTCTCAATTGTTTTTGGATTGTCGAGCAAGACGCAGTGGTTGAGTGGGCTCTACTACGCTGATTTCATCAGCTTTTACAGCCCTACTCAACTGTGAGTAGGTGGGACGACGAAATCGAATTCTAACGAATTACCGATTTCTGTCCCACTCTCTTTTTGAGGTTAAGATGACCTCAATCTATCTGTGCCTGATGATGTATTGATCATGGTAAAACAAATCTTCGTGAGAAAGCAAGTCTACTCATTTTTTTGAATGATTAGTTCTCCAGATCTAATTTCCCAGACTTGGTCAAAGTTCTTCAGTGCTTCATTCTGTCGGTGTAAAGTAATGATGACAGCACACGGTAAGTCTAGTACTTTTTTCAATTCTGCCTCAAACTGATGAGCATCCAAGGCTGAAAAAGGTTCATCCATAATAACTAATGGACTCTGGCGGTTTTTTTCTCGATTGAGGTACATGCGTTGTTGTTGTCCAGCTGACAGGGATTGAGGAGGTGTTGCTTCAAATTCCTCATCCTTAAACTCTGCGGGGAAAGTATTGAATAGCGTAACATTATTTTCATAACTAGAGATGAAGCTATGCTCTTGTTGCAAGATCAGGCCAAATCTCCCCCAAAGCTGATTTAGGGGAAGATCGTTCAGCAAGATCTCGCCTTGGAAATCCTCATCCGTACCATTTAAAATATTGAGCAGGCTACTCTTACCTGATCCGTTCTCTCCTATGAGGGCAATCTTATCTCCTTTGTGAATGGTGGCAAAAGAAATCTTCAATGTTGATTCCCCAAGTTGTTTAGAAAGATTTTTCAATGTGATCGTTTCAAAAGAATGCTGTGGTGCCTGAATTGAAGATGGATGTTTAACGATAGTTTGAAAGCTTTTAATTACAGGTTTTACCGACTCTAACATTTGCAGATCGTAAAGGATTTCTTGAATTGGTTCTGAGAAGGCTGTAATATAACCAAAACTGGCCACCACCTCAGGGATACCAATTTGATGATGATATAGAGAGTAAGCTAGATAGGAAAAGAGAATAAGGCTAATGAATTCAAAAGAAATACCCGTCAAGAGAATACCTGTAATTTTAGTCAAACCATACCCAAGATACTTATCCTGCAAATTTTTGAGAGAACTTCTTTGTTGCTCTATAAAATGAGGTAGAGTAAGTTTGTTAACTAGGTGATGTCCTCGGAATAGATCCTCCAAGGTCCGATAATAATCACCTTGCTTTTCAAGATAGGTTTGTCTACGCTTCGCAGTCAATTGACCAACGATCTTTGGAATTTGAATACTGATGGCTGTTGAAATCAGTAGGATCAGTGCCACTATAGGATTGATCGTTCTGGTAATAATGATGGTATAAATCAAAATTCGTAGAATCTACTTAAAAAAACTCATCAGTGGAGGTAGATAATCTTTTTCCAGTGAATCAAGATCATTAGATTGATAAGAAATGTATTCTGCGACTGTTTTCTGCTTGAAATCATGGTGGGCAAGTCCTAAAAGAGATTGAAACCAATCGTTCTTTAGATTTGTCGAAAAGAGAATGGCCTGTTTCCAGTCAAGTCGCATTTGGATGTAGTTGCAAGTCAAGTAACCTATAACTGCGATACAATAACCTGACAAAGCTATTTGATAGTGGCCACGAATTAATTCTTGTGTAAAGTATGGAAGAAGAGCCGTACAAATATTGGACAGTCCACTAAAGAGAAAATTAAAGAAAAGATACCAGCGCAAAGGCTTAAGGTATTGAAACATAGACGAAACTCCTTGATAAAGCTATAACATAAAACTGATAATGACATAACAGCCCAGTTACATTAATGAGCAAATAGGGGCATTAGTTAGAAACTTTCATTTTTGTAAAATATAACTAAATTATAGCATATGATGAAGTCAGTTTATTAATTTGAAAGAAGTTTGTCCATGTATTTCTCAAAAAAATTTGATATTAGGATGATTCTGTAGGCGTGTTAATTTAAACAAAAGAATTGCTAGCGACAGAAGATGCTGCGAGTGGAACCTACTTGCCTCCAAGTAGTGGATCTGATCTATCGTGGAAGCAAACAACCTCTTTAGGATGGCAAAAACGTCAAGCCATTCTGAACAAAGTGAAGAATCCGAAAGTTGAAACATTAGAAGAAAAACTCTCAAAAATGTCACGTGCTGAACTGGAGGAAGAGTATGGAGATGTGATTCAAGCCTATAAAAGGTATACGAATATGGGGCAAGGTGATGCGATCCTTGCCAAATGGGATATGAACGATCTCAAATTGTTATGGAAGAGATATAATGAAGTTAAGAATGATCATTTAGGATTATTACCTTCAGAATTAGCCAAGGTGGACCCAAAATTTAAGAAACGTATCGATGCAATAGATCAAGAAGCGTTAGAAGAGGCCTACCCAGAACTTAAAACATTGATCTCCATGGCTCATGTGAATCCATATGCACAACTATTTAAATCTGAAACAGAGCGAGCTAATTATCATTACCTACTAGACCGTTATTTCTTTTTGGATAGTCAAAAAATGCTCAGTTGGCGAGATCCTGCTTTTCAAACTAAATATGATTATTATATAATTGAAGAAGGTATTGATCCTTTTACAGGTAAACCTGCTACACAGGAAGAAATCAATCGTGCAAAAAATATCAAGAAGGTGAGAGGTTTTACTGATAGCCTCCAACTAGCAAGTACCTTGTATACATCTTATGTTGGATATAATCAGTACTACAATAAACCCTACACAACTTTCTCGGATGTATATAGTAAGGTAAAAGGGAAGATTCCTGTCTTCAATAGGAAACCAGTAATTCCTGTTTTTTCAAATAGATATTCAAAAATAGATTTTACTCAAACTGACTTTGATGTTGAGTTAATAAGAGGTAGATTGAAAACTGATCCAGATACGGCTTTTTTCTGGTCAGGACGAACAGATGGCATTGGAGGAATGGATGTTGCGAAAAAAATAGCAAAAAATAAAGGAGGAGTTACATTAGAATCTACGATTGATGATACGAACATTGTAATGCCTGAATGGGATTTTAATACTCCTTCAAGTGTAACAGCTTGGGAGGAAGCTTCGAATGTTTACGCAGAGCAAGTATCTGGTGAAATAAGAGCTGTAGTTGGTAGCGAACTACGACCAGGAAATATTTGGGAAAACATCGAACTACCAAGATTGAAGGCCAATCCAAATGTTACTAAGGTTACAACAATAGATCCTAAAACAGGGGTAGAAAAAATTATATTCGAGAGGTAGAAATGAAAATTACAGGAACAAGATCAACAATTACTTTTGATTTAGAGAATGGTTTCCTCATAAAAGCACAAGGAGAATTGCTGATCAATAAAAAATTTGTTGTTTATAAAGATAGTATGACACAATGGGAGCCTCCTCATGAGAATCTTCCGATAACTCAAAGAGAAATAGAAAATATTATTAATACAGCTAAAAAAATGGAGAGCAATCAAACTATTCAATTAGACTTTGTATAATTATATTGTATTCTAAGAGAAATAAATCTCTATACAAGTGGTCAGGTTGTCTATCATGGGACCAAACTCCTAGGTGGAAGTGAAGAAGATGCTCAAACTGCAAACTTTATCGGGAACATCGTAGGAGGTTATGTGGCCTCCTCAGCAACCAGCAAGTTTAGTTTGAATCAACCTTTTTTTTCAAATCGATATTCAAAAATAGATTTTACTCAAAACAGAAGACCATTATAAAACATTTTAAAAAAATAGAATAGAGGTTTGAAATCCTGAAAAATAGAATTCATTACATTACGAAACTTGAAATGCAAGATCGATTGCCTTTCAGTGGCTTTGTAGCAAATTTTGATGGGAAGCAGATCCAAAACAAAGAAGAACTATTTCGTTTTCTTGAAAAAAATGTCGGACTTCCTGATGCCAATAATTGGTCATCTATTACAGATTGGCTGACAGACTTATCATGGATAAAAGCTGAAGAATACAACTTTATTCTTGAAAATTATGATAGCTTCTTAAAAGATGACTTATCATCTAAAGACTTATTTTTAGAAATTTTGGAAGAAGATATTCTTCCTTGGTGGGAATGCGATGTTGAAAAGCATGTTGTTGGCAGTAAGGTCAAGAGTTTTCAAGTTTACATAGTAGAAAATTAAAAATAGGACAAAGTTTTAAGGAGCTACCTTAAGGTAACCACTTATGTTGGATATAATCAGTACTACAATAAACCCTATACAACGTTCTTGGATGTATATAGTAAGGTAAAAGGGAAGATTCCATTCTTCAATAGGAATCCAGTAATTCCTGAGGTTAACCTTAAGGTAGATATCAATGGTAAAACTATAACAGAAACCACAAAACCTTATGATCGCGAACATATTTTACGAAATATAGAAGAAAGCAGGCTTGCGAGGGAGAATTCAGGGTTTAAAGACTTTTCAACCACGAGGCTTCAGCCGGTAGTCAAGCCTCAGCCTGCACCTAAGAATTTAGATGTTGAGGGACCAGTAGTAAATAATATTCAATCTAAATATCCCGATTTGCAAACTTATGAATATAATTCATATACAAATCCTGGTCCACTAAATGATTTAAGAGGTCAGCCTAATGTTAATTTTTATAGGGGACGGTATGATGTTGAAGTTTTGAAGTCTCCCAAAATATTATATCGAGCTGGCGACCAAAGCAATCCGCTAGGGCAATGGTTTACAGAATCAGCCCCACATTCTGAGATAGAAGTTAGAATAAATACGGCAGTAAAACCAATTTGGACAGATCGTTCAGGAAACTACACTGGCAGCTCTCCTTTAAATACAGTTTACGAAATAAAAATACCAGCTGGCACAACAATATACAGAGGACCTGTTGCGAGTCAAGGAGGCATCTATCAAGGTGGTTTGGAATATGAACAAATTTTTATTGAAACTCCGTGGAAAATAGAAGGTGTAGAGGTTATTAGCTCAAAACCATTAAATTAGTGAGGAAAGAAATGAAACGAAAAGAATTATTAGATAATATCAAATTAATATTACCACTATTAAATCAATACAATGATGGGACAATTCATGTACAAATTTCATTTTTACAAGGATTAGAATGTGCATTGGAAAATGGTGACTCACTCCCTACAATAAGAGAAATTAAAGATATCCTTTATCCTCCAAGAGGAGGTCTATCAGACTTTTTTGTTTGGAAGAATGATTATTTGGAACGACTAAAAATTAATGAAGAAATTGAAGCCTACAATAATAGATTATGGGAGCTTTTAAATCAAATAGAAAACTTGGAATCATAGTAAATGCATCAAATTTTAAAATTAGAAGCATTTCATCAATCTCATACAAGAATTCCAAGCGGAAATGAAGCATCTGCTTTTGAAGATTTTTGGAAACCAGGAGGACAAACCTTCCCAGGAAATATGCCAGAAGGCATCATGAAAGATATTAGTACCCAAAGAGGAGAACACACATGGAACATAGTAAATTAACTTGGGAAGACGTTAGTAAGTTTGAAGAAATAAAAGGTTATGGACAACATGTTTGGCGACATCATGAGAAATATTTTTTTGTTACAGATGAAGGAGGAATAGCTGAACAGAGGGTAGTCTATGAATTACCATTAGAACTATTTCAATCACCCTACCAAGTTTTTCTGAGTTACTTGAAAAGTCTAACTTAATTTGACAATTTAGGCAATAAAGAAATCCTAGACAAGCTTTTGAGCTATTCAGAAGACTTGAAATACCACTATAATCTCTATCAGCTCTTGCTTTTTCACCTTCAGAATAAGGAACCAGAGAAATTTTTTGGACTCATTGAAGACAATATAAAGAAGGTTCATTCTCTTTTTCAGACTGTCTTTAAAACATTTCTAAAGGACAAAGGGAAAATCATCAATGACCTTCAGTTATCCTATTCCAACGCAAAATTGGAAGCGACTAATAATCTCATCAAACTTATCAAACGCAATGCCTTTGGTTTTCGGAACTTTGAAAACTTCAAGAAGCGAATTTTCATCGCTCTGAATATCAAAAAAGAAAGGACGAAATTTGTCCTTTCTCGAGCTTAGCTTTTCTTCAACCCACTAAAGTTGACAAAGAGCTGTAGATTTTAGGTATTTACCTTGTCTACTTAAGAGGTATCATATCATCGAGATAAAGGTGATTTGTTTGTTCCTAAGAATTAGGTTTTAGGTTTGACTTGTGGCAACTTCTGGAAAAAGCTTGTCTAGAATTTTTGGAGTGATAGCTTGTCCAGGACCTTCAGCACAATAGGTGTGAATATACATAGCGGGATTGAAGTTGAGCTCGATACAAGTGAAATGAGGTTTTTCCTTGCTAGCAGGCTGAGTTTTATCTGGAATGATGAGGTCAACCCCGCAAGCCCAGGCCCCCATGCTAGTTGCCATAGCTGCTGCCAATTCTTGGTAAGAGGAATCTATTGTCTCAGTGACATCAATAGAGTCACCACCCGTAGAAATGTTGGAGTTACGGCGGAGATTGACCTTTTTCCCTTCTGGGAGAATATCATCAGGTGCATAACCTTGCTGAGTCAACATCAATTGTTCGATGTCTCCTAGCTTAATGATTTCCAGAGGTGAGCGGTGGTCACGGCCTCGCAATGGATTGGCATTTTTCTGAGCGACTAATTCACGAATGGTGTGTTTGCCATCACCGACAACATTAGCAGCGACACGAAGGAGGACAGACTCACAACGCCCGTCCAGAATGAAGAAACGGTATTCGGTTCCTGGGATAAATTCTTCAACAAGAACAGCTGTATCTTCTGCAAAGGCAATCTCGAGAGCTTTCTTATAGTTATCAAGGCTGGCAGGCTCTTGGAAAATGGAAATGCCCAGACCGAAGTTGGTTGATTTTGGTTTAACCACAATTTGCTTGCCCTTGATAAGAGGATAGTAGGCTAGACCTTGTTCTAGACTGGTAAATTCGTCGCCGGCGGGGACAGGGAAGCCAGCATCAGCCAGGATTTTTTTGGTCACGGTTTTATTAGCCATGGCAAGAGGAACTACATAGTTGTCTTTTGAGGTCATGTTACCATTTTTGACGTACTCAACATGATCTTTATGCCAGAGTTTAAGGAATTGATCCTGCTCATCTAGGATTTCAAAATGAAGCCCTTTTTGAATGGCATCAAAGAGCAGCATCTGGGTAGAAAGTTCCATCTCCTCATAACCCTTAAGGGCATAGTGGGCAGTCCAGTCGTAATCATGATAGGCAAGCGCCTTGTCAAGGGCAAAGTCAGAAAGGGACTTGTCTTTGATATGAGGAAGAAGTTGAGCAGCTAGTGTCTGACTGGAATCTGCAAAGGCATCTTTAACTTGTTTGACCAGCCCTTGATGATAGTCACCAAGCCCAAAATGTTGCACCAGTTGGTCTAGAGCTGTCGTAATGTTCTGAGTTTCAGCTTCAGAAGGTAGAGGTTCTAAAGGATGAGAGAGGGCAATTTTTTCATTCAGCGCGTGACCTTGAGCCAGAGCCTGATCAACATTTTCAGGGGCATCCAGCCAGAGGAAGGCTAGAAGGAGTAGGTGTACGGTATCCATGGTAGTTTGGCTAATACCGATACGCTCAAAGGGGTTGAGGTCGAAGTTACGGAATTCTAGGTAGGTGATTCCCTTGTCAAGGAAGGAGCGATTAACCTTTTGTCCACGGAAACGAACAGCCGAGTAAAATTCCTTTTCCGCAATCAAATTACCTTGTTCGATATAGTTTTCGATGGCAGAGACATAGTCTTCTAGGCTTGCAAAAGATACTTGTATTTCTTCCTTATTGACATAGCCGTGGTCACTGTTACGGAAGGAACGCACAGGTTCTGGAACTTCTTGGTCGAAGAATCCTTGCTCAGCAATAGGTGCAGCCCCAAAAAGATAGGTAATCACCCAACGGTAGCGCAAGTAGTTTTGAGCCAGCTTAAGATAGAGGGCGTTTTTGAAAGCAATTATATCAATCTGGTCACTTTCTTGGAATAGGGCTTCAACCAAATCTTTCCCTAGTTCCATATTATAGTGGATACCTGAGATAGCTTGTAGTTTAGTTCCGTATTTTTCGGCCAGGTAGTTACGATAATGGCGTTCAAATTCATTTTCCAGTTGGGCAACTTGGATTTCTTGGGCGTTGATACGAGGAGGCATGGACAAGGGCCAGAGAAGTTCATCTTTACTGATGGAACGTCCAGCTACATCGGTAATGGCTCCAAGAAATCGACGAGCCTCAGTGGTAGATTTAGCAACTGGTGTGATGAGTTCCATCTGAAACTCACAAAAATCTGTTTGAATATAAGGGTGGAAACTTCGAGCTCCTAGCCATGAAGGGTGAGGCGTATGTGCTAATTTTCCCTGTCTATCGACACGAAGACTTTCGCGTTCAATTCCAAAGTTAGCTTGAAGGATAGGGCTAGTAGGCTCCAGCTTTTGAAGCAGTTGATTTATAGTCATAGAGTCACCTTTTCATCTAATGTTAGTGATAGTCTATTATAAATAGGAGAAGAAAACAACTTTCCGCTACGGTTAAGGGGAATTTCCGAATGTTTCAGATAAGAATTCTTAAAACCAATTGTTTTTTAGCTCTATTATATGCAAAAATTGTAAAATACCCACTGATTTTTATGTAAAATGTTATTTCTCTTGGAATTTAAATCAAATTAGCCTATACTAATGACGTATATATGAGAACGAAAGAATCCCTAGGGTCGGCACTGCACCCATAAAATGAGACACAAGAAAACACTCCTGTTGAATTCTGGTAAACTAGAAACAGGGGTGTTTTGTTATGGTCAAAAAGCATATTCAGTAGAAACTAAGCTAGCCTGTATCGAAATGAAGAAGGCAGGCAAATCAAATAAAGTTATCATGGATACCCTCAGCATCAAAAATGCTAGTCAGGCCAAGACCTGGTAGCGATGGTATCAGAATGATGAATTGTACCGTTTCCAACAACCCGTGGGGAAACAATATACTTATGGTAATGGGATGAAACAGTTATCTGAAGTGGAACAGTTACGTTTGCAGGTAGAATTACTAAAAAAGTATCAGAACTTGATAAGAGAATCGACAAAGTAAGTCTTATCAAGCTAGTAGAAGAGTATAAGAAAACGTGCCCTGTATCGATTATTTTAGAATGTTTCGGCGTCAAACGCTCCACCTTTATCGCTGGAAACAGGAGTGTAAGAATTCTCAGAAAAGAGGCGAAATAGCAGATAATGGCTGTATCGAATGGTTTCACTCTGTTCTCAAGTCTGAAACCTTCTATCTCCATAAGTGGAGAAACATAACTGAAGATAGTCTAACAGATATTGTCAAAAATTACATCATATTTTATCCTGATAATTATGTATCACCATTGAAATAGCCTGCGTGGAACTTGTTTAGACACCGTTAGTTGTGGACAAGTTTCTTTTTTTATTTTAGGTGCACTAGATGAATCTCTCCCAAAATGTGTTGAAAATATAAATAGAACTCTGGCTTTCTCCTAATGCAAGTACGGGAAGAGTTGAAAAACTCCAACCTGTAACCTCTCCTCTAGCTATTCCACCTATTTCATGCTAGAATAAAGAAAAACACATTTGGAGGCATTATGAATCAGACAGTGACTTATTTGCAGGAATTGACAGCCATTCCTTCCCCGACCGGTTTTACACGTGAGATCGCAGAATACTTGGTCAAAACCATTGAAGGCTTTGGGTACGAAGTAACTCGGACTGCTAAGGGAGGCGTGAATGTGACCGTGCCTGGTGTGATCACAGACAAGCAACGCTACGTCACAGCCCATGTGGATACCTTGGGAGCTATTGTCCGCGCGGTGAAAGCAGATGGTCGCCTCAAGTTAGACCGTATCGGTGGTTTCCCTTGGAATATGATTGAAGGGGAAAATTGTACAGTCCATGTAGCCAATACAGGAAAGACCCATTCTGGGACTATTTTGGTCCATCAGACTTCTTGCCATGTCTACAAGGATGCGGGAACTGTAGAGCGGACCCAGGACAATATGGAAGTCCGTCTAGATGAAAAAGTGACCAATGAAAAAGAAACCCGTGCCCTTGGCATTGAAGTGGGTGATTTTGTCAGCTTTGATCCCCGGACCATTGTGACAGATACTGGCTTTATTAAATCTCGTCACTTAGATGACAAGGTAAGTGCGGCGATTCTCTTGAATCTTCTGCGCGTGTACAAGGAAGAGCAGATCCAATTGCCAGTAACGACCACCTTTGCCTTTTCAGTCTTTGAAGAAGTGGGGCATGGGGCTAATTCTAGTATTCCAGCTGAAGTGGTCGAATACTTGGCAGTGGACATGGGAGCTATGGGAGACGACCAAGCGACGGATGAATACACGGTATCCATCTGTGTCAAAGACGCTTCTGGACCATATCACTATGAGTTCCGTCAGCATTTGGTAGCCTTGGCAAAAGCCCAAGAAATCCCTTATAAGTTGGACATCTATCCTTTCTATGGATCAGATGCCTCTGCAGCCATGAGCGCAGGAGCAGAAGTCAAACATGCTCTTCTCGGAGCAGGAATCGAATCTAGCCACTCTTATGAGCGGACTCACTTGGATTCTGTAGTCGCAACAGAGCGCATGGTCGATGCCTACCTCAAGAGCGACTTAGTAGAGTAAAAAATGGAACTACTCTCCGGAGTAGTTTTTTTCATAATACAAAAATTTTCTGAAAATTCCTTTTCTTCTGAAAACCTTTGTGGTATAATCTTAAAATAAACTTAAAATTTCTTGAGGAGATTTACATGAAAAAAAGAAATGTCATTGCACTTGCGGGGGTTGCCCTCCTTTCAGCAGGTATCCTAGCAGCTTGTTCGGGTGGTTCTAAATCATCTAGCTCAAGTAACGGTCAAAAATTCTCATATGTCTATGAGACTGAGCCAGAAAACCTAAACTATATCACATCTGGTAAAGCAGCAACCCACGATATCACTGGAAACTTGATTGATGGTTTGTTTGAAAATGATAAATACGGGAACTTGATTCCATCTCTTGCAAAAGATTGGACAGTTTCGCAAGATGGCTTGACTTATACTTATAAACTTCGTGACGATGCTAAATGGTATGATTCAGAAGGCGAAGAGTATGCGGATGTAACAGCTAAAGATTTCGTCACAGGGATCAAATATGCGGCTGATAACAAATCAGAAATGCTCTATATCATCCAGGATTCTATCAAAGGCTTGAATGACTACGTCAGTGGTAAAAATAAAGATTTCTCAGCTGTAGGAGTAAAAGCAGTTGATGATCATACCCTTCAAATCACTTTGAACCAACCAGAATCTTACTGGAACTCTAAATTGACTCTTGGGATCACTTTCCCTGTCAACGAAAAATTCGTGAAATCAAAAGGGGATAAATTCGCTCAAGCAAGTGACACCAGCTCTCTTCTTTACAATGGTCCTTACATCTTGAAGAGCTTTACTTCAAAATCTTCTATCGAAATGACCAAGAATGAAAACTACTGGGATAAAGACAAGGTCTACATCTCAGATGTGAAATTGGAATTCTACGATGGACAAGACCAAAGTAAATTGGCCAAATCATTCGGTGAAAATGCTCTTAGCTTGGCAAAACTCTTCCCAACTGGATCTGGTTACTCAGAGCAAGCCAAAGAATTCAAAGACGAAATCACCTACACTCCTCAAGATGCCGCTTCTTATGTTATTGGTACCAACATCGACCGTCAATCTTACAAACACACTGCTAAGAAGACCGATGAAGAAAAACAATCTACTAAGAAAGCTCTCTTGAACAAGGACTTCCGTCAAGCGATCAGCTTTGCCTTCAACCGTGAAGCGTATGCTGCTCAATTGAACGGAAAAGACGGAGCAAGCAAGATCATCCGTAACCTCTACATTCCACCAACATTTGTCCAAGCTGATGGTAAGACCTTTGGTGAAATGGTGAAAACTCAATTGGATACCTACGGAGATGAGTGGAAATCTACTAAACTAGACGATGGTCAAAATGGTCTCTTCGATGCTAAGAAAGCGAAGGAAGAGCTTGCAAAAGCGAAGACTGCCTTGGAAGCAGAAGGTGTGAAATTCCCAATTCACATCGATATGCCTGTAGACCAAACCACACCATCAAGAGTTCAACGGGTACAATCCTTCAAACAATCAGTTGAAGAAGCACTTGGTAAAGAAAATATCGTCATCGATATCCAAATGCTTTCGAAAGAAGACCTTCAAAATGTGACCCTCTTTGCGCCAAATGCGGCTGGCGAAGACTGGGATCTCTCTGATAATGTTGGATGGAGCCCTGACTACCAAGACCCATCAACTTACATGGATATCTTGAAAGCTTCATCTGGTGAAAATACTAAAACTTTCCTTGGATTTGACCCAAGTGAAAACAATGAAGCAGCTAAAAAAGTTGGTCTGTACGACTTTGAAAAGATGATCAAAGATGCTGGTGCAGAAACACAAGACGTCAACAAACGCTATGAAAAATATGCGGCAGCGCAAGCTTGGTTGACAGATAGTGCCCTTGTTATGCCAACTTCTTCATCAACTGGACGTCCATTCTTGACACGTATCGAACCATTCTCAGCTCCATTTGCATGGACTGGTGGTAAAGGAAAAGACCACGTGATCTACAAAGGAATGAAACTCCAAGATAAAGCTGTGACAACTGCTGACTACAACAAAGCCCTTGAAAAATGGCAAAAAGAACAAGCAGAGTCAAACAAAAAAGCACAAGAAGATCTTAAGAAACACGTCAAATAAGGATCGATAACCGGGGCTGATGCCTCGGTTTTTTTTTTGGATCATTTGAATATCTATTTGATATAAAAACGCTTACATAGTATAATAGGGGTGTTGATTACAAAAAAAGTAAGGAGACTGACATGAAAAAGAAAACAATGGTTTCCATTGTCGCATCAAGTTTATTGATCGCACCGATGGTCTTGCATCAAGTAGCAGCAGCAGATGAGCAGACAGAAGAGCTAGCCCCATCGACAGAAGTGGTCCATGCTCCAGCTTCCGAAGCAAGACCGACAACAAGTGACACAAGTACTGCCACTAGTGAAGAAGCTGCAAGCTCGAATGAGGCATCGCTGGATCGGACGGCAGTTGCAAATCAAGTAGCCCCTGCTACAGAAGAACACACAAGACAAAGTGAGCCTACGGTCCCAGTAGCAACTCCAGCAGCAACAAACAGGGAAGCTGGGCCTCAATCTGCTCCTTCTTCAGAAGCTCCGGCAACAAGTCAGGATTTGGCAAAGGTCACAGGTAGCACCCTTGCAGCGGATCAAGCCTCTAAAGAGTTGACGGTCCAAGATGCTGTTAATGGCTTGCTTCAATGGGCAGCAACAGATCCTAGCCAATTGGGCCAAAGCCAAGCAGATCGCGAACGCTTTGCCAAGAGTTTAGGCTTGATTGAAAAATCAGAAGATCTGACTCGTAAGGTTAGTCAGCCAGAATTGGCCAAGATGTATGAAACAGCTAAGAAACTCTACGATGCCTACCGGGCTGAAAAGAAAAGTCCGCTCTTTTTAAATGGTCGTGCCCAACCGATTTTCCCTTATACAACGGGAGAAAAAGCAGACCAAGACTACAAATATGAGGACAGCCAAATTGTGCGCTTCCCAGTCTATGTCGAAACGGACTACGATACCGATGCAGATGGTAAGCCTGACTTAGTCAAAGCCATTGTTCAATTACCAAAAGCCGTAGCGCAAGGTGATTTTAAGGCAGCCACCATTCTAGAAGCACGCCCTTACGTAGCGGGGACGCTCGATGAAAACTATGTGACTCTTGAAAGTTTGGGGCTTCCTACGGACGGTAGTTACGACATGAAGAAGCTGCACAACCAACCTGCAAAGAGACAGCCAGTAAGCAGTGAAACAACAGTAGAAGCAGCCAAAAAAGCCAAGGCTTCGGATTGGTATTACTACAGTCCCTACGAGTATATCTATGACTACGAAGATCTCAACTGGTACGACTATTTCTTGGTCAGAGGCTATGCCTTTATCTCCAGTGCTGGACTTGGTACCAAGGGATCAGAAGGATTTAATACGACGGGGTCTGATCTCGAAATCAATGCCTTTAAGAATATCATCGAATGGGTCAATGGCAAACGCAAGGCCTACACCGATAAGACTAGCAATGTTGAAATCAAGGCAGACTGGGCAACAGGCAATGTCGCTATGACAGGTCTCTCCTGGGCTGGAACCACGACCTTTGGTGTGGCAGCAACAGGCGTAGAAGGTCTAAAGACCATTGTTCCAGCAGCAGGGATTGCCTCTTGGTATGATTATTTCAATAGCCAAGGAACCCAGTTTGGCAATGCCCCTTATAGTGACCTTTCATGGCTCTCCCTCTACGTTAGCACACGGATGCTGGACCAAGACGACTGGGCAGGGATTTGGCAAAACTATTCCAACTACATCAATCAATTGAACAAGGACCAGTACGCCCATGATCGTAACTACAGTGATGTCTGGAAGGAGCGGGATTATACCCTTCATCCAGAAAATCTCAAGACCAGCGCCCTGATCGTCCATGGCTTGAATGATGACAATGTTAAGACCAAACACTTTGAACTCATGTACGATGCTCTCAAGAAAGCAGGACAAGATGTCAAGCTCTATCTCCACCAAGGAGATCACGTCTATCCAGCGGCTATGTCACGGGGATACGGCATCACTGCCAATGGTCAGGACTTTTATGACCTGCTCAATACCTGGCTGACCCATTACCTCTACGGTGTGGACAATCACGTCGAAAGTTTGCCAGCGGTTCTAGCTCAAAACAACTATGATCCAAGCAAGTGGACCAGCTATGATAACTGGAAGAGTAGTCAACGTCTCTTCTTGAATGCAAGGTCTAAACGTCTAGAAGAAACCATTTCTAGTGACTATGCGGCTGCGGGTGTCGAGATCGCTAACCGTAATGAAACCGTCAGCAAAGCATCCTCTAAGGCCAATCTGACCTTTGCTTCTGATGTTACTGAGGACACTACGATCAAGGGCCACATCCCCGTTCATTTCAAGGCAGCACTTGCCAAAGGTCAAGGAAAGAATTTCCAAATCAACGCTCTCTTGGTAGATGTGGCAGATGAGGATTTTGACGTGGTGGGAAATGGTAGCGTCAAGCAAGATAAAACAGCAGACGGTTTCTGGATGGGAAGCAATTTAAGCAACCTATCTGTTGCCGAATACGAAACCATCAAGACCAAGTACAAGGTGATCGCGAAAGGCTGGATCAACCTTGCGAACCCTGAGTCTGGCTACGATTCAGCAAGCTCACGCACTAGCATTGAGCCAAAAGTTGGGGAATACCACGATTACACGGTTTATCTCCAACCAAATCTCTATACGGTTAAGAAAGGTCATAAGTTAGCTCTAGTCTTTAACACCTATGACCCGTCTGATTTAACGGTGGAGCATCCATATGAAGTGACCTTCAAGACAGATTCTATCCAGGCTGCGATTCCAATTGTCGAAAAGACCCGCGCCCAAAAGGCAGCCTATGTACCAAGTGCAACAGATACTGACTATGCGAAATTGCCAGAAATAGAAGGAGCTGCTCTAGTCGCTCCAGAAGTGCACTACAAGGAAGAATATACGCTTCCAACTCCAGAACACCTTGTCCAACCAAGCCAAACTCTTCCTGAAAAAGATGAACAGATGCAAACAGGATCAGCAAGACAAGAGCAATCTCATCTTACACTAGCTGTATCTTATGGACCTCAATTTGTTTCACAAGGATTGGCAGAAGATCCTCAAGAAGTGACTCCTGCAGTAGGAGGAGAGCAGGTAGACCATACCCTTCCTCAAACAGGGAGCAAAGATCATGCTCTGGGTCTCTTAGGGGTGATCAGCCTAACAGCTTCTAGCCTCATCTTTTGGCGCAAAAAGAGAGAAGATGCCTAAGGACTCCCCGTAGCAAATATTTCTAAAATGGCATCTTTTAGTGTAAAATAAAAGTAGAAATGCAGAATCAGTAGTCACTACTGAAAAAGGAGGAAATATGGCACACATAATCACAGATGCAACTTTTGAACAAGAAACCAGCCAAGGCCTTGTCTTGATTGACTTTTGGGCAACTTGGTGCGGTCCATGCCGCATGCAAGCTCCAATCTTGGATCAGTTGGCAGAAGAAGTACATGAAGATGATTTGAAAATCTGTAAGATGGATGTCGATGAAAATCCAAATACAGCGCGTCAATTCGGTATCATGTCGATTCCAACTCTTCTCTTTAAAAAAGATGGACAAGTTGTCAAACAAGTGGCTGGAGTTCATACGAAAGCCCAATTGAAAGAAATCATTGCAGAATTGAGCTAAAAAGAAGACTCGTTTTCCAAACCGGAAAACGAGTTTTTTTGATGCTCTTTATTTCTTTCAAATAGACGCGATACCCATTGACAGCGCTTTCTTATAGTGCTAAAATGAAGCTGTATTTCCTATAAAATTTTTACAGGAAAAAATTCTCCTAGGAAGGTGTAGATCCTAGGAGAAAATTACATATAAAGGTTATTGCCCCTCTGTATCTTGGGCTACCCAGACACTGACGGAACGTTCTGCCACTGGGAATTCAGCAGTACCGTCTTCTTGGACTTGGACGGTTTCGCTACAATTTTCTAGTACATCATAGTAGGTGAGGCCTGCGTAGGATGAGCCGATCTCCATGACTTTTGTAGCAGCTTGGTTATTGGAAATCAAGCAGGCGATTGGTGCTGATTCTTCTGAACCTGAACGTGTCCAACCGATGCAATTAGGATCATCGAAGTAGTCCGTTTCTTCCCCATAGGCCAGATCTTTACGAACCCATAAGAGTCGATCGAGGACCCCTTGGAAACTTTCTTGCGCAAATTGGCCCTCGATACCGTAGTAGTCTCCATAGAAGACACAAGGCAAACCAGCTTCACGAAGTAAGATCAAGGCATAGGCTGCAGGCTTAAACCATTCTTGGATGGTAGATTCCAAGGCTTGCCCTCGTTGGGTATCATGGTTGTCCACAAAGGTTACGGCCTGTTCAGGATGATTGAGTGCTAGTGTTCCGTCAAAAATAGTTCGAAGGTCGAAATTTTCACCTTCTTGACTAGCTCGGAAGAGATTTTGGTGGAGGGCCACATCGATCAAGTCGTATAAGTAGTCAATGCTTTCCAAGTACTCATCGTTGGTTTCTGTGTCCCCATTCCAAAATTCACCAAAGACGTAGAAATCTTCACCATATTTTTTGGTGATATTGTGGATGAAATTCTTCATAAAGAAGGAGTCAATGTGTTTGACTGCATCCAGACGGAATCCCTCAACCCCTGTTGTTTCGATAAACCATTCAGCCCATTGGTCGAGATTTTCTACAACCTCGGGATGTTTGAAATCGATATCGGCGTACATGAGGTAATCGTAGTTTCCGTTTTCCTTGTCAACCAGATCTCCATGGGCCCAACCTTTGTTGTCCCCTTGGATTTGGTAGATCCCACTTTTATTACGTGAAGCATCGTAGTCCGTACCGGTGAAATGGTACCAATGCCAGTGGAAGTCATTATAGGCGCCATTTCGGCCATCAAAGGTGAATTTGGTCCATCCTTGAATGGTGAAAGGTTCGGTAAGGATCTTGTTTCGATCCATCGGATCGACCTCAACGACCTCGAATTCTTCTAAACCATCTGCAGCAGCTTTGTGGTTAAGAACGACATCGGCCATTGGTTGAATCCCTGCATCTTTGAGGGCTTGAATGGCTTGAAGATAATCGTCTTTGAAACCGTATTTGGTACGAACCGTTCCTTTTTGATCGAACTCGCCCAAATCAAAGAGGTCATAGACTCCGTACCCAACGTCATTGTTAGATGTAGCTTTAAAGGCAGGTGGCATCCAGACTTTACGAATACCCAAGTCTGCTAAGTGTTGCGCATCTTCAGCAAGACGCGTCCAGTGGTTCCCATCAGCGGGCAAATACCACTCAAAATATTGCATTAAGGTTTGATTTTCCATTTTTATTTCTTCTTTCATGTGAATGTTCCTATTTTACCAAAAATAGTTGGATGCGACAAACTTTTGCGCTGGAAGCAAGCCCTTTCTAGAAAAGAAATCGCATACATGAAAGAAATGAAGTGAGAATATAACATAATAGAGTCGGGCCCCGCTAGGACTGACTTTGAAAATGGTGAAAGGAGACCATTTTATGAAAAAAACAACTCTTGTTTCTCTACTCGTTGCAGGTTTACTGATTAGTCCTGCTGTACTCGCCCAGCATGTGCAAGCAGACCAAGTAAGTAGCACAACTACTGAGGAGACGGTGACTCCTTCTACGGCAAGTCCTGAAGTTACTGAAACAGTGACCTCAACACAAGGAGACACTAAAGAAATCGTACAGCCTGAAAAAGTGGAAGAGGTTTCAGAAACTAACAGACCAACCACTTCGCCAACCGCTCCGACAACTACTCCGACGACTGAGCCACATGAAGAACCTGCGTCAAGTCCAGCGGTAGTGAGCGCCCCAACTGTTGAGCCCACTCTAACCAATCAGCCAAGCCCTGCGCCTGCGACACCTACAGTTGGCAGTCAAGAGGTGAGCGCGACTCCAAAAGTAACCAAAGGAGACTTGGCTAAAATTACGGGTGCAACTGTACCCGACCAGGATCATGAAAAAGAAGTCACTGTGACGGAGGCAGTCAATCAACTATTGAACTGGGCTTCGACTAAGGAAAATCAAGTCGGATCTACTGATAAAGACCGATTAGCTTTTGCTAAGAGCCTAGGGATGGTCAAGGAAGGAGTGGAAGGTTCTGCTCCGGTTACTAATCTCACTTCGATGGTTGATGTAGCCAAACAGCTCCGTGCCGCTTACCGCGCGGATAAGAAGACTCCTCTCTTTTTGAATGGCAAAGCACAACCTATTTTCCCATTTACGCCAGGAGACGATCCGGAGCATTACTCCTATGACAAGAGTGACATCGTGCGCTATATTGTCTATGTTGAGACCGATTATGACACGGATGGAGACGGCAAGCCTGACTTGGTCAAGACTTTTGTGCAGGTGCCAAAAGCTGCTGTCAATGGGGACTATAAGGCAGCCAGCATCTTTGAAGCCAGCCCTTATGTAACAGGAACGACAGAAGAGCGTACCTTAGAGGCAATTGGTCTCAAAGAAGGTGGAAACTTCGATATGGCCAAGCTCTATGAAAAACCTGCTAAACGCCAAGCAACCAAGACTGTTACGACAGAAGAAGTAGCCAAAGCGACCGATCCAAAGGATTGGTACTATGTCAATCCGCGTGAAAGCTCTGAAGATTATACACATTATGATTATGAAAATCTTAACTGGTACAATTATTTCTTAGTTCGTGGTTATGCAGTGGTGACCAGCAGTGGTTTGGGCTCAAAAGGATCAGACGGGATCAATACGACCGGCTCTGACCTTGAAGTCGCTGCTTATAAAAATATCGTTGAATGGCTCAATGGTAAACGCAAAGCTTACTCTGATAAGACTAGCAACCAGGAAGTTAAGGCGGACTGGTCCAACGGAAACGTCGCTATGACTGGTTTATCTTGGGCAGGTACGACAACATTTGGTGTAGCGTCTACTGGAGTGGAAGGTCTCAAGACCATTGTGCCAGCTGCAGGGATTGCTAGTTGGTACGACCATTTCAACAGCCAAGGATCTCCTCTTGATACCGGAGCTTCCAATGACCTATCTTGGCTATCTGTCTATACTTCAGGCCGAATCCTTGATAAGGAAGATTGGGACAAGGTCAAGGATTACTATGCAGCCTATATCACCAAGCTCAATGAGCTCCAACACAAGGATGGTCATAATTATAACGAAGAATATGCCAAACGCGACTACACGCTTAACGCAGCTAACTTGAAAGCAGCCCCTCTCATTATTCAAGGGCTCAATGATGACAATGTAAAACCCAAACATTTTGAACTCATGTTAGAAGCCTATAAGAAGGCGGGAATCGATGCCAAGGTCTTGCTCCACCAGGGCAATCACATCTATCCATCTACGCGTTGGTCAGGGACAGAAGTCGCAGGCCAAGCCTTTAATGACCTGATGAATCTCTGGTATAGCCATTACCTCTACGGTATTGAAAATGGGATTGAAAACCTTCCACAAGTAACAGCTCAGGACAATCTAGATCCAAGTAAATGGCGTCGTTTTGATAAATGGGATACCAGCAATGCTATTTCTGCTCGTATCTACTCCAAACGGGAGGATGTGACTGTAACTGGTGATTACTATGGTACAGGAAATAACTGGACTACACGTAACCAAGATGCGGCCTTCCATTCCTCAGAAGTAGCGGCTTCCTATGCAGCACCTGTCGACCAAGATGTCACCATCAAAGGCCATATTCCTGTGCATTTTAGCGCTGCATTTGTCAAGGGAGACAAAAACCATGCGCATGTCAGTGCGACCCTGATGGATGTTTCAGACGAAGACTTTGATGTGGTCAAAGAAGAAATTACCTATGACAAAGACGGTTACAGCACACGCACATTAGACAAAGAAACCATCGATGAGACAGGCTACTGGAATGGTAGCAATCTTGAAACCTTGCCTCTCAAACGTTACAAGACCCACAAGGTTAAGAGTGTGGTAATTGCGCGTGGTTGGATGAATCTGGCCAATCCAGCATCTCGCTATGACTCAGCAAGTTCTAGTCATTCTATTGATCTGAAAGAAAATGAATTTCATGATTACACCATGTATCTGCAACCAAATCTCTATACAGTGAAAAAAGGTCATCGACTGGTTTTGAGTTTGCACACCTATGATCCAGATTACATCTATTTTGCAGATCCTTATGAAGTGACCTTCAAGACAGATTCTATTTCTGCAACGATTCCAATCGTAGAAGACAGTCGGTCTCTCTTGTTCCGTTATCAACCGAGTGAAAAAGATACAGAGTATGCCACATTAGCAGATCGGATCCTACCAATTGCAACCATTCATCCAAAAGTAGATCCTGAACAAGACCCAAGTCCAGTAGATCAAGCAGAAAAACCAATTGTTCCAAGTAATCCAATGACGCCAACTAATCCAGCTACTTCTGAAATTCCTCAAAAACCAAGCCAAGGTCGGGATCTGATGGACTTCCGTAAGGGACAAAAAGAAGAAACTGCACAAGAATTGGCTCAAAGAGCTGATAAAGATAAGATCGAAGTGACAAGCCAACCAAGCCTTCCAAAAACAGGTCAAGCAACAAGCCCTTGGACTCTCTTTGGCTTCCTAGGGCTCATGCTCACTAGCCTTTTGTCACTTGGCAAAGCTCACAAAGATGAATAATAGAAAAAAAGGATGGAGAAAAGTGAAAACCACCAATAGAGAGAGCATCGAAACGATTTTTACCGAAGCCTTGGCAATTCCAAGCTTTACCAACACGGAGACCGAGCAAGGGATCGAAGCCTACCTGGATCAACGGATTGCCCAGATCCCTTATTTCAAGGAACATCCGGACCATTTTGGGCGCTATCAGGTGCCACAGGATCACTTGCATCGGTCGGTCAATTGGGCCTTGGTTGATAAGGGCAAGAAAAAAACAGCTATCCTTTTCCACCACCATGATACAGTCGATCTAGAAGACTATGGAAATTTGGCAGAAATCGCGCTCGATTCTGATCAAGTAGCAGAAGCCTTGAAAACACTAGATAGGCGACCAGATATGCAGGAAGATTTAGCTTCTGGGGAGTGGAAATTTGGCAGAGGGTCTTGCGATATGAAAGCAGCCCTAGCCCTTCAATTGGGGGTTCTGGAATCCTATGCTGCAGACCTCACAGAAGGTCAGGTCAACCTGCTCTATCTCTCTGTTGGAGATGAGGAATCCTATTCACGTGGAATGCGGGGAGCTTTGGGCCTCCTCACAGATTTACAGGAAAAGTTTGATCTGAATTATGTATTGGCAGTGGATTCAGAGCCCTTTGAATCAGAGGTAGGAAAAGAAAAGGTCCTTCACATCGGCACAGTCGGCAAACTCATGCCGGTCGTTGTGGCGCAAGGCGTTTTGTCCCATATGAAGGAGCCTCTTAAAGGGATCAATGCCTTGTCCCTCTTAGTAGCCATTGCAAGCCAGCTGGATCTTCATCCCGATCTGGCAGATCAGGCCTTGGGAGAAACGTCTCCCCTTCCTTCTTGGTCCTATCTCAGAGATTTGAAGGAGCAGTATGATGTATCGACTGTGCTCTATGCGGCTGGTTATTTCAGTGTGTTGCATTTGAAGAAAACACCCCAAGAGCTCTTGCAACGTATCTATGAGCTTAGTCAGGAGGCTTTGGACGCCTTTTACAAGAAGTACGAGAACTTGCAGGATCAGGCAGGCCAAGACCACATTATTGCAAGGCCAAGAGTCATCACCTATCAAGAACTAGAGGAACGTTGCAAAGCCTTAGAGGGCTACCAAGACTTTAGAGAAGCTTCTAATAAAAAAGCGGAGCAAGATTTTCGTAATGGGACCAGCTACCAGAGCCTTGCGATTCAGCAAATCCAGCGACTCCTTGAGTTTCTCGGAGATAAGGATCCTATGGTGGTCATCGGTTTTGCGCCCCCATATTATCCTTCCATGAATTGTCGCTTTTTAGACAATACCGATTTCAATATCGTGTCCCTCATCACTGATTACCGCGAGTATCTGGACACAAGAGGTTACCTCTTAAAAGTCGAAGAATACTTTATGGGGATTAACGACACCAGTTATTGTGCCTTGGAAAAGGATGTGGCCTCTTATCAAGTCGTCTTGGATAGCCTAGCCACACCAGCCCAGGTCTATGATCTGGATCTGAAAAAAATTGCTCAAATTCAGGTTCCAGCAGTTAATCTAGGACCATGGGGCAAAGAATTGCACAAGCGAGGAGAGCGGGTCTACAAAGAAGACTTTTTGGAGACCATTCCAAACTATTTACTAGAATTGCTCTACCATTTCGATGATCGCTTATCAACAGAATAAGAAAAAACGGTCCCAATGAGGATCAATTAGGGAGTTAACATGATTACATTTCACGGAGTTACCAAAGATTACGATGGGCACATTGCCCTTAACCACTTGGATCTGACCATCGAGGATGGGCAAATTGTCGGCCTGATTGGCCACAACGGAGCTGGAAAGTCAACGACGATTAAGAGCCTGGTCAGTGTCATCACCCCAACCACTGGATCAATTGAAGTGGATGGTCAGGACCTCTATAGCCATCGGCTGGCGATCAAAAAGAAGATCGGTTATGTGGCAGATTCGCCAGATCTTTTCTTGCGTCTCACAGCCAATGAATTCTGGGAGTTGGTTGCGACCTCTTATGACATGAGTCAGAAAGACTGTGATCAACGCTTGGAAGAGCTTCTTACGATCTTTGATTTTCAGAGCCACCGCTATGAAGTGATTGAATCCTTTTCACATGGGATGCGCCAGAAGGTCTTCGTTATTGCAGCGCTCTTATCCGATCCAGATATCTGGGTCTTGGACGAACCGATGA
The DNA here is from genome assembly GCF_964238605.1 of Streptococcus parasanguinis. Classification (GTDB taxonomy): domain Bacteria; phylum Bacillota; class Bacilli; order Lactobacillales; family Streptococcaceae; genus Streptococcus; species Streptococcus parasanguinis_AJ. Next base: position 330,690 of record NZ_CAXSMM010000001.1, on the reverse strand, counting down.
CCGGATTGGACCCGCAGGCTTCTTACGATTTAAAACAAATGATGCGTCAACATGCGGATCGCGGAAAGACCGTTATTTTCTCTACCCACGTCTTAGAAGTGGCTGAACAACTCTGTGATAAAATTGCTATTCTGAAAAAGGGAAATCTCATTTTCTATGGGACGATCGAGGAATTGAAGGGACAACATCCAGAACAAAGCCTGGAAAGTATCTATCTCAGTTTAGCGGGTCGGAAGGAAGAAGGTGGCGATCATGCGTCTTAAGATCATCCAGCAGCTGGTCAATGTTAATATCATCTATGCCAGTCAGCCAGCTCAGATCGCAAAATTACGTGCCAAACAGGCCAAAAAACCGGACGTCAAACTCAATGTCGCCCGCAAATCGGTGCTCAACTACCTCTTTTTAGGATTGGTCTATTTCCTCATATTTGGCTTGCTCTTTAGCATCTATGATTTTGTCCATCAACCAGCCTTCTTTGTCAATATGGTGGCCCTCTTTTCCTTGATGACTATTTCCCAAGGCTTTATGAGTTTTTACAATGTCTTTTATGAAAGCAAGGACCTCCAGTTTTACCGGCCCTATGCCTTCTCAGATGCGGAAGTCATTGCTGGAAAGAGTATCTCGGTCATCCTGACCCTTCTCATGGCTATCCTTCCCTTGGTCAGCTATTTTCTGATCCTGCCTGTCCAAGCAGGCGGCTTCAATCCGTTAGGGATCCTGCTAGGCCTCTTTTGTGCCTTAATTCTCTTAGGCGTTCTCTTTTTAGCGACGATCATCCTATCCCATCTGATCACTAAGACCCTCTTTTTCAAAAAACACACGACCCTGGTCTCCAACATCATGGTCGGAATCGGCTCCCTCCTCAGTCTAGGCGCTTATCTTTATCTAAATCTAGTCCAAACTCACCGGGTAGAGATGTCAGGTGGAGCGGATATTCCCATTCTTTTTCCGCCTTTTGTTGCCTTTCATCAGTTTATCCTCCATCCTTTTGAGGGAGGAGCGATCCTTGGCGTTTTGGGCTGGATCGCGGTGCTATTGGTCTTGATCGGCCTGGTTCGTAAACTTGTGATCCCGCAGTTTTATGATGCAGCCCTTGCGGTTTCGACCAACCAAACCGTCAAAGAGCGCGTGAGAGCGATCCATGTGGGTCAGAAAGACTCTTTTAGACGATTTGTCATTCAGTATCATTGCAGACTCTTGAGCGATGGAACCCTTATGGTGCAAGTTCTCTTGATGATGAGCATTCTGCCATATATTTTTCTCCTCAGTGGAGCAGCAGGAGCATCGAAGAATATAGGCGGCCTCAGTCCTTACTTGACACCCCAGTATCTGGTGCCACTGGCCCTTGTTGCCTTCTTGATCGGTGTTTTCAATAGTTTTGGAGGTTTGACCAGTATCGGTATTTCGCTGGAGCGTGAAAACTTTGAGTACTTGAGATCGCTCCCTATTGATTTCAAGCGCTATCTCTTTATGAAGTTTTGGTTGCTCTATTTGGTGCAATCCATCCTTCCGGACCTTCTTTTGCTTGGCGTTTGTCTCTATTTTGGCGTGCATCCCTTGGCCATCCTTGCCATGTTGCTGATCTGGATTGTGACCACCATTCCGTTCTGCATTATAGACTATGTCAAAGATTTTCAAAATTTTAGCACCAATTGGACCAATATCACGGAGTTAATGACCCGTCATCGTGGGAATGCAGCCCTTCAGTCCATTCTCTTGATTGTCTTTCTCTTTGTGATGTTTCTCTTGATTATTGTCAGCTTCATTTGGACTTACCATTCCGTCAGCACTCTGCTGGCTGTGATCCTTTATAGTGTCCTGCTGCTAGTCGGAGTAGCAATCAGTTCTACCATCTACCGCAAAAAAATCCGCACTCTCTACCAAGAGATCGGAGAATAAAAAGAGAGAGTGGGACAGAAATCGGTCATTCGTTAGAATTCGATTTCGTCGTCTCACCTCCGCACAGTTGAGTAGGGCTGTAAAAGCTGATGAAATCAGCGTAGTAGAGCCCACTCAACCACTGCGTCTTGATCGACAATCCAAAAACAATAAAGAGGCTAGGACTTTTGTCCCAGCCTCCTTTTTAGTGGTAACTTAAATCTCATATCCCATAAGGAGTCCGCCTTCTTCAGCATAGAAACTACAAAGTCCAGAAGTAGGGAGGACTTCGATCATTGCATGGGCGAATTTCTCACGAACCAATTCAGAGAATTGCTCGATAAATTTTTCATTGTTGCGGTGGGCGATGGTAATATGTCCGCCCTTATAACCCGCCTTGATTAGTTCATCAAAAGCAGCCTTGATAGCTTTCTTTTGTCCCCGTGCTTTTTGAAGCAACTCAAGTGTCCCCGTCTTACTAGCTTCTCCGACCATCCGGATATTGAGGAGTCCGACAACAGTCCCGATCAATTTGCTGAGACGCCCATTTTTGACCAGATTATCGACCTTAGCCAAAACAAAGAGCAACTTGGTTTTAGACTGATAAGTAGTGATCACATCAACCACTTGATCAAAATCGAGACCTTCAGCGACCAACTGGTTGAGCTTGCGAACGATTAGGTCCACCTCGCCCCCAGCTGACAAGCTATTAATGACGTGAATATTGGTATTCGGATGCTCTTCCAGATAAATTTTCTTGGCCACCTCGGCACTATTGTAACTACCAGAAAGGGTCCCTGTGATGGTAACAACGAAGATATTATCCGCCCCTTCAAAAGACTTCATGTAATCATCCGGACTTGGGCAGGCAGACTTAGATGCAGTCGCAGTCGCATACATCTCCTCCATCATCTGATCGATATTGAGTTGGGCATCATCTGTATAGATGGTCTCGCCCACTTGGATGGTCAGTGGGACACTGACAAACTCCGTATCTGGTGCCAGGTTGTCCAAAGAGCGGTAGTCACAGCCTGAATCCGCAATAATTTTCCATTTCATCAGTTCATACCTCATAATTGTATAAAAATGTACATTGACAAGTAGTTTGTCTTCTTTTACAATTATATCATGAAGTACCATGCTATCCAAGCAGATAACATCAGGTGAGACAGATAGAAAGTAAATGTTATGGCAGAAAGAAAAATATCCGAGAAATCCTTGGAAAATCTCAAACGATTTAACCAAGAAAACAATGCGATTACACGAGAATCCATCGAAATCTCTCTCCTGCAACTATTGGAGAAAAAAGATCTGAAAAAGATCACCATCTCTGAGCTGGTTCAGCGTGCTGGGGTCTCTCGCGCGGCCTTTTACCGCAATTATGGATCAAAAGAAGAGATTCTTGAGTCTATCTTTCAATCTAGTATCGCAAAAATTACCAAGTCTTTAGATGGCTACAACCTCAAGACAGATCTCTACCAAGTCTGGGTCTATCTTTTTAAGGAAGTTAAGAAAGAAGCTAAGATTATCAGCCTGGCCATTGATTACAATTTTGAACGGCTCTTGACCAAGGCAGTCTATGACTTTTTAGAAAAACGAAATGGCAGCTCATCAAATGGCGCTGGCAGCTACCTCAATTCTTTCTGGAGCTCAGCCATTGTCTCTGTCATCTCTAAGTGGATCAAGGATGGCATGAAGATCCCAGCTGAAAAAATCGCTACGTTAGGCCTACCCCTCTTTCCACAAAAGAAGAAGTAAGAACCACCGAGAGGTGTCAAATTCAAGATAAACTTCTCTTAGAAACTTTCCTTAGGTGAAGACGGACGTCAGCGAACTTCGAAGAAGTTCCATGACTAATTATTGAGCCCCTTCGCTCTTTAATTTCTGGGCTCAGGCTAAAACAGTTTCCCAAACTGTTTTACTCTCAATAATTCCGAGTGCCTGAAACGTTATTGTTTCAGGTACTTTTCTCACAGCGGAAAGTTTCAGTGTATGTTTGAATGAGCCACATAGTATAGTTTATTTTATTTCCTTTGGCATCACTTAGATTGTTTTATGAAAAAAAGTTTATTTATATACTAACCACCAAGAGGTGGTTTTTTTCTTGTATTTATTTTTAACTAGTGAGGAAGTTGAATAAGCCGCAAAATTTCGGTATCATGGTAGGAGTTAACTTTTAGAATTAAACCATTAAGTGGGACTTTTAAGTGACTTATTTTTAAGACAGAGCAAACAAATACCAAATAACAACATACTAATAACTAAGGAGATTTATGGTTACAGATTATAAAGAACTAAGAAGGCGTTACAATATTCCGGTGATAGTCATGCTGCTTATTCTAGCTCTACCATTTTTATATGCAGTGCAAGTGACCCAAAGTAAAAGGATCGCGACCATTTGTTTTTTGATTTACTTATCATTTGAGCTGGTTCTAGTTATCATTAAAGATACTCTTTTAATTAAGAAGTTGAATAGTCTTATCTATAAGGACATAAATCTTGACTTGATGGCAAGCTATATTCTGAACCAAAAAAGAAAGAGTATCAAAACTATTAAAGCGCGTGTACAGGTTGCCACTATTTTCTATTTCTATAGGATTGGTGACTTTGGATCCATTGAAGCAGTTGTAGACGAACTCAAAAAGATTCAAAAGTTTACAGATGTTGAACAAGTAAAATTAAACGAAATTCTATTGAATGCAAACCTATTTTCTAGACCTGATTTGAAGGAAGATGAGTTTGATGAATTGCTCTCTGACTATTTAGCAGTTTATGACAAGATGGCATACAGCGCTCGTTATGATATACTGGTCAAAAAAGAGCCCAATGATGCCGTTCTAAAGGAAGTGACGAACAACAAGTTCTCACAATTGGAATCTATGTACCTAAGGGCAGTCAATGAGTACCTCAAAGGGAATAGAGATAGGGCAATGGAGCTATTTCGTACCATTGCGAAAGAAGATGAGAGATTGTATCTAGTCCGAATGGCTCAGTCCTATCTAGATAGTGAAAACTCAGGAGAAAAGAGTGTTTCACTTGATGAAAGACAAGAAGAAGTCACCTTGAAATTATTGCGAATGAAGCTGATAGAAGTCAAACCAGCTAAATCAACTAAATCCACAAAAGGACTTGCTTTTTTCAAAGGTTGGAAAATCGCTTTACTGTTAATCCCGCCGTTTTTATTGTATGCGATGGTTTTAGTTGTAATAGCCGTCGTCAAAAAAATAGGGTCATTCGTTCTCTCGAAATTTGAAAAATAGATAATTGGACTGAGTAAAATATTGAAATGAACTTTTATAAAAGACTCATTTGAAAGGAAGATATGCTAAATAGACTATTGAAAACCCCCATTTTAAGTTGTTCAATTATATTTGTTATCTGCTCAGCAGCAAGGCTATTCGAATACTTCTATATGAGGACAGATGAAACTTTTTTATCGGAGAATTTTCTACATAAGCTTTTTGGAATACTTTTATTGTGGGGAATTCTTTCAATTAGCAAATTAAGATGGATAGATATTGGTTTTACACCTAATGGAATTATAAGAGGTATAGGAAATGGCCTGCTTTTTGGCTTAGTATGCTCCATCTTTGCATATTCAGTTGAGTGTATTGTTCTCTTGTTTCTTCATGGCAATGTTCACTTATCATTTTATGCGAGTGGTTTCTCTTTAACTGATGAAAAAGGAACACAAGCAGGCATCTTATTTATCTTGTTAAGTGTCTTATTTAACCTGATAAACGTGTGGATGGAAGAAGGAGTTTTTCGTGGCCTTTTCACAAAAATTCTTGAAGGGATTTCTTACCGCAAGAGTCTATTCTTTATAGCCTTCCTATTTGGAATATGGCATTTGGCAATGCCCTTAAGAGATTATCTTCAAGAAGAATCGTCACTCTTAAATCTTATTGTTATGGGAATTGGCTATGTTATCCTAGCGGGAATGATGAGTATCAAATGGTCTTTACTTTACAAAATGACAGGTTCCTTGTGGCTAGGACTAGGAGATCATCTTTTCAACAATCTTGCTTCAAATCTGGTTCATGTTGTCTCAAATTCTGAATCAGATAGCTTGCAGATAGTGAGAATTATTCTTTGGCAGTTGTTGTCATTTGCAATTGTTTTGAGCATTTATAAAAGAAAGTCGAAGGCTATAGCGAATCAATAATGAAGCTCTTTTAAGAATTTTTGAATCCTATTACATTTTATGAATCAACGATTAAAAAATTTTTTATAAGGAACTCTAACAAAAAGCCCCTGTCTGAAAACGATGATTTCAGACAGGGGGCTTTCTTTATTCTTGGATCATGGCTAGGAGGTCCTCTCCTGTAGTGGTTGGAAGGATCCGGACTCGTTTGAGGGAATAGAGTCCATCAGCGGAGCTGGCTAGTCCATTTTTAGTGGTGAGGCCAAGTTTGTAGTCAGCTTTCTTGGCTTGGTCGATCGTGACCTGGCTGTAGCGACCAGATGGGTAGACGATAACGCTAGTATTTTGATCCAGCACCTTATCCAGCAGGCGTTTAGAAGCGACCAGCTCATTCTTTTGGGTCTCAAGACTGGAATTGGCTAGGTCTGGATGATTGACCGTATGGCTTTCAAAGGTCAAGCCAGCACTTTTCATCTCTTTGATTTGGTCAAAGGTCAGGACATTTTCTTTTTCCTTTTGGGTAAAGTCCGTGATGATATTGTTAGTGGCGGTCATCTTGTACTTCTTAAGAAGCGGATAGACGATGGTATAGAAATCCTCGACGCCATCATCAAAGGTCAACCAGACATATTTCTTTCCTTTTGGCACTTCATTTTTTGCGAGGATCCGATAGGCTTCCTCAGGTGTCAGGGTGTAATAACCCGCTTTTTTCAGGGCCTTTAGTTGGCTTTCAAAGGTTTCTGGATCGACAATCAGATTGGCATTAGCAGCTTCGGACTCAGCCATATTGTGCACGGAGTGGTACATGAGGATGGGCAGTTTGACCGGCTTTTTCACTCGGGTCCACTCGATAGAGGAGCTACCTTCCTCGAGAGAACGCGTTACGGCAGTGCCACTGGTATTCCCGTCACTCGGCTGAGTGATCCGTTTGATCAGAAGAAAGCTACAAATAAAGATACAGACTAGGAGGAGGGCATTGATTCCAAGTAGGGCTTTGATTTTTTTAGGTACTCTTCGTTTACTCATAGTGTCACCGTTTTCATTATTTTCTTTATTGTACCACAAATTCTATGTTCTTTTCCAGAACTTGCTACAGGAAGATCCTGTCATGAAAATTCAGAATTTTTAAGGCAATTGGCTGTCAAACGCTCAAGTTTTTGTTATAATGGAGCTACTATAGAAAATTCAAGGAGTCAATAGGATGTCTGTTAAGATTGCCTTACTAGGATTTGGTACTGTTGCTAGTGGCGTACCATTTTTATTAAAAGAAAACCATGAAAAAATCACCCAGGCAGCTCAAGATGAAATCGAGATCGCTAAGGTCTTGGTTCGAGATGATGAGGAAAAGGAAAAATTACAAGCTGCTGGTCACGACTACAACTTTGTGACCAATGTCGATGAAATCATTGAAGACAAAGACATTGCCATCGTTGTGGAATTGATGGGCCGTATCGAGCCAGCTAAGACCTTTATCACCCGTGCGCTTGAAGCGGGTAAGCATGTGGTCTCTGCTAACAAAGACCTTCTTGCCGTTCATGGAAGCGAGTTGCTAGAGATTGCTCAAAAACACCAAGTGGCCCTTTATTATGAAGCTGCCGTAGCTGGTGGGATCCCAATCCTTCGGACCTTGGTGAATTCCCTTGCTTCCGACAAGGTGACTAAGGTTCTTGGTGTGGTCAATGGAACATCTAACTTCATGATGACCAAAATGGTCGAAGAAGGCTGGACTTATGAAGATGCTTTAGCAGAAGCGCAACGCTTAGGTTACGCTGAAAGTGATCCAACCAATGACGTCGAAGGGATCGATGCTGCCTACAAGATGGTGATCTTGAGCCAATTTGCCTTTGGGATGAACATCCAATTTGATCAAGTGGGTCACAAAGGGATCAGCCAGATCACTCCTCAAGATGTCTCAGTCGCTCAAAGCCTTGGATATGTCATCAAGCTTGTCGGATCCATTGTTGAAACAGAGTCAGGGATTGCAGCAGAAGTGACACCAACCTTCCTTCCAAAACAACACCCACTTGCTGGCGTGAACGACGTTATGAATGCGGTCTATGTGGAATCCATCGGTATTGGTGAGTCTATGTACTACGGACCAGGTGCTGGCCAAAAACCAACAGCGACAAGTGTCGTAGCTGATATTGTGCGCATTGTCCGTCGTCTAAAAGAAGGAACGATCGGTAAAGCCTTCAATGAATACAGCCGCCCTCTTCAATTGGCTAAGCCAGAAGACGTGAAAAATAACTATTATTTCTCAATCAAGGCACCAGATGCGACTGGTCAAATCTTGCGTCTTGCGGAAATCTTTAATGCAGAAGGAGCTTCCTTCAAGCAAATCCTCCAAGAAGACTCAGATGGTCAATTTGCAAGTGTCGTCATCATTACCCACCAAGTCAACCAAACACAATTCAAGAACTTGGTTGAAAAATTGGATTCAGAGGCGAATTTCGAACTTTTGAATACCTTTAAAGTCTTGGGAGAATAAGCATGAAAATTATTGTTCCAGCAACCAGTGCCAATGTAGGGCCAGGGTTTGATTCTGTTGGGATTGCCGTGACTCACTATTTGACTATTGAAGTCCTTGAATCAGCTGATGCTTGGTTTATTGAGCATGATCTAGGAGCAGGGATTCCGACAGATGAGAAAAACCTCTTGCTCTCAACAGCTCTTTCTATCTCAACGGATATGCAGCCCCATCGAATCAAGATGACCAGTCAAGTGCCTTTGGCGCGTGGTCTTGGATCTTCTAGCTCGGTCATTGTCGCAGGGATTGAATTGGCCAACCAATTAGCCAACCTCCAGCTATCAGACGCTGAGAAATTACGCATCGCGACCGAGATCGAAGGTCATCCGGATAATGTAGCTCCAGCTATCTTTGGGAATATGGTCATTGCGAGCTACATCGGTGAAGATGTCCAATATGTCACGGCTGACTTCCCAAGCTGTGACCTTGTCGCTTTTGTACCGAGCTACCAATTGAAGACCAGTGATAGTCGGAATGTCCTACCGAAAGAATGGTCTTATAAGGAAGCTGTTGCAGCTAGTAGCGTAGCCAATGTCGCTATCGCAGCTCTCCTCAAGGGAGATTTGCTGACGGCTGGTCGCTCCATCGAGTCTGATCATTTCCACGAACGCTACCGTCAATCTCTTGTCAAAGAGTTTCCTCAGGTCAAAGAAGTCGCCCATGCGCATGGGGCTTACGCCACCTATCTGTCGGGAGCAGGCCCAACGATCATGAACCTCTTAGCGCCAGAGCATACAGCAGCCTTTGTTGCAGCTCTCGAAAAACTCGGGCTAGATGGTCAGATTTTCCAACTTAAAATTGACACATTTGGCGTTCGTGTTGAGAATTAAACCCGAATGTAACACAAATGAAAGAAGGATGTATACGAATGTATATGTCCTTTTTGCTTCTCCTATGGTAGAATGGGAACAGTATGGGGAAAAGCTCAAGCTTTCCTGAAAATCTAGGGGGAAACATGAAACCAGAATATTTATATAGTATTGCTACCGATCTTGGTCTGCAATTTGATGGCGAAGCTCGTGTGATGTATGGAGAGCGTGAAGGCTTCTTGTTGGTCATTGAAGGCGCTCAAACCAAGAATGTATTTACCATTTCACTCAGTGTGAAACAAGGTTCCGAAGGAGACTTGATCGAAGATAGTGAAATTCTTTGGAATGAATTAAAAGAACAATCAAAAGCCATTAATGCTATCTCTTCTGATGGTTACTTGACCTCGATCGTTGTCAAAGGTGGAATGACCAAAGGGAAGGCTGTCGAAACCTTATGGACAGCTATCCAAGATATTGTTGATTTCTTACTCAACCACCAATTTGTGCAAGTGAATGCGGAAACGGGTGAGGAAGGACCAATCGGTCTGTATCAAATTGGAGATGCGATCTTTTTAATCGACGATGCAACCTTTAGAGCCTACCAAGCCGAAGTGCAAGATACAGTTGAGGCTTATGAAGCGCGGGAAGAAAACTTCCTCTTAGGGATTGTAGGGGCCGTGATCGGTGTGATCATCGGTGGAGCAGTTGCCCTCTTAGTAGCGCGTCTCGGCTATGTGTCTGTTTTGGCAGGTGCGGCCCTCGGTTTTTGTACCATCAAGGGTTATGAGATTCTTGGTAAAAAATTGACTAAAAAAGGTGTGGTAGTTTCAGCAATTTTGATGGTCTTGACCGTCTTTTTGGTCAACCAATTAGATTATACTTTGGCGCTTATGAGTGAACTGGATTTGCCATTTGGTATGACCTGGTCGCTTCTCAATGAAGCGACATTCCAAGGGGACGTCCCAGAAAACTTTTACTTGAATCTAGGCTTGCTAGCTGTCTTTACTCTTGGTGGTGCTTGGATTTCAGTCAAATCAGCTCTGGATGGACAAAAGAATCGTACCATCGCACGTAAAATTGCATAATAAATGGTAAAAGGAAGCCCTGAATACTATGGGCCTTCTTTTGTTTTTTAGGGTCGAAAAATCGTCAAAAATTTGGTATAATAGTTTGTATTTTATATAGAGAGAGAACAGACAGAAAGATGATTGAAGAAATGAATCAAATTCTTGAAGGGATTGATATCCGTTTTCAAGAACCATTAAAACATTATACCTATACAAAGGTTGGGGGGAATGCTGAGTTTTTAGCCTTTCCTCGCAACCAATACGAATTAAAACGCATCGTCCAATTTGCAAACAAAGAACAAATTCCATGGATGGTCCTGGGGAATTCTTCTAATATTATTGTCCGAGATGGGGGCATACCGGGATTTGTAATTATGTTTGATCACTTGCGAGATATCAGTGTGGATGGTTATGTGGTCGAAGCAGAAGCAGGGGCTAAACTCATCGACACCACCCATGTGGCCTTGTACCATAGTTTGAAAGGCTTCGAGTTTGCTAGTGGCATTCCAGGCAGTGTTGGTGGTGCTGTCTTTATGAATGCGGGAGCCTATGGAGGAGAGATTGCGCATGTCCTTGTATCCTGTAAGGTCTTGACCAAAGACGGGAAAATCGAAACTCTGTCAGCGAGTGAACTAGCTTTCGGTTACCGTCATTCTAAGATTCAAGAGACAGGTGCTGTCGTCATCTCTGCCAAATTTGCTTTGTCTCCAGGCAATCACGAGCAAATCAAACAGGAGATGGAGCGTTTGACCCATCTTCGTCAGCTGAAACAACCCCTTGAATACCCTTCTTGTGGATCTGTCTTTAAGCGTCCAGTGGGCCATTTCGCTGGTCAATTAATTAGCGAGGCAGGCTTAAAAGGCTATCGAATCGGTGGTGTTGAAGTCTCTGAAAAGCATGCTGGCTTTATGGTCAATGTGGACAATGGAACAGCTAAGGACTACGAAGACCTGATCGCCCATGTCATTGAAGCAGTCGAGGCTCATTCAGGTGTTCGTTTAGAACCAGAAGTTCGTATTATCGGTCAAACCTAAGAACGTTAGTATTGAAGAACAATTGATAGTGTAAACATCGATAGCATCAGTCGGAAAGGGGGTGAGTGCCTATCGATACCGTAAATAGGTGGGGCAGTCTAGTAAGTCCCCGAGAGGTATTGGTGGCTTGACAGGTTTTCCTGTCAGCCGCTGCGTTTTCGTTTGAAAAGCAGTTTGGTAATCGTAGTAAAGAAGGAATTTATGTGAATTGAAAAAACCAATTATTGAGTTTAAAAATGTTACAAAGGTCTTTGAAGATAGCGGAACCGTTGTCCTAAAGGATATCAATTTTGAATTGGAAGAAGGGAAGTTCTATACCCTGCTCGGTGCATCTGGATCAGGAAAATCAACTATCCTTAATATTATTGCCGGTCTTTTAGATGCTAGCTCTGGAGATGTCTACCTTGATGGGGAACGGATCAATGATGTCCCTACTAACAAGCGGGATGTCCACACCGTCTTTCAGTCCTATGCCCTGTTTCCGCATATGACAGTCTTTGAAAATGTGGCTTTCCCCCTTCGTTTGAAAAAGCTGGACAAGGCTGAAATCGAGAGACGAGTAACAGAAGTCCTCAAGATGGTGCAATTGGGAGGCTTTGAGAAACGTTCCATCCAAAAACTTTCTGGTGGGCAACGCCAGCGGGTAGCTATTGCACGGGCCATTATCAATGAACCGCGTGTGGTTCTTTTAGATGAGCCCTTGTCTGCACTTGACTTGAAACTTCGGACAGACATGCAGTATGAGTTGCGGGAATTGCAACAACGCTTGGGGATTACCTTTGTCTTTGTTACCCACGACCAAGAAGAAGCCCTTGCCATGAGTGACTGGATCTTTGTCATGAATGAAGGGGAGATCGTCCAATCTGGTACACCAGTTGATATCTATGATGAACCGATCAACCACTTTGTAGCGACTTTTATCGGGGAGTCCAACATCCTAGATGGTCGCATGATCGAGGACTACTTGGTTGAGTTCAATGGCAAACGCTTTGAAGCGGTCGACGGGGGGATGCGTCCAAATGAACCAGTTGAAGTCGTCATTCGTCCAGAAGACTTGCAAATTACTCTTCCTGAAGAGGGCAAACTCCAAGTAAAGGTGGACACCCAGCTCTTCCGTGGAGTGCATTACGAGATCATTGCCTATGATGATTTGGGAAATGAGTGGATGATTCACTCCACTCGTAAGGCCATCGTGGGAGAAGTCATCGGGCTAGACTTTGAACCAGAAGACATCCACGTTATGCGTCTCAATGAAACCGAAGAAGAATTCGATGCGCGGATCGAAGAGTACGTTGAAGTGGAAGAGCAAGAAGCTGGTTTGATTAATGCCATTGAGGAGGAGAGAGATGAAGAAAACAACCTCTAATCTATTTATCCTCCCCTATTTCTTGTGGATTTTTCTCTTTGTCTTGGCTCCTGTAGTCATGATTATCTTTCAATCCTTTTTCAACGTTGAAGGGCAGTTTTCACTTGAGAACTACAAAGAGTTCTTTACTTCGCAAAATCTGACCTATTTAAAGATGAGCTTTAATTCGGTCCTTTATGCCGGAATCGTCACCTTGGTGACGCTCTTGATCTCCTACCCGACTGCTTACTTTTTGACGTTGCTCAAACACCGGCAGTTGTGGTTGATGTTGATCGTCTTGCCAACCTGGGTCAATCTCTTGCTCAAGGCCTATGCCTTTATCGGAATCTTTGGGCAAGACGGCTCTATTAATAGCTTTTTAAGCTTTCTCGGAGTCGCTCCCCAGCAGATCCTCTTTACCGATTTCTCCTTTATCTTTGTAGCTAGCTACATCGAGTTGCCTTTCATGATCTTGCCGATCTTTAATGTCTTAGATGACTTAGATCCAAACTTGATCAATGCCAGCTATGATTTGGGAGCCAATCGTTGGGATACCTTCCGTCGTGTGGTCTTCCCCTTGTCCATGAATGGAGTCCGTTCAGGTGTGCAGTCTGTCTTTATTCCTAGTCTGAGTCTCTTCATGTTGACACGGATGATCGGTGGTAACCGCGTCATTACCTTAGGGACTGCGATTGAACAGCACTTCCTGACAACACAAAACTGGGGAATGGGCTCTACCATCGGAGTTGTTCTGATCCTTGCCATGCTCTTGACCATGTGGGCAACGAGAGAAAGGAGAGAACGATGAAAAAAGTATCTCATTTCTATCTAGGTTTCGTCTTTCTGATCCTCTATCTTCCTATCTTCTATTTGATCTTTTATGCTTTCAATGAAGGGGGAGATATGAATGCCTTTACTGGCTTCACACTTGAGCATTTCAACGAGTTGTTCGCAGATAGTCGCCTGATGCTGATCTTATCAGAGACTTTCCTGTTGGCCTTCTTGTCAGCTTTGATTGCGACGGTGATCGGAACCTTTGGAGCCATTTATATTTATCAATCTAAGAAGAAGTTAGAAGGACCATTGCTTTCCATCAACAACATTCTCATGGTAGCGCCAGACGTTATGATCGGGGCCAGCTTCTTGATTCTCTTTACGACGGTGAAGTACCAGTTAGGTTTCCTTTCTGTTCTGGCTAGTCACGTGGCCTTCTCGATTCCCATTGTGGTCTTGATGGTCTTGCCTCGTCTTAAGGAAATGAACCGGGATATGGTCAATGCAGCCTATGACTTGGGAGCTACCCAAGTGCAAATGCTTAAAGAGATTATGTTGCCGTATCTGACACCAGCCATTATTGCCGGCTACTTTATGGCCTTTACCTATTCTCTTGACGACTTTGCCGTGACCTTCTTTGTGACGGGGAATGGCTTTACAACCTTGTCTGTAGAGATCTACTCACGTGCTCGTCAGGGAATTTCCCTCAGCATCAATGCCTTGTCAGCCCTTGTCTTTCTCTTTAGTGTGCTCTTGGTCATCGGTTATTACTTTATCACCCGTGAAAAGGAGGAAGCAGCATGAAAAAACTCTATTCATTCCTAACAGGGATTGTCATGGTGATCTTGATCCTCTGGGGAATTAGCCACCAGATCGAAGCCAGCATGAATACCAAGAATAGCGACAAGTTGGTCATCTACAACTGGGGAGATTATATCGATCCAGACTTGCTCAAGGAATTCACAAAAGAAACCGGAATTCAGGTGCAATATGATACCTTTGATTCCAACGAAGCCATGTACACTAAGATCAAGCAAGGGGGAACCACCTACGATATTGCTATACCTAGTGAATACATGATTGCTAAGATGATGGATGAGCATCTGGTTGAAAAGTTGGACCAATCCAAGATCAAAGGGATGGAAAATATCGATCCAAAACTCTTGAACCAATCGTTTGATCCCGGCAACCAATATTCAGTCCCTTACTTCTGGGGTACCTTGGGGATTATCTACAATACCAAGATGGTCAAAAATGCTCCTGAACATTGGTCAGATCTCTGGCGTGAAGAGTACAGAAATGACATCATGATGTACGATGGTGCGCGTGAGGTCATGGGAATTGGTCTCAATACCTTGGGCTATAGCCTCAATGAAAAGGATCCAAAGAAATTGCAAGAGGCAGTAGATAAACTCTACACCTTGACGCCAAACATCAAAGCTTTGGTGGCCGATGAGATGAAAGGGTATATGATCCAAAACAATGCGGCTATTGGAGTTACTTTCTCAGGAGAGGCTAGCCAAATGCTTGATGCCAATAAGGATCTTCGCTATGTCGTTCCAACTGAAGCCAGCAACCTTTGGTTTGATAACATTGTCATTCCAAAAACCGTGAAAAATAAAGAAGCAGCATATGCTTTTATTAACTTTATGCTTCGTCCTAAAAATGCTTTGAAAAATGCACTTTATGTCGGCTACTCAACGCCAAATAAAAAAGCCAAAGCCATGTTGCCAAAAGAAATCCAAGATGACCAATCCTTCTATCCAAGCGATGAAACGCTGGACCATTTGGAAGTCTATCAACAATTAGGCAAGAAATTGCTTGGAGTCTATAACGATCTTTACCTTCAGGTCAAGATGTATCGAAAATAACACAAAAGGAACCTTCGGGTTCCTTTTTGATTGAAGATAAACTCCTCTTAGAAACTTTCCTTAAGTGAATACGGACGTCAGCGAACTTCTACGAAGTTCCATGACTTAGTTTTGAACCTAAAGTTTCAAAACTCCCGAGTGCTAGAAACAATGGTGTTTCTAGCACTTTTCTCACAGCGGAAAGTTTCATTATATATTTAGATACTCTACATAAATGCAACATTTGAATTCTTAGCATCACTTAGGTTGTTATTTGTAAAAAAGGATTACCTATATTCTAGAAGAACCCCGAAAGTTCTTTTATGATTGCTGCATATAGTCTCTAACTAGTGAGTTAGATTGAGATTCAAATGAAAGATGCTATAATAGTAAGGAAAGTGACTGGCCCATCCAGTCATGAAAGGAAGGATTGGAGAAGAAGAGATGAAGAGACAACTGGAATTATTTTTGATTATTCTTTTACCGATCCTAGGACTGGTTTTTCTTGGAGGAAAGATTATGCATCTAACCAAAAGACCAGAACAGAAGATAACAACCACTTCTTCAAAGAAAGTCGTACAAAAATCAGAAGAAGAAATAAAAAAAGAACAAGTAGCATATCTCAAAGAACACGAGCAGGAAATCGTCGATTTTGTGAAAGCCCAAAATCCGAAAGTCGAATCCGTTCAGATTGATTGGGATGAAACTCAGATGAGTGATGGTGGGCTTACAACTCCCGAATATTATATGAATATTTTTGGACGCATTAATCATATCGAGAACTCAGGATGGGGAGTGGATATTCCAATTAATGATGATCAGTCAATTAACATGCGAGAAATGTTTATGCTCCATGAACCTACGATTGACGGAAAGCCTATTTCCTGATCAAGTATAATGCATTTTGAAAAAGAACTGTTTTAGAAAAAGATAGCACATGATAAAACAAACGGCGTTTAAATTAATCACTACATTAGCTCTCCTTGCAAGTATAGGAGGATGTACCATAAATTCAAAAGAGCAAACGAAACAAGCACCCATTGCAACCCCTTCGACAACCAAGGAAGACAAAAAAACCATTAAACAAAAACAGCTCACATATCTGAAAGAACACGAGCAAGAGATGACAGCCTATGTTAAAGCTCATAATGCTAACATTACGCAGGTGTCTTATGACTGGGACAGTATTAAAACAGTTGTAGGAGGTAATGGAACGCCTCAGGGAGGTGACGAAATACTATTAGTTTATGGTTATGCCAATGGAAGTGATCTAACAAATTTTAGCCTGAATTTTACGTTAGACGAAAATAAAATGCCTAAAATAGATTCAATTGGTTCAGACAATTTGTATCGGGTAGAAAAGAAATGATCCGTCCGTTAGACAATGAGAGATGCAATAGAGGAATCACTTTTAAACGAAATAAAATTATGAGAAAACAAATAAACAATTTGATAATCGCACTTGCTTTCATTTCAACACTTGGATGTCTAGTAGGATGTGTGAAGAAAGAACGTGAAAAGAGCAGACAAGCGCAGACTGTCACCTCTTCAACCACAAAAGAAGATAAAGAAGCCATTAAACAAAAGCAGCTAGCCTATTTGAAAGAACATGAAAAAGAAATTGTTGATTTTGTGAAAGCTCAAAATCCAAAAGTCGAATCCGTTCAGATTGATTGGAACAGTATGCAAATTGAAGAGTCTGGAAAAGGAACGCCTCAGGGTGGTGGATACAATTTATCTATTTCTGGTCAGATTAATCAATTAAAAAACACAAAATTCTCCGTTGATTTTTACCTAGAAGATCAAAATAGCATACCAACTATCAAAAAAATGGGCATGCTTAATGATATCTATATCGAGGAAAATGGTGGCTGGAAAATTTTTTCTTAAGTAAATAGAAGTAAAAGTGTTATGAGGAAACAAGAAAATTAAAATGAAATGTACGCTTAAGTTATTAGCTTTAATGTTTATTTTCACAAGCATTGGAGGTTGTAGTGTAAAACAAAAAGCTCATACAAAACAAGTACAAACTGCAACCTCTTCCTCCACAAAAGAAGATATAGAAGTGATCAAACAAAAACAACTTGCTTATCTCAAAGAGCACGAGCAAGAAATCGTCAATTTTGTGAAATCGAAGAGTTCAAAGGTTGATTCTGTTCAGATTTATTGGGACGAAACGCAATGGATTGATGGTGGAAATGGGACCCCACAAGGTGGAGATGAGGTCATAGAAATTTTTGGTACCGTCAATCAACTTGAAGATTCAGGATGGAGGGTGGATGTCGTATTTGATTCTGATCAAAAGATGACATTTAGTATGGGCCATAATATTAGTATTAAGGGTGATTATATTGAGTAAGAACTGGAAGATTCAAAGTCTGTAAGGAGGATTTATGAAGAGACAAATGGAACTATTTTTGATCATTTTGTTACCGATCCTAGGACTGGTTTTTCTTGGAGGAAAAATCATGACCCTGACCAAAAGACCTGAACAGAAGATAACGACCCCATCTTCAAAGAAAGTCGTACAAAAACCAGAAGGAGACATAAAAAAAGAACAACTGGACTACCTAAAAGAACACGAACAGAAGGTTATTGATTTAGTCAAAGCACAAAATTCAAAAGTTGAATCCGTTCAGATTGATTGGGATCAGACACAATGGAGTGATGGTGGGCTTACAACTCCCGAATATTATATGAATGTTTATGGACGTATAAATCATATTGAAGAATCGGGTTGGGGAGTAGATATCCCAATTAATGAGGACAATACATTGAATCTAGATGAGATGTATATAGGATCCGACATTGATATAGGGTGGAGATTACTTGAGTAATTGGATCAAATCTAGGAAGAGAGTTCAAAGCTCAAGTGGGAGTACGACAATGAGATAGATGCTTTCTATATAAATCAGAAAAAGCTGGCATCGAAAGCAAAAAAAAATCAGTAAGGTTGTCCTAACTGATTTTTTAGTTGGTTCCAGATGATGCTGTATCTGCGCCACTGTCTGTTGCTGTGGAGCCTTGGTCTTGTGCGGCAGATGAACTAGATTCGGTAGCAGATGAGCTATCGGTTTCTTTTTGTGAACTTGTTTCTGTATTGCTTGAATTGGTTTGTGTATTGGTGTTAGCATCTGTATTGGTAGCGCTGGAGTCAGATCCCTTATCATGAACTACGACGACACTGGTGCTACTAGATGGTTTGTCTTCTGTTTTTTGATTGTCTTTATTGAGCAGACTCATGATGGTAAAGGAAGTGACGATAATCCCTAAGAGACTGGCAATCGTAGCTACAACCGTTTGAAATACGGACAAACCTTGTTTGACTTTCTCACCGCGAGATGGTCTTGTATCAACTTTTTCCTCAGGTTTTTGGTTTTTGTTACTTCTTGAATATTGTGACATGTTCATTCTCTTTCTATCAAAAATTGTTTTTTAACACTTTCCTATTATAAGTCATTTTCTGAAAAATGTCTAAAAAGAACTGAATTTTATAGAGTGATTTTGCCGCATCTCTCTTTATCAAATCCTTGTCCCAAGCGGTTAGAAATGATAAAATAGAAGTTACGTAAAAAGAAAGTGATGGATGCGTAGGACATGATCTATTTTGACAATTCAGCAACGACTAAACCCTATCCAGAAGCCCTTGCGACTTATACAGAAGTAGCGACTCGGATCTGGGGCAACCCTTCTAGTTTGCACAATCTAGGTAGTCAAGCGACTCGTATTTTAGAGGCTTCTCGGAAACAAATTGCGGAGCTAATTGGCAAGAAAGCTGAGGAAATTTACTTCACGTCTGGTGGGACAGAAGGGGACAACTGGATCCTCAAGGGTGTCGCCTTTGAGAAAGCTCCTTATGGCAAGCATATCATTGTCTCTGACATCGAGCATCCTGCCATCAAGGAATCGGCTGCTTGGTTAAAGACGCAGGGATTCGAAGTGGATTACGCTCCTGTGGATGCGCGTGGCTTTGTCAAGGTGGATGCCTTGGCTAACCTACTCCGTCCGGATACGACCTTGGTCTCTGTCATGGCCGTCAACAATGAGATTGGTTCCATCCAGCCCATCCATGACATCGCGGCTCTCCTTGAGGATCGCCCAACGGTTAGTTTCCATGTCGATGCGGTTCAAGCTTTGGCAAAGGTAGCAGCAGAAGTTTATCTACCAGAGCGCGTGGACTTTGCGACCTTCTCTAGTCACAAATTCCATGGACTTCGCGGAGTCGGCTTTGTCTACATCAAAGAAGGCAAAAAGATCACCCCTCTCTTAACCGGAGGTGGTCAAGAAAAAGAAATGCGCTCGACAACCGAGAACGTGGCAGGTATCGCAGCAACAGCAAAAGCCCTACGCTTAGCTATGGAAAACCAAGAAGCTTTTGCCAGCAAGACCCAGCAGATGAAAGAAGTCATCCGCGAAGAATTGGCCAACTATCCAGATGTCACTATCTTTTCTGGTGAGGATCACTTTGCGCCTCACATCTTGACTTTCGGGATCAAGGGAGTTCGTGGAGAAGTAGTGGTCCATGCCTTTGAAGAGTTTGATATTTACATCTCGACAACCAGTGCTTGCTCGTCCAAAGCTGGTAAGCCAGCTGGAACCTTGATTGCTATGGGAGTGGATAAGAGTATCGCACAGACAGCTGTTCGCTTGAGTCTCGATCTTGAAAACGACATGAGCCAAGTCGAGCAATTCTTAACCAAGTTCAAACTGATTTACGAGCAAACACGAAAAGTACGTTAATTTTAGAAGGAAATCAACATGACCTTAACCTATTCAGAAATTATGATTCGCTATGGAGAGCTTTCTACTAAAGGAAAGAACCGTATGCGTTTTATCAATAAACTTCGCAATAATATCCAAGATGTTTTATCTATCTATCCAGCTGTCAAAGTGACAGCTGACCGCGATCGGGCGCATGCCTATCTGCATGGGACAGATTATGAGCCAGTAGCAGAATCCCTCAAGCAGGTTTTTGGAATCCAAAATTTTTCACCCGTTTACAAGATTGAAAAATCTGTTCCGGCCTTAAAAGCGGCTGTGCAAGAGATCATGAAGGAGATTTACAAGGACGGCTTGACCTTTAAAATCTCAAGTAAGCGCAGTGACCATACCTTTGAACTCGATAGTCGCGAGCTCAATCAAACCTTGGGAGGTGCGGTCTTTGAAGCGATCCCAACTATCCAAGCTCAGATGAAAAAACCAGATATCAACTTGCAGGTTGAAATCCGAGAAGAAGCAGCCTACATCTCTTATGAAACCATTAAAGGAGCAGGTGGCCTTCCTGTTGGTACGTCTGGTAAGGGCATGCTCATGCTTTCTGGTGGGATCGACTCTCCAGTAGCTGGCTACCTAGCCTTAAAGCGGGGTGTGGACATTGAGGCAGTACACTTTGCTAGCCCACCTTATACTAGCCCAGGTGCGCTGAAAAAAGCCCATGATTTAACACGGAAGTTGACCAAGTTTGGGGGCAATATCCAATTTATCGAGGTGCCCTTCACAGAGATTCAAGAAGAAATCAAGGCAAAAGCGCCAGAAGCTTACCTCATGACCTTGACCCGTCGCTTTATGATGCGCATTACAGACCGCATTCGCGAGGTTCGAGGTGGTTTGGTGATTATCAATGGTGAAAGTTTGGGACAAGTGGCTAGCCAAACCTTAGAGAGTATGCAAGCCATCAATGCAGTAACCAATACGCCGGTTATCCGTCCGGTAGTGACCATGGACAAATTGGAAATCATCGATATTGCCCAAGCCATTGATACCTTTGAAATTTCTATCCAGCCATTCGAAGACTGTTGTACCATCTTTGCACCGGATCGTCCAAAGACCAATCCAAAACTCAAAAATGCGGAGCAATATGAGCAACGTATGGATGTGGAAGCTTTGGTTGAGCGTGCGGTAGCAGGTATCATCGTAACAGAGATCACACCAAAAGCAGAAAAAGATGAGGTCGATGACCTGATTGAGGATTTGCTATAGGAGAGACTGGGAGTATCCAGCCTCTTTTTCTAACCAACTTAAAGGAGACAAGATGAAAAAAATTATCGTTTTAATGACAAGTTTGCTTCTGTTGACAGGCTGCGTCAAAGTATCATTTACTGGCCCGAAAAAAGAAGAAAAGACCAGCCAGTCAACCAGCAGTAAAAAAGAACCCCTCACATTTGTCAGAGCCGACCAGTACAAAGACCAGGACAACGAAGTCTTGGAAGCATCTGAGAAATTTATCAAGGAACATCCAACGCTTGGAGAACCTGGAAAATTATTTGTCTTTTTCCCAGGATATACCTTTGGAAATGAGGAAAATCGCTTCGCCTTATTCTTTATTGTGAATCGTACCACCACAACCATCGATCGTGATGGATCCTTTGTCCTGAATTTGGAATATGATGGAGAGCCACTTTTTAAAGATGTTACAGTTGACTATGAAGTGAGCGAATCGGGTGTGTTAAAACCAAATACTGCTGCAGCAATTCCGATAAAAATTACTAAGGAACAAGAAGAAAAAATGAAGGGGATGAACGATTCGTCTAAAGCCAAAATGAGCTTTAATGACTTTAAATTTAAGGATAAGTAGATGAAAGCCGGTTTTGAATGCGATCTTAAACTACAAGATACAAAAAATAGATTTTTCAAAGAAAATTCGCTTTCAAAGCGCAAAAATACTTGTCTTTGTCTGATAGAAGTGATATACTTAGAGAGTTGACTATGCACATGCCTGTGCAACCGCTCGAACATCGTCGCTCATTTCCATGAGAGTAAGTGGTTCGTCCCACGATGCTAGGCGAGTCTTCACAAAAATACGGGGAAACCCAAAAATACATAGGAGGTGCATAATGAGCACATACGCAATCATTAAAACTGGCGGAAAACAAGTTAAAGTTGAAGTTGGTCAAGCAGTCTACGTTGAAAAATTGAACGTTGAAGCTGGTCAAGAAGTTACATTTAACGAAGTTGTTCTTGTTGGTGGTGAAAACACTGTTGTCGGAACTCCACTTGTTTCAGGAGCTACTGTTGTTGGAACTGTTGAAAAACAAGGAAAACAAAAGAAAGTTGTTACTTACAAGTACAAACCTAAAAAAGGTAGCCACCGTAAACAAGGTCACCGTCAACCTTACACTAAAGTTGTCATCAACGCTATCAACGCTTAATTTTTAGGAGAACACATGATACAAGCAGTCTTTGAACGAGCCGAAGATGGCGAGCTGAGGAGTGCAGAAATCACTGGGCACGCTGGAAGCGGTGAATACGGCTTTGATGTCGTGTGTGCATCGGTTTCGACTCTAGCCATTAACTTTGTCAACTCTGTTGAGAAGTTTGCAGGCTACGAACCGGATCTAGAATTAAACGAAGAAGAAGGTGGCTTCCTTCGGGTCACAATCCCGACAGATATTCCACCACATCAAAGAGAAATGACCCAACTATTCTTTGAATCATTTTTCTTAGGGATGGCAAACTTATCGGAGAACTCTTCAGAGTTCGTCCAAACAAGAGTTATCACAGAAAACTAACATGGAGGAAAACAATTATGTTGAAATTGAATCTTGCTAACTTGCAACTTTTCGCCCACAAAAAAGGTGGAGGTTCTACATCAAACGGACGTGATTCACAAGCAAAACGTCTTGGAGCTAAAGCAGCTGATGGACAAACTGTAACAGGTGGATCTATCCTTTACCGTCAACGCGGTACTCACATCTACCCAGGTGTGAACGTTGGACGTGGTGGAGACGATACTTTGTTCGCAAAAGTTGAAGGCGTAGTACGCTTCGAACGTAAAGGTCGCGATAAAAAACAAGTTTCTGTTTACCCAATCGCAAAATAATAAGGTTTCTTAAACCTTTTTTCCCGAGCCTTGAAATATTAAGGTGAGGAAGCTAGAAATAGCATAAATCAAAGCTTTCCGGATTGACGGAAGGCTTTTTTCTTTTATCTATTATAAAAATATCATGTTTACTCTTGTTAATATAATGTTTGAATTTGTGTTTTTTGAAAAATGTAGTATAATAGAGACAAATATAGTAGGAATGGAAGTAGTACCATGAAAGATAGCAGACATGTTGAAATTCTTCAGGAACTGGATCGAAAAAGTGTGGTATCGGTCAAAGAGCTCAAGGAACTTTTTGGGGTGACAGATATGACCATTCGTCGAGATCTGATTGATCTTGAAAAACAAGGTCTTTTAGTTCGTGTACATGGTGGGGCCCACAAAAAAGTCAAAGATAGCTTATTAGAAGCTTCTCACAGTGAAAAAAATCTGATCAATATTGATGAGAAACGAAGCATTGCCAAAAAATGTGCAGACTTGATCGAAAATGGGGATACCGTCTTTATTGGCTCTGGTACAACAACAGACTTTATCGGAGATTATTTGGAAGGGAAAGAAATTAGCATCGTCACCAACTCCCTGCCTATTTTTGAGAAGCTCAAGGATTTCCCGAATTATGACTTGATCTTAGTTGGTGGTCGCTACAGGGTAAAGACACAAACCTTTGTCGGTCAATTTGCCAATAAACTTTTGAAAGAAATCAAGGTTTCTAAGGCCTTCATCGGGGTGAATGGAATCGATGGCCATAGTGTATCTACTGCTAATGAAGAAGAAGGAAATGGCAATGCCATTATTCTGAACAATGCGATAGAGAAATATGTGGTAGCTGATAACAGCAAGTTTGATAGTTATTCCTTCTACAGTTTCTATCGTGTGGAAGATCTAAATGCCATTATTACCGATGATAGTATTCCAAAGAAAATCAAAGACAAATACGCCTTGTATACGAAAATCATTTAAGATCAAGTGGTCTCAAAAAAGAGACCACTTTTTACTTTTTTAAGGATGTTAGAAAATGACGGTTAGGAAGCGCTTTAGAGAGATATACAAACAAAATTAAACAAATTTAGACAAAAAATGATTGACAATCAATCAATATAGTGATATACTGAAGCTATAAATAAATAGTTAGATAAGGAGGTGGCAACAATGGGATTAAATCAACTCTTTAACAAAGATCTTGTATTTTGCCTACATGCCAAGGATCAAACAGATCTCTTTGAGCAGGTAGCAAGCTTATTGGAAGAGCGACAGATTGTGACACCAACCTATCGTTCCGCTTTGATTGAGCGTGAAAAGTCTTTCCCGACTGGATTAGACATGGAATTTCTTGGTAAGGACTTACCAAATGTGGCGATCCCGCACACAGACATTGTCCATAATCTCACTGAGAATGTGGTCGTGGTTCGTTTGGATCAACCCGTAACCTTCCATAATATGATTGCTCCAGATAAGGAAGTCCAAGTTTCACTTTTATTCTTCATTATCAACAATTCAAGCTCTAGCCAAACCAATATTTTGGCCCAGCTGATGGATTTCTTTACATCCAATGGAAATCTCGAAGCTCTATCAAAATTAGATAGTGAAGATAAGCTTTATCAATACATTACGGAAACTATTTCCTAAAACATTCGTAAATATTTATAATGGAGGACATCCAAATGATTAAAATTTTAGCTGCCTGTGGTGCAGGTGTTAACTCTAGCCACCAAATTAAGAATGCGTTGGAAGAAGAGTTGTCAAACCGTGGTTATGATGTGCGTTGTGACGCTGTCATGGTCAAAGATGTCAATGAAGATTTGATTTCAGGTTATGATATCTTTACTCCAATTGCTGCAACTGATTTGGGATTTGATCCTGGTATTCCAGTGGTAGAAGCAGGACCAATTTTATTCCGTATTCCAGCGATGAGTGCGCCAGTCTTTGATAACATCGAAGCTGCCATTAAAGAACATGGATTAAGTTAATATTTTTTTAAAACAGTTTGTAAGCGTTATCCAATGATAAAATTGGGAACGATTAAAGTCTAATATAACAAATTATAAATCGGGAGGATTTATTATGAATGGCATTATTGATTTTGCCAATAAATTTTTCAAACCCATCCTAGACATGGGTGCTCCGATCATCATGTTGATCGTCTTGACTTTATTGGCTCTCTTGTTTGGAGTGAAATTCTCTAAAGCCCTTGAAGGTGGTATTAAACTTGCCATCGCCCTTACTGGTATCGGTGCTATCATCGGTATGTTGAATGGTGCTTTCTCAGCGTCTCTTGCAAAATTCGTTGAGAATACTGGTATTCAATTGAATATCACAGACGTTGGTTGGGCGCCTCTTGCGACCATTACTTGGGGGTCTGCCTGGACACTTTACTTCTTGTTGATTATGTTGATCGTCAACGTTATCATGCTTGCGATCAAGAAAACTGATACACTTGACGTCGATATCTTCGATATCTGGCACTTGTCTATCACTGGTCTTTTGATCAAATGGTATGCTGATAAAAATGGAGTTAGCGCAGGAGTTTCTCTCTTCGTTGCTACTGTAGCAGTAGTCCTAGTAGGGATTATGAAGATCATCAACTCAGACTTGATGAAACCAACATTTGATGATCTTTTGAATGCACCTAGTTCATCACCTATGACTTCAACTCACATGAACTACATGATGAACCCAATCATCATGGTCTTGGATAAAATCTTTGACAAATTCTTCCCAGGTCTTGATAAATACGACTTCGACGCTGCTAAATTGAACAAGAAGATCGGTTTCTGGGGATCTAAATTCTTTATCGGTTTCCTTCTTGGTATCGTCATCGGTATCATGGGTACTCCACATCCAGTTGCTGGTGTCGCA
This sequence comes from Streptococcus parasanguinis, assembly GCF_964238605.1. Lineage (GTDB taxonomy): Bacteria > Bacillota > Bacilli > Lactobacillales > Streptococcaceae > Streptococcus > Streptococcus parasanguinis_AJ. The sequence continues at coordinate 304,584 of NZ_CAXSMM010000001.1, read as the reverse complement.
GATGCGGAAAAATGGGAATTGGTTATTAAAGGTTGGTTGAGCCTTGGTTTGACTGCCGGTGTCTGCTTGGAATTGTTCTCATTGATCGGTTCTTGGTTCATCGCAGCGGTAGAACCATTGTCACAAGGTATTACAAACGTTGCTACTAAACGTCTTCAAGGACGTAAATTCAACATCGGTTTGGACTGGCCATTTATCGCTGGTCGTGCTGAAATCTGGGCTTGTGCGAACGTACTTGCACCAATCATGTTGATCGAAGCAGTGCTTCTTTCTAAAGTCGGAAATGGTATCTTGCCACTTGCAGGTATCATCGCTATGGGTGTGACTCCAGCCTTGTTGGTTGTAACACGTGGTAAATTGATCCGTATGATCATCTTCGGAAGCCTTCTCTTGCCACTCTTCCTTCTTTCAGGAACATTGATTGCACCATTTGCAACTCAATTGGCTAAGAGTGTTGATGCCTTCCCTAAAGGGGTAGCTTCTACTCAATTGATCACTCACTCAACTCTTGAAGGACCAGTTGAAAAATTGCTCGGTTGGACAATCGGTAACGCAACAACTGGTGATATCAAAGCTATCCTTGGTGTAGTTGTCTTCTTGGCATTCTATATCGGAATCTTCGCTTGGTACAGAAAACAAATGATCAAACGTAACGAAGAATATGCTGCAAATGCAAAATAATCGTTTCATGTAGTTTGAAAACTGACACCATATCTTTTCTAGATATGGTGTTTATATTTTTAAAAAAATGTTCGAAAATAAACAATTTAATGTTGACTTTCGTTCGAAATAGGTGTAATATATTATCAAAAGTAAGAAAATGTTTCTTTGTGAAAAATTAACAACAGGGATATTTGCTGAAACAAACAAAAGGAGGACAGGACATGTCTATTGTAATTGGTGCAGATGCTGCAGGATTAAGATTAAAAGATCTCGTGAAAGAGTTTCTTGTAAAAGAAAACTTCGATGTTGTAGATGTAACCGCTGAAGGTCAAGATTTTGTAGATGTGACACTTGCAGTTGCGAGCGAAGTGAACAAAAACGATCAAAATCTTGGAATCGTGATTGATGCTTATGGAGCTGGTCCATTTATGGTTGCGACTAAAATCAAAGGAATGGTGGCAGCAGAAGTTTCAGATGAACGTTCTGCTTATATGACACGTGGACACAACAATTCTCGAATGATTACCATGGGAGCTGAAATTGTTGGGGATGAATTGGCGAAAAACATTGCCAAAGGCTTCGTCAATGGTAAATACGACGGTGGCCGTCACCAAATCCGTGTCGATATGTTGAATAAGATGTGCTAATGAGAGGAGAATTCAAATGAGAATTGCAATTGGTTGTGATCACATTGTGACAAATGAAAAAATGGCTGTTTCTGATTTTTTGAAATCAAAAGGATACGAAGTGCTCGACTTTGGGACTTATGACCATACACGTACCCACTATCCAATCTTTGGTAAGAAAGTCGGTGAAGCCGTAGCAAGTGGCCAAGCAGATCTTGGTGTTTGTATCTGTGGTACTGGTGTTGGGATTAACAATGCTGTTAACAAAGTACCTGGTATCCGTTCTGCCTTGGTACGCGATATGACAACTGCTCTTTATGCAAAAGAAGAATTGAACGCAAATGTCATCGGATTTGGTGGTAAAATTACGGGTGAATTGCTCATGTGCGATATCATTGAAGCATTCATCCACGCTGAATACAAACCAACTGAAGAAAATAAAAAATTGATCGCTAAGATCCAACATGTGGAAACCCATAATGCTCATCAAGCGGATGCTGATTTCTTTACAGAATTCCTTGAAAAATGGGACCGTGGTGAATACCACGACTAAGAGGTGACGTATGATATTAACGGTCACGATGAACCCTTCGATTGATATTTCTTATCCTTTGGATGTACTCCAGTTGGATACAGTCAATCGTGTAGCTGAGGTGAGTAAGACAGCTGGTGGAAAAGGTCTCAATGTTACCCGTGTACTTTCTGAGATAAAGGATCCAGTGGCAGCGACTGGCCTACTTGGTGGTCGGACGGGGCAATTCATTCTCGATCATTTAGGAGAAGGGATAGAGGAACGTTTCTTTGAAATTGCTGGAGATACACGTAATTGTATCGCCATCCTTCACGAAGGCAAGCAAACAGAAATCTTAGAAAAAGGTCCAACCATTTCTGAGAAAGAAGGCCAAGACTTTCTCGACCATTATCGTCACTTGGTTGAACAAGTAGAGGTTGTTGCCATCTCTGGAAGTCTTCCTGCTGGTTTACCAGTGGACTACTATGCTAGCCTTGTCAAGATTGCAAGGGAAGCTGGGAAACCAGTCGTACTTGATTGCTCGGGAGCTTCTTTAGAAGCTGCCATTCAAGCAGCTGTCAAGCCTACGGTCATTAAACCAAACAATGAAGAATTATCACAGTTGTTAGGAAAAGAAGTGAGTAAGAATGTGGAAGACTTAAAAGAAGTTCTTCAGGATTCTCTCTTTGATGGCATCGAATGGGTGATTGTCTCCCTTGGAGCAAATGGCGCTTTTGCAAAGCACGGCGACGTCTTCTATAAGGTAGATATTCCTAAGATTGATGTCGTCAATCCAGTTGGATCTGGTGATTCGACTGTTGCAGGGATTGCATCTGGTCTCTATCATCATGAGAGTGACGCAGACTTGCTCAAGAAAGCAAATGTTCTTGGAATGTTAAATGCGCAAGAAGCACAAACAGGACATGTCAACATGGGGCACTATGATGCCTTGTATCAACAATTAATCGTAAAAGAGGTATAAAATGGTATTAACAGAACAAAAACGCAACTATTTGGAACGTCTTAGTACAAAAGACGGTGTTATTTCAGCTTTGGCCTTCGACCAACGTGGGGCTTTGAAACGCTTGATGGCCAAATACCAAGACACTGAGCCAACTGTAGCACAAATGGAAGAATTGAAAGTTCTTGTGGCAGATGAATTGACAAAATATGCTTCATCTATGTTGTTGGACCCAGAATATGGTTTGCCTGCTACGAAAGCCTTGGATAAAGATGCTGGGCTCTTGCTTGCATACGAAAAAACAGGTTACGATACATCTAGCACAAAACGCTTGCCCGACTGCTTGAACCTTTGGTCAGCAAAACGCATCAAAGAACAAGGTGCAGATGCTGTGAAATTCTTGCTCTACTATGATGTAGATAGTGCAGAAGAACTCAACCAAGAAAAACAAGCTTATATCGAACGCATCGGTTCAGAATGTGTGGCAGAAGACATTCCGTTCTTCCTTGAAATCTTGGCTTATGACGAAGGAATTGCAGATGCAACCTCTGCTGAATATGCAAAAGTGAAACCTCGTAAAGTCATTGAAGCTATGAAAGTCTTCTCAGATCCTCGTTTCAATATCGATGTATTGAAAGTAGAAGTTCCTGTCAATGTCAACTACGTGGAAGGATTTGGAGAAGGTGAAGTTGTCTATAGTCGTGAAGAAGCGGCTGCCTTCTTTAAAGAACAAGAAGAAGCAACTAACCTTCCATACATCTACCTCAGTGCTGGTGTATCAGCAAAACTCTTCCAAGAAACTTTGGAATTTGCTCATGAATCAGGTGCTAACTTCAACGGTGTTCTTTGTGGACGTGCGACATGGGCAGGTTCAGTAGAAGCTTACATCAAAGATGGAGAAGCAGCTGCTCGTGAATGGCTTCGTACAGAAGGTCGTCAAAATATTGAAGAATTGAATGCGGTCTTGGCTAAAGTGGCAACACCTTGGACAGAACGCGTGTAAGAAACAAATCGTTATTGCCTCCTAAAGCAACATTTAGAACATTGGAAGGAAGAAATTCCTTCCAATGTTCTTCATTATATTTAGGCTTTGTTTATTTTTTATAAAAAAATGTTTAAAAATTTTCGCTGTAAGGGTTTACAAAATAAAAAACTTATGATAGAATAAGTCCATAAGTTAAATAGCAGTGAGCGTTACTAAGTTAGATTAGGCGTGACCACAAGTAGATTGAATGATTAGCATAGGCTAGTTTTTTCAGTTGCTTCGTGGTCATTTTTATTTGCTTTTAACAAATTTTACAAAGGAGAGCCTCATGTATCGTATTATCCATCCAATGAACAATAATGTTGCTTTGGTTCAAAATGAACTACAACAAGAGTTGATTGTTATTGGGAGTGGGATTGCATTTGGGAAAAAGAAAAATGATCTAGTAGCTGATGATAAGGTCGAAAAAGTATTTCGTTTAAACACGGATGAGTCAAGAGAAAACTTTATGGCCCTTCTAAAGAATGTTCCTCTTGATTTCATTACAACCACTTATGAAGTGATTGATACCTTGTCTAAGAAATATGCCTATCCTGTTCAAGAATATATCTATGTGACATTAACAGATCACATCTTTTGTTCTTACCAGGCAGTTCAACAGGGAAGATATAAATACAGTGACCTTCCTGATGTGTCTGCTATGCATCCGATTCCCTATAAAATCGCAAAAGAAGCGATTGAGATCTTTCGAAAGCGGCTCTTGGATCAATTTCCTGACGATGAAGTGAATCGCATCGCTTATCATTTCATTAATGCACAAGGGGAAATGATTCATGAGCAAGATCCAGATGTTCAGGACCGACAAGTTATTTTGAAAGCTGTAGAAGAAAAACTAGCTCAAAATGGATTGAAACGGAAAGAAGAAAACAGTCATTTCTATGATCGCTTTATGATCCATCTCAATTATTTCCTAGATTCGCTAGATAAGGGAAGAGAAGATCCAGAAGGTTTGAGCGAGATGGAACAACTGATTCAGCTAAGTTATCCAAAGGCTTATGAGATTAGTCATCAAATCTACCAAACCATCGCTGAACAGACAGGAGCCAAGATATCTCCTAATGAAAAAGTCTATTTAGCCCTTCATATTCAACGTCTATTATAAAAATTTTCAAAAGGTATCATAAGGAGGAACCAACATGAATAAAGAAGAAGTCCAATTACTTGGCTTTGAAATTGTCGCTTATGCCGGTGACGCTCGATCAAAATTAGTGGAAGCCTTAAAAGCTGCTGAAAATGGTGATTTTGCTAAAGCAGAATCCTTAGTAGAAGAAGCGGGGTCTTGTATCGCTGAGGCTCACAAATCTCAAACGACCATGCTAGCGCATGAAGCAGCAGGAGAAGAAATCCCCTATAGCATTACCATGATGCATGGTCAAGACCATCTCATGACAACAATCCTATTAAAAGACGTGATTCACCATCTGATTGAACTATATAAAAGAGGAGCGAAATAATGAATAAACTGATTGAACTGATTGAAAAAGGGAAACCTTTCTTTGAAAAGATTTCTCGAAACAAATATTTGCGAGCGATTCGGGATGGCTTTATTGCAGGGATGCCTGTTATCCTTTTCTCATCTATCTTCATCCTAATTGCGTATGTACCAAACGCTTGGGGATTCCATTGGTCTAAAGATATTGAAACTTTCTTGATGACTCCATATAGCTATTCTATGGGCATCTTGGCCTTCTTCGTTGGTGGTACAACGGCTAAGGCTTTGACTGATTCAATGAACCGCGACCTTCCAGCAACTAACCAAATCAACTTCATTTCTACAATGTTGGCTTCTATGGTTGGCTTCTTGCTCATGGCTGCCGAACCTGCTAAAGAAGGTGGATTCTTAACAGCCTTCATGGGTACAAAAGGTCTGTTGACAGCCTTCATTGCAGCCTTTGTTACCGTTAATGTTTATAAGGTCTGTGTGAAAAATAATGTGACGATTCGCATGCCAGACGAGGTTCCACCAAATATTTCACAAGTATTTAAAGACCTGATTCCATTTACATTGTCAGTTGTACTCTTGTATGCACTTGAATTAGTTGTGAAAGCAAGCCTTCATGTAACGGTTGCTGAATCAATCGGTACCCTTCTTGCTCCACTATTCTCAGCAGCAGACGGTTATGTTGGTATTACGATTATTTTCGGTGCCTTTGCATTCTTCTGGTTTATTGGTATTCACGGCCCATCTATCGTTGAGCCTGCGATTGCAGCGATCACTTATGCAAATGCCGAAGTCAACTTGAACCTCCTTCAACAAGGTATGCACGCTGATAAGATCCTTACATCTGGTACACAAATGTTCATCGTCACTATGGGTGGTACTGGTGCAACTCTTGTTGTTCCGTTCATGTTTATGTGGTTATGTAAATCGAAACGAAATCGTGCTATTGGACGCGCTTCAGTAGTTCCTACATTCTTTGGTGTAAACGAACCAATCTTGTTTGGTGCACCACTTGTTTTGAACCCAATCTTCTTTATCCCATTCATCTTTGCACCAATTGCAAACGTATGGATCTTTAAGTTCTTTATTGAAACACTTGGCATGAACTCATTTACTGCCAACCTTCCATGGACTACACCAGGACCTCTTGGTATTGTTCTTGGTACAAACTTCCAGTTCTTATCATTCGCTCTTGCAGCATTGTTAATTGTAGTAGATATTGTTATCTACTATCCATTCCTCAAGGTTTATGATGAACAAATTCTTGAAGAAGAACGTTCAGGTAAAACTAATGATGAATTAAAAGAAAAGGTAGCTGCAAACTTTAACACTGCAAAAGCAGATGCTATTCTTGCAAAAGCTGGTGTTGAAGGTGAACCAGTTCAAAACAATATCACAAAAGAAACAAACGTTTTGGTTCTCTGTGCCGGTGGTGGAACTAGTGGACTTCTTGCCAACGCTTTGAATAAAGCTGCTGCAGAATACAATGTTCCTGTGAAGGCTGCAGCAGGTGGCTATGGAGCCCACCGTGAAATGTTGCCAGAATTTGACCTTGTTATTCTTGCTCCTCAAGTAGCTTCAAACTATGAAGATATGAAGGCTGAAACAGATAAACTTGGAATCAAATTGGCTAAAACTGAAGGAGCTCAATACATCAAGTTGACTCGTGATGGTAAAGGCGCTCTTGCATTCGTTCAAGAACAATTTCAATAATAAATACATTTACTGTTGATTGAAGTGAGATGGAGAAGGATTGCTCACTTACTCCTCTCCGCTCACTTTTCATTTGGTTCAATTAAGAAATAGGTGAAAAAATGACAAAAACACTTCCTAAAGATTTTATTTTTGGTGGGGCGACTGCTGCCTATCAAGCAGAAGGAGCTACCCATACTGACGGAAAAGGACCAGTTGCTTGGGACAAATACTTAGCTGATAACTATTGGTATACTGCTGAACCAGCAAGTGATTTCTACCATAAATATCCAGTAGACTTACAGTTGGCGGAAGAATATGGCGTAAACGGAATTCGTATTTCTATTGCTTGGTCACGTATTTTCCCAACTGGTTATGGTGAAGTCAATCCAAAAGGGGTAGAATTCTATCATAAGTTATTTGCAGAATGTCATAAACGTCATGTAGAACCATTCGTAACTCTTCACCACTTTGATACACCAGAAGCCCTCCACTCAAATGGGGACTTCTTGAATCGTGAAAATATCGAACACTTTGTAGACTATGCTGCCTTCTGTTTTGAAGAATTCCCAGAAGTAAACTACTGGACAACCTTCAATGAAATTGGCCCAATCGGTGATGGTCAATACTTGGTTGGTAAATTCCCACCAGGGATTCAATATGACCTTGCCAAAGTCTTCCAATCACACCACAATATGATGGTTTCTCATGCACGTGCTGTGAAATTGTACAAAGACAAAGGCTATACAGGTGAAATCGGGGTTGTTCACGCCCTTCCAACTAAGTATCCATTGGATCCTAAAAATCCAGCTGACGTTCGGGCTGCGGAGTTGGAAGATATCATCCACAACAAATTTATCTTGGATGCGACATACCTCGGACACTATTCAGATGCAACCATGGAAGGTGTAAACCACATTTTGTCTGTTAATGGTGGTAGTCTGGATCTTCGGGACGAAGACTTTGCAGCACTTGAAGCAGCTAAAGATTTGAACGACTTCCTTGGAATTAACTACTACATGAGTGACTGGATGGAAGCCTTTGATGGCGAAACTGAAATCATCCACAATGGTAAAGGGGAAAAAGGAAGCTCTAAATACCAAATCAAAGGTGTTGGACGTCGTGTAGCTCCTGACTATGTCCCTCGTACTGATTGGGACTGGATCATCTACCCTCAAGGTTTGTATGATCAAATCATGCGCGTCAAGAAAGATTATCCAAACTACAAGAAGATCTACATCACTGAAAACGGACTGGGCTACAAAGATGAGTTTGTGGACAATACGGTTTATGACGATGGACGGATTGATTATGTGAAACAACACTTGGAAGTCTTGTCTGATGCGATTGCCGATGGTGCAAACGTCAAAGGTTACTTCATCTGGTCTCTCATGGACGTCTTCTCTTGGTCAAATGGTTACGAAAAACGCTATGGTCTCTTTTATGTGGACTTTGAAACCCAAGAGCGCTATCCGAAGAAATCGGCTCATTGGTACAAGAAAGTAGCCGAAAGCCAAGTGATTGAATAAGTATAAGAGGCTGGGACAAAAGTCCTAGCCTCTCAATTATTTTTGGATTGTAGAGCAAGACGCAGTGGTTGAGTGGGCTCTACTACGCTGATTTCATCAGCTTTTACAGCCCTACTCAACTGTGCGGAGGTGGGACGACGAAATCGAATTCTAACGAATTACCGATTTCTGTCCCACTCTCTTTTTTATTTTTACTAGAAGAGGGTCTCTTAAACGCCTCTCTTCTTTCAGCCCCTAATTTATGGTATAATAGATCGATACTGTAATAAGGAAAATAGAATGAATATACAACAATTACGATATGTAGTGGCGATTGCCAATAGTGGTACTTTTCGTGAGGCTGCTGAAAAAATGTATGTGAGTCAGCCTAGCTTGTCCATTTCCGTCAGAGATCTGGAAAAAGAACTGGGCTTCAAGATTTTTCGTCGGACTAGTTCGGGGACTTTTTTGACCCGTCGGGGAATGGAATTTTATGAAAAAGCGCAGGACGTGGTCAAAGGGTTTGATGTTTTTCAAAATCAATATGCCAGTCCTGAAGAAGAGAAGAAAGAATTCTCTATTTCTAGTCAACACTATGACTTCTTGCCACCTTTGATGACGGAATTTTCGATCCGCTATCCGGAAAATAAAAACTTCCGCATCTTTGAATCAACGACGGTCCAAATTTTGGACGAAGTGGCTCAAGGGCATAGTGAGTTGGGGATTATTTATCTCAACCGTCAAAATACCAAGGGGATTATGCAACGGGTTGATAAATTAGGACTTGAAGTAGTGGATTTGATTCCTTTTCAGACTCATATTTACCTTCGTAAGGGACACCCTCTGGCTAAGAAGAAAAAACTGGTTATGGAAGATCTAGCTCAGTTGCCAACTGTTCGTTTTACCCAAGAAAAAGATGAGTACCTCTATTATTCAGAGAACTTTGTCGATACCAGCTCGAGCTCACAAATGTTCAATGTGACCGACCGGGCAACCTTGAATGGAATCTTGGAGCGGACGGATGCTTATGCGACGGGATCAGGCTTTTTAGATAGCCAGTCCGTGAATGGCATTACCGTGATTCCTTTAGAAGATAATTTAGACAATAAAATGGTCTATGTCAAACGCGAAGAGATGGATCTCTCTCCTGTAGCAGAGAAGTTTGTCGAGGTCATGGTAGAATATTTTGATCAAAAGAGGTAAGAAATGAAGAGAAAAACAATGGTCCCGGTAGCGATTGTCCTTTTGGTCCTACTGGATCAGCTGGTCAAATGGTATGTGGTGAAGAACATTCCACTGGGTGTCGTCAAGTCTTTTATTCCCCATGTGGTCAGTCTGACTTATCTTCAAAACACAGGTGCAGCTTTTTCGCTTCTTGAAAATCAGCAATGGTTCTTTACACTCATCACTCTAGTCGTGATGGTAGGGGCCTTTTACTATCTTTATAAGCACCTCAAAGGTTCGCTTTGGATGGTGACAGGCTTGACCTTGGTTATTGCAGGTGGCTTGGGGAATTTTATCGATCGCCTGCGTCAGGGATTTGTAGTCGATATGTTCCACCTGGACTTTATGAATTTTGCCATTTTTAATGTAGCAGATAGCTATTTGACAGTTGGAGTTTTCTTGCTCCTGATCCTGATGTTGAAAGAGGAAACGCATGGAAATTAAAATTGAAGTAGCCGGTGCGCGGCTGGATAAGGCTTTGGCGGATTTGACTCCCTTGTCACGAGCTGTGGCCAATGAGCAGATCAAAGAAGGAAAAGTTCTGGTCAATGGGACTGTGAAAAAAGCCAAGTACACGGTCAAAGAAGGGGATATCATCCAGTATGAAGTCCCAGAAGTGGAAGAGGTCAGCTATGAAGCAGAAGATCTGCCCTTAGACATCGTCTATGAGGACCAGGATGTAGTCGTCGTCAATAAACCTCAAGGCATGGTTGTTCACCCAAGTGCGGGTCATACCAGTGGGACCTTGGTCAATGCGCTCCTATACCATGTCAAGGACCTTTCAGGGATCAATGGGGAATTGCGTCCAGGGATCGTTCATCGGATTGATAAAGACACGTCAGGCCTCTTGATGGTCGCAAAAAATGACCAAGCTCACGTTGCCCTAGCAGAAGAACTAAAAGACAAAAAATCACTCCGGAAGTATTGGGCCATTGTTCATGGCAACCTTCCGAATGATCGGGGCATGATCGAAGCACCCATTGGTCGCAGTGAAAAAGACCGGAAAAAACAAGCGGTGACAGCGAAAGGCAAGCCTGCAGTGACCCGTTTTCAAGTCTTGGAACGCTTTGGAAATTACACCTTGGTAGAGTTGCAACTGGAGACCGGTCGCACCCACCAAATTCGGGTGCACATGGCCTATATCGGCCATCCAGTAGCTGGAGATCCTGCTTATGGACCTAAGAAAACACTCAAAGGACAAGGACAGTTTCTGCATGCGCGGACACTCGGCTTTACCCACCCTCGCACAGGAGAGACTTTGGAATTTACAGCAGAAGTGCCAGCGATCTTTGAGAAAACGCTGGAAGACCTTCGAAAAGGATAATGAAGAATGGGAGTGGGAAAGAACTCCTAAATTTAGAAAAGGTTGAAAAGTTTTCCCAAACCTTTTCAATCTTCCCACCCCGCATAGCTCCAACAGTCTGGGAGACTGTTGGAGGTTGCAGATAAAGGAAACTTTGTTTCCCTCATTAGGTCATCTTTGGAGCCTAAAAAGCGAACAAAGATTCCAATCAACCACTGCGTCATACTGTTATTACTATCAAACATTGAGAGCTGGACAGTTTTTGTCCAGCCTCACTTTCATTACATACGAAATAAATAGTATTAGAAAGAAACATAGAGATGAAAGCAAAACGAATCGTCTTTAAAGTAGGGACCTCGTCTTTGACCAATCCCGATGGGAGTCTCTCCAGACAGAAGGTCAAGGTCATTACCCAGCAGTTGGCTCTCTTACACGAATCGGGCCATGAGTTGATCTTGGTCTCATCAGGGGCGGTTGCTGCTGGATTCGGTGCCCTTGGTTTTAAGAAACGGCCGACTAAGGTGGCAGACAAGCAAGCCTCTGCGGCAGTTGGTCAAGGTTTATTGATGGAAGAATATACCTCTAATCTTCTTTTACGCAACATTGTTTCTGCACAGATTTTATTAACCCAGGATGACTTTGCGGATCAACGTCGCTATAAGAATGCCCACCAGGCCCTTTCTGTCTTACTCAACCGTGGGGCGATTCCGATTATCAATGAAAATGATACGGTCTCTATCGCTGAGCTAAAAGTTGGTGACAATGATACCTTGAGTGCGCAGGTTGCGGCCATGGCCCAGGCGGATCTTTTGGTGCTGTTGACGGATGTGGATGGCCTCTATACAGCCAATCCTTCTCAGGATCCAACAGCCAAGCGTTTGGAGCGGATCGAGCACATTTCTCGCGAGATGATCGAGATGGCTGGAGGTGCAGGTAGTAGCAATGGAACTGGCGGAATGCTGACCAAACTCAAGGCAGCGACCCTGGCGACAGAGTCTGGGGTTCCTGTCTATATTTGCTCATCTCTCAAGCCTGATGCCTTGATCGAAGCGGCGCAAGAACAAGCAGATGGTAGTAACTTCCTTGCAGAGGACAAGGGGTTAAAAACCCAGAAGCAATGGCTAGCCTTTTATGCAGAAAGTAAAGGAGCTCTTTGGGTGGATGCTGGAGCGGCTGAGGCCTTGTTGCAATACGGAAAGAGCTTATTAATTTCGGGTGTGACCAAGGCAGAAGGGGATTTTTCTTATCAAGACATCGTCAGCGTCTATCATCAAGAGTCAGGACAATTGCTAGGGAAAGGGAAAGTTCGTCTCGGCCAGTCGGCTGTACACGATATGCTCCAATCTAAAAAAGCCAAGGGAATCCTTATCCACCGGGATGATTGGATCTCGGTAACCCCTGAGATTGACTTACTCTTTACAGAATTCTAAAGGAAAATGTATGGAAACAACACAAGAACAATTAGCCTTAGCGAGATCGGCTAAGAAAAGCATCAATACGGCCAGTACAGCTCTTAAAAATCAGGCCTTAGAAGCTATGGCCAGTCAGCTTCTGAAAGCGACGGAAGCCATTTTAGCAGCCAATCAAATCGATATGGAAGCGGCACGCGGGAAGATCTCTGAAGTCATGCTAGATCGCCTATTTCTTGATCAAGACCGGATTGCAGGGATGGCACAAGGGATCCGTGCTTTAATCGATCTGCCAGATCCGATTGGGGAAGTGCTGGATACTGAAGTTTTGGAAAATGGCCTTGAAATCCAGAAAGTTCGAGTAGCCATGGGCGTCATTGGGATCATTTATGAAAGCCGTCCTAATGTAACGTCAGATGCTGCAGCGCTTGCCATCAAGAGTGGCAATGCAGTAGTCCTTCGTACTGGAAAGGATGCCTTTCATTCTGCTCAAGCGATCGTAACAGCCCTCAAGGTTGGATTGGAAGAAGCTGGACTCAATCCAGATCTTCTCCAATTGATCCAAGATACGAGTCGAGCTTCTAGTCTTGCTATGATGAAGGCTAAGGGCTATCTGGACTTGCTTATTCCACGAGGTGGTGCTGGTTTGATCCAAGCGGTGGTTGAAAATGCCATTGTCCCCGTGATTGAGACAGGAACTGGTATTGTCCATGTCTATGTGGACAAGGAGGCTGACTTCCAGAAAGCCCTAGCGATTATTGAAAATGCCAAGACCAGTCGCCCCTCTGTCTGCAACGCTATGGAGGTCTTGTTGGTCGATCGAGCGATCGCGTCTGATTTCTTGCCCTTGGTCAAAGAGCGCTTAGTGGATGAGCGGGAAAGATCGGTTGAGTTGCGTCTAGATGAGGACGCACAGGCTATCATTTCGGGGACAGCAGCGCAGGAGCAGGATTTTGATACCGAATTTTTAGATTATATTTTAGCAGTCAAGGTTGTTGATGGAGTCAAGGAAGCGGTGGACCACATTGAAGCCCACAGCACCCATCATTCGGATGCCATTGTGACTGAAAATCCTGAGACAGCCACTTATTTTACCAAGCAAGTAGATTCAGCAGCCGTTTATGTCAATGCGTCTACACGCTTTACAGATGGGGGTCAATTTGGCCTAGGTTGTGAAATGGGGATCTCGACCCAAAAACTCCATGCGCGTGGACCAATGGGACTGCGGGAGATGACTAGTTACAAGTATATCGTCAGTGGAAATGGTCAAGTGAGGTAAGTCATGAAAGTAGCATTTATCGGTCTTGGAAATATGGGAGCTAGTCTGGCCAAAGCGGTCGCAAAAGAAGTAGCTGCCACAGACCTGCTCTTGGTCAATCGTTCCCCTAAAAAGGTGGAAGAGTTTATCAGCCAGTATGGCGGCAAAGCATCTCATGTTCAACAGGCATTTGAAGAGGCAGAGATTATCTTCTTAGGAGTCAAACCCTACCAGATCTGCCCTTTACTAGAAGAGTACCAGGACATTTTGGGCCAACACTCCAATCTCCTGTTGGTTTCTATGGCAGCAGGTCTGGAACTGGAGCAAATGGCAAGTGTGGTTAAAAATGAGCGGGTGGGGCTTATCCGCATCATGCCTAATACGCCCGTAGCCATCGGTCAAGGTGTCATTAGTCTGACCCGCTCCCAAGCAGTGACAGACCAGCAGATAGCGCAAGTCAAACAGCTTTTAGCAAGCGCTGGGGCTCTCTATGAAATCGAAGAAAAATTAATGGATTCTGCAACTGCTGTTGCAGGCTGTGGTCCAGCCTTTGTCTATCAGATGATCGAGGCCATGGCGGATGCAGGAGTAGACTTGGGATTACCACGTAGTCAGTCTCTTCAGATGGCGGCTCAGACTTTCAAAGGGGCAGCCAGTATGGTCTTAGAGACGGGGCAACATCCTGGAAACTTGAAGGATGCAGTTTGTAGCCCAGGTGGCTCAACCATCGCAGGAGTCAATCGCTTAGAACAAGTCGGCCTACGGGGCGACATTATTGCAGGTGTGGAAGCTGCCTACAAACGCACCCAAGAAATGGGACAAGAGGCAGGGAAGAATTAGAAAAAAGATTGGTTTTTGCCAATCTTTTTTACGTTAGAGCGACTCTATTTCTACCAAACCATTTTCAGTCAGACGATAGATTTTTTGGCAGACTTCTTTGAGGAAGGTCCGATCGTGGGAGACTGTAACCAGTCCGCCTGGGTAGTCTGCGAATAGGCGACGAATTTCTGGTTGGGAAGTGGGGGAAAAATTGCGAGTAGGCTCGTCCAAGAGCAGAAACTGGGGACTTGTAAGCACTAATTGAAGGAGAAAGAGTTTGCCTTGCTGGCCACCAGAAAGTTCAGAGATAGGATGGTGCATTTCAGAATAAGTAAAGTTGAGGGAGGCTAAATGCAATTGAATAGTGTTGATTTCTTCGCGATCACCTGAATGCTGTAGAAATTGAACGGGTGTCTGAGTCAGAGGGAGACGTTCAGTGTAATCTTGAGGCATATAGGCAGTGCGGATACTCTCATTATTCTGTAAAATCTCCCAGATCTTTTGTAGGAAAGTGGATTTCCCAACACCGTTGGAACCGATAATCCCTATTTTATCCTGTCCTAGAAGAGTAAGGGAGAGGTTCTTGACCAGGACACGGTCACCAATTGCGAGCTCTTCCTGATCTAAGAGAAGGACTCGTTTTTGAGGAGACAAGGGAGTGAGGGGAGGGAAATGCAGATGGATGATTTCCTCATCATAGGGTTGGGAAGTCATGGATTGGAATTCTCGCTCGTAGCGCTTTTCTTGTGAGAGGAGGGACTTCATTTTCTTTGCTAGGAGACGTCCGGCAGTGCTATCCTTGGTGTTTCGTAAGGAGGTTTCGACTTGCTGACGGACGCGGCGATGCTTCTCCATTGTTTTCTTGTAGGTTCGTTGATCGTTGGCCGCTTGCTGAGTCTGTTGCTTGAATTGTTGCTCCCTCTGATTACTGTAGTCTTGATAGCCTAGGTGCTCTACAATGGTTTCAGCCTCCTTGCGGTGTTTGATCTGTCTTAGGTGGATGATCGTATCCGCCGTCTGAGTCAAAAAATCCTCATGATGGGAAATAAATATTATGGTTTGGGTGCTCGTTTGGATCATCTGCTGGAGCCAGTCCAGAGTCTCTAAATCCAGATCGTTTGAAGGTTCATCTAAAAATAGCAATTCATGAGGACAACAAAGTTCGTGAAGCAGTTGGACTTTGAGGGCTTCTCCTCCAGATAGACTTCCGATAGCTTGATCGCTTGCAAAGCGGTCGCTATTAAAATGCAATTGATCTGCCAGTCTGTAGAGGGTGGCATAGTCTAGCTCGTCCTCTCCAAAAAAATATTCTTTCAAGGTTTTTCCCTTCAAAGCTTCCGGTAAAGTTTGGGGAATATAGGCATAGGAGTGAAAGGAAGTGGTGATTTCTCCTTCTATGGTCAGATAATCTGGTAGAGATTTTGGGGACATAAGAACCTGAAGTAAGGAAGATTTTCCATTCCCTTCTTCGCCAATAATGGCAACTTTTTCTCCTTCATGAATGGTTAGGGACAGATCGCGAACCAAATCTCGTAAATCTTTTGTATGGCGGATGGTAAGGTGGGATAGTTTTAACATAAGATTCCTTTCTACTGGGACAAAAAACAGCTCTACCTATTTAGTAGAGCTGTATTCATGTGGAACCCAAGCAGAAAAAAACCTTATTTAGCCAACAAACGGTTGGAGAATAGGCGAGAGGGTACACAAAAAGAGATAGAACAAGCAGTCCACTAAATAAAGTATTTTATTTAACGAAACTTAGTTGTTCATATCTCCTTACCTCCGAATATGATTAGATTTATTCTATTCCTTTTATTCGTTATTGTCAAGGAATTCCTTGCTTCTTACTCCCTTTTCTTTTCGGACTCGGGGGGATTTTATGGTATAATTAAAAGTATGCATACAAAACCAACGTCCGCTTATGTCCATATCCCATTTTGTACCCAGATTTGTTTTTATTGTGATTTTTCGAAGGTCTTTATTAAGAACCAACCGGTCGATGCCTATTTGGAGCATTTGATTCAAGAATTTCGTCGGGAAGAAATCACACACTTACGGACTCTCTATATTGGGGGTGGGACACCGACAGCCTTATCTGCGGATCAGCTAGCCTATCTGCTCAAGGAGCTGACCAAGTCGCTTGATCTGTCTCAGATGGAAGAGCTGACGATCGAGGCCAATCCTGGTGATTTGGATCCGGATAAGATTGCGGTCTTGAAGGATTCGCCGGTTAATCGGGTTTCATTGGGCGTGCAGACCTTTGATAATCGCTTGCTCAAGAAGATTGGTCGAAGCCACCAAGAGCAGGACATTTATGACAATATCGACCGTCTGAAGCTGGCTGGTTTTGACAATATTTCGATCGACCTCATCTATGCACTTCCGACGCAAACCATGGACCAGGTCAAGGAAAATGTTGCGAAGGCTCTTGCCCTTGACATTCCCCACATGAGTCTTTATAGCTTGATTCTGGAGAATCACACAGTTTTTATGAATCGCATGAGACGGGGCAAACTTCCCCTACCTAAAGAGGAGTTGGAAGCGGAGATGTTTGAATACATTATTCAGGAGTTGGGGCGAGCGGGCTTTGAGCATTATGAAATTTCCAATTTCTCCAAGCCTGGTTTTGAAAGTCGACACAATCTCATGTATTGGGATAATGCCGAGTATTATGGTATGGGAGCTGGAGCATCCGGCTATGTCGATGGGATTCGCTACAAGAATCATGGCCCCATTCGTCACTATATGCAGGCTGTCGAAGAGGGAAATGCGCGTGTCCAAGAAGAACATCTGACTCAGACAGAAATGATGGAAGAAGAGATGTTTCTAGGACTACGTAAGAAAACAGGCGTTTCCAAGAAGCGTTTTGAAGAAAAGTTTGGTGTGAATTTTGACCAACAATATGGATCAGTGGTTGAGGAATTGATCCAGCAGGGCCTTTTGGTACCTGACAAGGACATTGTACGAATGACCAAGAAAGGTCTCTTTTTAGGAGACACTGTAGCAGAGAAGTTTATTTTGGAGTAGAAAATGGCAAAAACATTTGAATACAGCATGAAAATTCCGTTTGATATGAGCGATGTCAATGGTTATATTAAGATTCCCCAATTGATCTTGCTGTCTTTACAGGTATCGGGCATGCAATCGATTGAGCTGGGTATGAGTGATATGTACATTTTAGAGAACTACAATCTAGTCTGGATTATCACGGATTACAATATGAAGATCGAGCGTCTCCCTGTTTTTGATGAGAAAATCACTATCGAAACCTATGCCAAGAGTCACAATCGACTTTTCTGCTACCGGGCCTTTAATATCAAGGATGAAGCAGGAAATACTATCATTGAGATGGTCGCGACCTTTGTCTTGATGGATCGGGATACACGCAAGGTTCATCCTGTTATGAGTGAAATCACGGATGCCTTTGACTCTGAATTTTCAAAAACCATGCTACGCGGTCCCCGTTTTAAGGAATTAGAGGGGGGCGTCGAACAAGAATACCGGGTTCGGTTTTACGACTTGGATATGAACGGACATGTCAACAATAGCAAGTACTTGGACTGGGTTTTTGAGGTGATGGGAGCAGACTTCTTGACCCATCATGTCCCTAAAAAAGTTCATCTGAAATATGTCAAAGAAGTGCTAGCAGGAGGTCTCATCACCTCTCAATATGAACAAGAGGGCTTGAAAACTCAGCACCAAATTATTTCAGATGGTCAGATCAATGCCCAAGCTGAAATTGAGTGGGAAGAAGTAGAAGAAAAGGGTTGGACTTATGGAAAGTAGAAGATTAAAAAATAAAAAACAGGAACTTGAAAGCTATCAAAAACGGGTTGTGGCCTATGCCAAGCGTCAAAAGAACCCTTTGTACATGTTGGGAGATTGGCTCTTGACTCTTTGTGCTTTGGGCATCATCCTGGTAGAGGAAATTTATAAATTTTTCCGCTATCGCTTGAATTTAGATAGTTTTAGTCGCTTTTTAAGAGAAGATATACGCTGGTACCGGGTCTGGATCCATTTCACCTTGGCCTTTCTTTTACCGGTCATGATCTTCTCGATTGGGATTACTAGCCAATCAGGATCCTTCTGGTCCAATTTCTATCACCGCTTGTCCCAAGGCGTGCTCTTTAGCACGACAGTCAGCCTCGCTGCGACCTTGGTGACGGATTTTGTGGAGAATTTGCAACCAGAAACTAAGTCTGACGGGAAAAATCGGAGCACTAAACGCACGGTTTATCAAATCAGTGTGGATCAGGCAACCGTGATAGGCTTGTTATTGACCATTGTGATCCTCATGGTAGCATCCTTCTTGTTCACCCAATCGGGAAGTCAAGGGATTAATTTTACAGGTTTGGTGTTACAATTTGTCCTCTATGCTGGAGCATTGCTCTTATATGGTTCTGGTGGACGAGTCGATGCAGAGAAGTTTCATGAAGAAGCTGACACAGAAAGGGAAGAATAAATGCACTATAAGGGCTATTTGATTGATTTGGATGGCACTATTTACAAAGGAAAATCACGAATTCCTGCAGGAGAAGCTTTTGTTCATGAACTGCAGGCGCGTGAGATTCCCTATCTCTTTGTGACCAACAATACAACCCGCACACCAGAGACTGTTCGGGATATGCTGGCCACTCATTTCAATATTGAAACCCCAGTTTCGACTATCTATACAGCTACCCTTGCGACCATTGACTACATGAATGACCAAAATTTGGGCAAAAAGGTCTATGTGATCGGAGAAGCGGGGCTCAAAGATGCTATTGAAGAAGCTGGCTATATCATGGATGAAGAAGCACCTGATTATGTGGTGATTGGACTGGATTGGCAAGTGGATTATGAGAAGTTTGCTCTTGCGACCTTGGCGATTCAAAAGGGAGCGCACTTTATTGGGACCAATCCGGACCTGAACATTCCAACAGAGCGTGGCTTGCTGCCAGGTGCAGGATCCTTGATTGCGCTTGTAGAGGCTGCGACACGGGTCGAGCCTGTGATCATTGGAAAACCAAAGGCTATTATCATGGATAAGGCCATTGAACACTTGGGGCTTGAAAGAGAAGAAGTGGTCATGGTCGGGGACAATTATTTAACAGATATTCGTGCAGGTATTGACAATGGGATTCCAACCCTTTTGGTGACGACAGGTTTTACCAAACCAGAAGAAGTGCCGACCTTACCAATTGCACCGACACATGTTGTTACCAGTCTAGCGGAGTGGGATTTTGATGCTTAAAAGTTTGAAATCAATTAACCTATTTTTCTTTATCTTGTCAGCTGCCATCCTTCTCACCATCGCTCTAGCATGGGTCCTCTATCCCATGGAGATCCATTGGTTGGAGATTCAAAGCCGAACTGGTTTTTCGGCTTCAGTCATCATGAAGAATTTTAATGTCTTGATGAACTACTTGACCAATCCTTTTCAATGGGTGTTGAAGATGCCTCAATTCCCCTCTTCCAAAAATGGCTTGCACCATTTTGAGGCCGTCAAGTACCTGTTTCATTTGGTGACGGTCGTTTTCTTGGTCACTCTACCTGGTTTTATCCAGTTTATGCGGACAGTCGTCAAAAATGGCTACCTGGCCCTGTACCGTAGTCTCTTCTTTTGGATGATGGTTTTACCAGTAGTGCTTGCAGTGATGACTGTTATAATTGGCTTTGATCAATTCTTTACTCTCTTTCATCAAGTCTTATTTGCTGGGGACAATACTTGGCTCTTTGATCCGCGCGTGGATTCGATTATTCTTGCATTACCAGAAGACTACTTTATGCATGCCTTTTTGATTTTCTTTGTCTTATACGAAGGAGTCTGTGCGTGTTTTTATCTATTTTCTAGGAGGAAGAAATGAACCAATACAACCGATTATTAGACCCTAAAAAAGATATAGGAAGGTATTCTGGGACACTTGCTATTTATCTCTTGGTAATGACCTTAGTAACCGTCCTGTGGGAAGTCCTCCTTGGATTGACCATAGCAGGCTCTCTCAGAAAAGATCCAAGTCAAGTAACGGAGAAACTAAACGCCCTGAATGTTTGGGCTGGTATTCCCTACCTCATCTCTATTTCCATTGGACTCTTTCTTTTTAATGCCTATCGCAAGAAGGCCCTTTATAAATATGATCTTAAGCATAAGGGACGTAAGATGACACTTTCAGTCTTCTTTATTCTTCTCGCCTTTCTTGGCTTTTCTCAAGTCTTTTCATCTGTGATGACACAAGTGATTGAGCGCATGTTTGAGACCATTGGCCTTCATTCTCCAACACCAGATCTAGGAGATACGATTGAGCGATCTTGGACTATGCTCTTGTATGCTGGCTTTTTTGGTCCTATCACAGAGGAATTCTTCTTCCGTGGGGCTGGCTTGCGAGGCTTGGAACGGTATGGCAAAATCTTTGCCATTGTCATGACGGCTATTTTATTCGGCCTCTTCCATGCTAATTTTGACCAGCTCTTTTT
Organism: Streptococcus parasanguinis; assembly: GCF_964238605.1. Lineage (GTDB taxonomy): Bacteria > Bacillota > Bacilli > Lactobacillales > Streptococcaceae > Streptococcus > Streptococcus parasanguinis_AJ. The sequence continues at coordinate 283,671 of NZ_CAXSMM010000001.1, read as the reverse complement.
CGCAGGTATCATTGGTCTAGGATTCGGCTACATTGCCTTTGAATACAATATCTGGTGGGCGATTTTCTATCACATTTTCAATAACTTTGTGATTTCCCAAGGCTTGCATTATGTGGCCTACCATGTGGATGAGGGACTAGCGAATTGGCTCCAAATCGGTGTTTTAGCCATTGGTTCCATTGTCATGATAGTGGTTCTTGCGACTAAATGGCCAGCTATCAAGGCTTATATTCAAGCCAATAAACCTCAACCGGGAGTTTTCCAGCGTGCCCTCGCGTCCTTCTGGTTCTGGTTCTTCGTGCTATTCACTATCCTGATGTCTATTGTTCCTTATGTGATTCCGATCTTCCAGATGACTAATTTCAAAGGCTGAGGATGTAAAGTTGGATACATACAATTGAGAGGTAAGCGCCTCTCTTTTTTGATATAATAGAGAGTATGAATAACTTGATTAAATCCAAGCTCGAGCTCTTGCCGACGAGTCCGGGCTGTTACATTCACAAAGATAAGAACGGTACCATCATCTATGTGGGGAAGGCTAAGAATCTTCGCAATCGCGTGCGGTCCTATTTCAGAGGGAGCCACGATACCAAGACGGAAGCGCTGGTATCTGAGATTGTGGATTTTGAATTTATCGTCACTGAGTCCAATATTGAGGCCTTGCTTCTTGAGATCAACCTGATCAAGGAGAACAAGCCCAAGTACAATATCATGCTCAAGGATGACAAGTCCTATCCCTTCATCAAGATTACCAATGAGCGCTATCCGCGCCTCATCATCACGCGCCAGGTCAAAAAGGATGGCGGTCTCTATTTCGGCCCCTATCCGGATGTGGGAGCAGCCAATGAGATCAAGCGACTTTTGGATCGGATTTTCTCATTCCGCAAGTGTACCAATCCGCCTTCCAAGGTCTGCTTTTACTATCATCTAGGGCAGTGCATGGCCCACACAGTCTGCCACAAGGACGAGGCCTATTTCAAGGGCATGGCCCAGGAGGTTTCTGATTTCCTCAAGGGGCAGGATGATAAGATTATCGATGAGCTCAAGTTCAAGATGAATACTGCTGCGCAAAACATGGAATTCGAGCGGGCGGCCGAGTATAGGGATCTGATCCAGGCCATCGGGACCCTGCGGACCAAACAGCGGGTCATGGCCAAGGATTTGCAGAACCGGGATGTCTTTGGCTACTACGTGGACAAGGGCTGGATGTGTGTGCAGGTCTTCTTTGTCCGTCAGGGCAAGCTGATCGAGCGCGACGTCAACCTTTTTCCTTACTACAATGATCCGGACGAGGATTTCTTGACCTATGTGGGGCAGTTTTACCAGGAGAAATCTCACCTGATCCCCAATGAAATCCTGATCCCTCAAGATATCGATGAGGAAGCGGTCAAGGCCCTAGTGGATACCAAGGTTCTCAAGCCCCAGCGTGGGGAGAAGAAGCAGTTGGTCAATCTGGCCATTAAGAATGCGCGTGTCAGTCTAGAGCAGAAGTTTAATCTCCTTGAAAAATCCATGGAAAAGACCCAAGGTGCCATTGAAAATCTTGGAAAACTCCTGCAAATCCCAACTCCTGTGCGTATTGAATCTTTTGACAACTCCAACATCATGGGGACCAGTCCGGTCTCAGCCATGGTGGTCTTTGTCAACGGGAAGCCAAGCAAAAAGGACTACCGCAAGTACAAGATCAAGACCGTCGTCGGGCCAGACGACTATGCCAGCATGCGGGAGGTCATTCGCAGACGCTATAACCGGGTCATGCGGGATGGCCTGACGCCACCAGATCTGATCGTTATCGATGGGGGACAGGGGCAAGTTAACATCGCTAAGCAAGTCATCCAAGAAGAGTTGGGACTGGATATTCCCATTGCAGGCCTGCAAAAGAATGACAAGCACCAGACCCATGAATTGCTCTTCGGTGATCCCCTTCAAGTCATCGAACTCTCTCGAACCTCGCAGGAATTTTTCCTCCTCCAACGGATCCAGGATGAAGTCCACCGTTTCGCCATCACCTTCCACCGCCAGCTCCGATCCAAGAATTCCTTCTCCTCCCAGCTGGACGGCATCGAAGGTTTGGGACCAAAACGCAAGCAGTTGTTGATGAAGCACTTCAAGTCACTGACCAAGATCAAAGAAGCTACTGTGGATGAGATTGTCACGGTTGGCATCCCACGAGCAGTGGCGGAGGCAGTGCAAGCCAAGCTCCATCAAGGAAAGCAAGAAGAAGAAAGTCCATTGATGGAAGTGGCGGAGCCCTCCCAAGGATTTAAGTAATTTCACCATCCATTTTCATGGATGGTTTTTACGTTTTACTCTTAATTTTGTTATACTAGATTCAAATCTAATTAAATTTCAAATGAGGTGTAATAATGAACCATCGAATCGCTATTATTTCTGATATCCACGGAGATACGACAGCCCTGGAGGCAGTGATTGCGGATGCGCGTGCTCAAGGCGCGACGGAATACTGGCTTTTAGGGGACATTTTGCTTCCGGGGCCTGGAAGAGATGACCTTTTTGAGTTGCTGGATGCGATTCCCATTACAGCAGCTGTTCGTGGAAATTGGGACGATTGTGTCCTAGAGGCCTTGGATGGCGAGTACGGGCTCGAGGATCCGCAGGAGATCCAGCTTCTTCGTCTCACTCAGTACCTCATGGAAGGACTGGATCCTAAGCGGATCGATTGGCTTCGATCCCTTCCATTGGTAGAGAAGAAGGAGGTCAATGGTATTCGTTTTTCACTGACCCACAACTTGCCAGAAAAGAATTATGGTGGTGACTTGCGTCCAGCTAATGTGACGGAGAACTTTGACCAACTGCTGGATGACCAGACGGATCTGGCGATCTACGGTCATGTCCACAAACAGTTGCTTCGCTATGGCAACCAGGGCCAGCAGATTCTCAATCCAGGGACTATTGGCATGCCATATTTCGACTGGGAACCAATTCAAAACCACAGAGCTCAGTATGCGCTGATCGATGTCGAAGAAGATGGAGTGACCAACCTGCAATTTCGTAAGGTGGCCTATGACTATGAAGGAGAGCTCCAAGATGCCAAGGACAAGGGTCTTCCCTTTATTGAGATGTATGAAGAACTGAGACGCGAGGATAACTATCGGGGCCATAACATCGAGTTGCTAACTACCTTAATTGAGAAATACGGCTATACCAAAGAAGTAGCTGCCTATTTCAATCTTTCCAATGAATCATAGGTGGATCTCTTGTGTATTCAACCTATAAAAAAGAAGCGGATCTTCAAAATGTCCGCTTCTTTTTTCACAATCTTAGGCTGTAAAACCCTGCAAGCTCTTTCATTTTGTGTTAAAATAGAGGTAACAGAAATAGAAAAGGAAGAAGCTTATGAAATTTCTAGAGCTCAATAAAAAACGCCATGCGATCAAGCATTTCACTGACCAACCGGTCGATCCAAAGGATGTACGGACTGCCATTGAGATCGCAACCTTGGCCCCTAGCGCCCACAATAGCCAGCCTTGGAAATTTGTGGTCGTTCGTCAAAAAAATGCGGAATTGGCAAAATTAGCCTATGGTGCAAACTACGATCAAGTTATGGAAGCACCTGTGACCATCGCCCTCTTTACTGATACTGATTTGCAAAAACGGGCTCGCAAGATTGCGCGTGTCGGTGGGGTGAAAAACTTCACAGACGAGCAGTTGCAATACTTTATGCAAAACCTTCCTGCTGAATTTGCACGCTATGATGCCCAACAGACAAGCGATTACTTGGCTTTGAATGCCGGTCTTGTGGCTATGAACTTGGTATTGGCTTTGACGGACCAAGGCATTGGAACCAATATTATTTTGGGATTTGATAAATCAAAAATCAATGAAGTATTGGACATCGAAGAGCGTTTCCGTCCAGAAGTTTTGATTACGGTTGGCTATGCGGCTGAAAAAGTAGAGCCGAGCTATCGCTTACCAGTGGACGAAATCATTGACAAACGCTAAGCCAATTAGCAAATAGAAGATCGAGGAGGAATTCATGACAACAGTTGACTTTAAAGCAGAAGTAGAAAAACGTCGCGATGAGATGATGGCTGACTTATACAGCCTCTTGGAAATCAATTCTGAACGCGATGACAGCAAGGCAGATGCAGAGCATCCTTTTGGACCTGGTCCTGTAAAAGCTCTTGAAAAATTCTTGGAAATTGCCAAACGTGATGGATATGAAACCAAGAATGTCGACAATTATGCCGGTCACTTTACCTTTGGTGAAGGAGAAGAAGAACTTGGGATCTTTGCCCATATGGACGTCGTGCCTGCAGGTAGTGGTTGGAAGACAGATCCATACAAACCAGAAATTATCAATGGTAAGCTCTATGCGCGTGGTTCGTCTGATGATAAAGGGCCTACAATGGCCTGCTACTATGGTTTGAAGATCATTAAAGACCTAGGACTCCCTGTTTCTAAGCGCGTGCGCTTTGTTGTCGGTACGGATGAAGAATCGGGCTGGGGCGACATGGATTACTATTTCAAACATGTCGGACTTCCTGAGCCAGATTTTGGCTTCTCACCAGATGCGGAATTCCCAATCATCAATGGGGAAAAAGGAAACATCACTGAGTACCTTCATTTTGGAAATGACAACACAGGAACTGCCCATCTTCATAGCTTTACAGGTGGCCTTCGTGAAAACATGGTACCAGAGTCGGCGACTGCAGTCGTTTCTGGACAACTTCCAGATCTTGCTGGCCTCTTAGATGCCTTTGCCAAGGAACACCAGCTCAAGTATGAAATTTCAACTGTTGACGAAGAAACCTATACCGTTACCATTGTTGGGAAATCTGCTCACGGATCAACTCCTGAAGATGGAATTAATGGTGCGACCTACTTGGCTCTCTTGTTGAACCAATTTGATTTTGGTGGTGCTGCTAAGGCTTACCTTCATGTGACAGCTTCGCTTCTTCACGAAGATTTTGCTGGTGAAAAATTAGGAATTGCCCATACAGATGCCAAAATGGGACCATTGAGCATGAATGCAGGTGTCTTCCATTTTGATGAAAGCCAAGCAGACAACACCATTGCCCTCAATATCCGGTACCCTCAAGGTACAGATCCTGAAACCATCAAATCCACCCTTGAAAAGATCGAAGGAGTGGCTACAGTAAGCTTGTCAGCCCACGGTCACACACCTCACTATGTTCCGATGGATGATGAATTGGTATCCACCCTCTTGCGTGTTTACGAAAAACAAACTGGCCTCAAAGGACATGAACAAGTGATCGGTGGTGGTACCTTTGGTCGTCTCTTGAAACGTGGGGTTGCCTTTGGTGCTATGTTCCCAGACTATGTCAATACTATGCACCAAGCTAATGAGTTCGCAGATGTCGAAGATCTCTATCGTGCAGCAGCTATTTACGCAGAAGCCATCTATGAACTAATCAAATAATCCACTACTCGGCCAGTTTTTCTGGCTGAGTTTTTCCATAGAAGGAGGACTTATGTCAAGGATTGAAAGCATTAAACAAGCCATTATGGCAGATCCTCAAAATAAAGAATATACAGAGAAAGGGATAGAGCCACTCTTTGCAGCCCCAAAGACAGCTCGTATCAATATCATCGGACAAGCTCCAGGGATGAAGACGGAAGAAGCTGGTATTTACTGGAAGGACAAGAGTGGTGATCGTCTGCGCGAATGGTTAGGAGTTGACGAAGACACCTTTTATAATTCTGGTTTGTTTGCGGTCATTCCCATGGACTTTTATTTCCCAGGACATGGGAAATCTGGTGACCTTCCACCTCGCAAAGGCTTTGCGGAAAAGTGGCACCCTCAACTTCTCAAGGAGTGTCCGGATATTGAGTTAACCCTCTTAATTGGACAATATGCTCAAGCTTATTACCTTCATGAAAAGGTTAGTGGCAAAGTAACCGAACGGGTCCACCATTTTAAAGACTATTTGCCAACCTATTTTCCACTTGTTCACCCTTCCCCTCGTAATCAAATCTGGATGGCTAAAAATCCTTGGTTTGAGGCAGAAGTTGTCCCAGAATTGCAAACCTTAGTACAAGAGATCATTCAAAAATAAAGGAGAGCGAAGATGGATCCTTATCAACAAGTTAAAGAAAAATTAGATGAGTTGGGAATTTCATTTGATGTGGTGGAACACCCACCTGCATTTACGACGGAGCAGGCGGATTCTTATATTGAAGGCTTAGAAGGTGTCCGCACTAAGACCATGTTTTTGACCAACAAAAAGAAAACTCAATACTATTTGCTCATCATGGATGACCAGAAGCCATTGGATATGGATGATTTCAAAGAGCAAGTGGAAGCCAACCGGATCCGCATGGCTTCAGCAGATTCTTTAGCTGAAAAAATGCAATTACCGCCAGGAACGGTTTCTCCATTTGGTTTATTGAACAATGAAGAAAAAGATATTCGGGTCTATTTTGATCAGGATATTGTGTCAGAGGAAATCATGACCTTCCATCCCAATACTAACGAAAAAACCATCTTTATTAAAACCCAAGACTTGTTCCGATTTTTAGAGTCTATTGACTTTAACTATGAAATCCTAACCCTTCCATAACATATCTTACAGGAGAAATCATGAAAGAAATTCCATTTTCAAGCTTTTACCAAGCTTATCAAAAAGGAAACATACACGTTCTTGATGTACGCGAGCAGGAGGAATATGATGCCCTTCACTTAGATGGGGTTCGTCTTCTTCCCTTATCTGAGTTAGCAGATCGCTACCAGGAATTAGAGAAGGATCATCCCTATTATGTCATCTGCAAGTCTGGTCGACGATCAGCACGTGCTTGCCAATTTTTGGAAGAGCAAGGCTATGATGTGACCAACGTCCAAGGTGGCATGGATGCATTTGAATCCTAAAAAAAGACCTCTGAAAAGAGGTCTCAGATTGAAGATAAAATCAAATTAAAAACTTTCCTTAGGTGAGTACGGACGTCTGCGAACTTCTTCGAAGTTCCAAGACTAATTATTGAGCCTAAGGTCTCAATAATTCCGAGTGCCTGAAACGTTATTGTTTCAGGCACTTTACTCACAGCGGAAAGTTTTGGTATTTTTTTGAATCGATTTTAAAATTGGAACTCATTTTTATTTCTTTGAAGAATAGCTTAACTTATTTTACTTTAAAATAGTTTGTCTACATTCTACGACCTCTGAAAAGAGGTCGTTTTCTTTACTAATTTCTAAAAATGAGTAGAATTTGTATGTTTTTCAAAAGATATTACAGGGATTTTCCAGTCTTTCATTGAAAATGGTTCAGAAATTTTGTATAATACCCTAGTATAAACAATAGTTAAGGAGATTCATTATGTCAAAACAAGATTGGCTGGATTATTTCGAAGCCGTAAATGGTCGTTCTGCTAGTGCAGAAGAAATTGCTCAAGCACTGGCTGCAGGAGAATTTCAAGAAGAAGTAGTGGTTCCAGAAACCCCACAAGCCCCAGAATTTGTTGCAGCGCCAACTGCCCCTGTGGAAGAACCAGTAGCAGCTCCACAAGCCCCAGAGTTTGTTGCAGCGCCAACTGCACCTGTTGAAGAACCAGTAGCAGCTCCTCAAGCTCCAGAATTTGTTGCAGCACCAACTGCCCCTGTGGAAGAACCAGTAGCAGCTCCACAAGCCCCAGAGTTTGTTTCAGCGCCAGCAGCACCTCAAGCTCCAGAATTTGTCGCAGCGCCAGCAACACCAGCAGCTCCAACTGCTCCTACAGAAGAACCAGTCGCAGCTCCAGTTCAAGAGCCTGCCCCTCAAGCTCCACAGCAAGCCTACCAACAACCGACTCAAGCAGCTTATCAACAAGCTCCCTACCAAGGTCAACCAGGACAACCTTATCCTGCCCAACCAAGTCAATTTGGTGTAGCCGTTGGTGGTTACTGGAATTGGTTCCTTTCAGCTTTGAAACGTCCAACAGCTGTAGAAAATCCAAAAGCTCTTAACGGAATTTTACAGTATGTCTTAACTGCCTTTGTCTTGACCCTATCAACTTTCTTCACAGCTAGTGGATTTACAGGCGGTTATGGAATGGATTTCCGTGCCTTTATGTTGACATTGATTTCCCTATTCTTTAGCCTTTACGCCTTCCAAGTAGCTGGATTCTTTGTTCGTCGTGTGGTTCTTCAAGATAAGGAATACAGTTACGGTCGTTCATTTGAAGAGTTTGGACGTTTGTCTGTTTACACTTTGCCACTTGCCCTTCTTGCTTTCTTAGTAGGTCTTGTAAAAGTTTATGAATTTTATGGCTTTGTAAACTTCCTTATTTTCTTCTTGTTCTTTGTTGGAACATGCTATGTCGTTCATCAAGGATTGAACAAGACAAGCTTTAAAGCAGATAAATTCTTGCTTCTAGTAGCATCATCTGTTGTCTTGCTTCTCATTGCCATCTTTGTCATTTATGTGAATGCTCGTATTTTAGAACAAGTAGCCGTAGGATTTATTCCAAGTGCTCCAAATTTCTCAAACTTTGGATTCTAACAATATCACAAAACGGAAGGTGGGGGAACCCACTTTCCCTATTTTATAATGAGGGAGAAGAGATCCATGCAAAAGAAATGGGTTGAATTATTTGAAAAAGTGATCGGTCGCAAACCGTCACCAGAAGAGTTTATGGCTGGGAAAGCTTGTGGATTTGATTTGAAACAAATTCAGTCTATCGCAGGAAATGCCCCAGCAGAGGAAGTCGCTCCTGTTGAGGAACCAGTGGTTGAACCAGTTGAAGAAGTGAAGAATGTGGATCCACTTCTAGCAGCTCGTCAGGCTTGGTTGCAACATTTTGAAGAAACCTATGGCCGCAAGCCAAGTGCGGAAGAATTTACTGCGGCTAAAAGTCAAAACTTCGAGTTTTTTGTAGGACCTGTACCTGAAGCAGAATTTGCGAACCCAGATTCTACAGAAGTAACACAGGAATATGTACCTCAACAGCCGACTCAAGAGTATACGGCTCCACTTGCTGCTGAGCAAACGCAGGTCTTTGCTGGTCCAAATGTTACAGAAGCAGGTCCAGCTCAGAAAAAACAAAAGGCCCCTAAAACGAAGGGTGGAAAGAAAGTTTCCAAGAAGAAAATTGGGATTATTTCTGCTATCGCAGTCCTTGTGATCGCTTTGGTGGCAGCCTTCTTTTACTTCCAGTCTACAACACGTGTCGAAGTGACTGCAGATAAATTTATTAAGGCAGTGGACACCAAGGATTATCGCGAAGCAGCAGATCTGCTTTCAACTGATAACGATAAATGGACGAAGGATGAAGCCGAAAGCTTTATTACCAGCATGGAAGATCAAGGGGTCGATATCGGCACAGAGTTGAATAAGATCATTGATAATGGTGGAGAGGGCAGCTATACGGATAAATCTGGAAACAAAATTTTTGGTTTGGAAAAAGCGGACAAGAAATTTGGGATCTTCCAAGAATACCGTGTAGCCAGCTATCCAGTACAAGTCAAGGTCAAGACCAATTTGGACCAAGCCAAACTCAAAGTGGCTGCCAATAAAACGGTGACCTTGAAGAAAGATGCAGTGACAGACCTTGGTTCTTTCCATTACAATACAAAAGAAATGGAATTGACTGCTAAAACAGAGGTCGGAAATGTTACTTCTAAGATCCATCTCAATCCTAAAAAAGCAACCAAGAATAACTTAGAATTGCAGTTGAATTCTGAAAAACGCAATTTAGAAGTTGAGTTCCCAGATGAAGTTGAAAACCCAACGGATGTGAAGGTTGTGGTTAACGGCAAAGAAGTCGGAACCAGCACGACCTTTGAAGTAGATAGCATCCCTTATCAAGAAATTGAAGTACATGCCGTCTTCAACATGAATGGGGAAACCTATACAACTGAGAAGGCTAAGGTGACGATTGAAGAGGGTGAGAACGATCCGATCGAACTCAAACTAGCCAAAGATACCCTAAAACGCATCAAGAGTGCACAGGATGCTAAGAAAGCGCAAGCAACCAAAGAAGAACAAAATCGGACCTTGGCAGAAGAATTCTTGAAAGAGTACCGCGACGCTGTCTTTAGCTCCGTTTCAAATCGAAACAACACCTACTCTAAATACTATGACACACAAAGTCAAGCTTATAAAGACATGGTTGAATTCACAACTGGTGATGGTGTTCGAAAGGCAAAAATTGACTACTATACTCCAGGAGCTTTGGACATTCAAAGTGTCACTGAAGAAAATGGTGTGGTGACGATCAAGACTTATGAAGACTTTACCGTGCATTATACCGATAGCCATCCAGATTCACAAAATCGCAAGTACAAGACCTACACTTTGAAAAAAGTAGGTGCAAGTTATGTGATTACGGATATTGTCGTAACAAAAGAATCATAGGAGATTCCTCATGAAAGCAAGATTTTCCAAATTAACTTTGGTGACAGTTGCCTTGTTAACCCTGACAGCTTGCTCCCAATCTCAATCCACTAGTTCTAAATCTTCTGCAAAAGAAGAAACTAAACAAACGCAAACCAAGTCTTCCAAAGAAACGTCTTCTGCAAAGGATACGTCAAAAGAAACTGGCAAAGAAGAGTCGTCAAAAGCTGGTAAGTCAGATGTGAAAGTGGACTCTGGTGTGAGCTATAATGGTTCTTACTATAGTGTCAAAGGGAAATATGGTGAGGTCATGATCGCCAACAAACATTATCCCTTGTCGCCTGACTTTAACCCAGGTGAAGATCCTGAAGCTGTTTCAGCCCTTCATGAATTGATCGCAGCCATGCAGGCAGAAGGTTATCCGATCAGTGACCAATATAGTGGTTTTCGTAGCTACGACACCCAAGTTGGCCTCTATCAAAACTATGTCAATCAAGATGGTCAGGAAGCCGCCGATCGTTATTCTGCAAGACCGGGTTATAGTGAACATCAGACAGGTTTGACCTTTGATTTGATCGATACCAGTGGTAATCTGGTGACGGAACCTGGACCAAGTAAGTGGTTGCTCAAGAATGCTGCTAAATATGGCTTTGTGGTTCGATACCAAGAAGGAAAAGAAAAAGTGACAGGCTACATGCCAGAGAGCTGGCATCTCCGCTATATCGGAAAAGAAGCACAAGATATCGCTGACTCAGGTTTGAGTCTGGAAGAATACTATGGCTTCACCGGTGGCGATTACGTTGATAAATAAAAAAGGTTGGGATTGACATCCCAACCTCAGATTGAAGACAAAGTCATATAAAAAACTTTCCTTAGGTGAGTACGGACGTCAGCGAACTTCTACGAAGTTCCATGACTAATTATTGAGCCTAAGGTCTCAATAATTCCGAGTGCCTGAATCGTTATTGTTTCAGGCACTTTACTCACAGCGGAAAGTCTTGGTATTTTCTTGATTCATCTAAAAAATTGAACTCAATTTTATTTCTTATCAGAATCGCTTAATTTATTTTACTTTAAAATAGTTTGTCTACATTTTAAGGTTGGGATAGATATCCCAACCTTTTTATTGTATGTTTTTTAGAAACTCATCCAGCTCTTTTTGATTCTTGAGAGAGAGAAATTTGTCTGGATAGTTTTGGCCGATAGTCTGATAGCGTGTGACCTGTCTAGCTTGGCGACCGTCCCAAAGGATCCAACGGATGAATTCCCAGTCAAAGCGTTCGGGGCAACCTGCCGCCATACTCTCACGGACTCGGCCTTTATAACGGCGGTATCGTTTCCAGGCTCTAAAGAGGCAGTTCCAACGAGAGAAGTTGAGAAAGATAATCTGGTCGGCTTGCTCCATTCTTTCCTCATAGAAGCACCAAGAGTAATTGCCATCAATGACCCAGTCTCTATGATCGCTGAGAAACTGTCTCATCTCTTTCTCCATCCAATCCCGGTCACTGTCTATCCAGCCCGGTTGAAATTGAAGGGTGTCCATATGGAGCTTGGGAATGGAGTAGTAGCGAGCTAAGTTTTCAGCCAAGGTAGATTTTCCAGATCCAGAATAGCCGATAATAACAATTTTCATAAGCACCTCTCAAAAAATTAGGCACAAAAAAAGCTCCGGAGAGCTTGATTTTTATGCTGTTCTTGATTAACCAAGTTTCGCTGCAAGACGTGCTTTATCACGGCTAGCTTTGTTCTTGTGGATCAAACCTTTAGTTTCTGCTTTATCGATAGCTGAGCTAGCAGCGCGGTAAAGTTCTTCAGATGGGTTTGCTTCAAAAGCTTTGATTGCAGTACGCATAGCTGATTTTTGAGCTGAGTTTTTTTCGTTTTGTTTAACGTTCAATTCAGCGCGTTTGATAGCTGATTTAATGTTTGCCAAGTTATTCACCTCCATTGATAATCTAACTATCTCATTATATATGAAAAGTTAAGATTTGACAAGCCTAAAATAGCTTTTCCTTAAAAAAGTACCGTTAACAGGCCATTTTCTCTAGCGTTTGAGATAAATTTCGTCGATTTCATGGTTGGTTGCTTTATGGAGAATCAGATCAGCTCGGTTTCTGGTTGGTTGAATGTAATGTTGTAAGTTAACTAAATTAATGGATTCCCAGACCTGATGGGCCATGCTTAAAACTTCCTCTAAGGGTTGTTCCGTAAATCGATAGTAGTAGTTCTTGGGATCATTTTGAGCTAATGCCAGGAGTTTTTGGAAGCGATCGATATACCAAGATTCGATATCATCGACTGCGGCATCCACATAGATCGAAAAATCAAAGAAATCGGTCATATAGAGACTGTCATTTTGCGGATTTTGAAAGACATTGATTCCTTCTACAATGACAAAATCAGCCGGTAAAATCGTTTGCTTCTCATCTGGGACAATATCGTAAATTTCGTGGGAATAGACAGGGATTTCTACACTCTTGTTGTTTTTGATTTGATTGAGAAAATCAAGAAGCAATTCCATGTCATAGCTTTCAGGAAATCCTTTTCGATTGAGGAGCTCTTGTTCTTTTAAGATGGCATTTGGATAGAGAAAGCCATCTGTTGTCACCAATTCTACGGTCGAGCCTTCGAAGGTCCGCGAAAGTAGGATTTGGAGAAGACGACTAGTAGTCGATTTCCCAACAGCGACACTCCCAGAAACCCCAATGATAAAGGGTTGGCGTTCACTCGTTTTTTGGAGAAAAATCCCTTTTGAGAAGGCCAAATCTTCTTTGGAACGCTTGTAGATTCCGATCAAGTTTGTCAAAGGCAGGTAGACGTCACGCACATCCTGGAGGTTGATGCGGTCGTTAAAACTTTTAATAGAATTTAGCTCTGTTTGAGAGAGAGGCGGGGTGGTTTTGCGATGCAAATTTTGCCAGGTTTCCCGATTGATTTTTTCAAAATGTAGAAATTCTTTGTCCATATGTCACTCCTATTTGTAGTCTTTAGTATACCAATTTTTAGAGGTCATGTAAACGATTTAAAAAAGGAGTGAATTATGATAAAATAACCTTATGAGTAAAATGTATTTCGATGTAAACCCAGATGCAGCCCATGATATTCATGATCTGGCTGTTGTTTTATTGGGACAAAAGATGAATTTTTATACGGACGCCGGCGTCTTTAGTAAAAAAATGATTGACTATGGAAGCCAGGTGCTCTTATCAACCCTGGATTTTCAAGAAGGGGAAAGTGTCCTCGATGTTGGCTGTGGCTATGGTCCAATTGGCCTCTCTCTCGCTAAAGCCCAGGGAGTCGCAGTGACCATGGTCGATGTCAATGAGAGGGCACTAGACTTGGCTAAGAAAAATGCTAGCCGAAACGGCGTGGAAGTTCAGATCTTTTCTTCGGATGTCTATGAAGCAGTCGAAGGGGTCTTTGACCATGTAATCAGTAATCCGCCGATCCGAGCTGGTAAGAAAGTGGTCCACCAAGTGATCACCGGTAGTTTTGAACATTTGAAACCAGGTGGAGACTTGACCATTGTCATTCAGAAAAAACAAGGGGCTCCGAGCGCTAAGGCCAAGATGGAAGAGACGTTTGGCAATTGTGAAATCGTAAAAAAAGACAAAGGCTATTATATTTTAAGAAGTGAGAAAGAATCATGAGAGCAGTAGATATCATTCAGAAAAAAAGAGATGGTCTTGCCTTAAACAAGGAAGAAATTGAATGGCTGATTGAGGGCTATGTTGCTGGAACGGTTCCAGATTACCAAATGTCCGCTTTTGCTATGGCTGTTTATTTTAAAGGGATGACGACGGAAGAAATCTCTCATATGACCATGAAGATGGTCCAAACGGGGCAACAGTTTGATCTGTCAGCTATTCCAGGAATCAAGGTGGACAAACACTCGACTGGTGGTGTAGGAGACAAGGTAACCTTGGTCTTGGTGCCTTTGGTTGCAAGTTTCGGAGTGCCGGTTGCAAAAATGAGTGGTCGTGGCTTAGGCCACACAGGTGGGACCATCGATAAGTTGGAATCCATTAAAGGTTTCCAGATTGAACGGAACCAAGAGGAATTTATCCAGCAGGTGCAGGAGATCGGCTTATCGGTCATTGGTCAATCCGACCAACTCGTAAAAGCAGACAAACTCTTGTATGCTCTGCGTGATGTGACAGCGACAGTGGACACCATTCCTTTGATTGCTAGCTCCGTCATGAGTAAGAAAATTGCAGCTGGTGCTGATGCCATTCTTCTCGATGTCACCGTTGGAGAAGGGGCCTTTATGAAGACCATTGAAGAGGCGCGTGAACTAGCTCGTACCATGGTGGATCTTGGAAATGCAGTGGGTCGGAAAACCATCGCTGTCATTACAGATATGAGCCAACCTTTGGGAACCAGCATTGGTAATCGTTTAGAGATTTTGGAAGCCCTGGATATTCTGAAAGGACAGGGGCGTGCTGATGTCACAGAGTTTATTTGTGAATTAGCACAAATCATGTTGAAATTAGCCAATGTAGATCAATCAATTGAAGCCATTCATGAACACTTGAGCAATGGACGAGCCTTAGCCAAGTTTGAAGAAATGGTCGTGGCACAAGGTGGAAACTTAGAGGATTTGCATCGTCCCGTCAAAGTAGATCAGGTCCTTGAAGTAACAGCAGATCAAGATGGCGTTATTGCAGCTTTACCTGCCATGGAATTTGGCCTATTAGCCATGCGACTTGGTGCTGGCCGTGCTGTCAAATCAGATCCCCTCGATTATGAAACAGGGATTGTATTTGACAAAAAAGTGGGAGAGCACGTTAAAAAAGGGGAACGCATTGCTCGTATTTTCGTGAATGAAAAAAATTCACAAGAAAGCGTTACAGAATTCAAAAAAAATGTTAAAATACTAGAAAGGGCTGAAAGCGTTAAAGAAATTATTGAAATAATATCTTAAGCAGCTCAGGAGATTGTATGAAGTTAAATAAATATATCGATCACACTCTTTTAAAACCAGATGCACAACAAGAACAGATCGAAAAGCTGATCGAAGAAGCCAAGGCTTATGATTTTGCGAGTGTCTGTGTGAACCCGACATGGGTGAATTTTGCGGCTGAGGGCTTGCGTGATTCAGACGTTAAAGTTTGTACCGTCATTGGTTTTCCTTTGGGAGCAAATACACCATTTGTCAAAGCGTGTGAAACAAAAAATGCGATTCAAAATGGTGCCGATGAGATTGACATGGTCATTAATATCGGGGCTCTTAAGTCTAAGAATTTAGCACTAGTTGAGGAAGATATCCAAGCTGTAGTCGAAGCGAGCGGTGATAAGCTCGTCAAAGTCATCATTGAGACTTGTCTCTTAACAGATGATGAAAAGATCGTTGCTTGCCAAATTGCTAAGTCAGCTGGCGCAGACTTTGTGAAGACTTCAACTGGCTTTTCAACTGGAGGAGCAACGGTAGAAGATGTGGCCTTAATGCGTCAAACTGTTGGACCCGACATGGGTGTTAAAGCTTCTGGTGGTGCTCGCTCTTATGAAGATGCTCTTGCTTTTATCGAAGCTGGTGCGACCCGTATCGGGACTTCTTCTGGTGTAGCCATCATGGAAGGTAAGGTGGCTCATGGCGACTACTGAGTTGATTGACTTAGCAGTTGAAGTGAGTCAACAAGCCTATGTGCCTTACTCTCATTTCCCAATTGGAGCTGTACTGCTAACGAAGGATGGAGAAATCTATACAGGTGTCAATATCGAAAATGCCAGTTTTGGTTTGACCAACTGTGGAGAACGGACAGCCATTTTTAAAGCTGTTTCTGAAGGAGCTCGTGAGTTTCAAGAGCTCATTATTTACGGGCAAACAGAAAAGCCCATCTCTCCATGTGGTGCTTGTCGCCAGGTCATGGCTGAATTTTTTGAGCCAGACCTTCCTGTAACCTTAGTATCTAAAGATAAATCGACGGTCGTGATGACGGTCAAGGAATTACTTCCATATTCCTTTACAGACCTGACTTTATAGGTCTGTGAGGCGGTCTTTTGACCCTTTCAATACTTCGCAACAATGTTGCACAATAATTTAGGAGGTTCAGTAATGAACAAGAAACAATGGCTAGGCCTTGGTCTAGTAACTGTCGCTGCTATCGGACTTGCAGCATGTGGAAATCGTGCGTCTAAAAAAGATAGCGCAAACTCAGAATCTAAAACAGATTTGAAAGCTGCTATCGTTACCGATACTGGTGGTGTGGATGACAAATCATTCAACCAATCTGCTTGGGAAGGTTTGCAAGCTTGGGGGAAAGAAAACGGTCTTTCTAAAGGGAACGGATTTGACTACTTCCAATCAACAGATGAATCTCAATATGCGACAAACCTTGATGAAGCTGTTTCTAACGACTACAAATTGATCTTTGGTGTTGGTTTTGCCTTGCGTGATGCAGTAGAAAAAGCGGCTTCTGACAACGAAGAAACAAACTTTGTTATCATTGACGACCGTATTGAAGGTAAAAAGAACGTAGCATCTGCTGTCTTTGCCGACAACGAAGCTGGTTACCTTGCTGGTATCGCTGCTGCGAAAACTACAAAAACTAAACAAGTTGGTTTTGTAGGTGGTATGGAAAGTGAAGTTATCACTCGTTTCCGCGCTGGATTTGAAGCTGGTGTTAAATCTGTTGACCCATCTATCAAAGTTCAAGTAGACTACGCTGGTTCATTCGGTGACGCTGCTAAAGGTAAAACAATTGCTGCTGCACAATACGCTGCAGGTGCAGACGTTATCTACCAAGTAGCTGGTGGTACTGGAGCAGGTGTCTTCTCTGAAGCAAAAGACTTGAACGAGAAGAAAAATGAAGACGAAAAAGTTTGGGTTCTTGGTGTGGACCGTGACCAAAAAGCTGAAGGTGAATACACTTCTAAAGATGGTAAAAAATCTAACTTTGTCTTGGCTTCAAGCTTGAAGAAAGTCGGAGAATCTGTAAAAGACTTGGCTAAGAAAGCTGCTGACGGTAAATTCCCTGGCGGTAAAGTGATTACTTATAGCTTGAAAGATGGTGGAGTTGATTTGACAACTGACAACCTTTCTGCGGATGCTAAAAAAGCTGTCGAAGATGCCAAAGCTAAAATCCTTGATGGATCTCTTAAAGTTCCTGAAAAATAATATTTGATTGGGCGGCCCTCCCTTTAAGGGCCGTTTCTTTTAAAGTGAGACATTTTTGTCTCAATAAAATCTGTTAGTTCTCTAGCAGATTTTATTGAAATAAAAAAATTTTGAAAGGAAAACACCCACATGACACATGAATATGTCATCGAAATGCGTGAGATTACCAAAAAATTTGGTGACTTTGTAGCAAATGATAAGATTAATCTTCAGTTGCGCAAAGGTGAAATCCATGCACTTCTTGGAGAAAATGGTGCAGGGAAATCTACCCTGATGAATATGCTGGCTGGTTTGTTGGAACCAACAAGCGGAGACATCGTGGTAAATGGAAAAACTGTTAACCTAGACTCACCTTCAAAAGCAGCTTCTTTAGGAATTGGAATGGTGCACCAACACTTTATGTTGGTTGAAGCCTTCACTGTTGTTGAAAATATCATCCTTGGTTCTGAAACCACTAAACATGGTGTTTTGGACCTTAAAAAAGCCAGCCAAGATATCCTTGATTTGTCTAAAAAATATGGCTTGGCAGTAGATCCACATGCTAAAGTTGAGGATATTTCCGTTGGTGCGCAGCAACGTGTGGAAATCTTAAAGACGCTTTATCGTGGAGCCGACATCCTGATCTTCGATGAACCAACTGCAGTGTTGACACCAGCTGAAATCGAAGAATTGATGACAATCATGAAGAACTTGGCGAATGAAGGAAAATCCATTATCTTGATTACGCACAAGTTGGATGAAATCCGTGCTGTTTCAGACCGCGTAACGGTTATTCGCCGTGGTAAATCGATTGAGACAGTCGAGATTGGTGGAGCTACTAACCAAGACTTGGCCGAAATGATGGTCGGCCGTTCTGTTTCCTTTAAGACTGAAAAAGGTCCTTCTCAACCGAAAGAAGTGGTCTTGTCGATCGAAAACTTGGTTGTAAACGAAAACCGTGGTGTCCCAGCTGTTAAGAATTTGTCACTGGAACTTCGTGCTGGTGAAGTCGTTGGGATCGCAGGGATTGATGGAAATGGTCAGTCTGAGTTGATCCAAGCGATTACAGGTCTACGGAAGGTAAAATCGGGTTCAATTAAGATTAAAGGCAAGGATGTTGTAGGACTACGTCCACGTCAAATCACAGAAATGAAGGTAGGGCACGTCCCTGAAGACCGTCACCGGGATGGTTTGGTCCTTGATATGATGATCTCTGAAAACATGGCTCTTCAAACTTACTACAAAGAACCTCTTAGCAAGAATGGTATTTTGAATTATCCAAATATTACCTCTTATGCCAAGAAGCTCATGGAAGAGTTTGATGTTCGTGCAGCTAGTGAAGTGGTACCAGCTAAGGCTCTCTCTGGAGGAAACCAGCAAAAAGCCATTATCGCGCGGGAAATCGATCGCGATCCAGATCTCTTGATCGTCAGCCAGCCAACTCGTGGTTTGGACGTTGGAGCGATTGAATATATCCACAAACGTTTGATTCAAGAACGGGATAATGGAAAAGCCGTTCTGGTTGTCAGCATTGAATTAGATGAAATTTTGAATGTTTCTGACCGTATTGCAGTTATTCATGATGGGAAGATCCAAGGGATCGTAACCCCTGAAACAACGAATAAGCAAGAGCTTGGAATCCTCATGGCAGGAGGACAAGTAAAGGAGGGAGCATCAAATGAATAAGAATTTAAAACAAATTGCCGTTCCATTGGTGTCTGTCCTTTTAGGGTTGGTCTTGGGTGCCATTATTATGTGGGCCTTCAGCTATGATGCCCTTTGGGGATATGAATTGCTGTTTAAGAAAGCCTTTGGTTCGATTAAGAGTTGGGGAAATATTTCCCGTGCCATGGGGCCACTGATTTTAGTTGCTCTTGGATTTTCAGTAGCCAGCCGGGCCGGCTTCTTTAACGTTGGACTTCCAGGTCAGGCTTTTGCAGGATGGATCATGGCGACTTGGTTTGCCCTTTCTTTCCCAAATATGCCTCGCTTACTGATGATTCCGATGACTGTTTTGATTGCGGCTATCGCAGGTGGATTTATTGGAGCGATTCCTGGTTTCCTTCGTGCCTATCTCGGAACCAGTGAGGTCATCATCACCATTATGATGAACTACATTGTTCTCTATGGTGGGAATGCCTTGATCCATAGCTTCCCAGCTTCCTTGATGAAAAACAAGGACTCAACCATTGATGTGGGAGCTAACGCTGTCTACCAGACAGAGTGGCTGCGTAATTTGACGGACAAATCACAAATGAACATCGGGATCTTCTTTGCCATCATCGCAGTGGTGGTCATCTGGTTCTTGATGAAGAAAACAACACTTGGTTTTGAAATCCGTGCCGTTGGTCTCAATGCGAATGCGGCGGAATATGCTGGGATGTCTGCAAAACGGACCATTATCCTTTCTATGATCATTTCTGGTGCTCTTGCTGGTATCGGTGGGGTAGCAGAAGGTCTGGGTATTTACTCAAATGTCTACGTTCAAACCAGCTCGATGAGTGTTGGATTTAACGGAATGGCCGTTGCCCTTCTTGCAATGAATTCACCAATTGGTATTCCATTTGCTGCCTTCTTGTTTGGAGCACTTCAAATTGGAGGAGTTGGTATGAAGCCAGCTGCCATCCCTGAAGAAGTCGTTCAAATTGTAACAGCATCCATTATCTTCTTCGTATGTGCTCACTACATTATTGAAAAGATGATCTCGATGCGTTCAGCTAAAAAAGGAGGAGCAAACTAATGAGTATTGTAACGATTTTAAGTATTCTTGTTTCCTCTATGATTGTGTATGCAGCGCCGCTGATCTTCACAAGTATCGGAGGAGCATACTCAGAACACGCTGGGGTTGTTAACGTTGGTCTGGAAGGAATCATGGTTATGGGAGCCTTCTCAGGAATTATCTTTAACTTGACTTTTGAGCCTGCCTTAGGAAGTTTGACACCATGGTTGTCCTTGATCGTTGCTGCAGGGATTGGAGTACTCTTCTCCTTGATTCACGCGGTGGCAACCATTCATTTCCGTGCTGACCATATCGTCTCAGGTACGGTATTGAACTTGATGGCACCTCCACTTGCGGTCTTCCTTGTTAAAGCGATGTATAACAAGGGACAAACTGATAATATCAAAGTTGCCTTCGGGAAAACATCCATTCCGGTCTTATCTAAAATTCCGGTAATTGGGGATATTTTCTTCAACAATGCCAGCATCATCGGCTGGGTTGCGATTCTCTTCTCATTCTTTGCTTGGTTCATCATGTTCAAGACAAAATTTGGATTGCGTCTTCGTTCAGTTGGGGAACACCCACAAGCAGCAGATACATTGGGAATCAATGTTTATAAAATGCGCTACTTAGGAGTGATGATCTCAGGTGCCCTAGCTGGTATTGGAGGAGCCATATACGCTCAATCTATTTCCGTTAACTTTGCGGTGACTACTATTGTTGGTCCTGGTTTCATCGCCCTTGCGGCTATGATTTTCGGGAAATGGAACCCAATCGGGGCCATGCTTGCTAGTCTCTTCTTTGGAGCTTCACAAAGTTTGGCTGTTATCGGGAATCAATTGCCTTTACTTAAAGGTATCCCATCCATCTACTTGCAAATTGCGCCTTACGTCTTGACCATGGTTGTCTTGGCAGCCTTCTTCGGACAAGCAGTTGCGCCAAAAGCAGATGGTGTTAACTACATTAAATCGAAATAATGCACAGAGAGATGCGAGGTTTCCTCGGTCTCTTTTGCTTTGTAAAGGCCCCTCTTAGTCGCAATTTCTTTAGATTTAGGGTACAATAAGAATACAACTTTTCACGTATTGGAGGAGCAGATGTTTAAGTGGATGAAACGCCTGATTGGCATGGTGATCGTTTTATTTATTTTATTAGTGATCTTGTTGGTTCCTGGATCTATCCCTGAAGGAGAGCAACTGAGAAATGTGCAGGCAGGGAGTTCTTTGATTGAGTTGGCTCAAAATGCTGTTTCAAATGCCTCTGTGAGCACTGAAGGGCTCTCAACTGAGCTAAGTCTCAATTCAGTGCAATTGAGTCAGGTCGTAAAAACAAGTGCTGGATCCGCCCTTGACAATTCTGACTATCAAAAGATGGCATTAGGAATGGATGGCAATGACCTTCATGTCAAAGTTCCTGTATCATTAGGGCCAATCGATAGCTATCTAGATTTAACCATGACCGGTCAAGTTGAAAACAATGTCATGAATTTGACCGTGACCGGTGCTAAATTAGGGAAAATGCCCATTCCAAAATTCTTGGTTCTCAACTATTTGAAGGATCAATCCAATCAAAATGGAGGCGGCTTCACAGTGAATGGTGATCAAATCACCCTTGATATCCCTCAAGCAGGCTATAGCATCTCAAAAGCGAGAGTGGAAAATGGCAATGCTAAGGTAACCGTTAGTATATCCTTGTTTTAAGTCTTTGTAATTGGAGTTGTCATGCTTGTCTTTGAATTTTGTGCAGAGAATTTAACTTATATTGATAAGGCGATTGCTGCTGGGGCAGGTCGCATTGAACTGTGCGATAACCTGGCAGTAGGAGGGACCACACCTAGTATAGGTGTGATCAATGAAGCAATCAAACTGACAAGAGAGAAGTCCGTGGATCTATGTGTCATTATCCGACCCCGAGGTGGCGATTTTGTCTATACTGATCTGGAAGTCGAAGCTATGCTGACGGATATTCGTGCTGCGAAAGAAATAGGGGTTACTTGTTTTGTGCTGGGAGCGCTGACGAGCGATCGAAAGTTGGACCAGAGGATCATGCAGCTTTTACTAGCAGCCTGTGGAGAGGCAGAGGTTGTCTTTCATATGGCCTTTGATGAGTTAGCTCATACAGATCAGCTAGAAGCGATTGAGTGGCTTTCTGATCAGGGTGTAGCCCGCATTTTATCACGAGCTGGAAGTCCAGGTGACCCACTAGAGCAACGTTTTGCACACTATCATTGTTTATTAGATGCGGCTAAGGGAAAAATTCAGATCCTGCCAGGTGGAGGTGTGACCCTTGACAATCGTCAGCTCTTTTTGGAGCAATTGGGCGTTTGTCAACTGCATGGCACGCGCATCGTGTTTTAAAGAAGAAACGATCACTGCTTGAAGTAGTTTTGAAGATCCGTTATCAAGGTTGGGGACGTTGTTTCCAGCCTCTTCTAGTGCAAAAATGAATAAGGGAGAGAAAATGTTTTTAGAGCATTATTTTGACCGGTACACCTTTCAGCCAGAAAAGGGATTGGCTTACGGATTTGAGAAGAGAGGGGCAGGCTATGAGTACCAGTGTCCCGTCTTATCTGACACTTTTCTCTTAAAGGTCCGTGTCTGCGACCAGAAGATTTCTTTTCAGGTCTATGATCAGGATACAGGGGACGAGTATATCCAGATCCATCTGGAACAGCTACAAGGAAATTTCGTCGGCCAAGTCAGGGAAGCCTGTCAGGAAAGTCTTGCAAGGATTCGGCAAGCTTGTTTTGAGGTAGAAGAATTTCTCTATCCTCAAGCCAAGCGTCTCATGGCCTATATCTCCCTGCACTATCAGGGAACGATTGAGTATTTGTGGGAGAGATCTCCGGAATCCGGTGCCATTCGCCACCGAGACACCCTCAAGTGGTATGGTGTCTTTATGACCATTGATTGGAAAAAACTGGATGCTGGCAAGTCTGGGAAAATAGAAGTTTTGAATGTTAAGTCTGATCAAGTAGCCCATTTCATCCAGCAGAAAGGGATTTATCCAGCTTTTCATATGAATAAAAACTATTGGGTGAGTATCCCTCTAGATGAAACAATTACTGATGAGGACTTGTTTGCTCTAGTGGATAGTAGCTGGCAACTCACCAAAAAGGGGAAATAAGATGAATCTGTTGAGGAAATTATCTTGGTTTTTTAATTTAGAGAAGAAGCGCTACTTGATCGGGATAGGGTCCTTGATCTTGGTTAGCTTTTTAAACCTCATTCCTCCAAGAATCATGGGACTTGTGATCGATTTGATCGATAAAAGAAGGCTGACACTAGGGCAGTTAGTTGTGGATATTGCCCTTTTGGTCCTCGCAGCTCTAGCCATGTATGGCCTTCGTTTTGTCTGGAGACGCTATATTTTTGGAACGGCCAATAAGTTGGCTCGGATCTTGCGTTACCGTTTGTTCAAGCAATTTACGCTCATGTCTCCGTCTTTTTATCAGCGTTATCGGACAGGGGATCTCATGGCCCATGCTACTAATGATATCAATGCGGTAACCATGTTTGCTGGTGGTGGAGTCATGTCTGCTGTAGATGCTTCTGTGACAGCCTTGGTGACCCTGGTCAGCATGTTTTTCATGATTGATTGGCGCTTAACCCTCTTGGCTATTTTGCCCCTACCGGTTATGGTGGTAGTGACTTCCGCCATTGGCCGCAAAAACCACAAAGCCTTCAAAGAGGCCCAAGAAGGCTTCTCAGAGCTGAACAACTTTGTTCAGGAATCAGTATCAGGAGTCAAGGTGACCAAATCCTTTGGCTTTCAGGCAGATGAGATTCGTGCTTTTGAAAAGACCAATCAGATAGTCTTTCGAAAAAATATGACTTCAGCCGGTTACAATGCTTTGTTTGATCCGACTACTCTTCTTTTTGTCGGTCTCTCCTATGTTTTGACGCTCTACTTCGGAGGTCTATTTGTTCAGGAAGGGAGCCTGACGGTTGGACAAATCGTAACCTTTATTACCTATCTCAATATGCTCGTCTGGCCCCTTCAAGCCATGGGCTTCTTGTTTAATATTAGTCAGCGTGCTAGCGTTTCCTATGATCGGATTGAGACACTTTTAGCAGAAACACCTGATATCCAAGATCCAAGTCAACCAGTTACAGTCATTCAAAATGGCGATTTGGAATATGACATTGAAGAATTCGCCTATGAGAAAGAGCCTGTCCTTGAGAAGGTTGCCTTTCATTTAGAAAAAGGGCAAACCCTTGGAATTGTAGGACCAACTGGATCTGGAAAGACCACCTTGTTGCGTCTCTTGCTTAGAGAGTATGACTTGGAGCAGGGAGATATCTTGCTAAATGGGATCTCCATCAAACATTATCGCTTAGAAGATCTTCGAAGCTTGATCGGTTACGTCCCTCAAGATCAGATCCTCTTTGCCATGACCATTCGCGAGAATGTCGCTTTTTCAGATCCACAGATCGAGGAAGAAGAGGTAATGAAGGCTCTGAGAACTTGTGGGGTTTATGAAGATATTCTGGCCATGCCAGACCAGATGGAGACAGTGCTGGGAGAGAGAGGGGTCTCTCTTTCTGGCGGACAAAAGCAACGGATTGCCATGAGTCGTGCTTTGGTCATGAATCCTGAGATCTTGATCTTGGATGATTCACTTTCTGCAGTAGATGCTAAAACGGAGCACCAGATCATTGAAAATATGAAGCAGGAACGCAAGGGGAAAACAACGATCATCACAGCCCATCGCCTATCAGCGATCGTTCATGCGGATTTGATTCTGGTAATGGAGAATGGACAGATTAAAGAGCGAGGAAATCACGAGGAATTAATGGCTCAAAAAGGTTGGTACTATGAAACCTACCAAGCCCAACAATTATCAGAAGAAATGGAGGGAAAGCTGAATGAAAACATCTGAAGCTCATGTGATGAAGCGGCTCTTGACTTACATGTGGCGTTATAAATGGTTAACGGCCCTAGCCTTAGCCTTTACCTTCCTAACTAGTCTGTTATTGACGGCGATCCCTCTTGCAGCTCGCTGGTATATTGACCACCTAGTGGATCCAACAGAAGCCGGCTCTCCAGTACTGACAGCTTTTCAGTTTTTGATTCTCTACTATGGGTTATTCATTGGGCGTGTGCTGGCAACTTACCTGAGCCAGTTAACCTTTGCGCGTGTATCCAATTCCATCGTAAGAGATATCCGTCTAGATATTTTCAAAAATCTTCAAAGACTGGGCATGTCCTTTTATGACCAGACAGCAGCAGGTTCGATTGTCTCGCGTGTGACCAATGATACACAGGCAGTCGCAGATATGTTTTCTACGGTCTTTTCAAGCCTGGTTTCATCCTTTTTACTCTTTCTAGTCACCCTGGTAACCATGTTTAGTTTGGACTGGCATTTGACCATTTGGATCCTGCCTTTTCTTCCCATTATTTGGTTTTCCATCCGTCTCTATCGCAAGTTATCCAATCGCTTGGTCAAGATGACCCGACAAAAATTATCAGATATCAATGTAAAATTATCGGAATCCATTGAAGGAATGCGGATCGTGCAGGCCTTTCGTCAAGAAAAGCGCTTGACGGATGAATTCGAACAGATTAATGGGGAACATTTGGATTACGCCAACCGATCTGTGGATGTCAATTCCCTCTTTTTGAGGCCAGCTATGACCCTGTTACAGGTTCTGGCTTATGCGGTTATTCTAACCTTTTTCGGCCTAAATTGGCAGTCCTCTGGCTTTACAGCAGGTCTTATCTATGCCTTTATCCAGTATGTTAGCCAGCTTTTCCAGCCCTTGATTGATGTCACTCAAAATTTTGCAACCTTGCAGACCTCTACCATTTCAGCAGCGCGTGTCTTTGAGATGATGGATCGAGACGACTATGAGCCCAAGCAAGCTGGTAGCCTGAAAGAAATCGAGCGGGGAGATATTCGCTTTGACCATGTATCTTTTTCTTATGATGGCAAACGGGATGTCCTAAAAGATATCTCCTTTGAGGTCAAAAACGGACAAACCATCGCTTTTGTTGGTCATACTGGTTCTGGTAAATCCTCTATTATCAATCTCTTCATGCGCTTTTATGAATTTGATCGTGGCCAGATCTTGATTGATGGACAGGATATCAAGGACTATAGCCAGGAAGCCTTGCGCAAGTCCATTGGTCTAGTGTTGCAGGAACCCTTCCTCTATCATGGAACCATTGCTTCTAATATCCGAATGTATCATGAAGAACTGACAGATGAGGAAATCCGACAAGCAGCTGCATTTGTGGATGTAGCAGACTTTATTGAGAGTCTACCTGGTGGCTATGATCATCCGGTAACAGAGCGGGGTTCTACCTTATCGACCGGTCAGCGTCAGCTTCTGGCTTTTGCCCGGACCATTGCTGCTCAGCCTAAGATCCTCATTTTGGATGAGGCCACTGCCAATATCGACCAAGAGACGGAAGAGATGATCCAAAACTCTCTGAAGAAGATGCGCCAAGGGCGGACAACCATTGCCATTGCCCATCGTCTTTCTACCATCCAAGATGCCGATTGCATCTATGTTCTCGATAAAGGAAAAATCATCGAATCAGGCAATCACGATCAACTCATTGCTCTAGGAGGAACGTATAAGAAAATGTATGACCTCCAGGCCGGTATGATGAAATAAGGACAAACAAGGAGAGTGGGACAGAAATCGGTAATTCGTTAGAATTCGATTTCGTTGTCCCACCTCCGCACAGTTGAGTAGGGCTGTAAAAGCTGATGAAATCAGCGTAGTAGAGACCACTCAACCACTGCGTCTTGCTCGACAATCCAAAAATAATTAATAGGCTAGGACTTTTGTCCCAGCCTCTTGTTTTTCTTTCTTGAAAGCTGTAAAATAAAGAAAAGAACAGAAAAAGGGAGCATACACCATGTCAAACGATCTGATCATGATGGGAGTTGTGATTGTCTTATTTGGACTCTACTTCACCCTTCAAGTTGAGCTCAATAGAGTCAGAAATCAATTTACTCATTATCTTCTAAAACCAGGTAGTATTTCCAAGGAACAAAGAGAGAAGTACCTCAAAGAACCAGAGATGGAAGCGATTCGCCTGATCCGCCTCGATTATCGGATCGGCCTTCAAAATGCCAAACTTGTTTATGAGCAATTGAAGAAATAAGAAAGACCCTCGTATAGTCTATATGAGGGTTTCTCTTTCAAAAAAAGGCGTAAGCTTTGGTAAAACATTGGTCACATCTGCCGATTTGATCTTGGCGAGTTGATAAGGACAAGAAGCGATGTAGGCTGCTTCAAAGAAATCAAGCGGAAGTCCACTGTGTTTTAAGGCAGCAAGGGATTGAACTTGGCTGAGTTCTAAAAGGATCCCATCGTGGGTCAGGGTCAGATGAGGAAGAAGAGGAGACTGGGCCATCAAGGTCTTTAGACTGGCTTCTTCTTCTTTTTTTCTGGCTAAGAGTCGCTTTTTATTGGTCAGATACATACCGTTATCAATGTAGAGACTCAAAGCCTTTTGCATGATCAGATTGCTATCATAGTCCAGAATCGTCTTATAGGTCAAGACTGGCTTTAGAAGGTCTTGGGGAAGAATCATGGAAGTGATGCGAAGAGCAGAAAAGAGATTGGTCGAAAAAGATTTGATATAGATGACTCGGTCCTTTTGATCCAAATAATGAAAAGATGGAGCATTGCTGCCATCAAGATCTCCCAAATAGTCGTCCTCAACAAGGTAGACATCATATTGGTCAGCTAGTTGCAAGATCGCTTCTTTCTGCTTGGTCGAATAGCTATGACCGAGCGGATAGTGAAAACGAGGGATCGTGTAGAAGAATTTGATATGGCCACTTTTGAAAATCTCTTCAAGCTCCTCAAGATCAATCCCCGTTAAATTACGTTGAATGGTACGGTAGGCAAGTTGCTGTGAATCTAAGAGTTGGTTCATCCGGTGATAAGTCGGTTGCTCGATCAAGATCTGCGATTTTTTATTGGGAAAGTCAATCTGGCTGAGGATATTAAGCGCCTGTTGAGTACCAGCAGTCAAAACAATCTGATCTGCAGTCGAATAAATACCTTCTTCCTTCAATAAGCCTTGAATGGATTGGCGTACTTCGAGTAAGCCTGCTTGGTCCGAAAAGTTATTAAAGAGATAATTCTCCCGTCCAATCAAGGTTTCATTGATACAGGTCCGAAAGTCCTCGAAAGCCTGGTTGCGGTCTTTCTCTAATTTTAGTGGAAGATCCTCATGTCGATTAGGTTCTTGCTCCAAAACATAGTAGCCACTTTGAGGCTTAGCATAGAGGAAGTGCTGGTAAGTCAAGTCCAGCAAGGCCCGTTGCACTGTGTCCTTACTACAAGAAAATTGACTGGCTAATTGACGAACAGAAGGAATTTTCTGTCCAGTTTCTAGTTCTCCATCTTGAATGGCTTCTTTTAAGAAATCGATAATTTGTTGGTATTTGCTCGTCTTCATTCCGCCTGTCCCCATACAGTTTTTTACTATTGTACAGAAAAAATCACAAAAAAACCACTCATAAGAGTGGTGAGCGTATTACATAAAGTAAACGATGGCTAAATACTGAAGAGCAGAAGCTGCCAGTATGAAGAGGTGCCAAATCATGTGGAAGTATGGTTTTTTCTTAGCATAAAAGCCAGCTCCAACCGTGTAGCAAAGTCCTCCCATGAGCATGAGACCCCAGAAGATCGGATTGGTTTGGCTAACGATTTGGGGAATAATAAAGATGACCAACCAGCCCATGATCAAGTAAAGAGCGAGACTGAACTTTTCATTGACTTTTTTGGCAAAGATTTTATAGAGAATACCAAAGATGGTGGTCCCCCATTGGATCAAGATAATGCTGTAGCCCATCCAGTTGTTCATCAAGGTAAGGACAACGGGTGTGTAACTACCTGCGATCGCAATGTAGATCATGGAATGGTCGATAATACGAAGCACATACTTTTGAGGTGAATCGTAAGACATGGCATGGTAGACGGTCGAAGACAGAAACATCAAAAAGAGACTGATCACAAAGATAGAAGTCCCAAAAGCACTGAGCAGACCGTGTTGCTCAAAGCTATAGACTGCTGAGATCGGAAGCAAGATCAACATGAGGAGGGCGCCAACAGCATGGGTTACGCTATTAGCGATCTCTTCTCCAAAGGATAATTTTTTACTTAGTTTCATGGTGTAATTCATCAGTTTCTTCCTCCGTTTTTACTGGTTGAATATAAGATAGGGTTTCAAGATAAAGTTGAACCGTCTGACAGGCAGAGCGAATGATGGGAGCGATCGGCTCTTTTTGCTCATTGAGATAAGCGACAAAGCTATTATAGAGAAGATCTGAACTCGCCTGGTCCTGCAAGAAATTTAAGGTAGAAGCGATCTCCTGAATAGAAAAGACCGTTTTTAAGGTTGTAATAGCGATTAAGCGAGCCACCTGTCTACGCTGGTATTTCTTCTTATCTGGTTTTTCGACATAGCCATGTTTTACGTAATTGTTGATCATGGCAGCCGTCAAGCCCTTGTCTGAAGAAGAGAGAACAGGTGCACAGGTTTTATTGACATAAAGTAGGACCTGATCGAGATAGAGGTCTAGCTCAGGCAGTTGCTCCCACGTTGGATAGGAAAAAGTGGACACTAAATCTTCACCTTTCTTTAATCTAGTTTTCATAACTAGATAATAACATTAATAAAAACTCCTGTCAAGAAAATTTGAAAATTATGGTACAATAGAACTATGAAACTATTAATTCCATCCGCTAAAGAACTGAACGAACAGGCTCGTATCTTCGAGCCCCAACCCTTGTCAGAGAACACAAAAACCATCCTCCAAGCTTTGAAGGCATTCTCGCTAGAAGAATTAGCGACCTTTTACGGGATCTCAGAAGAAAGAGCCCTAGTAGAAAAGGAAAGAATTGAAGCTCTGTTAGCTGGGAGTGCTAAAACCTATCCTGCTTTGGAACTGTTTGATGGCCTTATGTACCGTAGTATCGAGCGTCAAGACTTATCTGAAAAAGAGCAGGCTTATCTTCAGGAACATTTGTTGATCACGACTGCTTTATACGGTGTGCTACCTGCCTATGAAGGGATTGCGCCCCATCGCTTGGATTTTATGATGAAGCTAAAACCAGCTGGAAAATCTCTAAAGGCATTCTGGAAAGAGGACTATGATCAGGCAGTAGAAGGTGAGGAGCAGATCTTATCCCTTTTGTCTTCTGAGTTTGAACAGGTCTTTTCAAAAGCCATTCGTGAGCGAATGATTCGGATCAAATTTATGGAGAATCGTGGTGGGACACTAAAGATTCACTCAACGATTTCAAAGAAAGCACGTGGGGCTATGGTGACAGCCATGATGAAGGAAGAAATCACCCATCTAGAAGATCTGAAATCACTAGAAGTAGCAGGTTTTTCTTATCGTGAGGATTTATCGCAAGAGAAAGAATGGATCTTTGTGAAAGAATAAATAAAAATATTCCTGAGAAGCGTCAGGAATATTTTTTTGATCTGTTAGATAAAGAGAATGCACGATGAAAACTCCAAAATAGAGGATTTTGGAGTCAGAATCGTCTTGAGCAGTAGGCTTAGGCGATATGTTTGAATTTCTTCAAGAGTTCTGTTAACTCAGCTTGCTCGCCGCTATTAAAGACTTGCATCAAGCGTTGAATATTTTTAATATGATCTGGAAGAGCTTCTTCGATCTTTTTACGACCGGCATCTGTAATAGATACAACATATGCACGGCGGTCTTCTGGATCGGTTTCGCGTGTAATCCAACCATCGCGGACCATATTGCGAATAACCACAGTCATATTTCCAGAGGTCGCAAGAATGCTATCGATCAGATCTTGAATGCGAAGATCGCCTTTGCTATACAAGGTCTCAAGGACAGAGAATTGAGTTGGTGTCAACTGGTGCTTTTTAAAGATATGAGCCTCAGATGCACGGATCAATCGTTCCGCCTTGTGGAAGACGATCATGGTTTTTAAATCTACGTTTGCTTCTTTGAATAATCTCTTTAAATTTTCCATATCTATATTTTATCAATAAATAGTGTTTCTGTCGTTTAATTTTATTTTCAAATTAGTTACAAAATTGTGACAAATTTATTGAACTATGAACATAAAATATACAAGGTGTTAATTTTAGTTTGTTTATCAAACAATTTTATACTAAAACATTGTAACAGGTATGAAATATTAGTAACAATTCTTTCTTGAAAATCTATAGAATTCTATGTAGCTTTGGTGTATAATGAGGGAGTGAAACAGAAAAATTATCTTTTTATCATATGGCAACATATAATAGGAATCTGTGTCTTAGTTCTTACGGTGCTTTTTTCTTGGCTATTTCTTGCTGAAAAAACTTCTGATCGCTTGCAGGATCAAATGGCACAAGCAAGAAAAATAGCTCTGTCTCACTCTTCGATTGCGACCATTGAGACGGAGAGTTTCTTTCATGGCAGAGAAGCCTATCTTTCCTTTATTGGCAAGGACCAAGAGGGGCAAGATCTAGCGGTTTTGGTGGCGCAGGCGGATGAAGCAGTCTATACCTACCCTTTGAAAGAAGGAGTTAGCTCCAAAGAGGCAGCTTCCGTCGTCAAAGAGAAGAGTCAGGACGCGATTGATCGTGTCACTTTTGGACGCTTTAAAGGCAAACCGATCTGGGAAGTTAAGGCTGGGAGCTCTTATTATGTGGTGGATTTCAAGACTGGAAAAGTCACCGGTGTTTTTTAAGATTTGAGGAGGAAATATGAAATTATCAAATCGTGTATTGGAAATGGAAGAAAGTGTGACCTTGGCTGCAAATGCGCGTGCCAAAGCTTTGGCAGCAGAAGGTCGTGATATCTTAAGTTTGACCCTGGGTCAACCTGACTTTGCGACTCCAAAAAATATTCAAGAAGCAGCAGTCGCATCGATCGAGGATGGTCGCGCTAGCTTTTATACGGTAGCATCTGGACTTCCAGAATTGAAGGATGCCATTAGCGACTACATGAAAGAGTTTTATGGCTATGCAGTGAATCGAAATGAGGTTGTGGTCGGTACTGGTGCTAAGTTTATCATCTATGCCTTCTTTACTTCTGTCATCAATCCAGGTGATGAAGTCATCATTCCAACCCCTTGCTGGGTTTCTTATGTAGACCAGGTGAAGATGGTAGAAGGCACACCTGTTACTTTCCAAACAACAGAAGAAAATCACTTCAAGGCAACGGTAGAGCAATTGGAAGCAGCACGGACAGACAAGACCAAGGTTGTCTTGCTGAATTCGCCATCCAATCCAACAGGAATGATCTACAGTAAAGAAGAACTCGAAGCAATCGGAAACTGGGCTGTCGAGCATGATATCTTGATTTTGGCAGACGATATCTATGGGCGATTAGTCTACAATGGCAATACCTTTACGCCCATTTCTAGCTTATCAGAAGCGATTCGCAAGCAAACCATCGTGATTAACGGAGTTTCTAAAACCTATGCTATGACTGGTTGGCGGGTTGGTTTTGCTGTAGGAGATTCTGAGATTATCGGAGCTATGGCCAAGGTGATCAGCCAAACAACTTCCAACTTAACAACCGTTTCCCAATATGCCGCAATCGAAGCCCTCACAGGAGACCAATCTTCTATTGAGATCATGCGTCAAGCTTTTGAGGAACGCTTGAATACTATTTATCCTTTGTTGAATGAAGTACCTGGTTTTGAAGCCATCAAACCTCAAGGAGCCTTCTATCTCTTCCCAAATGTCAAGAAGGCCATGGAGATGAAGGGCTATACGGATGTGACGGAATTTACCACTGCAATTTTAGAAGAAGCAGAGGTTGCTTTAGTAACGGGAGCTGGCTTTGGTGCCCCTGAAAATATTCGCTTGTCTTATGCGACAGATTTGGACACCCTGAAAGAGGCTGTTCGCCGACTCAAGGCCTTTATGGAAAAATAAAATCGCAAGATCCTTAGTAATGAGCTGAGGATCTTTTTCTTTAAAAAAAATCTGGTTTTCACAGGTAGAGCCTAGCACTGAAAGCCTTTTTATGATACAATTAAGAAGATAATGTCTTCGGACAAGTTTAACGAGAAAAGGAAGATGAATGATGACAAAACGGATTACTATCATCGAAGTAAAAGACTATGTTGGTCAAGAAGTGACCATCGGTGCTTGGGTGGCCAACAAATCAGGTAAAGGAAAAATTGCTTTCTTGCAATTGCGTGACGGGACTGCCTTTTTCCAAGGTGTGGCTTTTAAACCAAACTTTATCGAAAAATTCGGCGAAGAAGTGGGGCTTGAAAAATTTGATACCATCAAACGCTTGAGCCAAGAAACATCAGTGTTTGTGACTGGTATTGTCAAAGAAGACGAGCGTTCTAAATTTGGTTACGAATTGGATATTACAGACATCGAAGTGATCGGTGAATCTCAAGATTACCCAATCACTCCTAAAGAACACGGGACAGACTTCTTGATGGACAACCGCCACTTGTGGTTGCGTTCACGCAAACAAGTTGCCGTTATGCAAATCCGTAATGCCATTATCTATGCAACTTATGAGTTCTTTGATAAGAATGGCTTCATGAAGTTTGATAGCCCAATTCTTTCAGGAAATGCTGCAGAAGATTCTACAGAACTTTTCGAAACAGACTACTTTGGAACACCAGCCTATTTGAGTCAATCAGGTCAGCTTTATCTGGAAGCAGGTGCTATGGCACTTGGTCGCGTCTTTGACTTTGGTCCAGTATTCCGTGCTGAAAAATCAAAAACTCGTCGTCACTTGACTGAGTTCTGGATGATGGACGCTGAGTACTCTTACTTGACACACGATGAGTCACTTGATTTGCAGGAAGCTTATGTCAAGGCTCTTCTTCAAGGTGTCTTGGACCGTGCTCCTCAAGCCTTGGAAACATTGGAGCGTGATACGGAGCTCTTGAAACGCTACATTGCTGAACCATTCAAACGCATCACTTACGATGAAGCGATTGATCTCTTGCAAGAGCATGAAAACGATGAAGATGCTGATTACGAGCATTTGGAACATGGAGATGACTTCGGTTCACCACATGAAACATGGATTTCAAACCACTTTGGTGTACCAACCTTCGTGATCAACTATCCATCAGATATCAAAGCCTTCTACATGAAGCCAGTTCCTGGTAATCCAGACCGCGTGCTTTGTGCAGATTTGCTCGCACCAGAAGGCTACGGGGAAATCATCGGTGGATCTATGCGTGAGGAAGACTACGACGCCCTTGTTGCGAAGATGGAATCTCTTGGCATGGATCTTACAGAGTATGAATTCTACCTTGATCTTCGTAAATACGGTACAGTCCCACACGGTGGATTTGGTATCGGTATCGAGCGTATGGTAACCTTCGCAGCTGGTACTAAACACATCCGTGAAGCCATTCCGTTCCCACGTATGTTGCATCGTATCAAACCTTAATAGACGTAAAAACGCCATTAGGCGTTTTTAACTTTTATATCTGCTCCTAAAAACTATGAAAGGAATTTCAATGCTGAAAATAGATATCATTGATGGGAAAGAATACGAGGATGGTCAGGGGTCTTTGATCGCAGATCTAGACCATAGCATTCAACAGATGCTCAAGACCTCCTACCCGGAAAGTCAAATGGATGATTTTATCACGTATAAAAATTTGAGCCAGTATTGTATGGATTATCTTGGACAGATTATTGAGCGTGCCAATGATAAAAACGAAGCCATTAAACAGCAGGTGACAGGTGTCATGCCCGAAAGCGAGCGCCCCTTTAACGTTGAAGACCGCTTGACAGCCAGCTATACCTTCGGTCAGCGGGTAGCGGATTCGGTTGCACGCTTTGGTGGGTCATGGACTTTTATCATTAGTTTTATCCTGATGATGGCTATCTGGATGTTGATTAATGTCTTGCATCCCTTTGGCTGGAATTTTGACCCTTATCCTTTCATCTTGCTGAATCTAGCACTTTCTACGATTGCGGCGATTCAAGCTCCTTTAATCATGATGGGTCAAAATCGTGCGGCAGATTATGATCGC
Source organism: Streptococcus parasanguinis (assembly GCF_964238605.1). Lineage (GTDB taxonomy): Bacteria > Bacillota > Bacilli > Lactobacillales > Streptococcaceae > Streptococcus > Streptococcus parasanguinis_AJ. The sequence continues at coordinate 248,595 of NZ_CAXSMM010000001.1, read as the reverse complement.
CTGCAAGCACGAAATGACTTTAACGTCAATATGGAATCGGAACGAGAAATTCGTTTGCTCCATACAAAGATTGACCATATGGTGCAACAAGATCAGACGGATCTACTAGAGATTCAAAGGTTGCAAACCGAATTGTTGGTGTCCTTGTCTAATCAAGTGGCCCAGCTGCGTCAAGAAATGAATCAAGAAAAATGAAGGAGGTGGAGAAGATGTAGGCAAATCTAAGTAAGTCTTTTAGAAACACTCATATAATCTATTGAAAGAGGAAAAACAATGTTTAAAAGAACTTACAAACGCAATATTTCACTCCTAGCAGGTTTGGAATTTACATCTTATTTTGGAATTACCAGTTTTTGGATTCTCTTTTTTATTCAAAATGGTCTTTCTTTGCTTCAGATTGGTTTATTAGAGAGTATCTTTCATGGGACGAGTCTCTTGTGTGAGATCCCATCTGGTATGTTAGCTGATCGCTTTAGCTACAAGACCAATCTCTATTTGGCTCGCTTGTCCAGTATTGGATCTTCTATCTTGATTTTATTTGGTCAGGGGAATTTTTGGATCTATGCCATTGCCATGATGGTCAATGCTTGGTCTTATAATTTTGACTCGGGGACCAGTACCGCTTTCTTATTTGATTCAGCGGTGGAAGCAGGTCAAAAAGACCGTTATCTTCAGATTTCTAGCTTCTTGTCTGGTGTGGCCGAAGTCACCCGAACGTTAGGTACAGTTGTGGCAGGCTTCTTTATTCACGGAGCATTGGCTTGGACCTATTATATTGCTATTGGGCTTTCCTTGCTTTCCATTCTTTTGATCTTTCTGATGAAAGAGCCAGAGAGCAAGAGTGATGAAAGAAATCATTTGACCTTAAAGCGGATATTGGAGGTAGTGAAACAAGAATGGCAGGAAAAACCAGTCTTGTTTTACTGGATGCTCACCTATCAGTTGGTAGGGACCATCATGTGTATGTTTTATTTTTACTACCAACAGAAAATTAGTGACTTAGCTAGTTGGCAAGTTTCGCTCATCATGTTAATTGGTAGTGGATTCAATCTCCTAGCGGTTTATTTGGCTAGTCAAATCGGGAAAAAATGGAATAGTAATCAAGTCTTTCCGATTCTGGTTGCACTGACAGGGTTGACCTTGCTTTTGGTAGGTTTAAAGACTCCATTTGCCTATCTGAGTGTCTATCTCTTGACCAATGCCCTTTATGCCGTTTATCAACCTATCTACTACAATGATTTACAAGCTTATCTGCCATCCAGTGTACGAGCAACTATGCTGAGTATCAATTCAATGATGTTTAGTTTATCTATGATCGTGATTTTCCCACTGACTGGTTGGTTGATCGATACTTGTGGATTTGTAGCAGTCTTTCTTGTGCTAGGCCTTATAACATTCCTATCTTTCCCTCTCTTACTGATTGGTTTAGGGAGAATGGGCAAGACCTTAAGCGATGTGACAAAGACTGAATAAAACTTATAGGGTTCTTGAGTCTAACAAGATTTAAATAGCAGAAAAACTGAACAATCCTTCTATGCTATGTAGGAATAGTAAGATTGAAGACAAAGTCATCTTAGAAACTTTCCTTAGGCGAGGACGGACGTCAGCGAACTTCTATGAAGTTCCATGACTAATTATTGAGCCTAAGGTCTCAATAATTCCGAGTGCTAGAAACAATAGTGTTTCTAGCACTTTTCTCACAGCGGAAAGTTTCAGTAGATGATTGAATAGCTCTAACAAATAAAATTATTTTATCTTTATAGAAGTTAATTAATTTGTATAAAAGAGCAGTTTGTCTACGTTCTCATACTCTCTGCTTGGCAGGGAGAGTTTTTTTGTCAGTTATAATTGTGGTAAAATAGGTATATCCTATTTAAAAAGAATCGAGTTGTATGAAATCATTATTGAAGTATTTTAAGGGCTATCTATGGGAAACTTTTCTAGGGCCCGTGTTTAAGCTTTTAGAAGCTATTTTTGAATTGTGTGTCCCCTTAATCATCGCCCACTTAGTCGATCAGGTCATTCCGAAAAAGGAAACGAGCGCAGTGGTGATGACGGTCGGTGTTTTGTTTTTATTTGCGAGCTTTGGTGTCGTCGTAGCTATTACGGCCCAGTATTTTTCTTCTAAAGCAGCTGTCGGCTTTACCCGCGAGATGACCAAGGATTTGTATGAGAAGATCTTATCACTTCCAAAGGACAAGCGCGATAGGATCGGGACTTCTAGTTTGGTAACCCGTCTCACTTCTGATACCTATCAAATTCAGGTTGGGATCAACCAATTCTTGCGCCTCTTTTTGAGAGCACCGATTATTGTCTTTGGTTCTATCATCATGGCTTTCACCATCAGTCCTAAACTAACCCTTTGGTTCTTGGGGATGGTGGCGATTTTAACCCTGATTATTGTGATCATGTCACGGCTTGTCAATCCGCTCTTTGCTAAGATTCGGAAAATCACAGACCGGATGGTTACGGTGACGCGTCAGCAATTTCAAGGGATGCGGGTGATTCGAGCCTTTGGACAAGATGCTAGTGAATTAGAGGATTTTAGAGAGGTCAATCAGGGCTACAAGATCTGGCAAATTCGCGCTGGTATCTGGTCTAGTTTGGTGAGCCCCTTGACCTTCCTTGTGGTCAATACGACCTTGGTTTGTGTCATTTGGCAAGGACAATTGAATATCTCTGCTGGTCTTTTAACCCAAGGGATGTTGGTCGCTTTGGTCAATTATTTATTACAAATTTTAACAGAATTGATCAAACTGGCGATGCTGGTCACGTCTTTAAATGTCAGCTATATTTCAGCTAAGCGTGTTCAAGAGATTTTTGATTTGAAGGAAGAAGACCTCTTAGAAGCTCTGCCAGAAGAAACTGCAAGAGAGCAAGAAGCGATCAGCGCACAGAAAGTTACTTTCACTTATCCAACGGCTTCAAGCCCAGCTCTAGAAGATATTTCCTTTGATCTGGATCATGGACAGATGTTGGGAATTATCGGTGGTACAGGATCTGGGAAGTCTACCCTGGTTCAGTTATTGAGTCATTTGTATGCCGTGAGTCAAGGGAAATTAGCCCTCTATCATCAAGGTCACTCTCCTAAAACTCTCAAGGAGTGGCGGGAGTGGGTAGCTGTTGTCCCACAGAAGGCAGAGCTCTTTAGAGGAACCATCCGCTCGAATCTCTTACTTGGAATGGAAGAAAATCTATCGGATGAAGATTTGTGGTGGGCGCTAGAAACAGCTCAGGCGGCTGATTTTGTCCGTGAAAAAGAAGGACAACTCGATGAGCCAGTGGAAGCCTTTGGTCGAAATTTTTCAGGCGGCCAACGCCAGCGGTTGACAATTGCGCGTGCCCTTTTGAAGAAGGCTCCTTTCTTGATTTTGGATGATTCAACTTCTGCCTTGGATTATTTGACGGAAGCTCGTCTCTTAAAATCGATTAAAGAAGAATTGAGTGATACGAGTTTGATCTTAGTATCACAACGAACCAATAGTCTCAAGTCTGCTGATCAGATTTTGGTCTTGAACAAGGGTCATCAAGTAGGACTGGGGAATCATGATTTCCTTTTGTCTACCAATGAGATTTATCAAGAAATTCATTATTCACAACACGGGAGGGAGGAAGCATGAGTCAAAAACGTTCTAGTTATTTAAAACGACTGTTTAGAGATTTTGCTCACCATCCCGGGCTCCTGATCCTAGCTAGTCTTGGAACCATCGTTCAAGTGGCCTTAACGGTCTGGTTACCGATCCTGATCGGACATGCGGTTGATTTAGTCATCAATCCTCAAGGGATGACAGTCTTATGGCCTGTTTTGATCAAAATGGTTCTGGTCATTGTGGCCAATACCCTGATCCAATGGATCAATCCTCTTGTCTACAATCAATTGGTCTATCGGTATAGCCAAAGCCTGAGAGCAGAAGTGATGGAAAAAGTACACCGCTTGCCCTTGTCTTATCTAGATAAACAAGGGAGCGGAGACTTTGTCAGTCGTCTCACGACCGATGTGGAGCAACTCAATAGCGGGCTTCTCATGGTCTTCAACCAGTTCTTTGTTGGGCTCTTAACCATTCTTGTGACCATTGTAACCATGGCAGAGCTGGATTTTTTTATGATGGTAGCGGTTCTGGTCTTGACTCCTTTGTCTCTTTTGATTGCTCGTTTTATTGCCAAGCGTTCTTATACGCTTTTCCAAGAGCAGACCAAGGCGCGTGGCCTCCAAACTCAGTTGATCGAAGAGTCTTTGACGCAAGAAAGTTTGATCCAGTCTTTTAACGCTCAGGATCAATTCCGTAAGTCCTTTAAGGGGACGAATGAAACCTACGCTAAGTATTCCCAATCTGCTATCTTTTATTCTTCTACTGTCAATCCTGCGACTCGCTTTGTGAATGCCTTGATTTATGCAGTGGTGGCTGGATTTGGTGCGGTTCGAATCATTTCCGGTTCTCACTTCACAGTTGGTCAATTAGTGACCTTCCTCAATTATGTCAACCAATACACCAAGCCATTTAATGATATTTCCTCTGTCTTATCAGAACTCCAAAGTGCCCTCGCCTGCGCAGAGCGCTTGTACAGCGTATTGGATCAAGATGAGATTGAGGAAACCGGTCATCAATTTTTGGAAACGCAGAATGTTAAAGGAGCGATTGGCTTTGAGCACGTCACATTTGGCTATGATTTAGGACGGACCTTGATCAAAGATTTAACCATTCAGGTTCCAGCCGCTAGTAAGGTAGCGATTGTAGGGCCTACAGGAGCAGGGAAGTCGACCTTGATCAATCTGCTCATGCGTTTCTACCCTGTGAACTCTGGGATGATTACAATCGATGGGGTGCCGATTACGGACTACACCCGTGCTTCCTACCGCCAACAGTTTGGCATGGTTCTACAAGAAACCTGGCTTAAGGTTGGGACGATTCATGAAAATATCGCTTTTTCTCGGCCAGATGCGACCAGAGAAGAAGTGATAGAAGCAGCCAAAGCAGCCAATGCAGATTTCTTTATCCGGCAGTTGCCACAAGGGTACGATACCTATCTTTCAGATGCTGGAGAGTCTTTGTCTCAAGGTCAACGCCAACTCTTAACGATTGCGCGGGTTTTCCTTTCAGTTCCTAAGATTTTGATCTTGGATGAGGCGACATCCTCCATCGATACTCGGACGGAGGTCTTGATTCAAGATGCCTTTAATCAACTAATGAAAGGACGGACCAGCTTTATCATTGCTCACCGCTTGTCGACCATTCAAAATGCCGATATGATTCTTGTCATGGTGGATGGTGATATAGTTGAGCATGGCACTCATGAAGAGCTAATGCAAGCGCAAGGTGTTTACTACAAGATGCAGACAGCTCAGCAACAGATTAGTTAGAATGTAAACAAACCATTTTTAATGTAAAATAAGTATAGTGATTCTGCAAAGAAATAAATATCTACTCAATTTGTATAACGAATTAAGAGAACATTAAAACTTTCCGCTGTGAGAAAAGTGCTAGAAACAAATCAGTTTCTAGCACTCGGGAGTTTTGAAACTTTAGGTTCAAAACTAAGTCATGGAACTTCGTAGAAGTTCGCTGACGTCCGTACTCACCTAAGGAAAGTTTTTAATATGTCTTTATCTTCAATCTAAGCATTTTCAGATTTGAAAATGCTTTTTTGGGTCTAAAAAGCATCTAGCAAAATTGCTAGATGCTTCAAAAACCACTATTTTTTAAACGTTTAGAACCTTATCCAAGAATTCTTTCAAACGTGGGTGTTGTGGGTTGTCGAAGATTTGGTCTGGTTTGCCGTCTTCGAGGAATTCACCGTCTGCGGTGAAGATGACGCGGTTGGCTACTTGGCGGGCGAATCCCATCTCGTGGGTAACGATGATCATGGTCATGCCTTGCTCTGCCAACTCTTTCATAACGTTCAATACATCTCCGACCATCTCAGGGTCAAGGGCAGAAGTCGGTTCGTCAAAGAGCATAATATCTGGATTCATGGCGAGTCCACGGGCAATGGCCACACGTTGTTTTTGACCACCGGAAAGACTATTTGGATTGGCATCGGCTTTATCTGCAAGTCCAACTTTTTCCAACAATTCCATCCCGACTTTTTGAGCTTCTTCACGGGTCATCAGTTTGTGCTCTACTGGCGCAAACATAATGTTTTCAAGGACGCTCATGTGAGGGAAAAGGTTGAAGTGTTGGAAAACCATCCCGATATTTTCACGGACCAAATCAACATTGGTTTTTGGATCGGTTAGATCATATCCATTTACGGTAATTTGACCTTTTGTCACTTCTTCGAGGAGATTAAGACTACGAAGGAAGGTCGATTTACCAGAACCGGACGGCCCGATAATACAGACCACATCCCCTTCGTAGAATTTTGTTGAGATTCCTTTTAAGACCTCATTTTCACCGTAGTATTTGTGGAGGTCATGGACATCAATTTTTAATTTAGCCATTAGTTAACCTTCTTTTCTAATTTTTTTGCAAATCGTGTTAGCAAGGTGATAATCACGAGGTAGAAGACGGCAAGGATAGCATACATCTTGAAACTTTGGTAGTTTCGAGCAATGATGATCTTACCAGTTTGGAAGAGTTCTACCAATCCGATTGCAGACACAATAGTCGTATCTTTCAGGGCAATGACGAATTGGTTCACAAAGTTTGGAAGCATGAGTTTGGTTGCTTGTGGCAAGATGATCTTGCGCATGGTCTTGCCATAAGAGATTCCAAGGCTTCGGCTGGCTTCCATCTGTCCAATCGGTACAGCTTGGATCCCCCCACGGACAATTTCTGCGATATAAGCAGCAGCATTGAGGGAGAGGGCGATGGTACCTGCGACAAAGTCGTTGATTGGGGATTGGTGACCTGTGACCGATTCAATCAAGTTTGGAATTCCCCAGAAGATGAAGGCGGCAAGGATCATGAGTGGGATCCCACGAATAACATCGACAAAGATTTCTGCTGTCCAGCGGAGCCACTTATAAGGACTAACACTAAACATCCCAAAGATAACACCGATCACCATAGCAATGGCGAAAGAGAGAAGTGCAAGGGCAAGAGTCACACCCAAACCACTTAACAATTGTTTGTAGTTGTTTTGAAGTAAGCCCCAGATCGTTGTTTCATCTGCCGTTGTACTTGAAGTACTTGATTTGCTATCTGCTTTAAGGTATTTATCGAGAATCTTTTGGTATTGACCGCTTTTCTTCAAGTTCGCAAGACCGTTATTGAACATTTCGATCAATTCAGGATTTTCACCCTTCTTAACGGCAAATGCTAGTTGACCACTTGGAGTCCCTTCGATAGGTGTTTTGAATTTACGTCCTTGTTTAATAGCGTATTTGATAACAGGTTCGTCATCCATAATCGCTGCAACAGAACCAGAATTCAAACTATCATACATAGAAGCTCCATCAGAGAACGTTTTGATCTTGTAACCATATTTCTTTTGGTTTTTTTCAAGGAAGTTTTGTGAGGAAGTACCGTTTTTAACACCGACTGTCTTTCCTTTTAGGTCATCATATGAATCAATCTTGCTGCTTTCTTGAACGGCTAGAATAGAATTGGCCGTGTAGTATGGTTCAGAAAAATCAAATGTTTCTTTCCGAGCATCTGTTACGGTCATCCCTGCGATCATTCCTTGCGCATGGCCGGATTGGACATCACTTACCGCTGCGTCAAATCCAGGATTATTAATCTCGATGGTAAATCCTTGGTCTTTGGCAATAGCCTTGATCAAGTCCATATCGATCCCTGTGTATTTGTTTTTTCCATTTTGGAAGACAAATGGTGCAAAAGATGAGTCACTTGAAATTACATATTTTGATTTTTTAGGAGTTGCTTTTTGACCAGCAGGAGTAGTTGTTTCTGGAACGGCACTGTTACTTGATGATTGGCTTTCACCTGTCCATTTCTTGATGATCTCATCAAGTGTTCCGTCAGCTTTCATTTGAGCGAGGGCCTTGTTAAATTCGGTGATCAACTTTTCATGATTTCCACCTTTTTTAACACCAAAGGCAAAGCCACCGACTGCTTCCCCGTCCATATTGATAGCTAGGTCCTGACCCTTTTGGATGGCGTATTGAATAACAGGTTGGTCATCCATGACTGCATCCACTGCACCAGCTGATAAACTGTTATACATGAGATCACCGGTATCAAAAGTCTTGATCTTGTAGCCGTACTTGTCCTTGTTTTTATCGAGGAAGCGTTGGGCTGCAGTTCCGTTTTTAACACCGACTGTCTTCCCTTTTAATTGGCTGTACTTCGTGATTTTATCGGCTTTCGTAGTCGCGATGACAACTTTTGTATCATAGTAAGTATCAGACATGGTGAAGACTTTTTCACGTTCTGTTGTTTTGGTCATCCCGGCCATGATGGCATCTGCTTGACCAGCTTGAACTGCATTGACCGCTGCATCAAATCCCGGGAAGGATTTGTCCAAATCCCAGCCATTGATTTCAGCGACCTTGTCCAGGATCTCTACGTCAATTCCTTTATAGGTTTGATCTGAATCCTTAAATTCAAACGGTGCATATGCTGTGTCGAAAACGACCTTGATCGTTTCAGCCTGAGCATGACCAGCGAATGCAATGAATGGAAATAAGAAAAGCAAACATGCTAGTAATTTTTTCTTCATTTCTGTCTCCATTAAATTCTTTTCTCTTAGGGGATTTGACCCATGAGCACATTGACCAAAGGATGGCCTTAAAAAAACAAATCATTCATACCAAAACGAGTATGAATGGTCTTATGTCTTTCTACAGAAGCTATTATATCAGAAAAAAGTCATTTCTGCAAGAAAATTGAGTTTCGATGTTAGATTATCTAACATAGGTTGATATTGCAGCTCTGGATTTTCTTTGTTACAATGGACCTATTAGATAAATGGAGGTTGATCATGAAGAAAGGAAAGATCATTCAGGATATAAAAACAAACACATCTATGCCAGTTCTTATTTCTACACTATTCTATGTATTATTAGCATCTCTCTTTATAGAAGGAGGCCTTTGGATTGGTAGTGAACTTGTGGGGCCATTTTCCTTAGTGATTGGTTTTCTAGTGGAGTTCTTTTCGCCAGGAGATGGGACAGCAAGTATTCAAGAATTTTTCTACCATTATCTTCTCTATTATGAGCTCTTCAGTTTTGTAATCATACTATTTCTCTTTATTTTTTGGGTGAAGGTCATAGAGAAGAATGCTTTATCAAGCTTAGGCTTTGTAAAAAGAAATTGGCTCAAGTATCTAGTCTGGGGGATCATGATTTCACTTGTTCAAATGGGAGTGATCGCGCTTGTCTACCAAGTAAGTGGCATCGGGTCTTTTGTGTTAAATGAGCTCAGTTTAGAGCCCTTGCTTTTTATCCTAGGATTATTTCCATTTTGGCTTCTGCAAGGTGGTACAGAAGAAGTAGCGACGCGGGGTTGGCTCCTAACTCGGATTGCTGCAAGAACCAATCTTCCCTTAGCAATCGCGATTTCTAGTAGTCTCTTTGGCATTCTTCATCTGGGAAATGCAGGAGTGACCTTCTTATCCGTTCTGAATATCATCCTTGATGGGGTGCTAGCTGGTCTGCTTTTTATCTATACCGATAGTATCTGGCTTGTGGTCGCCCAACACGGCACTTGGAACTATGTACAAGGAAATCTCCTTGGTTTCCAAGTCAGTGGCACAGGCGCAGATGCGTCTATCTTTAGTTTTACCATGGGAGATGGACCTGTCTGGTTGACCGGAGGGGCATTTGGAGCAGAAGGATCAATCATCACCACTCTGGTTCTTCTTGTATCCCTAGTGATTGTATATCGCTTAGGGGAGAGGAAAGAAAAGTTTGATGACTAACCTCTGTGTAATGTCTGAAAGTCATATATGAAAAAGACAAACACCAAAAATGACGTTTGTCTGCCTTCTGAGTCGAACACATATTGATGAGTTCGGCTTGTTTTATATAATAGGAATAATTAGCTTGACTTGTGCACCATTATGAATATTTTCTAAATGCATCGTTCCATTATGAAGTTTCATGACGCGTTTTACGAAAGATAAACCAAGTCCATAGTGACTTTCTTGAGAGGGTGTTCTTGCTTGGTCATCTTTATAGAAAAGATTTCCAGCATTCTGTAATATATTTTTTGAAAAATTAGATTGGTTATTCCATATAGTTAGAACTAATTGACTATTTTCTTGTGAAATTGTTAGCTGGATTTGTGCATCATTTTCTTTTTGATGTTGTATTGAATTATTAATGATATTTGTGATTGCTCGGAAAAATAGATTGGAATGAATTGCAATTTGTGTTGATGGAGTTACTGTGTTTGTAAAAACAAATTGTGTATTTTTAGGGAGTAAAGGTGAGATATGTTCCTGTAATTGATAAGTTACTTGTTTAATTGATATGTTTTCAAGTTGAATATCATGGTCGTAAAAGGTTTTGGAGTATTGGATGAAGTGGTTAAAATAATCGTTTAATTGAATACTAGCTTGCTCAAGATCTTTTAGACATTCCATTACTTGAGGTGTTTGTTTGGTAGATTGTAAGAATTCAGCATTTCCTCTGATGACAGTTAGAGGAGTTCGAAGATCATGTGCAGCGCTAGATACTTGAAACATGAGTTCTTTTTTTTGATCTTTTTCATGTTCAATCCTATTTTTTATATCAGATTGCATTTTTTCGATCAGTTCATTTGTTTCAATAAATTCTTTAATCTGCAAATGGTGATGTTCATTTTTTGTGAAATATAGACCACTATGATAAACCATGTTCATTTCTTTTTGAATCTTGGTTAATAACTGTCTAATATTTATTACAATGATAACAATTAAAATGATGCAAAGATAAATCCAAGAACTGACGCTAAAAAATAAAGCAAAGCGATTGGCATTTTTCTCATTGATTCCAGATACAGAAGATAGAAGAGCGGGGAGTATGTAAAAAAGTATCAGACATAGAAGAAATTGCCAAATGATTTTAAGGTAGGTACGCTTAATGAGTTGCTTGATCGTCAATTCTTTTTCCATTTGTATCCTCCTCCCCATACTGTTTTGATTGGATCAATTTGATGAGTTTTAAATTTTTGTCTAATTTGATAGATGTATTCGGTGATTGACCGTAGTTGAGCATCAGAGCTTACAGGATAAAGATAATTGTAAAGTTCTTCTATGCTAAATATTCGGTTTTCATTTTTGGCTAAAAGATAAAGTAAATCAAACTCTCGCTTAGTTAGTGATATTCTCTTTGATTGATAATAAATTTCTTGACGATCTCGATAAAAAGTAATATCTGAATTCATTTCTTCTTTAGAGGCAGGGTGAGATCTTTCTTCTCTCCGAAGATGCATTTGAATTCTTGCAATCAATTCTTTAATGCTGAATGGTTTTGTGATGTAATCATCGGCTCCGGCTTGTATTCCTTTTAATAAATCTTCTTCAAAATCTTTAGCGGTTAGAAATAAGATTGGAGTAGCAATTTGTGAACGAATGGAACGACAAATTTCTATACCAGAAATAGGCATCATGACGTCAAGTAAAATTAGATCAAATCCAGTAAAGTCACAGATATTGATCTCCTCTATATTTTTACGAGTTTCCACGTGAAAGTTGTTTGCTTCTAATGCATTCCCTATTAATCGTAAGATTTTTTCATCATCGTCAATGGCTAAAATTTTATACTTCATAGTTCCTCCAATTATATGAGCATATTATAGCAAATATAGAATGTAATTTGTTGAAAATAAAAAAAATAATTATTCTGAGAATTTCCTGATTTTCTCCTGTTATACTTGCTCCAAGTGAAGGTGGAATTTCACTAAAAGTCAGAAGGGAAAAAGAATGAATGATAACAATTCAAAAGCTACATAAGGAATATAATAATAAAATTGTCCTTCAAAACGTGTCTTTCAAAGCTAAGAAAGGTGAGATTACTGGATTGATTGGACCGAATGGATCTGGAAAATCAACTTTAATCAGAATTTTACTTGGATTAGAAAATAGTCAAATGGGAATGACGTTGATCGATGGCAAAAAATACTCTCAATTGGGAGATAATCCTTTTTGTATTGTTGGATCGTTCCTTGACAGTTGCCAACCTTACCCAACCAGAACAGGATTTCAGCATCTTCGTTGGATTGGCTTGGCTTGTGGGGTTGATAGAAATAGGTGCAAGGAATGTTTAGAGTTGGTGGGGTTAAGTGAAGCTAAAAATAAAAAAGTAAAAGACTATTCATTAGGAATGAAGCAACGTCTTGGTTTAGCAACAGCCTTATTAGCAAATCCTGACATCTTAATTTTAGATGAACCAATCAATGGACTAGATCCAGAAGGAATTCGCTGGGTACGTAATTTTTTACAATCTTTTGTCAATGAAGGTAAAACTGTATTAATGACAAGTCATTATATGAGTGAGTTAGAATTAACTGTAGATCATTTGGTTGGTATTTCTAATGGCAAAATTGTTATTGATGCTCCTACAAAAGATATTTTGAAACAGTTTGGCTCTTTTGAGGAAGCATATTTTAAAGCACTCGAAGGGAAAGAAGGTGAATAATATGTTGAAGCGTTCCTTTTTTAGTGACCTTTATAAATATTGTAGTTTACCTACTTTTAAATTTACTTTTTTTCTTATTTTGGGAGTCAGCATATTTTTTTCAATTCAAAATATCCAGGTGATAAATGCTTTAGTGGAAGGAAATGGCCAAGCAGTTAACCTTGATCCGTCTATGTTATCATCGAATCCAGTCTATACAGTCAGGGATGCCCTCTTATCCTCCCCCTACCAAGCAAGTGTTATTTTCTTGCCAATTATTGTTTCGCTTGTTTATTCAACCCATTATCAATTTGGTGATGATTATTTTAGCCAGTTATTGATTCCTAACTGGAAAGTTCGTCTTACTGGGTTTATTGCAAGTTCGATTGTCCTATCGTTACTTTCTACTTTAATAATTTCTATAGTAAATGCTGTTATCTTACTCATTTTTCTAGATTCAACTTTAAAGAATTATTTAGAATTGACTTTGTTTTTAGATGTTACGGTAAGAGTTATGATATTTGCAATCGTTCTTACTTTATTAGCTTTACTTTTCGTAATCGTAACGAAAAAATCAATGACTTCATTAATTGCAGATGTTTTATTATTGGTAATCACTTTATCAGGTATTCTAAGAGGAATTTCCTCTAAAATAGAAAATCTCTTGCCTTTGATTGGAGCAAAGTCATTTGCTTTTGGCCGAATTGAAGGGACTCAAACGAGCCAATTGTATGGATTTACACTTTTAATAGTAGAAGGGATCTTGTTCTTGGTATTCATAATGGTTGTAGAAAAGATTCGAATGGGGAGGAAGAATGGCAAAAGTATTTTTCAGTCTTATCGTCAAAAAATATAGTTTAAAACCCGTGAAGTACCAGATAGCCATACAGTCACTTTTGATAGGTTTTGTGTGTCTCTTCGGTGTGTTACCAGTTTCAATCAATGATACTGTTGTACAATTATCTATAAAGCAAGCTCTTGTTTTTGCCTCAATGCTCTCTGTTAGTATTGGGTGTGTTAATGCATTTGTTGAGTTACAATCACACGAAACAAAACTAGTTTATTTGGTAAGTGGAAAAAGGATTTTAAGTTCAATTCGAATTCTGTTCGTAGAGTTATGTGATGTAGTACTACAATCAACCATGTATTTCATTGTACTGCTTATATGGTTTCATTTTTTTAGTAGCGAAAATGGTGTCAGTTTAGAACTTTTCAGTTTCTATTTGATTGGCTCCATCCAATATTTTTTGATTTCTTACTTCTTAAGTTATTTTTTCAAAAGTCCAATGGGGAGTTTAGCTATTTTGATACTATTTCCTATTTTGGTACAACCATTCATAGAAAGAGTAGTGGAACCATTGACTAGTTATTTATTTTATAATATCGTTGCGGAAACAATATTAGGGAGAGTTTCCAATTTACAACTCTGTACTTACATTATTGGAATTGTATGCTCACTTGGAGCAACTCTCTACCTCTTAGTAAGGAATCAAGAAGTTAAGTAGTAAATAAAAATGATACTAATGAGCAAACCTTGCTAATTTTGTATATCATGGACACTGATGTTTATTACGTATTGCATTGTTTTAGAATAAAAGACAAGACTTTCGAAGTAATTGCGAGAGTCTTGTTTAGTTTTTATGCTAATGCGTGTCCAATTAATTAGATTGTAATTCCCTCATGTACCAATTTAATGGATCATGCTGTAATATGTTGTCTTCTCTCTTCATTCCTCATCACAGAGAATTCTGGTGATTTATGGTAAAATAAGGTCTATATATGTGAGGACAAAGAGATGATTAATCGAGTAACAGACAACAAATTTAAACTAGTATCCAAATACCAACCGTCTGGGGATCAACCGCAGGCCATTGAACAGTTGGTAGATAACATCGAAGGTGGCGAAAAGGCCCAAATCTTGATGGGGGCAACTGGTACAGGGAAGACCTATACCATGAGTCAGGTCATTGCCCAGGTCAATAAGCCGACCTTGGTCATCGCCCACAATAAAACCCTAGCGGGCCAGCTCTATGGGGAGTTCAAGGAATTTTTCCCTGAAAATGCGGTCGAGTACTTCGTCTCTTACTACGATTACTACCAGCCAGAAGCTTATGTGCCATCGAGCGATACCTATATCGAAAAAGATAGCTCGGTCAATGATGAGATTGACAAGCTTCGTCACTCAGCAACCTCCGCTCTTTTAGAACGAAATGATGTGATAGTTGTAGCTTCTGTCTCTTGTATCTATGGGTTGGGTTCTCCTAAGGAATATGCCGACAGCGTGGTCAGCCTGCGCCCAGGTCTGGAGATTTCTCGTGATCGTTTGCTCAATGACTTGGTGGACATCCAGTTTGAGCGCAATGACATCGACTTTCAACGGGGGAAATTCCGTGTCCGTGGAGATGTGGTCGAGATTTTCCCAGCTTCGCGTGATGAGCATGCCTTTCGAGTCGAGTTTTTCGGGGATGAGATTGAGCGGATTCGTGAGATTGAAGCTTTGACCGGCCAGGTTCTAGGAGATGTGGACCACTTAGCTATTTTTCCGGCTACACACTTCGTGACCAATGACGACCATATGGAAGTGGCCATTGCCAAGATTCAGGCGGAACTAGAAGAGCAGTTAAAGATCTTTGAAAAGGAAGGCAAGCTCTTAGAAGCTCAACGATTGAAACAACGGACTGAGTATGATATTGAGATGTTGCGAGAGATGGGCTACACCAATGGGGTCGAAAACTACTCCCGTCATATGGATGGCCGGAGTGAAGGAGAGCCACCGTACACCCTTTTGGACTTCTTCCCAGAAGATTTTCTCATCATGATCGATGAAAGCCACATGACCATGGGACAGATCAAAGGCATGTACAATGGTGACCGTTCTCGTAAGGAAATGTTGGTTGATTATGGTTTCCGTTTACCTTCTGCCCTAGACAACCGGCCACTGCGTCGAGAGGAGTTTGAAAGCCATGTCCACCAGATCGTTTATGTGTCTGCGACACCAGGTGACTATGAGATGGAACAGACGGATACCGTCATCGAGCAGATTATTCGTCCGACAGGTCTACTCGATCCAGAAGTGGAAGTGCGTCCGACCATGGGACAAATGGACGATCTCTTGGGTGAGATCAATGCGCGTGTAGAACGTGGAGAGCGGACCTTTGTCACCACCTTGACCAAGAAGATGGCGGAAGACTTGACCGACTACTTTAAGGAAATGGGTGTCAAGGTCAAATACATGCACTCGGACATTAAAACCCTAGAGAGGACGGAGATTATTCGTGATTTGCGTTTAGGGGTCTTTGATGTCTTGGTCGGAATCAACCTGCTTCGGGAAGGGATTGACGTACCGGAAGTCAGCCTAGTTGCCATCCTCGATGCGGATAAGGAAGGTTTCCTCCGCAATGAACGTGGACTCATCCAGACCATCGGTCGTGCTGCCCGTAATAGTGAGGGTCACGTGATCATGTATGCGGACACCATGACCCAGTCTATGCAAAAAGCCATCGATGAAACGGCCCGCCGTCGTCAGATTCAGATGGCCTATAATGAAGAACATGGCATTGTGCCACAAACCATCAAAAAGGAAATCCGAGATCTTATTTCTGTTACTAAGGCTGTGGCCAAAGAAGAGGACAAGGAAGTGGATATCACCAGTCTCAACCGCCAAGAGCGCAAGGAACTGGTCAAGAAACTGCAAGGCCAAATGCAAGAAGCCGTGGAAGTGCTTGATTTTGAGTTGGCAGCCCAAATCCGAGATATGATGTTGGAAGTCAAGGCTTTGGATTAGAAAGGATAAAGCGATTGAAGTTTATCATTAAAACAATGGAAACTCCTGAAGAGATAGAAGGAAAATCTCTCGTTCATTGGCAAACGTGGAGAGAGGCTTATGACGATCTTTTACCCGCGGATTTTCAGGAGACGATGACATTAGAAAAATGTCGATTCTTTAGTCAAAAATATCCAGAAAATACCTTGATTGCGATGGATGGATGGAAAGAAGGTCGTTGGATTTATCAGCTATGGAAATTACCGTGATGAGACCATTCAAGCTGGTGAAATCATTGCCTTATATGTTTTAAAAGATTACTATGGAAAAGGTGTGAGTAAACAGTTAATGCATGCTGCATTTGCTGCTCTTGATCAATTCTCTGAAATTTATTTATGGGTATTGAAAGATAATAAGCGAGCCATTGCTTTCTATCAAAAAATGGGTTTTACTTTTGATGGCCAAGAACAAATACTTACACTTGGAAAACCTGTTAAGGAATTGCGGATGATGTGTTCTTCAAATAAAAATTCCTAAAGGACGTATCTATCAATCTTTGAAACATTATCAATTAATCAAGTAAAAATATAAAAGAGATAGAATGAACCAAAGAGATGAAGGAGAAGACGAATGAAGATTCTAGTCATCAATGGGCATCCGGATAAGGAAAGTTACTGTCAGGCTATTTTTAAAACCATTGTCGAAACAATTGACTCAAATCGCCACGAGCTTAAAGTGATTAATCTCAATGAAGAGGACTTTGATCCGGTTCTTCGCTATGGCTACCGAAAGCGGATGGAAGAAGATCCCTTTATCCTTCGTTCTCAAGAATGGATCCAGTGGGCGGATCACCTGATCTTTGTCTATCCCATCTGGTGGAGTAGTATGCCGAGCCTTATGAAGGGCTGGATCGACCGGGTCTTTACACCGGGGATTGCCTACTCGGCAAATGATCAGGGTAGCTTTATCTGGAATTACTTTAGAGGCAAACAATTTAAGAAGTTGCTCAAAGGGAAAACAGCCAGTATTTATGCGACCTCCATGGCGCCTACTTGGTGGTACAAGATTTTTTCAGGTTCTCTTAACATTCCTGATAGTTATGGCATCTCTGTTTTGAAGAATGCCGTCTTGAACCACTGTGGGATTAAAACCAAGCGCGTCTGCATCTTAGGAGAAGTCGGCCGGGATGTGAATACCGCTAGCATGCGGGAACAGCATCTCCAAAAGGTAGCAGCAGAAGTGAAGAAACTCTGATCCTGTCCTTGTCTTTGTTGGACATTTCTAGGCAAGCGGTTGTATTCTTAACGGATGTTGGATAAAATAGAATTAAAATCTATGGGAAATAGGGGAAATAAATATGTTGCTGTTTATGTATATGATCTATGTCATCTATTTCATTTCAAAACTGAAAAAAGAAGATAAAAGAGTCTCTCTATTTACGAAGATTGTTGTTTATGGTTTATTGGTTTTATCATTGATTAAGATCTATTTCGGCATAGTGGCATTTATATTTTCCCCTTTACCACTAATTGGTTCAATAGTTTCTTTAGCTCTTGGTGGTATGAGATTGGTTCTTAAAATAGTTATAGCACTTAGCTTACTTTTATTATCGCTAAGTCTATTCTTAGACAGCAAAAAAAATGATCCGGATACGCCCCTTATAGAACATTGGCTCCGGTTAGGTTATCATATTCTGTTGATGTTACTTTAGGAGATCCAGTTTAAACCAATTACTAAGAAAGGGAGATCAACATGAGAAAGTATCGGAACCTGTTTCGAATCTTGTATCTGATTTTGTTGCTTTTTGTTTTTGCTAACTTCCTTTTGGACTTCAATGGTTGTGCCTTTACGCCGCTCCTCTGGAATCCCTGGTTGTATCTAGGGGCTGTGACTATTCTATGTCACAGCTGGTATCGCTTCTATCGAAAACATGCACCAAATTGGAAGAATCTTGTGAGTGTTCTCTTGAGTCTCTTTGCTAGCCTGATTCTAGCATTTTTCATTGAGTTGTTCTTTACCTTTGATGGCCATGGTCCGGTAACGATTCACTCGGAATATTATTTAAAAGAGAAGTCAATTGTCTTTCAGAGAGGCTCTCTTTTGGATGACTATGATGAATACCATGAGCTGGTAAATCCCTTTGTGATGAAAAAAGAGATAAAGAAAAAGGTTTATATTGATTAATTGTCAATATCATAGAAAGGAAATATATGTCACGCGAAACATCTACCATTTTAACAAATCTATGTCTGATTGAAGACACTTCAACGAATAAAGTTGTCCTCCAATACCGCTCACCTGAAAAGACTCACTGGGCTGGCCATGCTTTTCCAGGTGGCCATATCGAAGAAGGAGAAAGCCTTGTAGAATCCGTCATTCGTGAAGTCTACGAAGAGACAGGACTGACAATTGCAGATCCAAAACTGGTCGCAGTCAAAGACTGGGAGCCAGATGAGGGAGGCCGCTATATTGTCTTTTGCTACAAAGCAACAGAATTTACAGGCCAGCTCAGATCATCTGAAGAAGGAGAAGTTTCTTGGGTTGAGAAGGACCAATTAGAAAAGTTGGACTTGTCCTACGACATGCTTCCTCTGCTGGAAGTGATGGAAGACCCGGACTTGTCTGAGTTCTATTATCGCAAACGGACAGACGACGACTGGGAAAAAATAAGATTTTAAGTAAAGGGACTAGAGGTATCTAGTTCTTTTTTCTCTTCAAATTTCTCTTCAAAGATAAAATGTTGCTTAAAGCATTGAGAATGTTCCATTAGTGCTTGAATCTGCTTTAAAAAAGTACTATAGTATAAGCATAAAATACAATTGTAATCTTTCATACTGTGAATAGAAAGAAGGCAAGATATGAAATTACAATTTAGAATCCTTATAGGAATTTGCTTCTTGATCGGTGCCTTAGTCTTTGCCTTTCAAAAGGAATGGTTATACGCTCTGCTGTTGCTTTTAGTTGGGGCTTCTTACCTTTATAAAGGAGTGCGTCGATGAAGAGTGAGTGTTTAAACATCAAGGGGCTAAATGTTTGGTATAAAAAAGACAAGCCCGTTATAAAAGACGTGAATTTGCTTGTACCCAATCATTCTGTAGTAGGGTTGATTGGTCGAAATGGAGCTGGGAAGACAACCTTGCTAAAAGCTTTAAGTAGTGTTTTTGATCATCGGCAGTATGCAGTTGAGACTGTTACTATAGAAGATAAGGTAAGCTCTTTTCATACGAATTTCTATAAGAGCCGTACCTATACAGTTTTTACTGAAAACAATAGTTTTTTAAACTGGGATTTTGTTCACTATTTTAATTTTGTCTGTCGTTTGTATCATCGAAAGAGAGATGAAAAGGTATTGCAGGACCTGATCTCAGGTTTTCATTTTGAAGAATTTCTCAACACAGATATCGGTAGTTTGTCAACGGGAAATAAGAAGAAAGTCTTCTTGATCACAGCTTTTTATCTCAAACCTCCCCTCCTTATTTTGGACGAACCATTTGATGGCCTTGATTTTGATGCGACAGAATTTCTATATGGTTTGCTATTGCTGTATAAAGAAGAAGGCTCTATTCTGATGAGTTCGCATATCGCAGAGAGTATTGTTCGGGTGTGTGATACAGCTTATTATATTGAAGATGGTCACCTAGACGCGATCGAATCGAATTTAGAAGATTGGTTTCATGACGTCAATCGTCAAAGGGGGTAGAGCATGCTACTAGCAATTTTTAGAGATTTGGTATCCAAAAATCGGTTCTTCTTGTTCTTGACTTCCTTAGCCTTTGCTCTTTATTACCATCTTGTTGGGGGCAAATTTTCTACGAGCTTTCAAGTCTTATTGATCAGTACGGCTATTGTCACTGCACTATCAACCTTTCAATTGTTGTATTCCTACTTTTCGATGGACAGGGTCCAGGCCTATTACCAGCTTCCGTTGTCTCTCAATCGTTTCAAAGGTTCTTTTCTGACGGTAACCTTTCTTCTCAATTTGTTAGAGCGCGTGCTGTTATTGATCCTCTTTTTGGGAATCAAGTTAGACCTGCCACAATCCTTTAAGCTTGTCCTCCTATCTTTACTGGTGGTATTGAGTGTTTTTTATGTCTTTATCCAGTTCAATACAAGGCCCAGTTTTCTAGGAGGGGTGCTCATTTTTGTAACAACTGTTCTCACAGTCTCTTCTTTATGGGTCCAACAAGTGTCCTATATGATCTTACTGTCAGTCCTCCTTGCTGTCTTAATTTTTAAAAATGAGGACCTGGTCGCGATTTCAAAAAATGATCAGTTGCTCGTCGCAAAGGGAAGAAGTGGCAATTATTTTTGGATTTCCTTGTTTCAAGAGCGCTATTTTTCCATCAACTTTGTCTTTACTCTCATATTCCTCCTTCTCATTCTGATACAGGATTATAATGCTCCTTTAAAAATCATCATTCTTTTAACGATGGCTTCTGTCAATACGCCATTAACCACCCTCATTTCCGCGGATAAAGATTTGATTGATCATGTTAAGTCCCTTCCTAAGAGTCGGTTATTTTACTTGATGTATTACCGTGTATTGCTGACTTATTTCTTAGCTGTGAATCTATTTGTTGCTCTATTATTAAAAATGGTGGTCATGCCTGACTTGGGGATTCTATTTTTACTAGGAGTGATGCTTCTAGCAGTAGTGGAAGCTGTTTTGCACTTACTGATTGAAATCTATTTTCCTTTAAGAAAATGGAATTTAAAGAGAGAATGTTGGAAGCACCCCCGAAAATACATTGTTCCTAGTATCGTCTTCTTACTTAGTTGGAGTCTCCTTTTCTGCTTCTAAGGAATTGCCCCTTTGCTTGTATCTGCTTCTTAATTGTAGTATGATAGAGGAGTTGAAAAGATGCTAGAAAAGGTGGCAAGTATATGAAAGATTTTCACTTTGATGCAATTGCTGCATTTGAAAATTATGAAATCGAAAAGATGAGAGATGGCCATGTAGTGGTGACAACCAAGGTCGTGGAATCCTCGCTCAATTATTATGGAAATGCGCACGGAGGCTATCTCTTTACCCTGTGTGACCAAGTCAGTGGTTTGGTCGTGGTTTCTCAAGGGGTCGATGGGGTGACCTTGCAATCCTCGATCAATTACTTGAAAGCAGGGCGTCTGGGGGATGTCCTCACGATCCATGGCGAATGTGTCCATAGTGGACGCACGACTCGAGTTGTGGATGTCGATATTACCAATCAAGACGGGGCCAATGTCTGCAAGGCAACCTTTACGATGTTTGTTACGGGAGTGAGAGATGAATCCGCACAAGTACGCATTTAAAAATTATATTTTTGATTTTTATGGAACCTTGGTCGACATCGAAACCGATGAGGACAGTCCAGTCTTATGGGATACTATGGCTCAGATCTACCAATCCTACGGGGCAAGTTACATAGGAGAAGGTCTGCGCCTGCGTTATAGAGAGTTGGTGCAACAAGCTGAAGAAGACTTGGCCAAGGAAAAACAAGTTGCCCATCCTGAGATTGATCTGACGGTCATTTTTGTGCAATTGTATCTAGAAAGTCATCCAAGTGGAAACAGTGTTGCCCACCTCAAAGAGTGGGGACGTTTGATTGCACGGACTTTCCGTGTCCTTTCTCGCAAACGATTGGAGCTTTATCCTCACACGAAAGAAGTATTAGAGGATATGAAAGCTGCAGGTTGCCGGATCTATCTCTTATCCAATGCCCAAGCAGAATTTACCAATCCTGAGATTAATTTAGTAGGTTTGAGAGAACTTTTCCATGCCATTTACTTGTCATCAGATGCAGGTATTCGCAAACCTCAGCCAGAGTTCCTCTTGAAAGTGCTGAAAGAACACCAGTTGAACCCTGAGAAAACGGTCATGGTGGGGAATGACTTTACAACAGATGTTGCCGTGGCCCAAAGTATCGGCATGGAGAGTATCTTGATCAATACCTTCCCATACTCTGATGCTGAACTGGGCGAGAAGAATCAAGCAGGCGTGCGCGTGATTCGGGATATTCAAGAATTGCAAGAAGATTGAAAGATATCATCCATGTAAGGAGGCCAAGTTGCCTCCTTTTTTTGAAAATCCTACAGTCGAACAGGATTTGTCAAATTTTTGCTTTCATGGTATACTATGAAAGTTAATTTGAATAAGGAGATAAACATGAATAACTTACCAAACTGTCCAAAATGTAACTCTGAATATGTCTATGAAGATGGAGCACTCTTGGTGTGTCCAGAGTGTGCTTATGAATGGAACCCAGCTGAGGTCGAAGAAGAAGAGGGTGTCGTAGCGATTGACGCCAACGGAAACAAATTGGCTGATGGCGATACGGTAACCTTGATCAAAGATTTGAAAGTCAAGGGTGCACCGAAGGATTTGAAACAAGGAACGCGCGTGAAAAACATCCGTATCGTAGAAGGCGATCATAACATCGATTGTAAGATTGATGGTTTTGGTGCAATGAAACTCAAATCAGAATTTGTGAAGAAAATCTAAAGATAAGAGGAAGGGCCTAGCCCCTTTTCTTTCAGGAGAATACTATGAAATTCAAACTATTATTTAGCTATCGTTTTCTATTGTTTATCTTAAGTGTACTCGGCGTTTATCTGCAACTGACCAAGCATGGTGGCTTTGGCATGATGCTCTATTACACCATTTTATCCAACATGTTGGTCATGTTCTTTATGGGAGACATGGTTTGGCGCATGGTTCGAGGTCGTTCGACCCAGACTCAGGGTTACCTTCGTATGAAAGGCGCCGTAACCATGTCCATTATGATCACCTGTGTCATCTACCACTTTATGTTGGCGCCTCTTGCGACACCAGAGAAGTTTTATCGTTTGGAAAACTTCCTCTGTCACTATATTGTTCCCTTGATGTTCTTCTTTGACACTCTAGTGATTGATAAGCCCAAGCAATACCGTAAGCTGGATCCTTTGGCTTGGACCTTGCTTCCTGTAGCTTATATGCTCTTTGCCCTTCTCAATGGTTTGGTCTTGAAGTGGCCAATTCCAGGTGCAAAAGATAGTCCCTTTGCCTATTTCTTTATCAATGTTAATAAATACGGCTGGGCCTTTGTTGGAAAATGGGTGGTGATCATCTTTATCGCTTACCTCTTGGCTGGCTATGTGCTTTATGGGATTAAAAATATCAAGCGGAAATCGGCTGTTTCTTAGTAAAAACCGAACATTATTCGGACGAAAAGTCATATCTTTAAATTTTTTTGAAAAATGTTGAGTTTTTTCTTGCATGTCGTTTGAAACTGTGATATAGTTATCTCAATTAAATAAATCCTTTAATCCTGTCCCGTGAGGCAGGCAAGGAGACTGTGAAAAACAATGGCTAGGACCATAGGGCGAGACTCTATCCTCTTAGACCATTCATTTGCTGAACCTCCTTGAAAAAGGAGGTTTTTCTTTTACAACTAAGGAGGACTGAATGAAAACCAAAGAAGTCGTTGATGATTTGACGATGAAACGGGCCATTACCCGCATCACCTACGAAATCATTGAACGAAACAAAGATTTGAGCCAGATTGTGCTGGTGGGGATCAAGACGCGTGGTGTTTACATCGCTCGCCGGATCCAAGAACGCCTCTCTCAGCTGGAACAAATCGATGTCCCTGTAGCAGAACTAGATACCAAGCCTTTCCGAGATGATATGAAGGCGACAGAAGATACAACGGTCTTACCAGTTGATATCGCTCATAGAGAGGTCATCTTGATCGATGATGTCCTCTATACAGGTCGCACGATACGCGCTGCCATTGACAATTTGGTCAGTCACGGTCGTCCTGCTCGAGTGAGTCTTGCGGTTCTAGTTGACCGTGGGCATCGGGAGTTGCCGATTCGTCCGGACTTTGTTGGGAAAAATATCCCGACAAGTAAGTCAGAGGAAATCATTGTCGAGATGGTGGAGCTAGACGGCCAAGACCGCGTCCTCATCAAAGAAGCTTAAACAAATTGTAAACTATTTGCATTCACATTATAAAAGGAGAATCAACATGTCTGAAAATCAAATCGCTCTTAAAAACCTTGTCTCAATGGAAACTCTTACCAATGAAGAAGTAATGGCGTTGATCAAACGTGGGATTGAGTTCAAAAACGGAGCTAAAGCAGCCTACGAAGACCAACACATCATCTCAAACCTTTTCTTTGAACCTTCAACTCGTACCCACAAAGCCTTTGAAGTGGCAGAGTTGAAATTGGGATGTGATCTCCTTGACTTTGATGTGAAGACAAGTTCTGTGAACAAAGGTGAAACACTTTACGACACCATCTTGACCATGTCAGCTCTTGGAGTAGATGTCTGCGTCATCCGTCACCCTGAAGTGGACTACTACAAAGAATTGGTTGAAAGCCCAACGATCACAGCCTCTATCGTCAATGGTGGGGATGGTTCAGGTCAACACCCAAGCCAAAGTTTGCTTGATTTGATGACCATCTACCAAGAATTCGGTCACTTTGATGGCTTGAAAGTTTGTATCGCTGGGGACTTGGATCACTCACGTGTGGCAAAATCAAATATGCAAATCTTGAAACGTTTGGGAGCAACCCTCTACTTTGCAGGTCCAGACGAATGGAGAAGTGCGGAATTTGAAGACTATGGAACCTTCGTCACTATCGATGAAGTCATTGAAGATGTAGATGTGATGATGTTCTTGCGTGTGCAACACGAACGTCATGATTACGAATCACTCTTCTCTAAAGAAAACTACCACCGTCTTCATGGTTTGACTCAAGAACGTTATGACCGTATGAAAGATACAGCGATCTTGATGCACCCAGCACCAGTCAACCGTGACGTTGAAATTGCGGACCACTTGGTAGAAGCTCCTAAATCACGCATCGTAGAACAAATGACCAACGGTGTCTTTGTCCGTATGGCCATCATTGAAGCCGTCCTTAAAGGTCGCGGTGCAAAATAAGATAACTGACAATTCATTGAAAGGAAAGAAAGAGGACAGAGTAGAGAGCTACATGGAATCTGACTTTCCTTTTTTTGAGGAACTATGATAAAATTGGACTAGTGAAAAAGAAGGGAGGGGTTCGATGAAACGATTATTGGTCCTAGAGGATGGGACTGTATTTGAAGGGGAAGCCTTTGGTGCAGACTTATATGTGACTGGTGAATTGGTCTTTACGACAGCCATGACAGGCTATCAAGAATTGATCACGGATCAGGCTTTTAGTGGCCAGATCCTCTCCTGTACCTTTCCGGTTATTGGCGCAGCAGGAATCAATCGGGATGATTCTGAATCCATTACACCCACTTGTTTAGCAGTAGTGGTTCAGCATCTGGTGGAGATGCCGAGCAATTGGCGGCAGCAGATGACCTTGGATGAATTCTTGAAGCGAAAAAAAATCCCTGGTATTGTAGGGATTGATACCCGCCAGGTGGCAAAAATTGTCCGCAAGTATGGACGGATGAAGGCAACTGTTATTAACAAGGGGGATTCGATCGAGCATATCTTGGATCAGTTGCGAGCGACAGTCCTTCCAAAAGACCAAGTACGTCAAGTCTCGACCAAAACAGCCTATGCTGTACCTGGTTTTGGAAAGAGTATTGCCTTGATTGATCTAGGGGTCAAGCACTCTGTCTTACGTCAGCTGAGTCAAAGGGACTGTAATGTGACAGTCTATCCCTATGATATCTCTTATGATGAACTGATGGAGCAGCAACCAGATGGGGTTATTTTATCCAGTGGGCCAGGCGATCCCCATCAGGTGAAAAAACTCTGCCGCTTGATCAAAAAGCTCAATGGTCAGATTCCGATCTGGGGTATGGGCTTGGGAGCTCAGTTGTTGGCACAAGCTTACGGCGCTGAGCTGGCCCCTATGGAAGTCGGACATTTCGGCTTGAACATACCTGTGCGTGAAATTGCGACAGGAAAAATCGAGATAACCAGTCAAAATCACTTGTATAGTATAGCGAGGGACAGTCTGCCCCATGATTTATTGGTCACACATGAAAATGTCAATGACCATAGTATTGAAGCTTTTCGTCATCGTTACCAACCAATTTTAGGGGTTCAATTCCAAGTAGATGCTAGTCCAGGTCCAAGAGAAAATCTCTATTTTTACGATGAATTTTTAGAGTTGATTGATGCCAAAATTCACGAAAGTAGAAGGGAGAAGGAATGATGAAACAAAACCAGAAATTGCTTCTCCTGTGTGGAGATTCTTATCAGGATATTAGCCTCTTGGCTGCGGTAAATGAAGCACAAAAACTCAATGCCAAGGATGGGAATGCTCTTGTCCTTTATTTGGGCGAGGAAAATGCTATCACCCAAGAAGCTACAGATATAGTTGTAGTTAGTAAGCTCAAGCTGGATGCTCTTAGGACGACTCTTCTTTCTTATACTGGATCTCGCTTGCTCTTAGCTTTTGCGGACAAACAGATTTTGAATCTCTTGTTTCGTTTGGAAGAAACTGGATTTTTCAAAGATGCATCGATTATGATTGTCGGGCCGAGTCTCCAACGCTACCGTAATTTTTACCAACAGGCAGATCAACGACGTCTCTTTCAAGAGCTGGGCTATCAAGTACCCGCTTCCGCACTGGTTGGTTCTGTTCGAGAAGCTATCGAGTTTTCTGAAGGCATTCAATTTCCTATTATGATCTGGCCAGTAGCGAGTAAGCAAGGGCAAGGGCGAAAGATCGCTCATAACTTGGATGATTTATGCGAAGCTGTAGAAATGGGACTTTCGGTTTCTCCAAGTCAGCAGTGTTTGCTGGAGTTTTCGACTTATGGCTTTAAGGAACTGGATTTTGTAGTCATGCGGGATCGCGAAGACAATCACTACCTGGCGGCCTCTATTGAAAGCATTGATCCTGTTGGGATCCACTCTAGTGACTCTTACCAATTTATGCCAGCGGTCACTCTGACTGACCGAGAGTTTCAAAATCTTCGTGAAGCAGCGATCCACATCAGTCGCTATTTGAAGCTGACAGGAGCCATTTCGATCAAGTTTGCTTTGGATCCGACCAGCTATGCTTTTTATATCCTAGAAGTTAACCCATTTGCTTCAGATAGTATCTCAATGGCCTCTATGGGCTTGGGTTATTCCTTATTTGAGCAAGGAGTTCAGCTACAATTAGGGCGATCTCTCGAGCATTTGCCTCATCCCTTATTAAAGGATTTAAAGGCCGTTTACGAACCGAGTTTGGACTATATTTTCTTTAAGATTCCGATTTTTTCTGATGCTGCTAAAAATGCCCGTCTCAATACCCAAATTCACTCTTATGGGGCAGTTTATGGGTTTGGGAAGAGAATCGATGAAGCTTATCAACAAGCCCTAGAAACCATTAAAGATAAGAACTTGCTGACCATCCTTCCTGAGGAAATGAGCGATGATGAATTAATCCAGAAAATTGCTCGTCATATGCCACACCGGCTCTTCTATATCTTAGAAGCTTTGAAACGTGGTTTTGAGTTTGAGGAACTCTTGGATTTGAGTAAATTAGCACCTGTTTATTTGCAGGTCTTGGCCAATCTAGTGGAGTTAGATAAAGGAGTAGAGGCTGAGACAAGCCCAGCCTTTCTTCCGGTTGAGCCATCAGCTGGCTTATATGAGGTCAAAGCGGGAGCAGCCTATTATCTGACCCGATATGGAACCAATGAATCATTGGGTTTGGACGCTGCTTGTGTCTTAGTAGATGATCTAGAAATCCGTGATGAGTGTTTTTACCAAAAGGTGAGAAAGCAAGTGAAAGAGCTGAAAGAAAAAGGACAACAGGTGATCTTACTCACGAATCGTCCTTTTACAGAATCTTTGGCAGATAAAGTCTATTATCTTTCGATCAATGAGACAAGCCTTCGCCTGATTCAGACCATTGATCAGGTCAAAGATATTGTCAAGCTTTCTAATAGACAATAAAGGATCCGGACAAACTATCCGAATCCTTTTTTTGTTTCTTATTTTTTGGTCACAATACCGATAATGGTATCAACTGCGCGTTCCATGGTTTGGAGACTTACGTATTCAAAGCGACCATGCATGTTTTCTCCACCGGCAAAGATATTTGGTGTTGGAATCCCCATAAAGGAAATTTTAGATCCATCTGTACCACCACGGATTGGTTCAATGATTGGAGTGATACCAAGATCTTCCATGACTTCCTTAGCAAGGGTAATCGGCGTCATATCTTTTTCAATCACTTGCTTCATGTTGTAGTACTGATCTTTGAGGGTGAGGAGAACGCGTTCGCTACCGAGCTCCGCATTCATCTGATCGGCAATAGATTTCATGAGGTCTTTGCGTTTCTCAAAGCTTTCAGTTTCAAAGTCCCGAATGATGTAGCTAGCACTTGCTTCCTCGACAGTTCCATCAATATTCATCAAGTGGTAGAAGCCTTCATAGCCTTCGGTTAATTCTGGACGTGCTCCTTCAGGGAGTTTGTTATGGAAATCAATGGCCAATTGAAGAGCGTTGATCATTTGACCTTTGGCTGTACCTGGATGGACATTGCGCCCTTTGAAGGTAATTTCAGCCCCAGCTGCTGAGAAGGTTTCGTATTGAAGCTCTCCAAGAGGACCACCATCGACAGTATAGGCAAAGTCTACATCGAAATCCTCTGCATCAAATTGATCTGCTCCGACTCCGATTTCTTCATCTGGACCAAAGCCGACACGGATTTCTCCGTGTTTGATTTCAGGATGAGCTGTCAGGTATTCAATAGCTGTCATGATTTCAGCAATACCTGACTTATCGTCTGCACCCAGAAGAGTAGTACCATCCGTTGTGATCAAGGTTTGTCCCTTGTAGTTGTTCAAATGAGCAAAATCCGCTGGATCGAGTGTGAAACCAGAGTCACCAAGGGCAATGACACCCCCATCATAATTCTCAACGATTTGTGGATTGACATTTTCGGCATTGAAGTCAGCGGTATCCATGTGAGAGATAAATCCAATCTTGCGTGTAAAGCTTGGATCATTAGCTGGAAGCGTTCCAATAGCATAGCCGTTTGGTAAATAGTAGACGTTTTGAAGACCCACGCGTTTCATTTCAGGGATCAAGACGTTTGTTGCAAAATCAACTTGTGATTGGGTACTTGGAGTGGTTGTAGAATTTTCATCTGAACGTGTGTTAACTTTTACATAGGTAATAAAACGGTCCAACAAATTTTGGTATTTCATGATCATTCTCCTTTTTCAGTTTCAATTAATTTGTGAATAGCATGGGCCACACCATCCTCATCATTGGTCAGGGTGATGAAGTCTGCTATTTCCTTGACAGCAGCATTGCCATTTCCCATAGCGACGCTGTAACCAGCAAAACGTAGCATTTCAAGGTCATTGTTTGCATCTCCAAGAGCCATGACCTGGTCTCTCCTGTAGCCTAATGTTTGACTTAATGCTTGAAGAGCAGAAGCCTTGCTCGCGCCTTTTGGCAAGATTTCAAACAAGATATCCTGTGAACGAACAGTGTTAAAATCGGCCTCTAATGCAGCCTCGTGCTGAGCTTGGAAGGCATCAATAGCAGAAGGATCTCCTACGTACATAGCTTGAAAAATAGGAACAAGGTTGGGCAAATCCTCTTCTGAGACTGGTGTCGGTTTACTATTAACAATACCCGCATCCATCGTGACAAGTTCACTGGCTTCAGGTGCGACCACTAGGTAGTGATCTATGTCAAATAAGGTTAGCTGGACGTCTGTATCTTCCGTCAAAACTTGCAAGCGGTGCATGTCCTCAAGGCTCAATTCTTCCTTACCAATGATTTCCCAATTCTTAGTAGACAAGGTTGTACACCCGTTATTGATAATCATATAGTAGTTGCCATCAGGGAGTCCAATCTCTTCAAAGATGGGCCGTACCCCTGCTAAGGGGCGCCCCGTACAGATCACAATGTCATAGCCGGCTTCATGGGCTCGGTGAAGAGCTTCAATATTGCCTTTAGATAGAGTCTTATCCTCATGCAAAAGAGTTCCGTCCAAGTCAATCGCAATTAATTTAATCATTTGATTTCCTCCAAATCAAGAGGAACAAAGCCATCAATCACTTTTCCAATCACCCCAGGTTCCTCATCTAGTGGAATGATTTGATCACTATATTTCTTATTGAGGGAAACCAGTCGAATACCGTTGGCCTCACGAAATACCCGTTTGATCAACGTTTGTCCATCAAAATCAATGGCATAAATAGCCCCTGCCTGATCATAATAGGTTTGCTTGATTAACACAACAGCCCCTTTTTCGTATTTAGGCTCGAGGGAATCCGTATGAATCCAAAAAGCCAAATCGTAAGGAATCTTTTGATCAAACCAGACGATATCAGCTTGCTTTTGATTTTGGTAAGCTGCAAAAGAATCATAGACAGAATAAGAGTGGTATTGCTTTTCAATCTTCTGTCTTTCTTTCTGATGGGTCAAGAGACTCTTTCCATAAGAAAGAAGATTTTCTTGATTTCCTTCATCGAGCTGTTTATACAATCGTTCAATCTCTGAATCAATGACCACAAAATCATTGCGTAATCGCGGGTCAATTTCAGCAACCGCTACCTGGAAAAAGGCTGCAATCTTCTCTAAATTTTCAGGAACGGGAAGAGAAGTTCCTTTTACATATCCAGTCAGGGTGCTTGCAGGGATTCCAGTAATACGAGATAATTCGATCTGCTTTTTTCCTTGTTCTTTCAGTAATTCTCTGATTTTTTCCGATATAATCCGTAATGCCTCTTTGTCTTGAGGGCTTGCTTTTCCACGACCTCTGGCCAACGTACTCACCTCCTTGTATTTACCCTTACTATTATAATGAATTAAATCGAAAAAGTAAATAGAAATCCCTGAGAAATGCGAAAAAAGATGAATTTGATCTAAATCGGATTTTCATTTTAAATTTTATCAGATATTCCTTTACTTTTTGAGGAAAAAGATCTAAGATAAGAGCAAAGAGTTCATGGAGGTGGAGCTATGATTCGTACTGTTCAAGTCAAAGATGCAGGTCAAATTAGAGATTTATGTCACCAGTCTTTGGGTTATGATTCAACCCTTGAGAAAGTGGCAGCTCAGATTGATAAATTTAATTTGCCAGATTCAGATCATTTTTGCTTTGTTTATGAAGAGGAACAAACAGGAAATATTCTTGGTTATGTGGAAGCGGAAGTCTATGAAAGCCTTTATAGTGACGCTGGTTTAAATATTTTGGGTCTTGCGGTTTTTCCATCTGCTCAAGGACGTGGGATCGGTCGCCAATTGATGGAGCGAGTTGAAGAACTTGCCAAAAGCAAGCATTATGCTTTTATTCGTTTAAATTCTGCCTCTCATCGAAAAGAAGCTCATCTCTTTTACGAACGAATAGGCTATGAGGGTAATAAAACGCAGAAGCGATTTTTGAAAATAATGAATTAAGATAGGCAAAGGCCTATCTTTTTTGTTATAATGAAGAGTACGATTAAATTTACTAGGAAGATGATTATGCCAAATTTTGAAGAATTAAAAAAACGACAAGAGAAGATTCGGAACTTCTCGATCATCGCCCATATTGACCATGGAAAGTCAACCTTGGCCGATCGAATTTTAGAAAAAACCGAAACCGTGTCTAGTCGGGAGATGCAAGCCCAACTTTTAGATAGTATGGACCTGGAGCGGGAACGTGGGATTACCATCAAGCTTAATGCCATCGAGTTGAACTACACGGCTAAAGATGGGGAAACCTATATCTTCCACTTGATTGACACACCAGGACACGTGGACTTTACCTATGAGGTTTCGCGGTCGCTCGCTGCCTGTGAGGGAGCCATTCTCGTAGTGGATGCCGCTCAAGGGATTGAAGCCCAGACTCTGGCCAATGTTTACCTAGCGCTGGACAATGATTTGGAAATTCTTCCAGTCATTAATAAGATTGACTTGCCAGCTGCAGATCCAGAACGTGTGCGCACAGAAGTAGAAGATGTCATCGGGTTGGATGCTAGTGAAGCTGTCCTAGCTTCTGCCAAGGCTGGTATCGGGATTGAAGAGATTTTGGAGCAGATCGTTGAGAAAGTTCCAGCACCGACGGGTGATGTTGAAGCCCCTCTTCAAGCCTTGATCTTTGACTCTGTTTATGATGCCTATCGTGGGGTAATTCTTCAGGTCCGTGTGGTCAATGGAATGGTTAAACCAGGCGATAAGATCCAGCTCATGAGCAATGGCAAGACCTTTGATGTCACAGAAGTTGGGATCTTTACTCCTAAAGCAGTCGGCCGTGATTTCCTTGCGACTGGAGACGTTGGCTATATTGCGGCCTCTATCAAGACCGTTGCAGATACCCGTGTCGGGGACA
Organism: Streptococcus parasanguinis; assembly: GCF_964238605.1. Lineage (GTDB taxonomy): Bacteria > Bacillota > Bacilli > Lactobacillales > Streptococcaceae > Streptococcus > Streptococcus parasanguinis_AJ. The sequence goes on along the minus strand of NZ_CAXSMM010000001.1, from coordinate 216,088 downwards.
CTGTGACCTTAGCGACCAATCCAGCAAGTGAGCCACTACATGGATACAAGCAGATGAACCCAATGGTCTTTGCAGGTCTCTATCCGATCGAATCCAATAAATACAATGATCTTCGTGAAGCCTTGGAAAAATTGCAATTGAATGACGCTAGTCTTCAATTTGAACCGGAAACTTCTCAAGCCCTTGGTTTTGGTTTCCGTTGTGGTTTCTTGGGACTTCTTCATATGGACGTTATCCAAGAGCGCTTAGAGCGTGAGTTCAATATTGACTTGATCATGACAGCACCGTCTGTTATCTACAAGGTTAATTTGACAGATGGCGAAGCACTAGATGTGTCTAACCCATCTGAGTTCCCAGATCCAACCAAGATCGCTTCAATCGAAGAACCTTATGTCAAAGCGCAAATCATGGTGCCACAAGAGTTTGTCGGAGCTGTCATGGAATTGGCCCAACGCAAACGTGGGGATTTTGTGACCATGGACTACATCGATGAAAATCGAGTCAATGTCATCTATCAAATCCCACTGGCGGAAATTGTCTTTGATTTCTTTGATAAATTGAAATCCTCTACTCGAGGCTATGCGAGCTTTGACTATGAGTTGTCTGAATACCGTCCTTCTAAATTGGTCAAAATGGATATCCTTCTCAATGGCGATACTGTCGATGCCCTCAGCTTTATCGTTCACAAGGATTTTGCCTATGAACGTGGTAAGTTGATCGTTGAGAAGCTCAAGAAGATTATTCCTCGTCAACAGTTTGAAGTGCCTATCCAAGCGGCGATCGGTCATAAGATCGTGGCTCGTACAGATATCAAGGCCCTTCGTAAGAACGTCTTGGCCAAGTGTTATGGTGGGGACGTCTCACGGAAACGCAAGCTTCTTGAAAAACAAAAAGCTGGTAAGAAACGGATGAAGGCAATTGGATCTGTAGAAGTACCACAGGAAGCCTTCTTATCTGTCTTGTCAATGGATGAAGAATAACATTTAAAGTGCCTCAAAAGGGCACTTTTGTTATAGGTATAAAAGAAATAGACTGAATGAGAAAGGTTCCATCAGATGTGACACTTATCCTATTTTAAAATACCCACTTTCATGGTAGACTAGAGGAAAGAAAACGTTCTCAAGGAGGGTGATCATGAAACGTAAATTACTAGTCGCATCCCTTACGATTCTCTCTGCCTACACCCTAATGGCTTGTAGTCACACCACTAAAAAAGATACAGCAGCTTCTTCTACAAAAGAAAGTAGCAGCAAAGTCGAAAAGAAACCAAGCAGTTCTTCGTCAAAGGATACTGCTTCTACAAAGAAAAGCACTTCCAGTCAAGAAACCAAGCGGATTGGAAATGCAGATTATGGATACATCAATATTCCAAGTAAATGGATCAAGTTTACGGACCTTAGTGGGGTTGAGGCTGTCCAATATACTGATGGAAGTGGTTATAATATTGTTACCCTGAACAGTTTTACCAAAGAAAAAGCCAAAGTTCCTGCGGATATCGAGTTTAATGCTGAATTTCTGGCCAAGAAACTAGCCGTTATGTGGGAAGACAATCAGGATGTTGGGAAGATGACGGGAGCGCGGACTAAAGTCGCAGGTCTGGATGCCTACCAGCTTCAAATTGTCATGAAATCTGGTCAATACCTGATTACTTGGATCTTCCAGAAGGGTGAAAAAGTTTATACCATTTCATTTGAAGGAGATGCAGAAACCTTGAAAACCTTTATCCCATACATCGAAGACACATGGAGCTTAGATGGAACAGGTGCTGTAACCGATTAATTAAGTGAGATAGATCGCAAGATCTATCTTTTTTCACAGTCTTTGTGGTATAATGCTTCTATTGTTTAGAAGAGGAAATAGAGGATGACACAGGAAATTGATATTGAAAAATACCATCAGTTAGCTCTCCAAAAGCAAAAGGAGCACCGCAAGGTATTGGCGAATCTCAAGAAGAAACCACCTAAGAATTTAGATAAACTAGCGCAAGAAATCCACGATGAAGTTTTCCAAGAAATCGATTGTACGGCTTGTGCCAATTGCTGTAAAACCTTAGGGCCCGATTTTAAGGAGGCCGATATCACGCGGATCGCCAAATATTTCAAGATGAAGCTTCCTGCCTTTGAGGCTGAATTTCTTCAAGTTGACGAAGATGGGGACAAGGTTTTTAAATCCATGCCTTGCCCTTTTCTTGGTGGGGACAATCTCTGTTCCATCTATGATGTTCGGCCTAAAGCTTGTCGGGAATTCCCTCACACCGATCGCAAGAAGATTTATCAGATCAACCATCTGACCATCAAGAATACCCTCACTTGCCCAGCGGCTTATTTATTTGTAGAAAAATTGAAGGATCGTTTGTAATGGCATATACATTTTTACTTTTTGATTTGGACCATACCTTGTTGGACTTTGAATCTGCTGAAGAAACGGCCTTAACGCAGATGTTAGAAGACATGAATTTTCCAGATGTACAGGCCTTTAAGGATTACTACAAACCCATGAACCAAGGTCTCTGGAAGGATTTGGAACAAAAGAAATTAACCAAGCAAGAGCTCGTGGATAGTCGGTTTGCGATTGGGTTTGCCCACTTTGGGATCACGGTTGATGGGGCTGAGATGGCTCTTCGCTACCAAGATTACATCAGTCTTCAGGGGCAGTCTTTCCACGGTGCGGAGGACTTACTGGCTCGACTTGAAAAAGCAGGTTACCAGCTCTATGGTGCAACGAACGGAGTGACTGCCATTCAAGAAGGACGCTTAGCTCATTCTACAATTGCTTCTTATTTCAAAGAGGTCTTTATCTCTGAACAGCTTCATACTCAGAAACCAGAACCTGCATTTTTTGACAAAGTTGGCCAACTGATTCCAGGTTTTAGCAAGGAAGAGACCCTTATGATCGGAGATTCCTTGACGGCGGATATCGCAGGAGGAAATGCTTCGGGGATTGATACCGTCTGGTATAATCCTGATCGTAAGGAAAATACCAGCCTGGTAGTACCGACTTATACCGTTAGCAACTATCAAGAAATCGCCGATTTACTGATAAAATAAAAAATTTTAAATACTGTCAAGTTTTTTTCTTGACAGCTCTATAAAATGTGTTATAATAGATCATGTGCTAAATAGCTTGTCTATTTCACCGAAAATTAAAATATAGAAAAGAGACTTATAAAAATGGCAGTTAAAATTCGTTTGACTCGTATGGGTTCTAAGAAAAAACCTTACTACCGTATTAACGTAGCAGATTCACGTTCACCACGTGATGGACGTTTCATCGAAACAGTTGGAACTTACAATCCACTTGTTGAAGAAAACCAAGTAACTTTGAAAGAAGACCGCGTTCTTGCATGGTTGGCTGATGGAGCTCAACCTTCAGATACAGTTCGCAACATCCTTTCAAAAGCTGGTGTGATGAAGAAATTCCACGATTCTAAATTCTCAAAATAATTTTTTAAGTAGGTTGATGTATGGATACGATTGAAAATCTCATTATTGCAATTGTGAAACCCTTGATTTCACAACCGGATGCTTTAACCATCAAGATCGAAGATACTCCTGAATTCTTGGAGTATCACCTTGACCTTGATCCTAGCGATGTTGGTCGTGTAATCGGTCGGAAAGGTCGCACCATTTCTGCGATAAGAACGATTGTCTACTCTGTCCCAACTGAAGATAAAAAAGTAAGAATCGTTATTGACGAAAAATAAAAGGCGGGGCTTTGTCCCGTTTTTTTGTTGCAAGGAGAAGGAATGAGAGATTTAACAGTCAGACAACTAGAGGAATACTTACTTGATCATTATCAACAATCTAGAACAGAAGAAGGACTTTTTATCAAACTAGTAGAAGAAGTTGGAGAAGTCGCTGAGGTTTTAAATGGACGTTCAGGTAGAAAAGAGGGGGTCCAAGATTCAAACGAGGAATTGGCAAAGGAGTTGGCAGATATCATTCACTACACAGTGGCAATTGCAGCTATTAACCATATCGACCTAACGAAGACCATTTTTGAAAAAGACAAGAAGGCAGCCATCAAGTATCAGCATGAACAAGATTTGGAGCAGTTTCTAGCAGAAAAGAGCATTTGAGAAAATCCTCTGAACGTGATAAAATAAAACCTAAGAATGTTAAGTGAATTGTTGTTTAGAAAGGGTTGTTTTGATATGAACCGATTTGAAGTAACTACAAAGATTGGTTGTCTCTCTGTTACTTATGAAAAGAGAAATAAAGTACTAGTTTGTTTAAATGGTGCTGGTTTGATACCGAGTTATGAAAATTTTCTACCAATACTTGAAAAACTTCCTTCTTCAATAGGTTACTTAACGATTGATTTTCCGAATACAGGTAGGAGTCCGATTCATAGTCAAACAGGATTTAATTTGGATAATCTTGTTGAAGCGGTATTCGAAATCCTGAAAGGGTTGGAAATTTCTGATTACATACTTTGTGTTCATAGTTTAAGTGGTGTTTTGGCTTTAAAGTTAATGAGTAAACCAATTAAGTGTCAAGCTTTGATAGCAATTGAACCAACAACAAAAAAAATAATGTTTGCTGATTTTTCAAAAAATCCTTATCCAGAAATGGAAGAGCAAATGAGGATGATTGAAGAATGTGGTCCGGAAAATTATTTTAAGGGACTAACTCAAGCAACATTTGAACCTGAAACTGATAGACTGATTTGGGAATTGATGGAAGAAAAGGGTTTAGAATTGGAAAAGCAAGTTCCTGGATTTCAGATATCTGTAACTATTACCGCTGAAGATTTTGATAGTTTGTCCTTAGCAGATAATATTCCTGTTTTCGTATTTTGTCAGGCGTATAGAGAAAAAGAGTACAGAGATTCAGAATATTGGAATTCTAATACAAAACTCATTCTAGGTGGAAACCACCACTATCTACACTGGTCAGAATCGGAAAAAATTGCAGCTCTTATTAGAGAACTGTAGAGATAAATTAATTAAAAGAGAAATGTAGTGAATAAAATGAATTACTTTAACGTTGGGAAAATTGTTAATACCCAAGGATTACAAGGAGAGATGCGGGTCTTGTCTGTGACAGACTTTGCGGATGAGCGCTTTAAAAAGGGAGCAGAGTTGGCTCTCTTTGATGAGAAGGATCAGTTTGTCCAAACGGTGACCATTGCCAGTCACCGCAAGCACAAGAACTTCGATATCATCAAGTTTAAGGATATGTACCATATCAATGCCATCGAGAAATTCAAAGGATTTAGCCTCAAGGTTGCAGAAGAAGACTTGACAGATTTGGAGGATGGCGAGTTTTATTACCATGAGATCATCGGCCTTGATGTTTATGAAAATGACCAGCTAATCGGTCAGATCAAGGAAATCCTGCAACCAGGTGCCAATGATGTCTGGGTCGTGAAACGAAAAGGCAAACGAGATCTTCTCTTGCCTTATATCCCACCAGTCGTCTTAAATATCGATATCCCTGGAAATCGTGTGGATGTAGACATCTTAGAAGGGTTAGACGATGAAGATTGATATTTTAACCCTCTTTCCAGAGATGTTTTCGCCTTTGGAGCATTCTATCGTCGGAAAGGCCCGTGAAAAGGGACTTCTCGAGATCAACTACCATAATTTCCGTGAAAATGCGGAGAAAGCGCGCCATGTGGACGATGAACCCTATGGGGGTGGGCAAGGCATGCTTCTACGAGCTCAACCGATTTTTGATGCCTTTGATGCCATTGAGAAGAAGAATCCACGCGTGATCTTACTGGACCCTGCTGGTCGGACTTTTGACCAAGCCTATGCTGAAGAATTAGCTCAGGAAGAGGAATTGATCTTTATCTGTGGCCACTATGAAGGCTACGATGAACGGATCAAGACCTTGGTGACAGATGAGATTTCTCTGGGAGATTATGTTCTAACGGGCGGTGAGCTAGCAGCCATGACCATGATTGATGCGACAGTCCGCTTGATTCCAGAGGTGATCGGAAAAGAATCCAGTCACCAGGATGACAGTTTCTCCTCTGGTCTCTTAGAGTATCCTCAATACACCCGGCCTTATGAATACAGAGGAATGACAGTTCCAGATGTTCTTATGAGTGGCCATCATGAAAATATCCGTCAGTGGCGCCTCTATCAGAGTTTGAAAAAGACCTTAGAACGTCGTCCAGACTTGCTAGAAAACTATGAGTTGACAGCAGAAGAAGAGAAGATGTTGGAACAAATTAAACAAGAAGACTAACAGCGTCAGCTGTTTTTCTTTTGCCTCAAAAATTTATGAAAAAAACTTTTAAAACCTACTAGTTATTGGTAACAAAATGTGGTATGCTAAGGGGTAGAGAAACTTCAAGAAAATGATTAAGTTTTGGGGGTGAGTTTAATGGGAAAGAAATTAGGAAAATCGGTTTTCACGACTGGGATTGCTGCAACAACAGTCCTATCTGGTATGTTTCATCACAAAGCAAATGCCGAAGAGGTCAAGCAAAATGAAAATCCAGAAACCAACAGCACGGAAGTAGTTGAAAAACCAATTACAGTTGATGAGTTGAAGCAAATCACAGCTCAAAAAGGGCAAGTGGTGAAAGATGTCCACTACCAAGAGCAAAAAGTGATCGATGCTCAAACAGAAGTCAAGGCTGCTGGACAAGAACTGGAAGAAAAGAAAGCAGAAGTGACGGATGCGGAAAACCTCATCGCAACGACTTCGGATGCCCAAGTTCAGAATGCAGAAAATGACGTCAAGGTGGCTCAAGCCTATGTGACTATTGAAGAAAATAAGGTTCGAGAAGCAGAAGCTGCTCATGACCAAGTCGTAGAGGCTGTTCGTCAACAGGAAAATCAGGTTACTGCTCAGGAATCTTTGGTCGATGTAGCACAAAATGAATTGAACCAAGCCAAAGCACCGATTTCAAATGATGAGAATGTACTCAACCAGGCTTTGTTGGAGCAAAGTCAAGTCGAGCAAAGTATCCGAGAATCTCAGAATCATCTTGCAACCTTGCAAGCGAGTCAGCAAACTGGCTCAGATACTGTGGCTCAAATTGAGAACGACATTCAACTGGCTCAAACGCGTCTAACAGATTTGAAAGCGGTCATCGCTACCAAGGAAGCAGAATTGGCAGCCTTAGAACAAGCAGCGGCCAATAGCCCAGTTCAGTTGAGTCAAGCGACTTATGAAGGTTATTTGCAACACTTAGCAGACAATGGCAATGAAGCTGCAGCGAGCGCTTTAGCCCTCTACAAACGTGGTCGTGAAGAAGACGGCTTAACGGTTGGAGAGTCTGGATCCTTGCAAGCTAACCTCCGAGCACTTGAAATTGCTGATGCTATCAACGCTTATCGTCGCAATGCCGGCTTGCCTGAATTGGAACTGGATCCCTATTCCCTTCCAGCCAGTCAAGTACAGTTGGAATACTTCAAAAAAGCCAACTGGCATATGTTTAAGTATTTGCCAAACGAGAACATCGCTTATGGCTTCTCACCTGCTGGTGCGGTTGACTTTTGGTACAATGAAAAAGCGGCTTATCAGGAAGTAGCGGCTCAATATGGTCTACCAACAGACGAAACACAAATCGATGCCAATGACATTTATATGAAAATTGGGGCTGAGGCCTTTGCGAAGGTTGGTCACTACCTCCAAATGGTAGACAACAAAGCGACAGCTTTATCAGTCGCTTATGACCCAAGCAATGCTATGTCAGAAGCAGCTTTCTTACATAGTCCGGTCCATTCAGCAGTGTCAACCAGTGCACTCGCTTACCAATTGCGTCAGGGAGCTGGCGCAACGACGACAAGATCAGATGTGAAAGCAAAATCTGATGAAGTCGCTAATCTCAAGTTAGACAAGGCCAATCAAGAGTCTCAAATCATTATCCTGCAAGGCAAGTTAGAAGATGCCCGCCATGCTAATTCAAACGTGGCAGTAGAGATGGCCAATGTCCAAAAGACCATCCAAAATTACAAAATTCTTCTTGTTAGCAAGGACCATGCGGTTGAAAAGGCGAAGGCGACTCTTGATGTATCTCGAGGTCGGATTGAAGCAGCTATCCAGCCAAAAGAAGCAGCCCTTCAAAAAGCGAAGGATTTGTTAGCGGCTGCGCGTGAGAAATTAGATCTTTTAAAAGCTGAAGAAGCAGAAAAAGCCCAAGTCGTTCAAGAAGCGCATGAGGGCTTGAAGGCGGCGCAAGAGCGCCTGGTTGCTGCTGAAAAACGTCTTTCTGACTTTAAAAATGCTCCAGAATTATTGGTCAAAGCCCAATCTGTTTTATCAGCTGCTGTGGCTAATTTAGAGAATAAAAAAGAAAAATTGGAAGCAGAATTCACAATCCTGCAATCTTATCAAAGTGTCGTGGAACTGTTGAATTCCCAATATGAAGATCTAGCGTCACGAATGGATCCAGCTATTTTAGAAGCAGCAGATATGCCAATGGATATCCGCTCAAGCAATCCAACAACTTTCTCGGATAGACCAACGGTTCTTCCAACAACTACCAATAGTCCACAAGTGCAAGCACCAACAGCTACTCCAGCTCCAAAACAAGAAGCCAAAGTAGAAGAGATCAAACCGAAAAAAGAAAACAGCCAAGCTGTGGCTGGATCTGATTCCTCCAAATATGCAGTAGCAACAACAGGTGTTGCCGTTGGGTTACTTGCTGGATTGTTTGGTTTCAAGAAAAAGAAACAATCTTCAAAAAATGATTAAGACATACCGAAGATAGAATAGATGCTTAGACACTTTATTGCTTAAAATCTTCAAAGAAGATATATGAGGGTGGGAAAAGAACTCTTTTAACAAAATGAGTTCTTTCCTGCTCTTTTTTTTACACTTTTAGAATTTTTGAAAGAAAATGATAGAAATTGATAAAAAGTGTTGACATTTTTTGGAGATGGAGTATAATAGTCCTTGTAATCGATTGCAAAAGGAGGAGAAATGCTTAAGTCTGAACGAAAACAATTCATCCTCGAGAAGGTACTGAAGGAAAAATTTGTTTCCTTAGAAACCCTTGTACAAGAGCTAGGGACGTCTGAATCAACGGTTAGACGTGACTTGGATGAATTAGAAGCTGAAAGTAAACTTCGCCGGGTTCACGGCGGTGCGGAAAGCCTGCATTTTCTTCAAGAGGAAGAAAGCAATAAAGAAAAATCTATCAAAAACATTCAAGTTAAGTCAAAGATCGCTGTAAAAGCGGCGGAATTGATCAAAGATCATGATGTGATCTTTATCGATGCCGGGACGACCAATGAACTTTTAGTACAAGAAATTGTCAATCCAACAGTAACCGTGGTGACCAACTCGATTCACCATGCGACCAAGTTGGTCGAGCGAAATGTTCCAACGGTCATCATCGGTGGGAAGGTAAAATCTTCTACAGATGCTAGTATCGGAGGGATCGCCCTCAATCAGATCGGTCAGTTGAATTTTGACAAGGCCTTTCTTGGAATGAATGGAATCGATGATGAATTTTACAGCACTCCAGACCTGGAAGAAGGATCTGTCAAGCGTGCGATTATCGAAAATGCGAAAAAAACCTACATCCTAGCGGATGATTCGAAAATTGGGGTGACATCCTTTGTCAAAGTGGCTCCTATTAAGCGAGCCATGATTATCACCAATCAAAGTGAACCGCAACGATTAAAGGTTTTAAAAGAAAAAACGGAGGTTATAGAGGTTTGATTTATACAGTTACACTGAATCCAGCAATTGACTATATTGTCCGTCTCGATCATGTAGAGACCGGAGCGGTCAATCGGATGGCTTCGGAAGATAAATTCGCCGGTGGTAAAGGGATCAATGTCAGTCGTGTTTTGAAGCGTCTCGATATCGAGAACACAGCGACTGGATTTATCGGTGGTTTCACCGGACGCTTCATTGAAGACGTACTGACCAGCGAAGACATTTCCACCAACTTTGTGACAGTGGACCAAGATACACGGATCAATGTCAAGATCAAGGCTGATGAGGAAACAGAAATCAATGGGAATGGTCCAGAAGTAACGGAAGCTCAGTTGCAAGAATTGCTCAACATCTTATCGAGCTTAACAGCAGATGATGTGGTAGTCTTTGCAGGATCTGCCCCATCTTCACTTGGAAATGCCATTTACAAACAATTGATCGCAGCAACACGTGCGACAGGTGCGCAAGTGGTTTGTGACTTTGAAGGACAAACCTTGATTGATTCCTTGGAGTTCAATCCCCAATTGGTCAAACCAAACAACCATGAATTGGGAGATATCTTTGGCGTTACCTTGACGGAATTGCCAGAAATTGAACGTTATGCTAAAGAAATCTTGGCCAAGGGTGCACAAAATGTCATTATTTCCATGGCGGGTGATGGTGCTCTCCTCGTCAGTCCAAGCGGAACTTACTTCGCAAAACCAATCAAGGGTCAAGTGAAGAACTCTGTCGGGGCTGGAGATTCCATGGTTGCTGGCTTCACTGGGAAGCTCGCAACGACGGGAGACGTCATCGAAGCCTTCAAATGGGGCGTGGCTTGTGGAACAGCAACCACCTTCTCAGATGATTTGGCGACAGCTGACTATATAAAAGAAACTTATGAAAAAGTAGAGGTAGAAAAACTATGAAAATTCAAGACGTTTTAAATAAAAACGTGATGTTGTTTGACCTTCAGGCAACAGATAAAGAGGGCGTGATCAATGAGATGGTCCAATCGCTCGTTGACAATGGTGTGGTGACAGATTTTGACACTTTCAAGGCTGGAATCATGAACCGTGAAGCACAAACTTCAACTGGTTTGGGTGACGGAATTGCCATGCCCCACAGCAAAAACGAAGCAGTCAAAGAAGCAACAGTTTTGTTTGCAAAATCAAACAAGGGTGTGGACTATGCATCACTTGATGGCCAACCAACAGACTTGTTCTTCATGATCGCAGCTCCAGAAGGAGCCAACGACACTCACTTGGCAGCCCTTGCTGAATTGTCTAAGTACTTGATGAAACCAGGTTTTGCAGACAAACTTCGCCAAGCAAGCACTCCTGATCAAGTGATCGCAGCCTTTGATGCAGAAGAGCAAGAAGCTGCAGCTGAAGAAGCGAAAAAAGCAGAAGCGGTCAAAGAAGCAGCTTCATCTGACAAACCTCTCATCGTTGCCGTTACAGCATGTACAACAGGTATCGCCCACACTTACATGGCAGAAGAAGCCCTCATCAAAAAAGGGGAAGAAATGGGTGTTACAGTCCGCGTTGAAACCAACGGGGCATCTGGTGTCGGTAACCGCTTGACAGCTGAAGAAATCGCAAAAGCTGAAGGGGTCATCATTGCAGCTGATAAAGCAGTTGAAACCGCTCGTTTCGATGGCAAAAAATTGATCTCTAAACCAGTCGCAGCCGGTATCCGTCAGACAGAAGAATTGATCCAAACCATCTTGGATGGAAAAGCAGATGTCTTCCACGCTGAAAATGCAGCACAAGCTAGCGCTAGCCAAGAAAAATTGAGCTTGGGTGGAGCTTTCTACAAACACCTGATGAGTGGGGTTTCTCAAATGCTCCCATTCGTTATCGGTGGTGGTATCTTGATCGCCCTTGCCTTCTTGATCGACCAAGTTCTTGGTGTGCCTCAAGATCAATTGTCTAGTCTTGGTTCTTATCATGTATTAGCAGCACAATTTAAAACAATTGGTGGAGTAGCCTTTGGCTTCATGCTTCCTGTACTTGCAGGTTACATTGGATTCTCAATCGCTGAAAAACCTGGTTTTGTAGCAGGATTTATTGCTGGATCTATTGCTAGCTCAGGTTCAGCATTTGGAAATATCGCCTACGGTGCTGCTAAAGGTGAATTACCAGCAGCCGTATCATCAGGTTTCCTTGGAGCTTTGGTAGGTGGTTTCCTTGCAGGTGGAGTTGTTCTCTTACTTCGCAAAGCCCTTGCAGGTCTTCCACGTTCACTCGATGGTATCCGCTCTATCCTTCTCTTGCCATTACTTGGTGTTGGTTTGACAGGATTCTTGATGTTCCTCATCAATATTCCAATGGCTGCTATCAATACTGGTCTTAACAACTTCCTTTCAAGCTTGTCAGGTAGCTCAGCTGTCCTTCTTGGACTTCTCGTCGGCGGTATGATGGCTGTCGATATGGGTGGACCAGTTAACAAAGCCGCTTATGTCTTCGCTACAGGTACACTTGCTGAATCTGTTGCTTCAGGTGGTTCTATTGTTATGGCAGCTGTTATGGCAGCTGGTATGGTTCCTCCATTGGCAGTATTCGTAGCAACTGTATTGTTTAAAGATAAATTCACACAAGAAGAACGCGATTCAGGTTTGACAAACATCGTTATGGGTCTTTCCTTCATCACAGAAGGTGCCATTCCATTCGGTGCAGCTGACCCAGCTCGTGCCATCCCTAGCTTCATTGCTGGTTCAGCATTGACAGGTGCCCTTGTTGGTCTTGCAGGCTTGAAACTCATGGCTCCTCACGGAGGAATCTTCGTTATCGCTCTTACATCAAATCCACTTCTATACATCTTGTTCGTATTGATCGGTGCAGTCGTAAGTGGTATCTTATTCGGATTGCTTCGCAAACCTAAAAACTAAATATGATTAAAAGGTTGGGAATGCCCAACCTTTTCTTCTTGTACTAGCGAAAAAATCACCTCATTCGGCGTTGGTATCTTGAGCTGAATTATGATATAATAAGCCTATCGCATATTTTTAGGAGAATAAAAATGGATATTCAACGTGAAAAAGAATTTGTCAGCCAATACCACTATGACGCTCGTAATTTTGAGTGGGAAAAAGAAAATGGGATCCCTGAAACAAAAGTAGATGTAAACTTTCAATTGATCAATCGTGATCAAGAACAAAACACGACTTCTTTGATTGTCATCTTGAGCTACATGATCGTTTTTGACGGTTTTGTGATCAGTGGAACTATCACTCAAATCAACCACTTGTTTGGTCGTTATGTCAATGAACCAAGTGAATTCAGCAAAGACGAAGTGGAAGAATTGGCTCGCCCTTGCTTGAATATGCTCAACCGTTTGACTTATGAAGTCACAGAAATTGCCCTCGATTTACCGGGTATTAATTTGGAGTTTTAATCAATGAAATTAGCAGTGATCACGGATTCGTCTGCCTATTTAACGCAAGACGTGCTCCATCACGACGACTTATTTATTTTAGAGATCCCGATCTATATCGACGGGGAGTCTTATGTTGAAGGGAAGAACCTGACACACGATGAGTTCTACCAAAAGATGGCGGCGTCTAAGGAATTGCCAAAGACTAGCCAGCCGAGTGTTGCAGAGTTAGAAGAAGTATTATCTGGTTTGACAGCTAAGGGCTATACGCATGCTATCGGTCTTTTCTTGTCATCAGGTATTTCTGGTTTCTACCAAAATATCCAATATTTGAAGGACGAATTCGAAGGCTTGACCGTCGAATTTCCGGATTCAAAAATCACCAGTGCTCCTCTAGGAATGATGGCAGAAGACTGCTTGAAATGGTCTGGTGAAGGCCGTTCCTTCGATGAGATTGTGGCCAATGTCCAACACCAGATTGATGGAACCTCTGCCTATATCATGGTGGATGATTTGAACCACTTGGTTAAAGGTGGTCGTCTGTCAAATGGTGCTGCTATTCTTGGAAACCTCTTGAGCATCAAGCCCATTCTTCATTTTAATGATGAAGGCGTGATTGAGGTCTTTGAGAAAGTCCGGACGGAAAAGAAAGCCATGAAACGCTTGGTAGAGATTGTTGTATCAGATATCGCAGATGGTCATTACCAAGTCTTTGTCATCCATGCCAATGTTCCTGAAAAAGCAGAAGCACTTCGCCAACTGCTCATGGAAGAAGGAGTGGAAGGTGACATTCCTTTTGCTACCTTTGGAGGGGTGATTGGGACGCACTTAGGTGACCATAGCTTAGCAGTTGGCTATATCCCTATCGTTTAAGGAGAATTCTATGTCCATTAAAGTCATTATCGCAGGTTTCAAGGGAAGAATGGGACAAGCAGCCTACAAGATGGTTTCTGGAGATCCTGAGTTAGAATTAGCTGGCTTGATCGATCCATTTACTGATGAGACAGAGGTTGCAGGAGTCCCTGTCTTTAACCGCAAAGAAGATGTTGTGGGTCTAGAGGCAGATGTTTGGGTCGACTTTACCATGCCCAAGGTAGCTTACGAGAATACTCGCTTTGCAATTGAGAATGGCTTTGCGCCTGTTGTGGGAACGACTGGATTCACTCCTGAGCAGATCCAAGAATTGATAGACCTTTCACGTGAAAAGGATTTGGGTGGCTTGATCGCGCCGAACTTTGCCATTGGAGCCGTGCTCTTGATGCAATTTGCAGCGCAAGCAGCCAAGTATTTCCCGAATGTAGAAATTATCGAATTGCACCACGATAAGAAAAAAGATGCACCGAGTGGAACAGCAATTAAGACAGCTGAGCTGATCTCAGAGAAGCGCGAGAAGATCCAGCAAGGTGCAGCAGATGAAGAAGAGTTGATGCCTGGAGCAAGAGGGGCAGAGTTTGAAGGGATGCGCATCCATTCAGTTCGATTGCCTGGCCTAGTCGCTCACCAAGAGGTGATTTTTGGTAGCCAAGGCGAAGGGTTGACTCTCCGTCATGATTCCTATGATCGTGTTTCCTTCATGACAGGAGTAAATCTAGGGATTAAAGAAGTTGTCAAGCGTCATGAGCTTGTTTATGGTTTGGAACACTTACTATGAGATTAGAAAAGATGCCTTCTGAGTTTCAGGAGGCTTTACCAATATTAGAGAAGATTAAAGCAGCTGGTTTTGAGGCCTATTTTGTAGGGGGATCTGTCCGTGATGCCCTCTTGGATCGTCCAATTCACGATGTCGATATCGCTTCCTCCTCATACCCAGAAGAGACCAAGGCCATTTTTGATCGAACAGTGGACGTCGGTATCGAACATGGGACTGTCTTAGTTCTTGAAAATGGTCAAGAATATGAAATTACGACCTTCCGGACGGAGGATGTCTATGTCGATTATCGTCGTCCGAGCTCCGTGTCTTTTGTACGCTCACTAGAAGAAGACCTCAAGCGCCGTGATTTCACCGTCAATGCCTTTGCCTTAAATGAAAAAGGAGAAATTGTTGACCTCTTTCATGGACTAGAAGATTTAGAAAACAAGGTCCTTCGGGCGGTTGGCCTTCCTCACGAACGGTTTAACGAAGATGCACTCCGGATCATGCGAGGCTTTCGCTTTCAAGCCAGTCTCGGCTTTGAATTAGAAGAGGCAACTTTTGACGCTATGAAGGAGTGTGCGCCATTACTTGAGAAGATTTCCGTAGAGCGCACCTTCATCGAGTTTGATAAACTCTTGATTTCTCCATACTGGAGACAGGGCTTGGAGGCTATGCTAGCAAGTGGAGCCTATCACTATCTGCCAGAGATGAAGGATCGTAAAGAAGCGATCGAGCGTTTGTTTGACATAGAGTTGGAATATACTTTTTCAACTTCTGAGCAAGCCTGGGCTGCTTTGGTCTTAGCACTAGAGATTCAAGATATTCCAAAATTCTTTAAGAAATGGAAGACCTCTAGAGACTTTGCTAAGACGGTGGAGCAGATCGTGGAGATTCTAAAGCTCCGAGAAAATGGAAGCCTAGACAAGCGTGCCTGCTACAAGTATGAGAAACGTTTGTTACTGGTTGCTGAAGAGCTCCGTGAAGCTTATGCCTTGAGTGTGGATTATTTGGCCATTGAGCGTGTCTATGATAGCTTGACCATTCATGATAAGCATGAAGTGGTGGTCAATGGTGGCATGCTGATCAAAGAATATGGTTTTCAACCAGGTCCAGCCTTGGGAGAGATTTTGACAAAAATTGAATATGCCATTGTCGATGGGGAGCTGGCCAATGAAAAAGAAGCCATCATTGCCTATATCCAGCAAGCAAAAGAGGAGGAAAAATGAGCGATTTTATTGTCGATAAATTAACCAAATCTGTCGGAGATAAGACCGTCTTTCGTGAGATTTCCTTTATCATTCACGACTTGGATCGGATCGGATTGATCGGGGTCAATGGGACTGGAAAAACCACGCTGTTAGATGTATTGTCAGGTCGCTCTGGCTTTGATGGCGATGTGAGTCCTTTTTCTGCCAAGAGTGATTATACGATTGGCTACTTGACGCAGGAACCTGACTTTGATGATCAAAAGACGGTTCTGGATACGGTGTTGTCTAGTGATTTGCGTGAAATGCAGCTCATTCGCGATTATGAATTCTTGATGGCGGATTACCGAGAAGAGAACCAAGCCCGTCTTGAAAAGGTCATGGCGGAGATGGATTCGCTCAATGCTTGGGAAATCGAGAGTCAGGTTAAGACGGTCCTTTCTAAGCTTGGAATTGAAGACTTGAACGCCAAAGTTGGGGATCTATCTGGGGGCTTGCGTCGTCGGGTGCAACTGGCACAAGTTTTGCTGTCTCACCACGACCTGCTCTTACTAGATGAGCCAACCAACCACCTGGACATTGATACCATCGAATGGTTGACCAATTTCTTGAAGAACTCTAAGAAAACTGTGCTTTTCATTACCCACGATCGCTATTTCTTGGATAATATCTCGACACGGATCTTTGAGTTGGATCGAGCTAGCTTGATCGAGTATCAGGGCAACTACCAGGATTATGTTCGCTTAAAGGCTGAGCAAGACGAGCGTGATGCAGCCCTTCTTCATAAGAAGCAGCAACTCTATAAGCAGGAGTTGACCTGGATGCGGCGTCAACCCCAGGCGCGTGCGACCAAGCAACAGGCTCGGATCAATCGTTTCCATGATCTTAAGCAAGACTTGTCTAGTCAAAGCAACCAGACAGATTTGGAGATGAACTTTGAGACCAGTCGGATCGGAAAGAAAGTCATTGAGTTTAAAGATGTGAGTTTTGCTTATGAAAACAAGCCAATTTTACAGGATTTTAACCTCTTGGTGCAAAATAAGGACCGCATCGGGATCGTCGGGGATAATGGTGTCGGCAAATCGACCTTGCTTAATCTGATCGCCGAACGACTCCAGCCTCAGTCAGGTCAAGTCATTATAGGAGAAACCGTGCGGGTGGCTTATTTCTCTCAACAGATTGATGGGTTGGATGAAAGCAAGCGCGTGATTAATTTCCTCCAGGAAGTTGCTGAGGAAGTGAAGACGACCGTTGGGACGACATCAATTGCAGATCTCTTGGAGCAATTTCTCTTCCCACGTTCCATGCACGGAACCTTGATCGAAAAACTCTCCGGTGGTGAGAAGAAGCGGCTCTTTCTCTTAAAACTCTTGATTGAAAAACCAAATGTGCTTCTCCTCGATGAGCCGACCAATGACTTGGATATCGCTACCCTGACAGTTTTGGAAAACTTCCTTCAAAACTTTGGAGGTCCCGTTATTACCGTTAGCCACGACCGCTATTTCCTAGACAAGGTTGCAAGTAAGATCCTGGCTTTTGAAAACGGGGGCATTCGGGAGTTCTTTGGCAATTATACGGATTACCTGGATGAAGAAGCTTTTGAAGCAGCTCAAGTAACGGCCAGTCACAAGGTTGAAAAAGAGAAACCTGTCAAGCCAAAAGAAGAGAAGAAGCGCATGAGCTATATGGAAAAGCAAGAGTGGGCGAGTATTGAAGCAGATATCGAAGCCATTGAAAATCGGATCGCAGAGATTGAAGTGGAGATGAATGAAAACGGCTCTGACTTTGGCAAATTGTCAGCCCTTCAAAAGGAATTGGATCAGGAAAATGAGCGATTGCTTGAAAAGTACGATCGCTATGAATACCTGAGCGAATTAGATGAATAAGGAGGCCCTATGAATCAATTGAACCGGATATCCCTTGGGATTTCAGCCACTATTTTTACCATTATCGGTATCGTCTTGTTTATCAATCCGATTGAGCACATCGGCTCATTTAGCTGGTTGATTTCTTGTGGCTTCTTTTTAATTTCCCTTTCGCGTTTTTCACGCTATTACCGATTGCGCCAGGCTGGTATCATTCAGCAGCAACAGCTCTTTCACAGTATGGTTGCCTTAGTGTTCGCGGTTTACTTGCTACTATATGGCTACAAGACCTTACCGATTGTCTTCCCAGTTACCTTAGGGATTTGGCTGATTTATCGCTCCGTTTTAAATTTCCGAAAAGCTAACTTCTATTCCAAGAAGATTGAAGAGCTTTCCAAGCGCTATATTTTCTTTGCCTTGGTGCAACTCTTTATCGGCTTGTTCTTAATTGTCAGTCCGTTATCAATCAGTGTCATTCTCCTGAATATTATTGGTTTGATTTTCCTGCTTCTAGGACTTCAATCCTTCAGTCTCTTGTTAAAAAGTTAAGAAAAATTACGTGCAAACCTTTGCGTTTGATAAAAAGTCTGATATAATAGATCTGTAAGTGTTTACAGGTTGAAAGGAGTAATAGATGTCTAAAAAAATTATTGGGATTGACCTTGGAGGAACTTCCATCAAGTTTGCTATCCTCACTTTAGATGGGGAAGTTCAAGAAAAATGGTCTATTAAAACAAATATTTTGGATGAAGGTAGCCATATCGTCGACGATATGATCGAATCAATCGCGCATCGTTTGAAGATGCTTGAACTTGATGCTTCTGAATTCCAAGGAATCGGAATGGGATCGCCTGGTGTTGTTGACCGTGAAAAAGGTACAGTTATCGGGGCCTACAACTTGAACTGGAAGACCCTTCAACCAGTTAAAGAAAAGATTGAAAGTGCCCTTCATATTCCATTCTTCATTGATAACGATGCCAACGTTGCTGCTTTGGGTGAACGTTGGAAAGGGGCTGGTGAAAACCAACCAGATGTCGTATTCATGACACTTGGTACAGGTGTCGGCGGTGGTATCGTCGCTGAAGGTCGTCTCTTGCATGGTGTACGTGGAGCTGCTGGTGAGCTTGGTCACATCACGGTTGACTTTGATGATCCAATCCAATGTACCTGTGGTAAAAAAGGCTGTCTTGAAACGGTTGCCTCAGCAACTGGTATCGTCAACTTGACTCGTCGTTATGCCGATGAGTACGAAGGGGACTCTCAATTGAAAGTCTTGATCGACAACGGAGAAGAAGTAACGGCTAAAACGGTCTTTGACCTGGCAAAAGAAGGCGATGCTCTTGCTTTGATCGTCTACAAGAACTTCTCACGTTACCTTGGACTTGCTGCAGCCAATATTGGTTCAACCTTGAACCCGTCTAAGATCGTTATCGGTGGTGGGGTATCTGCTGCTGGAGACTTCCTCTTGGATGGTGTGCGCAAGGTCTTTGAAGAAAACTCATTCCCACAAGTACGTGAATCTACTCAATTGGCGCTTGCTACTTTGGGAAATGATGCGGGTGTCATCGGTGCCGCATCTCTAGTATTACAATAAGATTAAAAGGAGATTTGCCTCTCCTTTTTTCTTTATCCTGTGATATAATGAAAGCAATAGTAGATTAAAGGAGGAGATATGACAAAAGCAGATACCATTTTTAAAGAGTATATTCGGAAAATCATGGAAGAAGGTGTTTGGTCTGAACAGGCCCGACCTAAATACAAGGATGGTAGAACGGCCAACTCCAAGTACATCACGGGAGCCTTTATGGAGTTTGATCTCTCAAAAGGCGAGTTTCCTATCACGACCCTTCGTCCCATCGCGATTAAATCAGCCATCAAAGAGATGCTCTGGATCTACCAGGATCAGTCGAATAGCTTAGACCTGTTAGAAGACAAGTACAATGTCCACTACTGGAATGACTGGGAAGTAGGGGATAGTCGTACTATTGGTCAACGCTATGGTGCTGTGGTCAAAAAGCATGACATTACCAATAAAATCCTCAAACAATTAGAAGCCAATCCTTGGAATCGCCGCAACATTATCTCGCTTTGGGATTATGATGCCTTTGAGGAGACCGACGGACTCTTGCCATGTGCATTTCAAACCATGTTTGACGTGCGGCGCGTGGATGGGGAAATCTATCTAGATGCGACCCTGACCCAGCGTTCGAATGATATGTTGGTGGCCCACCATATCAATGCCATGCAATATGTTGCTCTTCAGATGATGATTGCCAAGCATTTTGGCTGGAAGGTCGGAAAGTTCTTTTACTTCATTAATAACCTTCATATTTATGATAATCAATTTGAACAGGCTGAAGAGTTACTCCGTCGGGAGCCTTCAGATTGTCAGCCGCACTTGGTTTTGAATGTACCAGATGGAACCAATTTCTTTGACATCAAACCAGAAGATTTTGAGTTGGTCGATTATGATCCAGTGAAGCCACAGTTGAAGTTTGATCTTGCGATTTAGTGATAAATCAAGGTTTTTTGATGCCCTGATCTATGGGTGAAATCCTTTCAGAATTAAAACAATTTCAGCTAAAAATTTTTACTCATTTTTGAGTCAAAATATTTTGAATATCGTTCGGGTTTTGTTAAAATAGATAAGGTTTGTAAAAACTAAACAATTTTAAAAAGAATGTTAATTTATAGATAAATATGGAGGTCCATTAGATGGGGAAAGACTTATTTAATGATCGTATTAGCAGATTCTCAATTCGTAAACTGAATGTGGGTGTTTGCTCAGTACTTTTAGGAACACTTGTCATGGTTGGGACAGCTGCAAGTGCAGCCGCAGAAGAAAAGACAGATACGACAAGTGAAAGTGTAGCAGCAGTTGCAACAGCGTCAGAAGCGCCTGAAGCGTCAACAGCTACAGCAACTTCAGCAACATCAACAGCTGCAACGACATCGACTTATGATGCAAACGCAGCAATCACTGCACCAGAGACTTCAACTGCTGCAGCAACATCAACAGCACCTGCTTCAACTAGTGAAGCAAGTAGCACAAGCACAGCAGCGTCTGCAGCCTCAACTGCACCGAAAACATCAACTGCTGCAACACCAAAATTAGAAGCAACTACACCAGCAAACAAGGCAGTAGAAGCAGCTGCAACAAGTGCAGATAAAAAAGAAACACCAACTCTTTCAGCTGGACAAGGTGTAACAGCAAACAATACAGTCGTAACGGAAGAGACAGCCAACACTTCTCGCCGTCGTACTCGTCGTGCTCTCGGCGATGCCAATGATCCAAGCTTAATCGGGGATGACGTTGTCGATGCAACTTCAACTCCAAAGGTTGAAAAACCAGGATATACAACAGACCTTGACGCAAAATCTTTGACTAGCCAGATTACATGGTTGGACTTTGGAGATGTAGCCAACTGGACAGGAACCACTACGACATTAGTACCTGCCGCCGAAACTAAACCAACTGAAAACTTACAAGAGAAAATGGCTCTTCAAGTTGGAGCTACCTATACTAAGGAAATCATGCCTGGATATGTGGTGACCATCAAAGTTAAGTCTTTGAAACCCTTCCAAGCAACTGAAATCTATAAGAAGCGACTAGAAAGCCAAGGAGCTACTGACGCAGAAAAAGCAACCTATGATCCAAATGCTCGAAACGGTTTTGTCAATAATTCAAGTTCACCTACTTCTAAGTTACATTTCAATAACGGTGATGAGGCCATGATTACCGCAGAGCCTCAAAATGGTTATACCGAAGTTAAACATGAAGGAATTGATACCAAAGCCAAGAAGACAACCATTGCTTCAGCGATAAATGGTGGAAATATTGGTGTGCAATTTGAAATTTCTGCCACCTTCCGTGGTAAAGTTGTTAAACCGGCTATTGTAATGGCTGATGGAGAGTCTGCCAACCCTGGTGAATTTGTTATGTTCACTACCAACGGACAAGGTTGGCAACATCTTGGAGAATGGAAAAAAGATTATAAAAGAGATAGTGTACCGTACATGATACAAGATACGGATAATCTTTTTGGCCCTAACCCTACTACTACTATTAATGGTAAATCATTCTACGGAATTAACCTTAACCAACTTCGCGGGTCTACTTTAGTTGGCCCAGATAAGAAACCAGTTGCTTGGAAGTATTTTGGAAACCCTGACCAAGTAACTGGTGGTCTTGGGACTGGTGTCTTTGGGCCAAATATTTCTGCAGGCGTTTCCTCTGTTCCCCTTGTTATGACGCGTGGTGCCTCTGAAGTGGGACTTTACATCGCTTCGGGTGGTAAACAGTCTGCTATGCTAGGGTTCTTCCCACTTGATGAAGGGGATGCTCCTGAGTCATATGGTAAAGCAGTCCATACCATTGCAACTGTTGACGGTGTTACTGGAGCTAAAGTAAATCAACCGTATCTTGGTAACGTGAGCCCAGATATGGATGAGAATACGACTCTCGACTGGTTCGGTGATGATAAGGCAACTACGGCCGATGAAGGAATTAACCAATTGCTTCCGGATGAACTCAAAGGGACAACCAATGAGATGATCAAGATGGATCGTACACGCCCAGGTAACTACAAAATGTCAGTTCAAGCCCATTTGGATGGAGCTTCAGAAGCACATATCTATGGTTGGGTAGACTTTAACCAAAATGGTAAATTCGACGAGGATGAACGCTCAAATCTCGCTACAATCACACAAGATGGCACTGTTGAGTTGACCTTTGCAAACAGCAAGACTTACGTCGACCCTAGCGTTAATGAACTAGGTGCTCGTGTCCGGATTGCTAAGAAAGCTACTGAGATTGAAAACCCAACTGGTATGGCCTTCTCAGGGGAAGTAGAAGACTTCAAAACTCAAATCACCCACCCACCAAAAGGGGAATTCAAGGAAACTTCTGGTCCTCAAGCTACTAAACAAACAGCAACTGTAACCTTTACAGCACGTGGAGAGCACAAGTATGAACCTAACTCTAAGGCAGTTATCGACGAGACAGTAGAACCATACATCGTTGACAAAGATGGCAACCGCGCAACTCTTGATGCAGATGGTTACTATGTTGTCCCAGGTCAAGGGAAGTACAAGATTACTGCCAACGGTAAAGATGTAGACGTTGAGTTTATCCCAGAAGATAACTTCCTAGGAACAGCTGATGGTATTTCTATCCGTCGTTCAGATAACAACGGTTACGATACTGGTTGGTCAACCAAATTCCCAGACCAAGAACCAAACATTGATGGTCAGTTGAATACCATGGATGGTCTTTACATCCCAACAGTTACTCCGATTGAAATCGAAGGTGTTGACAAAACTTCAACTGATGTTCAAGGTGCAACTCAAAAAGAAACTCCGACCTTTAACACAACTGCGACTAACTCAAATGGGGACAAGATTGCAATCACTCCAAGCGCAGAATATCCTGCTAAGTTGGTAGACCCAGCTACAGGTCTTACTACGGATGCGTCATCTGTAACAGTTGAAGGCGAAGGAACATACACAATTAATCCTACAACAGGTGAAGTAACCTTCACTCCAGAACCAAGCTTTACTGGTACAGCCAAAGGTGTGGATGTTACATTGTCAGCGCCAGTTGGACGCAATAAAAATGGTAAGGTTCAAGAGGAGTACATTAAGACAGCTACAGCTAAGTACACTCCAACTGTAACTCCAATTACCATCACTCCAACAGACAAAGTTTCTACGGATGTTCAAAACGTTCCTCAAACCCAAACACCAACCTTTGATTTGAGTAACGACAAGACTGCTGAAATCACAAGCAAGAAATTGGTGGATCCAGCAACTGGTCAACCAACTGATGAAACAACAGTGACAGTAGCAGGTGAAGGTAGCTATACTATCGACCCAACAACTGGAGCAGTAACATTTACGCCAGAAAAAGACTTTGTTGGTACTGCAAAAGGAGTAACTGTTCAGGCAACTGCTACTATTACAAATGCTAATGGTAAGACTGCAACCATTACTTCAGATGCGACCTATACACCAACTGTTGTGCCAGCAGTTCCAACTGCAAACCCTGCAACTTCAAAAGATATCCAAGGTGCAACTCAAACCGGTACACCAACCTTTGCAGGAACAACTGTTCAAGTAAATGGTGAAGATAAAGCTATTACCATTAAAGACAATAGCTACACATTGCTAGATAAAGATGGTAACGAAGTTTCATCGACACCAGCTTATGCCGCTGATGGTACAACTGAAATTGGTACTTACTCAATTGATTCAGCCACTGGTCAAGTAACTTTCACACCGACTGATAAATCATACACTGGTGCAGTCACACCAGCCAAGGTTCAAGCTGAAAGCTCAAACGGTATCAAGGTGGACACAACTTACACGCCTGAAATCGTTCCAGTAACACCAACAGCAACACCAGCTGAAACAGAAGATATCCAAGGTGCCACTCAAACAGGTAAACCTGAATTCAAAGGTGGAACTGTAACGGTTGATGGCGTTGAAAAGACTGTTGAAATCAATGAAGACGTTCCAGCAAAATTCGACGACGGCTCAACAACTAAGACCGTTGAAGGTGTTGGTACTTACACAGTAGCAGCAGATGGAACTGTGACATTTGTTCCTGAGAAATCATTTGTCGGAACTGCACCAGCCGTGACCGTTGTCCGCGAAGATAAGAACGGAACAAAAGCTTCTGCAACATACACACCAACTGTATTACCTGTAACTCCAACTGCAACTCCAGCAGAAACAACTGACATTCAAGGTGCAACTCAAAAAGGTAAACCTGAATTCAAGGGTGGAACTGTGACAGTTGATGGCGTTGAGAAAACTGTTGAAATCAACGAAGATGTTCCAGCAACATTTGACGATGGCTCAACTACTAAGACAGTAGATGGCGTTGGTACATACACAGTGGCAACAGACGGAACGGTAACCTTTGTTCCTGAGAAATCATTTACTGGAACTGCTCCAGCAGTGACAGTTGTTCGTGAAGATAAGAACGGAACCAAAGCTTCTGCAACGTATACACCAACTGTAACTCCAGTAACACCTACTGCGACACCAGCTGAAACAACTGATATCCAAGGTGCTACTCAAACTGGTAAGCCTGTATTTACTGAAGGCGACAGCCGTGTGCCAATGAACGATAATGTTCCAGCAACATTTGACGATGGCTCAACTACTAAGACAGTTGACGGCATTGGTACCTACACAGTAGCAGCAGACGGAACTGTAACCTTTGTTCCTGAGAAATCATTCACAGGTAAAGCACCAGCCGTAACTGTT
>NZ_CAXSMM010000001.1:0-191030 GCF_964238605.1 Streptococcus parasanguinis | reverse complement strand
CTCCAGCAACATTTGACGATGGCTCAACTACGAAGACTGTTGACGGCGTTGGTACTTACACAGTAGCAGCAGACGGAACTGTAACCTTTGTTCCTGAGAAATCATTCACAGGTAAAGCACCAGCCGTAACTGTTGTTCGTGAAGATAAGAATGGAACTAAGGCGTCTGCAACGTATACACCAACTGTAACTCCAGTAACACCTACTGCGAAACCAGTTGAAACAACTGATATCCAAGGTGCTACACAAACAGGTAAGCCTGTATTTACTGAAGGCGATAGCCGCGTGCCAATGAACGATGATGTTCCAGCAACATTTGACGATGGCTCAACTACGAAGACTGTTGACGGCGTTGGTACTTACACAGTAGCAGCAGACGGAACAGTGACATTCGTACCTGAGAAATCATTTACTGGTACTGCTCCAGCAGTGACGGTTGTTCGCGAAGATAAGAACGGAACAAAAGCTTCTGCAACTTATACACCAACTGTAACTCCTGTCACACCGACAGCGACACCAGTTGAAACAACAGGTAAGCAAGGTCAAACTCAAACAGGTAAGCCTGAATTTACTGAAGGCGACAGCCGAGTTCCAATGAACGATGACGTTCCAGCTACTTTCGACGATGGCTCAACTACCAAGACAGTAGATGGCGTTGGTACTTACACAGTAGCAGCAGACGGAACTGTAACCTTTGTACCTGAAAAATCATTCACAGGTAAAGCACCAGCCGTAACAGTTGTTCGTGAAGATAAGAACGGAACAAAAGCTTCTGCAACTTACACACCAACTGTAACTCCAGTAACTCCAACTGCAACACCAGCTGAATCTACTGGACCTCAAGGTCTTGTTCAAACTGGAACTGTAACCTTCACTGAAGGTGATGAAGTAGCTCCAATTAACAAGAATTCGATTACTCTTCTTGATGAAAATGGTCAACCAGCAGCATCTGTAGTTGCTAAGTCACCAGAAGGTAAAGAAATTGGTACTTTCACAGTTGATAAAGATACAGGTGTAGTTACTTTCACACCGACAGATAAATCTTATTCAGGTGATGTTGTCCCAGTTAAGGTTCAGGCAGCTGATACAAATGGAACTACAGTTGAAACAACTTATACACCGAAGATTACTCCAGTTGTTCCAACTTCTGAAGATGCTACATCGACAGATATTCAAGGTCAAACACAATCTGGTAAACCAACCTTCACCGAAGGAAATCCAAATGTTCCAATCGATGAAGATACTCCAGCTACCTTCGAAGATGGTTCAACCACTAAGACAGTAGATGGCGAAGGAACTTACACTGTTTCTCCAGATGGAACTGTAACCTTCGTACCAGAAAAATCATTCACTGGAACTGCTTCAGGCGTAACAGTAAAACGCGTGGATAAGAACGGTACTGAAATCACAGCTAAGTACACACCAACTGTGACACCAGTAACACCAACTGCAACACCAGCTGAATCAACAGATATCCAAGGTGCGACTCAAACTGGTAAACCTAAATTCACCGAAGGCGACAGCCGTGTGCCTATGAACGATGATGTTCCAGCAACCTTCGATGATGGCTCAACTACGAAGACTGTAGATGGTGTTGGTACTTACACAGTAGCAGCAGACGGTACAGTAACCTTCGTACCAGAAAAATCATTCGTTGGAACTGCTCCAGCTGTAACAGTGGTTCGTGAAGATAAGAACGGAACAAAAGCTTCTGCGACATATACACCAACCGTAACACCAGTTACACCAACTGCAGAAGATACAACATCTACTGACAAACAAGGTCAAACGCAAACAGGTACTCCAACCTTCACACCAGGTAATCCAAATGTCCCAATGGATGATGATACACCTGCAACCTTTGAAGATGGCTCAACAACCAAGACAATTCCAGGTGAAGGTACTTACACTGTTGCTCCAGACGGAACCGTAACATTTGTTCCAGAAAAATCATTCACAGGAGAAAGTACAGGCGTAACGGTGAAACGTGTCGATAAGAACGGTACTCCAGTTACTGCTAAGTACACACCAACTGTAACACCAGTAACTCCAACAGCGACTCCAGCTGAATCAGAAGCACCTCAAGGTGTGGTTCAAACTGGAACTGTCACCTTCACTGAAGGTGACCCAGTTGCACCAATCGACAAGGATACCATTACTCTTCTTGACGAAAATGGTCAGCCAGCAGCATCAGTAGAAGCGAAATCACCAGCAGGTGATGTGATCGGTACCTTCACCGTTGATAAAGAAACAGGTGTTGTGACCTTCACACCAACGGATAAATCATACTCAGGTGATGTGGTTCCAGTTAAGGTTCAAGGTAAAGATACAAACGGAACTGTTGCTGAGACAACTTACACACCTAAGATCACTCCAGTTGTACCAACTGCTGATCCTGCAACATCTACAGACATCCAAGGTCAAACTCAAACAGGTACACCAAACTTCACACCTGGTAACCCTGCTATCCCAATGGATGATGATGTACCAGCTACCTTTGAAGATGGTTCAACAACAAAAGTTATTCCAGGTGAAGGAACTTACACAGTTGCTCCAGACGGAACCGTAACCTTTGTACCAGAAAAATCATTCACAGGAACAGGTACAGGCGTAACAGTGAAACGTGTTGATAAGAACGGTACTCCAGTTACTGCAACCTACACACCAACAGTTACACCAGTAACTCCAACAGCTAAGCCAGCAACATCTACAGACATCCAAGGTGCGACACAAACTGGTAAGCCTGTATTTACTGAAGGCGACAGCCGTGTGCCAATGAACGATGATGTTCCAGCAACATTTGACGATGGTTCAACTACGAAGACAGTTAAAGGTGTTGGTACTTACACAGTTGCTCCAGACGGAACAGTGACATTCGTACCTGAGAAATCATTTGTCGGAACTGCACCAGCAGTAACAGTTGTTCGTGAAGATAAGAACGGAACAAAAGCTTCCGCAACTTACACACCAACTGTTACACCTGTGACACCAACAGCTGATCCTGCTACATCAACAGATATCCAAGGTCAAACTCAAACAGGTAAACCAAGCTTCACGCCTGGTAACCCAAGTGTACCAATGGATGATGATGTACCTGCAACCTTTGAAGATGGATCAACTACTAAAGTTATTCCAGGTGAAGGAACTTACACCGTTTCTCCAGACGGAACCGTAACCTTCGTACCAGAAAAATCATTCACAGGAACCGGTACAGGCGTAACAGTGAAACGTGTTGATAAGAACGGTACACCAATTACCGCAACTTACACACCAACTGTAACACCAGTTACACCAACTGCAGAACCAGCTACTTCAATTGGTAAGAAGGGTGCCACTCAAACAGGCAAACCAACCTTCACAGAAGGCGATAGCCGTGTACCAATGAATGACGGAGTTCCAGCAACCTTTGAAGATGGTTCAACTACGAAGACAATTCCAGGTGTTGGTACATACACAGTAGCAGCAGATGGAACTGTAACCTTCACACCAGAACCTGAATTCACTGGAACAGCACCAGCTGTAACAGTGGTTCGTGAAGATGTGAACGGAACAAAAGCTTCTGCAACTTACACACCAACTGTCCTTCCAATCACTAAGTTTGTTGATAAAGAAGGTAAGGAAATCCCAGGATATCCTGCAGTTGATGGAGAAGAGCCAAAATCTGAAATTCCAGGTTACCGCTTTGTGGAAACGAAGAAATTGCCTAATGGTGATACTGAACACGTCTATGAAAAAGTGACGACTTCATATGTAGACGAAAATGGGGACCCAATCCCAGGTAACCCAACAGAAGATGGGGAACAACCGAAGAAAGATATCCCAGGTTATGACTTCGTGAAGACTGTTGTAGATAAAGATGGAAACATTCAACATATCTACAAGAAGACTGTGACACCAACTCCAATGCCGGATCCAACTCCGACACCAGAGCCACAGCCACAGCCTACTCCACAGCCACAGCCTACTCCACAACCACAACCGCAACCAACACCACAGCCACAACCTACTCCACAACCAAAACCAGAAGAACCAACGATTCCTGTCGTTCCAGAAACGAAAGAAGAAGTGAAGTATATCGATCCACAAAATCCTACTGCACAACTTCCAAACACAGGAACAAAAGAATCTTCTACTGCTGGTCTTGCAATCTTTAGCGCTTTAGCAGGTCTGTCATTATTCGGATTTGCAAAACGCAAAAAAGAAGACTAAGCTAACTTGTGGCTAAGAAAAACCGCGAAAATCTCGCGGTTTTTTCTGTTTGTTTTTGAAAAAATATCCTCCAAACTAGATAGTTGAAATCAGTCTTTTATAAGAAAATTTGATAAAATAGAAGTATCAGTGTAAAGGATGAGAGAATGAAAAAGATTATTGGTATCTGGGCTCAAACTGAAAACGGCATTATTGGAAAGGACCAAGTCATGCCTTGGCATCTGCCAGCTGAGCTTCAGCATTTCAAAGAAACAACCATGGGACAAGCCATTCTCATGGGAAGAGTGACCTTTGATGGTATGAAAAAACGGGTTCTACCAGGTCGGACCAGCATTATCTTAACGCAAGATCAAGCCTATGATCCTGAAAATGATGCTGTACTTGTCATGCACAGCAAGGAAGAAGTCTTGGACTGGTATCGGAACCAAGAGAAGAATCTTTACATTATTGGAGGCAGTCAGATTTTAAGGCTCTTTTCTGACCAGTTAGAAGAGTTGATCCAGACCATGATTCATGCAACTATTGATGGCGATACATTGGCACCGAGATTTGAAGAGAACCGCTATGAAAGAGTCCGTCAAGTCCATCATCCGAAAGATGAGAAGAACCCATATGATTTTACGGTCAACTATTATAAGAGAAAGGATTTAGACTAATGGAGCGAAGTGTCTTTGGTTTTTTTACAGCTGTCCTATGTGTCATCTGTTTGATTTGCGCCTTACAAACCTTTCGTAAAAAACGGTTTGGCCTCGCTATTTTATTCTTACTAAATGCTTTTACCAATCTTGTGAATTCTATTCACGCCTTTTACATGACCTTATTTTAAACTAAATAGAAACAGAAAATGACAGAAAGAGGAAATACATGCCAACGAATCAAAATAATGATATGATGGTTTATTGTTCATTTTGCGGAAAGAGTCAAGATGAAGTCCAAAAAATCATTGCAGGAAACAATGCGTTTATCTGTAATGAATGTGTAGAGTTAGCACAAGAAATTATCCGCGAGGAGCTAGCAGAAGAAGTTCTTGCAGACCTTAGTGAAGTTCCAAAACCAATCGAATTGCTCAATATCTTGAACCACTATGTGATCGGTCAAGATCGTGCCAAACGTGCTCTTGCTGTAGCAGTATACAACCACTACAAACGCATCAACTTCCACGATACGCGGGAAGACGAGACAGATGTTGAATTGCAAAAATCAAACATCCTCATGATTGGCCCTACTGGTTCAGGTAAGACTTTCTTGGCCCAAACCTTGGCTCGTAGCCTGAATGTTCCATTTGCTATTGCAGATGCAACAGCTTTAACTGAAGCCGGTTATGTGGGTGAAGACGTTGAAAATATTCTCTTAAAACTTCTTCAGGCAGCGGATTTCAATATTGAGCGTGCAGAACGTGGCATCATCTATGTCGATGAAATTGATAAGATCGCTAAGAAAAGTGAAAACGTCTCGATCACACGTGACGTTTCTGGTGAAGGGGTGCAACAAGCTCTCTTGAAGATCATCGAAGGAACTGTCGCTAGTGTACCACCTCAAGGGGGACGTAAACACCCTCAACAAGAGATGATCCAAGTGGACACCAAGAACATCCTCTTTATCGTAGGTGGGGCTTTTGATGGGATCGAAGAAATTGTTAAGCAACGTCTTGGTGAAAAAATCATCGGTTTCGGTAAGAACAATAAAGCTATTGATGAATCCAGCTCTTACATGCAAGAAATCGTTGCGGAAGATATTCAAAAATTTGGGATTATCCCAGAATTGATCGGACGTCTTCCAGTCTTTGCTGCTCTTGAGCAATTGACAGTTGACGATCTTGTCCGTATCTTGAAAGAGCCACGCAATGCTCTGGTAAAACAATACCAAACCTTACTCTCTTATGATAATGTTGAATTGGAATTTGATGACGAAGCTCTTCAAGAGATTGCGAATAAAGCCATCGAAAGAAAAACAGGAGCTCGTGGACTTCGTTCGATTATCGAAGAAACCATGATGGATGTCATGTTTGAAATTCCAAGTCAAGAAGATGTCAAACTTGTTCGAATCACAAAAGAAGCTGTTGACGGAACAGAAAAACCAATTCTTGAAACAGCCTAGAAAGATAAAATATGGAAATTAACACACATAATGCGGATATCCTCTTAAGCGCTGCAAATAAGAGTCATTATCCTCAAGATGAGATTCCAGAAGTTGCACTTGCCGGTCGATCAAATGTCGGCAAGTCTTCTTTTATTAATACTCTCTTAAATCGAAAGAACCTGGCCAGAACATCTGGGAAACCAGGAAAAACCCAATTGCTAAATTTCTTCAATATCGATGATAAACTCCGTTTGGTAGACGTACCTGGTTATGGCTATGCACGTGTCTCTAAAAAAGAACGCGAGAAGTGGGGGCGGATGATTGAAGAATACCTCACCAGTCGTGAGAACTTAAAAGCAGTCGTTAGCCTAGTCGATTTTCGTCATGAACCTTCTGCAGATGATGTTCAGATGTATGAATTCTTAAAATATTATGAAATCCCTGTGATCTTAGTAGCAACCAAGGCAGATAAGATTCCACGTGGAAAATGGAACAAACATGAATCCATTATTAAGAAAAAACTGGATTTTGATCCAGCAGATACTTTCATTGTCTTTTCTTCGGTAACCAAGGAAGGACTAGAGGAGTCATGGGATGCTATTTTGGAAAATGCGTTTTACGAAATAAATTGAAATGACATAAAAATGTCATTTTTGTTTTGGATTTATCTCGCAATTGTAATAGAAGTGTAATATAAGTGGCTTTGTTTTCTTCTATTTATATGGTATAATCTCTATAAAGATAAAAGATGATAAAAAATTAATTGGAGATAAATTGTATTATGAAAAAGAAAATACGGAATAAAACGAAATTATTTGGTTTGTTCGTTTCTGTATTAGCAGCAGGGACTTTTGCTGCTGCTATGAGCGAGCACGTCACATCAGTTGGTGCTAATGATGGATCTTACCAAGCTTATTCAGACCCTACTGAAGCTTTCATCTCACAAATTGGTGAGTCAGCTCGTCAGCTCGGTCAAGAGAATGACCTTTATGCTTCCGTTATGATCGCACAAGCCATCCTTGAAAGTGGTTCAGGTCAGTCTGGCTTGTCTTCTTATCCGCATTACAACCTTTTCGGTATTAAAGGAAGTTATGCTGGTCAATCTGCAGTGATGCAAACTTGGGAAGATGATGGTGCTGGAAATGCGTATACGATTAATGATGCTTTTCGTTCATACCCATCTTATTATGAATCATTGCAAGACTATGTAGCAGTTTTGAAACAAGGACATTTTGCAGGTGCTTGGAAGAGTAACACATCAAGTTATCAAGACGCAACAGCAGCTTTGACAGGTGTTTATGCGACAGATACTAGCTACTACGCAAAGCTCAATCATATCATTGAAACCTATAATTTGACTCAATATGATTCACCAAATGTTCAGGGTGGTATCACTGGTTCGGTATACAATCCATATCGTCAACAGTTCACTTCACAAGAAATCTTGAATTTGGATATCGCTTGGGCGAACCGTTTAAATTATTAAAAAAGAAAAGCAGGCAAATGCCTGTTTTTTATTATTTCTTTATCTATGAATTAAAACGTATATATTGTGAATTTAAGAATTTTTCCTGAAAACCTTTTCAAACTATTTTGTCTATGATATAATGATTTTATTCACAAACATTATATAAGGAGAATATTATGTCTGAATCTAATTTTATTCAAAAAGTTGGAGCGGCGTGTAATAAGAAAGAGGATCTTTATCAGAAATCTAAAACTCGCTATGCAGTTCGCTCTATTTTTGCTGGAGGATTTCTTACTTTAAGTACGGCGGTCGGAGCGGTTGCAGCTGACTTATTAAATACCTTTGTACCTGGAACGGGTCGTTTCCTATTTCCTTTCATCTTTGCCTGGGGGTTGGTTTACCTCTTATTCTTAAATGCGGAATTAACCACCTCAAATATGATGTATTTGACGGCGGGAACCTATCTAAAGAAAATTCACTGGAAGAAAGTGCTGGAAATTCTTCTTTATTGTACCTTCTTTAATTTAATTGGTGCTTTAATCGTAGCTTTTCTGTTCAATCAAACAACTGCCTTTGCACATATCGATCCAAAAGGATTCCTAGCAACGGTGGCAGAAAATAAACTCCAACGGAGCAATCAAGTGGTTTTCTTTGAAGGTGTCATTGCCAATATCTTTGTAAATATTGCTATTCTTTCTTATCTATATTTCAAAGATGAAACAGCGAAGGTGCTCTTAGCCCTATCTGCTATTTATATGTTTGTCTTTATGACCAATGAACACTTGGCGGCTAATTTTGCTTCTTTCTCATTATTAAGCTTTAATTCAGTATCTAGCCAATTGCCACATTTTGAGTTTTTAAATATTTTACGTCACTATGGTGTTACCTTCTTTGCCAACTGGGTAGGAGGAGGAGTCCTAATGGGACTAGCCTATGCTTGGTTGAATAATATTAAGAGTCTTTACAACGACTAAAAAATATAAAAAAAGTTTGCAAAAGTACTTGCATTCTTTTTTTATATGTGATAAACTAATTTACGGTTTGAAAAAACTGCCTAAGACAGTAGGGGAGCTCGACTCATAAAAATCCTACCGAGGACAAAACGTATCAATTAAAAGAAGCGTATTGTACTTTCGTGTCTAGGTTTGGGCGCGTTTTTCTTTTGGAAAAATTCCCCAAGCAAAATAATTACGGAGGTGAACACACTAATGAGTGAAGCAATTATTGCTAAAAAAGCGGAACTTGTTGACGTGGTAGCTGAAAAAATGAAAGCTGCTGCATCAATCGTCGTTGTAGATTCTCGCGGTTTGACAGTTGAGCAAGATACAGTTCTCCGTCGCAACCTTCGCGGAAGCGAAGTTGAGTTTAAAGTTATCAAAAACTCAATCTTGCGTCGTGCAGCTGAAAAAGCTGGTCTTGAAGATCTTGCATCTGTATTCGTTGGACCTTCTGCAGTAGCATTTTCTAACGAAGATGTTATCGCACCTGCGAAAATCTTGAACGATTTTGCAAAAGACGCTGAAGCACTTGAAATCAAAGGTGGTGCAATCGAAGGCGCTGTCGCATCTAAAGAAGAGATTCTTGCACTTGCAACTCTTCCAAACCGCGAAGGACTTCTTTCTATGCTCCTTTCTGTACTTCAAGCGCCAGTGCGCAACGTTGCTCTTGCAGTCAAAGCGGTTGCAGACAACAAAGAAGACGCAGCTTAATCTTAAGCTACGCAGCGTAGCCTAGCTACAAAAAAATAAAAACATAAAATTAAAACTTATTTGGAGGAATTAACAATGGCATTGAACATTGAAAACATTATTGCTGAAATTAAAGAAGCTTCAATCCTTGAATTGAACGACCTTGTAAAAGCTATCGAAGAAGAATTTGGTGTAACTGCAGCTGCTCCTGTAGCTGTTGCTGCAGCTGGTGCTGCTGACGCAGGTGCTGCTAAAGATTCATTCGATATCGAATTGACATCTGCAGGCGACAAGAAAGTCGGCGTTATCAAAGTTGTACGTGAAATCACTGGTCTTGGTCTTAAAGAAGCTAAAGAACTTGTTGATGGTGCACCTGGCGTTATCAAAGAAGGTGTTGCTGCAGCTGAAGCTGAAGAAATCAAAGGTAAATTGGAAGAAGCTGGAGCTTCAGTTACTCTTAAATAATAGAGTTTCCAATCAAAATAAAAACCGAGGTTTAGGCCTCGGTTTTTTTGTTGTTAAATATAGTGATGATAGATGTGAATTGAATTCTTCTATAACGCGACCTTATCTGTAGTTCTGATTAATTTTCTCTAAACCCTACTAAATAGTGCAGTTTTAATGATGTTACAATCATTTTACAATTACTTTATGCCCTTGAGATGTTTCTGATTTGTTGCTATAATGGCTTTAAATTATATCATAAAAGGAGAAGATGATGAAAAATTTTAAACGTCTTTTATTAGCTTTTGTAGCTGTCTTTGCAGCAGTCTTTTTGGTAGCTTGTGGCGCAAAAAGCGACAACGGTACTTACGTGTTTGAGCCTACTAAAGATGAAATCAAAGAAATTATGCCAAGTGAATTTCAATCTTTGATAGGTGATAATTACTCATTCACTATTTCTATTACAATTAAGGATAAGAAAGGTGAGATGAAAGTAGACACGAATGCAGGTGGTCAAAATGTTAATCAAGTGATTAAGTTGGAAGTAGACCAAAAAGCTAAAACTCTTGTCTCAGAAAATGAGTATGGGAAAGCGGAAATTACTTATCAAGTTTCAGGAAATGTGTTAACGATTAAGGATGTGAAGAATTCTTTAATGGGTGACACAGACATGTTTAATAACTACATGAAAATTGCTAAGTTCAAAAAAGTTAAATAATCCATCAGGGCGGGATTTACATCCTGCCTTTTTATTTTTCTTTGTTTATGAAAGAAATATTACAAGAATATGACATTTATAAACTTTCATTGCAGTGCATTGAAATTGTTGTTATAATAGGTTTAATCTAACTAAAAAGGAGAAGTTATGAAAAACTTTAAACGTATTCTTTTGGCTGTAGTAGCTGTTTTTGCAGTAGTTCTTTTGGTGGGATGTGGTGCCAAAAGTGATAATGGGACTTATGTCTACAAACCTACAAAATCTGAAGTGAAGGAGATCCTTGAAGAACAAGGTGCTCCAAGTTCAAGCGTAGATGCATTGATCGACAATGTTAAATTGGAAGTTTCAGTAACCATTAAAGACAAAAAAGGTAGCCTTAAAATTAAAGGTGAAATGATGGGACAAAAAACAGACCAATCATTTGATATGAAAGTTGACCAACAAAAGAAAACTCTTCAATCAAAAACAGGTGAAGGTGAAAAGGTTAAATACAAAGTTTCTGGCGATGTATTCACTTTTGATTTATCTGGAGAGGAAAGTTCAGATCACGCAGCAGCTTTGGAAATGTTCAAAAACGCTAAATTCAAGCGCACAAAATAATACAAGAGAAGGGCAGAGAGTATCTGCTCTTTTTCTTCTTTATAATATCTTGAATCGGTATTAAAATAATGGTAAAATCTGATTATAAAGTACATTAGGAGATGAATTATGAAAAATATTAAACGTATTCTTTTAGCTTTCGTTGCAGTTTTTGCAGCAGTCCTCTTGGTGGCATGTGGTGCCAAAAGTGATAACGGTACTTATGTCTACAAACCATCAAAAACTGAACTCAAGAAAATTCTTGAGGAGCAAGGCTTATCAGGTAGTCAATTAGAGTCTATTGGAAACGTTATTAATTTTGAAGTTTCCATTAAGATCAAAGATTCAAAAGGAACCCTCAAAATCGCGGGTGAAGTCGCTGGTCAAAAGAATGAGCGATCTTATGATGTCAAAATCAATCAAAAAGAGAAAACAATCGCGTCAAAAGATGGTAGTGGAGAAAAGATTACATACAAGGTCGATGGTGACTATTTGACATTTGATCTTTCTAAGTTAAGTAATAGCAACCAAGGGGATCTTATGATTCTTAAAAATGCTAAATTCAAACGCACGAAATAAAGCAACTGAAGAGCAGGGAAACCTGCTTTTTTGCTTTACTTTTATAGCTGGTTTGGTATAATGAATGAGACTACAGATGGGACTGGGGCAGGAATGATTTTCTTTGAAAATGATTTCGTCTCGCTCCCTCTTTTCTGTGTGATCTAGGAAATTATTTATGGAAAAGGAGAATCATCTATGCAATATATTTGGTCTTACTTGAAAAAGTATCCCAAGTGGCTAGCCCTGAATCTATTTTCGGCCGTCCTTTTTGTCATTGTCAATTTAGGTTTGCCAACGATTCTGGCTCGCATGATTGATGAGGGGATTAACCCACGTGATGTGGATCGGCTTTATTTCTGGGGCTGGGTCATGTTTGCGATTATTTTGCTAGGGATTGTGGGTCGGATTATCTTATCTTACGCAGTTGGCCAGCTAACGACGACCATGGTGCGCGATATGCGCAATGACCTCTATGCCAAGTTACAGGAGTACTCGCATCGTGAGTATGAGCAAATTGGGGTGTCGTCATTGGTCACTCGCTTGACTTCGGATGCCTTTGTTTTGATGCAGTTTGCGGATTCTATGTTAAAGATGGGTGTTATCACTCCCTTGATGATGGTTTCCAGCGTTCTCTTGATTCTGACAACCAGTCCTTCTCTAGCATGGATTGTAGCAGTATCTGTACCATTTCTTGCTGTCGTTGTCTGGTATGTAGCAGTCAAGACACGTCCACTTTCTGAGAAGCAACAAAAGACACTGGACCATCTCAATCAGTTTGCGCGTGAAAATTTGACAGGTCTCCGAGTGATTCGTGCCTTTGCCCGCGAAGAATTCCAAGAGGATAAATTTGCAGCTGAAAATGAAGTCTATGCGGAAAACTCGAATAAATTGTTCAAACTAACTGGTTTGACTGAACCCCTGTTTGTGCAGATCATCATTGCGATGATTGTGGCGATTGTCTGGTTTGCTTTGGATCCTCTTCATGACGGTAGTTTGAAAATTGGGGATCTGGTTGCCTTTATTGAGTATAGCTTCCACGCGCTCTTATCTTTCCTCTTTTTAGCCAATCTCTTTACCATGTATCCTCGGACTGCGGTTTCTAGCCGGCGTCTCAAGGAAATCATGGACATGCCCATTTCGATTGATCCGAATGAGAATGGTGTCACAGAGACAGCATCTCGTGGCTATTTGGAATTTGATAATGTCACCTTTGCTTATCCAGGTGAGACGGAGAGTCCAGTTCTCCATAATATTTCCTTTCAAGCCAAACCCGGCGAAACGATTGCCTTTATTGGCTCTACCGGTTCTGGGAAATCTTCACTTGTGCAGTTGATTCCTCGATTCTATGATGTCACCTTAGGGAAGATTTTGGTGGATGGTGTGGATGTCCGTGACTACAATCTGAAAGCCCTTCGCCAAAAGATTGGTTTTATTCCACAAAAGGCCTTGCTCTTTACAGGAACCATTGCTGAAAACCTTCGTTATGGGAAAGAAGATGCCTCTGTACAAGAGCTAGAACAAGCAGCTGAAATTTCCCAAGCCAAGGAATTTATCGACAGCCGTGAGGAACGCTTTGACACGCATTTAGCAGAAGGTGGTAGCAACCTTTCGGGTGGTCAAAAACAACGCTTGTCCATCGCTCGTGCTGTTGTCAAAGATCCAGATGTCTTTATTTTTGATGATTCCTTCTCTGCCTTAGACTACAAGACGGATGCCACTTTGCGGAAGCGTCTCAAAGAAGTCACAGGAGATGCGACCGTCTTGATCGTAGCGCAACGTGTGGGAACCATTATGGATGCGGATCAAATTATTGTCTTGGACCAAGGGGAAATCGTTGGTCGAGGAACCCACGATGAATTGATGGAAAGCAATGAGATCTATCGCGAAATTGCCAATTCGCAGCTCGATAGTCCATCATTAACAGAGGAATAGAAAGGAGAAGCAGATGAAACAAGAACAAAACAGTTTTAGTAGACTATGGACTTATTTGAGAGCCTATCGCTTGGAAGTTTGCTTGTCCATTTTCTTAAAAATCCTGAGTGTCGTCATGAGTGTTGTCGAACCCTTTGTTTTGGGGCTTGCCATTACTGAGTTGACAAAAAATCTCATGGATATAGCAAAAGGCCTTGCGGGAGCTGGTCTTAACACCTCCTATATCGCGATCATTATGACGCTCTATCTATTCCGTGGGGTCCTCTATGAGTTGGGATCTTATTATTCCAACTATTTCATGACTAATGCTGTTCAAAAGACCGTTCAGGACATGCGAAATGATTTGTCCCATAAAATCAATCACATTCCCGTTTCTTATTTTGACCGGCATCAGTTCGGAGATTTGCTGGGACGTTTTACTAGTGATGTCGAAACCGTCTCGAATGCCTTGCAACAGTCCTTCTTACAAATCGTTAATGCTATCTTTACCTTGCTCTTTGTCATCAGCATGGTCTTATACTTAAACATACAGCTAGGGCTAGTGGTCATCTTGTCCATTCCGATCACTTATTTCAGTGCTCGATTTATCATGAAAAAATCCCAGCCTTACTTTAAAGAGCAGGCAGATGTTTTGGGGGCAATGAACGGCTTTGTGCAAGAAAATTTAACAGGCTTTAATGTCCTTAAGCTCTACGTCCGGGAAAAATCTTCTCAGGAAGAGTTTCATGATATTACCCATCATCTTCAAAAAGTAGGATTCAAGGCTAATTTCATTTCTGGCTTAATGATGCCGATTTTAAATGGGATTTCAGATTTGACTTATCTCATTATCGCTTTGTTTGGTGGCTTGCAAGTGATAGCAGGTCGTTTGACTGTCGGGAATATGCAGGCCTTCGTTCAATATGTTTGGCAGATCAACCAACCGATTCAAAATTTGACCCAATTGGCAGGGCAGCTACAAAGTGCTAAGTCGTCTCTAGATCGGATTTTCCAAGTCATGGATGAACCAGATGAAGTAGCAGATGTGACAGAAACCCTCTCTGGAGATTTGACAGGGCAAGTCAGCTTTAAAAACGTTGATTTCCAATATGTAGCGGACAAACCCTTGATTCGTGATTTCAACCTAGAAGTGAAACCAGGTGAAATGGTGGCCATTGTCGGACCAACTGGAGCAGGGAAAACAACTCTGATTAATTTGCTGATGCGCTTTTACGATGTAACTGCAGGATCGATTACAGTCGATGGTCATGATATTCGTCATCTATCTCGCCAAGATTACCGCAAGCAATTTGGAATGGTATTGCAGGATGCTTGGTTATATGAAGGAACCATCAAAGAAAACCTTCGCTTTGGTAATCTCGAGGCAACGGATGAGGAAATTGTGGAAGCTGCAAAGGCGGCCAATGTTGATCACTTTATCCGGACACTCCCTGGTGGTTACAATATGGAAATGAACCAGGAGTCTAGCAATATTTCTCTAGGGCAAAAGCAACTCCTAACCATTGCGCGTGCGCTCCTAGC
The DNA here is from genome assembly GCF_964238605.1 of Streptococcus parasanguinis. Lineage (GTDB taxonomy): Bacteria > Bacillota > Bacilli > Lactobacillales > Streptococcaceae > Streptococcus > Streptococcus parasanguinis_AJ. The sequence continues at coordinate 175,832 of NZ_CAXSMM010000001.1, read as the reverse complement.
GGATCCTAAAATCTTGATTTTGGATGAAGCGACGTCTTCTGTCGATACGCGTTTAGAGCTCTTGATTCAAAAAGCCATGAAGAATTTGATGAAAGGGCGGACTAGCTTTGTTATTGCTCACCGCTTGTCTACCATTCAAGAAGCAGATAAAATCCTTGTCCTCAAAGATGGCCAAATCATCGAGCAAGGAAATCACCAATCCTTGTTAGCAGATAAAGGGTTCTACTATGAGCTCTACAATAGCCAATTTTCAAATAAAAAAGCGGAATAAGCGCGTGCCATCAAAAGAGGTTTGAGAAAGCATTCTCAGCCTCTTTTTCTTACTCACTTTTATTACTACATAAAAAGGTTAACATATCTGCAACAAATTGATACAGAATATTCACACAATTCACCTTGTTTGTCATGATAATTTTTATTAGGATAGAATCGTTGTAAAAAATAAAAGGAGAAATGTGTGATGAATCATTTAAACAAAGATATCGTTTTTGGCATTCGCAAGTCTAAACTTGGAGTCTTTTCTGTCGTGATTGCGATCATGGGGGCTTGTTTTTTGACTGGAAAATCTGTGGCAGCTGATCAAGCTGGAGAGCAGGCACAAGTCCAGACACAAGAGCAAGAAGCAATAACCTCTGATCCTGCAAGCTCTCAAGTAGATACCAGCCAATATGGAGCATCTATGCCTTACACCCGTTATGAGGCAGACAAAGGGAACCTCCTTGGAAAGGCAGAGGTAGAGCAGTCTCAAGACAGTCACTCAACAGCTATTGAAGCTTCTGATCAGACTTATGTCGCTTTAAAAGAAAAGGGAGATGGTGTCTCCTTTAAGGTCAATGAACCAGCCAATGCTTTAACCGTACGCTACACAGTGCCAGATGGAGCAAGTGGACAACTCGATGTACAGGTGAATGGTCACAGTGTTCAACAATTGGACCTTTCATCTATGTCTAACTGGCAGTACTTGAATGACAAAGGTGTTCATGACAGTGCCCAGGCAGATACACGCGCTCGGTTCCAATTTGATGAAGTACACAGCCTCCTTCCAGGCATTCAACTTCAAAAAGGAGATGTGGTTTCACTGGTGAAAAACAGGTCAGACGACGTCCATTATGGCCTTGACTTTGTGGAATTCGAGCAAGCTCCAGACCCGATTGCTCAAGGGGACAATGCTATCAATATCGTTTCTAAAGGAGCTACGTCAAACGATGATACCGATGATAGCCAAGCTCTCTATGATGCGATTTATGAAGCCAAACAAACCGGAAAGAATGTCTATATCCCAGCCGGGCGATTTAATCTCAATCGAAAAGTCGGTATCGATGCTTCTGATATGAAGATTTCAGGGGCCGGTATCTGGCATACCCAACTGCATTTCACTAGTGACCAAGCTGGTGGTGGTGGATTTGACTTCCTTCACCAAGACAACCATGTTGAATTTAGCGATGTCTATCTGTCCTCCAACCTTCGTTCACGCTATGGTGAAAATGCTCAGTACAAGGCCATTTCTGGAACGCCAGGGAAGAATTCTCATATTCACGATATTTGGGCCGAACATTTTGAAGTCGGCATGTGGATTGGCGATTATGCTGGCAAAAATGATATGAAGTACACAGATGGTCTAGTAGTAGAAAATGTCCGTTTGCGAAACAATTTAGCTGACGGAGTTAACTTCGCCCAAGGGACTAAGAATTCGATTGTCCGCAATTCGAGTATTCGTGGAAATGGAGATGACGGACTTGCCAGCTGGTCAAGTATTGCGGATGGAACAGAATCGGCAGTAGCAGAAAATAATAAATTCTTGCACAATACAATTGAGCTCGGTTGGCGCGCTGGGGGTATTGGAATCTTTGGTGGGAAAGGCCATGAGATCGCCTACAATCGGATTAAAGACAATATCGGTGATGCCGGAATTCGCTTGACGACTGTCTTTAAGGGCCATAACTTTGATCTGAATGAAGAAGGAATTCGGGTTCACCACAATCTCTTGGTGCGTACAGGAACGAAGAGCGATATCTACAACAAGCATCGTGGATCGATTGATGTTGAAACGCGTTATGGAGATATTAAAAATGTCACCATTGAAGACAATGTATTTGTAGCGCCATTTGATACAGGTGTGACCGATCACCTCAATCCAAATGGAGGTATCCTAAACCATGTAGAAGTCAGAAACAATCAAACCATGAGTCAACTCTCTCATTCAGCTCAAGCAGGACTATCTGCTCCTGCTTCAAAACCAGTTGTACAAGCCTTGAAGGTGAAAGAAAAACCCCTTCAAGCAGGCGCAGTTAAAGCTTCCCTTCAACCGTCTAAAAAACAAACCGGCCTGAATCTTAAACAGGCTAAGACAGTCACCAAAACAGTCAAACCTAACTATGTGCTAAAAGCAACAAATTCCAAGCAAAAGAGCTTTTTGAAGGCTCCGAGTGCTTTATTCCTTTACCGGATGTTGTGATTAAGTCAAACGGTTTAAGAAGGATGGAAATCCTGGATACAATTCCAGGATTTTTTGCTTGCTGCTAGTCCTTCATTGACAGTGAGAAGGCATATCGGTATACTAGGTATAATCTAATGAGGAGGCCACCATAATGATTCGACCCGTTCAGCTCAGCGATGCAGCAGCTATCCGAGCGATTTACCAACCTTATGTGACAGAGACAGCCATTACCTTTGAGGTTGATGTGCCGACTGTCCAGGAATTTGAAAGTCGCATCGTAAAAACGCTGACCCAATTTCCTTATTTGGTCGCAGAAGTGGATGGGAAAGTTGTGGGGTATGCCTATGCTTCGACCTATTATGCACGCGCTGCCTATGATTGGACCACTGAATTGTCTATTTATGTAGCAAAAGAAGCGCGTGGACAAGGGATTGGATCGGCCCTTTATACGGCCTTAGAAGAAGAGCTACAAGCACGAGGCTACTTACGCTTTCTGGCCTGTATCGCAGTCCCGAACGAAGCGAGCATTTCCATGCATGAAAAGCGGGGCTATGTCCAAGTGGCTCATTTCCCAAAGATTGGCTATAAGTTTAACAAATGGCATGATATCGTCTGGATGCAAAAGACGATCGAAGGGCCGGTGAGAAAAATCAAGTAAGAGCTGTTAAGGAGTAGTAGCTAAATGAAATGAAAACTCCATATCACTTGAAATAATCCATAAATTATTCAGCATAGAAGATGTTTTTATACGAAAGAGGTTTTTATGACTCAAGAACAAAGTGCTAGACTATTACCTCAAAAGCCCTCAAGATGGGCTAAAATTCTACTTAACCGAAAGGTTCCCATTCTCCTGTTCTTCTTACTGGAATTGGCCTTTCTTGTCTTTTCATATCTCAGCCTACAAGAGCATTTCCCATCCATTATCTTATGGGAACACTTGTTGAGTGTTTTTACCTTCTTTTACTTGCTCAATCGTTCCATGGATTCTCGTTCCAAACTGTCCTGGGTGATTATCATTGCCCTCTTTCCAATTTTTGGGACGGCTCTGCTTTACTTTTCGTTAGCTGATTTGGGTGTAAGACGCTTGAAGAAGCGGCTTGAGGATGCTACAGTGCAGGCATCCGACTATCTAAGCACCGATCCAGAAGTTGCTGATTATTTATCCCAAAGTGATCGCCAATTACAGAGATTAGCTTATTTTTTGGAGCATAGTCCAGCACAGTTTCCTATCTACAGCAACACAGAGGTTACCTATTTTCCACTTGGAGATGACATGCTTCCAGCCTTGTTGGAGGATTTGAAAAAGGCGGAGCGTTATATCTTCATGGAATATTTCATCATTGACGAAGGTATCATGTGGGGTGAGATTTTAGCCATTTTGGAGGAGAAGGCCAAGGCAGGTCTAGACGTTCGTGTCATGTTTGATGGGATGAATGAGATGACTACCTTGTCCTACGATTATATCGAGCGATTGCACAAGGTTGGGATTAAAGCCCAGGCCTTCTCACCAGTCAAGCCTATTCTATCAACCTATTACAATTACCGAGACCATCGAAAGATTACAGTGATTGATGGTCAAGTTGCTTATACTGGTGGCGTTAATATCGCTGATGAGTATGTCAATAAACTAGAACGCTTTGGTCATTGGAAGGATACGGCCCTTCGATTAGATGGTTCAGCAGTTCAAACGCTAAAAGCTCTCTTTTTGACCATGTGGACAGTGACTGGAATAGAAGATAAAAGGGATATGGAGCGCTATTTACAAGAAAAACCTCAACAAAGAAAGAGTCAGGGCTTTGTACTCCCTTATGGCAATTCACCATTGACCTATCACAAAGTGGCTGAGGATGTTTATCTTCATTTACTGAATACATCGACCGATTATGTTCACATCATGACCCCTTATTTGATCTTGGATGACGAATTGGTTAGAGCTATGACTTTCGCGGCCAAACGAGGAGTAGATGTTCGGATTATTATGCCAGGGATTCCAGATAAACAGTATGCCTTTGATATTGCGACGACCTATTTTAAAGTGCTCTTGGATGCTGGCGTCCGTATTTTCCGTTATACCCCAGGCTTTGTCCATGCTAAAGTTTATGTTTCTGATAGCCAACAAGCTGTTGTAGGAACCATTAATACAGACTACCGAAGTCTCTATCAAAATTTTGAAGATGGGGTCTATCTCTACAAAACTCTGGAAGTGATTAAGATTGAAGAAGATTTTGAGAAAACCCAGGAGCTCTCAGAGGAAGTCACTCTAGAAAGTTTATCTAAAATGCCTATGACTCATCGTCTAGGTGGCTATCTCTTTTCTTTGATTGGGCCTTTGATGTAAAAAAGGAGGAATCATATGGATACAAAAATTCTTTTGAAATTGTTAGAAGACCAAGCTGATCCAGCGAAAGTCCCAGCAATGGAAGCTTATATGAAAAATAAATTCAGCTTTCTTGGCGTTCAAAAACCAATTCTCAAAAAGATTGAAAGAGATTTTTTTAAGCTTTTCATAAAGGATCCAATTGATTGGACTTTTGTGGAAGAGTGTTGGCAGCTACCTTACCGTGAGTTCCAATATATTGCTATGGATTATCTGGATAAAAAGAAGAAGGAGCTTAGACCTGAAGATTTTCCAAAACTAAAGGAATTGGCTCAAACCAAATCATGGTGGGACAGTATAGATCAATTGGACCTTGTCATCGGAGAGATTACTTTTCACTATCCAGAAACCAAGCAGGTTATGCTGGATTGGAGTAAGGATCAGGACTTTTGGTTGAGGCGGATTGCCATTGATCACCAGCTTATGAGGAAAGAAAAAACAGATACGGATTTGTTAGAAAAAGTGATCCTCAATAATCTAGGTCAAAGCGAGTTCTTTATAAATAAGGCAATCGGCTGGAGTTTACGCAATTATTCCAAGGTTAATCCGGATTGTGTAGGGGCCTTTATCGACCGCTATCGAGAGCAGTTATCTCCTTTGAGTATTCGAGAAGGAAGCAAGTACCTACCTTCTTGACAGTTTGTGGATGTTCATGGTAAACTAGATTTATGCGATGAGTCGATTGGCTCTTAGGAGCCTTTTGCGCTGAGGAGGTCTACATTCAATTGTAACGCAGGAGCGGACCTTGAACAGTTGTGTGAACCGGCTGTTCTCACTGAAAGGTGCCTCGAATCCTGGTCTTCGGATCAGGATTTTTTTGTACCTTTTAAGAAATGAAAACTATTATAATACAGTTGCTACAAAGTTATGTTGGTGTTATAATATTGTAAAGTGCCTCGTGTCAGAAAGGAGTGGAGTTGATTGGGAGATTTCTATCATTCTAATAATTCAGCATCTACAGACTATTCGCAGAAAATTGAGGAGCTTGAAAACTCCAAACAATTTCAGGATGCTATCGGATTGATCCGAGAACAGATGAAGAACAATCTTCAGTGGAATGTTTTGCGATCTTTTGGTATTATTTGCGCCATACTGTCTCTCATTTTATTGCGTTTTGCAGCTATTCCTTTGATCCTTTTAGTTGTTGGTTTGTATTATTGGCCGCAATATAAAAAACGAAAAGCCTTGTTTGGGGATCGAATTCGTTCAAACGATGAGATCTATCTTGATGATATTCTGTCGCCTGTATTAAAGGAAGTTTTTCCTAAGGCTTCGATTAAAGAGGACGGTTCCATCCCTTCTGAAGCTCTTTCGCATTTATGTCCTCGGTCGACTGATTTTCTATGTTTCAAAGAACTATCGTTTCATGATGACAAAGAGCTAACGGTGTCAAATCTCTATGCCCATCATACGGAGACTCGTTACCGGACATCTAATGGACATACGAGGACGGAACATGTGGAAGTTACAGATTTCCTTGGACAAGTGTTCTCTTTATGTCTACCGATCAATTTCTCTGGTCATCTTCGGGTGGTTCCGACCAAGAAATCATTTCTTTTTAAGAGGGAGGTGAATGGGGTTTATCCTGGAGCCAGAGGAGATGAAGTTCAGATTGAAACCGAGGATATTCGCAATAACGAAAATTACAATATCTACTGTACGGATGAACTGTCTGCCCGTAAATTTCTCACCCCTAAGATGTTGGAATGGTTTGATCGACAAATTTCTCAAAATGCCATGTGTGTATTTTTGAAAGACAAGAAACTATTTATTTCTTTGTATACCGATCGCTATATCTTTCCGACGCCCCAAAAACCGGAAGATATTGATCAGCTATCTTTGGTATCTGAATATCATAAATTATGCAGAGAACTAGCTTTAATTAAAGAAATAACAGCAATTTTTGAAGGAGAAGCATCATGAATCTCATTATCGGCTTAATCATATTTGTTGCCCTATTGGCTATTTGGTTTATTAGTGTAGGAAATCGCCTCAATCGCTATCTAGTGACCATTGAAGAATCAAAGAGAACCGTTGATATCGTCCTCGTAAAACGCTATGATACCATTTCGGAAATGCTAAAAGTAGCCAAAGCCTATGCTAAACATGAACAACAGATTTTCACTGATTTAGTTGCTTTACGTCAAGGAGCATCTATCCAAGAATCTAACCAAGTCATTACCAATCAAAATGATGTCTTGGCACAAATTCGTGCAGTTGCTGAAAACTATCCAGAGCTCTTGTCTTCTAATCAATTCTTGGCCTTGCAAAAGGAAATTGCTGACGAAAATGAAGATCTTGCTGCAGCGAAGCGAATTGTCAACAGTAATGTCAGCCATATCAATCAAGAAATTGTTTCATTTCCGGCGTCTATCGTAGCAGGTGTAAAGGGGATCCATCAAGTTCCATTTCTTGCTGAAGAAACACAAGGTAAGAAAGATTTAAGTGACTTGAACTATGACCTGAACTAAAGAGCTATTTATGATAAATAACCATCAACAATCCTGGTCTTAGAATCAGGTTTTTTTCCTACTGTTGGTACTTTTCATTTATGCCAAAAAATTGTATAATAGTACAAATACTCAATTTTTAGAAAATTTTGAAAGAGGATTTACTATGGGATACACAGTTGCTGTTGTCGGTGCTACAGGTGCCGTTGGTGCTCAAATGATCAAAATGTTGGAAGAATCAACTCTTCCAATCGATAAAATTCGCTACCTTGCGTCAGCACGTTCTGCAGGAAAAGTCTTGCAATTTAAAGGGCAAGACGTGACCATCGAAGAAACGACTGAAGATGCTTTTGAAGGCGTTGATATTGCTCTTTTCTCAGCTGGTGGTTCAACATCTGCCAAATATGCACCTTATGCGGTAAAAGCAGGTGCAGTAGTGGTTGATAACACTTCTTATTTCCGTCAAAATCCGGATGTCCCATTGGTTGTTCCTGAAGTGAATGCACATGCGCTTGATGCTCATAACGGAATCATCTCTTGTCCAAACTGTTCGACCATTCAAATGATGGTAGCGCTTGAACCCGTTCGTCAAAAATGGGGCTTGGACCGTATCATCGTGTCTACTTACCAAGCTGTATCAGGTGCTGGTATGGGAGCTATTCTTGAAACCCAACGTGAGTTGAAGGAAGTCTTGAATGATGGGGTCAACCCACGCGATGTCAAAGCAGAAATCTTGCCATGTGGTGGTGATAAAAAACATTACCCAATTGCTTTCAACGCTCTTCCACAAATCGATGTCTTCACAGATAATGACTACACATACGAAGAAATGAAGATGACAAACGAGACTAAGAAAATTATGGAAGACGATAGCATTGCTGTTTCAGCAACTTGTGTGCGGATTCCAGTCTTGTCAGCTCACTCAGAGTCAGTCTACATTGAAACAAAAGAAGTGGCACCAATTGACGAAGTGAAAGCTGCTATTGCAGAATTTCCAGGTGCAGTCCTTGAAGATGATGTTGCTCACCAAATCTATCCTCAAGCAGTCAATGCTGTAGGTTCACGTGATACCTTCGTTGGACGGATTCGTAAAGACTTGGATGCTGAAAAAGGAATCCATATGTGGGTTGTTTCAGATAACCTCCTTAAAGGAGCTGCTTGGAACTCAGTCCAAATCGCAGAAACTCTTCACGAACGTGGACTCGTACGTCCAACAGCTGAATTGAAATTTGAATTGAAATAGGGAGCGAAACAGAAATCAGTAACTCGAAGAGTTTGATTTCTTCATCAGCTAACTAGCGAATCAACTTGTTTTATGAACAGATCATGAGGCAAAGGCAAGCAAGCCCCAGCCTCTTTCTTATATAGAGAAAGGTTTTCTATGTCTTATAATGATTTAAAAGATTGTAAAATCATCACTGCATTTATCACCCCCTTCCATGAAGATGGGAGCATTAATTTTGACGCTCTTCCTGACTTGATCGAGCACCTCTTGGCTCATCATACAGATGGGATTCTCTTAGCTGGAACGACTGCAGAAAGTCCAACTCTGACCCACGATGAGGAATTGCAACTCTTTGCGGCTGTTCAAAAGATTGTCAATGGTCGAGTTCCTTTGATCGCTGGTGTCGGAACCAATGAAACCCGCGACTCGATTGAGTTCGTCAAAGAAGTAGATGCTTTTGGTGGCTTTGCAGCAGGATTGGCTATCGTCCCTTACTACAACAAACCGTCCCAAGAAGGAATGTATCAACACTTTAAAGCGATTGCGGATGCATCTAATCTTCCGATTATTATTTACAATATTCCTGGACGCGTGGTTGTGGAAATGACACCTGAAACCATGCTTCGTTTGGCAGAACACCCAAATATCATTGGGGTAAAAGAGTGTACAACCCTGGCTAATATGGCCTACTTGATTGAACACAAGCCAGAAGAATTTCTCGTCTATACAGGGGAAGATGGAGATGCTTTCCATGCGATGAACCTTGGGGCAGATGGAGTGATCTCAGTGGCTTCTCATACAAATGGAGATGAAATGCATGAGATGTTCCAAGCTATTGAACACAACGATATTAAAAAGGCTGCGGCTATCCAACGTCAATTTATCCCTAAAGTCAATGCTCTCTTCTCATATCCGAGTCCAGCTCCTGTCAAAGCTGTCTTAAACTATATGGGCTTTGAAGCAGGACCAACTCGTTTGCCATTGGTGCCAGCACCAGCAGAAGAAGCGAAGCGCATCATCAAGGTTGTAGTAGATGGGGATTACCATGCATCTAAAGAGATCATTACGGGGGTCCTTCGTCCGGATTATTGATGTCTTAGATTCTTGACAAATCCCCTATTTATTAAGATAATAGAAGTATATTGATAATCAAGGAGAATAAGATGGAAGTCATTAAACGTAGTGGTGAAGTTGTAGAATTTGACCCAGATAAAATCTATCAAGCTGTTTTGAAGGCAGCACAAACAGTTTATGTCTTGACGGATGATCTTCGCCAAAACTTGGCGCAAGTGACCAAGAAAGTTGCCATGGATTTGGAAGAAGCTAAAGTGGAACGTGCGACGATCAGCATGATCCAGTCAATGGTTGAGCACCGCTTACTTGGTGCTGGTTATATTACCATTGCAGAACACTACATTTCTTATCGCTTGCAACGTGATTTGGAACGGAGCGGCTATGGTGATCATATCGCCGTGCATTTGCATTTTGAGCAAATTCGCTAAGCTAGAGTAGTGCTCGCTAGGTAGAGCCATCGTGTTTGAACCACCCTTATAGGGTGGTTTTGACTGTCTATCCAATTAGTTTATTTCGAAAGGTTTACATGTATGCAAAACCCAACCATCTATACCTATCTAAATCAGGATTTTACAGCTATTCCACTTTTTGATGGATTGAGCGTTGATGGTATTTCTCAAGAAAGTCAGGCAGATTTGCATCTGGCTGATGATTTTCAGTCCCCCTCTAAAGCTGTTTTCCATTTTCTAAACGGTCAATGGTTTCTGGAATGTTTGTCTGGAATGATTGAGGTGGATGGTGTCACCTATCCGAAAAATCAACGTGTTTTATTAAATCATCGTTCCATTATTCATCTTTGTGACGCTGACGGCCATGTTTTTCGCTCAAAATTCATCATTGTTGAAATGCAATCCCTTGAATGGAAGACCATTGCAAAAGATGCTTTTCCGATGGATCTGTCCTCGCTTGCTAGGATTGATTGTGCAGTATTATCAAATCAGTTGGTTGTCCAACTAGGAGAACAGATCATTTACCAAGATCTTCAGGCAGCAACTGCAGATCCATCTGTTTCAACTAGGGAGCGCGAGGATTTTTCTCATTCATCACTAACGATTGCTATTCAAGATGTAACAGTCGGAAATCTCTTAAATCGTAAGACCATCCTCAAGGATATTCAGGTAGAATTTAAACCCAAGGAAATGATCTTAATTCTGGGTGGTTCTGGTGCTGGAAAATCAACCTTTATGGAAGCAGTGACAGGACTTGTTCATTCAAATACCAGTGCTTATTTTAATGGCGTAGATCTGTTAAATGATGGGAAGAAACAAGGGGTCATCACCCTGGCACCTCAATCTCCTGATGAGCATTACCGAATGGAAGACACGGTCTATAAGAATCTAGAAGATGCGGCTAAACTCTATGGTCCATCTGAATTAGCAGACCATCCTGAACTTCGCAAAGAAGAAGTGCTATCTGTTCTGAAAAAGCTGGATTTGGAATCTGTTAAAGGATCCAAGTGTTCTTCTCTATCTGGCGGACAAAAGAAAAAACTCACGATAGCCATGGAATACATCACGCGCCCCGAAATCCTCTTTATGGATGAGCCGGATTCCGGTGTCGATGGAAGCATGGTTATGGAGGTCATGACCACACTGAGAGAGATTACAGATGAAGGAAAGATCTTATGTGTCATCACGCATACGCCCGATCGTATTCGTCATCTCTTTGACAAGGTTATGGTGGTCGGAAAGAGTTCGGAAGGGTGTGGTAGACTGTGTTACTTTGGCTCCGTAGACAATGCCCTGAAAGTCTTTGCTGCTCAGAGTTTAGAAGAAATCGTCCATAAGATTTCAGGTGCTGAAAATGCAGCTCTTGTTGACCAATATGTTCAATGGTTTGAAAATGAAAGGAGAGGTGGCCATGCTGGATAAGAAGCAAGTCTCGATTTATTTTAGAAAATTCCTTCGACTCCTTCTTAACAAAAAATCGTTGTTTTTTGTCTTAGAAGCGATTCTTCTTCCTTTCATCATTTCGATCGCTTTTAATGCCAATGAAGTTTTTGATAAATACCATATTACGAGAACTTCTTCCATTATGTTTATTTCTGCAGCACTCTGGATTGGTCTCTTTAATTCAGTGACCAGTATTTGTAATGAGCGTAAAGTCATCAAGTTTGAGTACCAAATTAAAGGCTTGTCCTTGCCTTCTTATGTGACGGCGCGTGTGCTAACAGAGTTGGTGCTTTGTTTCGCGGAAGCGATCTTAATGATTGGAACCATTGTTGTGCGCTATCCGCGTATCCAAGGAAACAGTAGCCAGATATTCCTTTTTGGGATCACTTTGTTTTTGGTGATCTTTACTTCAGATATGTTGGCCTTATTGATTTCAGCTTTTGTAAAAAAATCATCCCAAGCGATGACAGCCATGCCACTTGTATTGATGGTTCAATTGCTGTTTTCAAATTTTCTCCAATCCTTGGATGAAAAAATTCCATTTTTAGTGTGGATCTCACACGCGACCATTACGAGATGGGGAACGACGGCCTTCTTTCGGATTGCAAACATGAACAATATGGTCCCGTCTCAAGGTCATACTGACTGGCAAGTTTATCAAAAAGATGGGGTAGGAACCTATGCTTATGATCTACTTGCGATTCTTGGAAATTGGGGAGCCTTGCTTGCTTTTGCCGCTCTATTTATAGTCGCAACTTCCCTCGTATTGACTTCTGTCCGTAAGGACGCTCGATAAACAATAAGGAGATGATTTATGAAAAACTGTACCAATTGCCAGGCACCTATTAATGCCGGTGATGCATTTTGTTCTAAGTGTGGAGCTAAAGTTCAAGTAGCTGCCCAAGCTGAACCAAAAGCTGTTGCTTTTCAACCAAAGACAGTGCAATTAGGGCCAAGTCCAACTCAAGCCCCAGCACCTAAAAAATCAAAAAGAAACATGAAAGGAATTTTAGCAGGGATTTTTGTCCTTCTTGCTGTCATTACTCTTGCAGGTTATTTCTTATTAAACCGTGGTAGCAGTGACACCATTAATTTAGAGGACTATATAAAGCTAGAATTTGAAGGGACTGATGGTGAAGGATCGATTGTTGAGAAGTCGCTTAGTTTGAATAAGAAGAATTTAGATCGGGATATCAAGAAAAAGATAGAAGCAGAAGGCTTGAATACTGAGAATTCAAACTACAATATCGATCAGCTAGTTTCAAAAGTAAAATTTAGTGTTTATAAAGGCGATGAACTGATCGAGGCAGAGAAGCGAAAGAACCTAAACAATCACGATAAAATTACGGTCAAATTACTTTACGATAAAAGCGATCTTGAAGACATGATACCTGGCCTTCACTTTACCGGTACATCTGTAACTCAGGAGGCGGATCTTATCCCGCTTGTAGGTTTTGACCCCTTTAAGGGTTTTTATCCAAAAATTAAGGGGATTTCTCCAAATGGAAGTTTATCAAAACCATCTCAATTTGAAGGAAAAGATCTAGATTTTATTGCAAAAGCAACCGCTAAATATGGCTTCCCATTTGATTATTATCTGAACGGTAAAGAAATATCAAGTAATGATCCTATTGCAGTTGGAGATGAAATTGAGATTCGTCTCAATGAAAGTGGTAAAAATGCATTGAAAGAACAAGGTAAAACTGTTGAGAAAGGAAAAGACAGTAAGAAATACAAGGTCACTTTGGCTGATTTTGAGGAAGGAGCTTATGTGACTTCCTTGTCAAAAGTGGATGAGGATACACAAGAAGCCATCTCTAAGAATGTAGAGGATGCAGCAAAGGCTTATGCAGCTGACCGCAATTATAAAGACCTTCCAAAATTTGAAGGGATGGCTTTTGCGGCAATCAAAGATGGAGTTGATTGGGGAGGTACATTTGATTCCAAAATCCCGCAATTGGTCTATGTATACTCTATTACCGATACATCTTTTGGTAAATCAAAAACAAGTTATTTTGTCATTTCCAAGATAGCGGTTATTGAACAGGTCGAAAACCATGGAAAAGCCAACGTTCATAAAAAACCTGGAAAAACCATTCAAACCTTTGAGAAAAATGCTAAGAAGTACGATTTCCAAAGCATGTCTGATGAAAATGACTTGAAGAACTACTTTACTAGAAATATCGACACCTATACCTATACAATGGACGATCAATTGAAATCGTTGATAAATTGGACAGAATAGAAGAAAAATGAAGTTACCTAGGTAGCTTCATTTTTTGTATTCTCGTTTAAGGCTGAGAATTGAAGAAAACATGGTATAATAGAAGAGATTGAACTGGAAAGGAATGGAGAACATGGCAACTATACAATGGTTTCCTGGACACATGTCCAAAGCTAGAAGACAAGTACAAGAAAATTTAAAATTCGTGGATTTTGTGACGGTTTTGGTAGATGCTCGTTTGCCCCTATCAAGCCAAAATCCTATGTTAACGAAAATTGTTGGTGATAAGCCTAAATTAATGATTTTGAACAAGGTAGACTTGGCAGATCCTGTGGCAACAAAAGAATGGCAGGACTATTTTGAGTCTCAAGGCATCAAAACCTTGGCTATCAACTCCAAAGAGCAGTCAACAGTCAAAAAAGTAACAGATGCTGCTAAGAGCTTGATGGCCGATAAAATTGCCCGTCAAAAGGAACGGGGGATTCAGATTGAAACCCTTCGCACCATGATCATCGGGATTCCTAATGCTGGGAAATCAACCTTGATGAACCGCTTAGCAGGGAAAAAGATTGCTGTTGTTGGGAATAAACCAGGGGTGACCAAGGGGCAACAGTGGTTGAAAACCAATAAAGACCTTGAAATTTTGGATACCCCAGGGATTCTCTGGCCTAAGTTTGAAGATGAAGAAGTGGCTCTAAAATTAGCTTTAACGGGTGCCATTAAGGACCAGTTATTGCCAATGGATGAGGTGACTATTTTTGGTCTTGAGTATTTTAAATCCCACTACCCAAAAGAGTTGCAAGAACGCTATAAGCAAATGAATTTAGAGCAGGAAGCTCCAGAAATCATCATGGAAATGACTCAACTCTTAGGCTTCCGTGATGATTACGATCGCTTTTACAGCTTGTTCGTCAAGGATGTACGTGATGGTCGTTTGGGTCGCTATACCCTTGATCGTGTAGGTGAAATAGATGCCAACGATTAAAGAAATCAAAGAGCGTTTGGCAACGATTGACGATCTAGATCATCCCTTATTTGAAGAATTGATCCTTGATGGTCGAGCGGGGGTTCAAGCAGCTATCAGCAAACGAAAACGCGAACTCCAAAAACAAGTGGACGAAGATTTGCGTTTGGAAAAAATGCTAGCCTATGAAAAAGAACTTTATACTCAAGGGATTCAGCTTATTGCAGGAGTGGATGAAGTGGGACGTGGCCCATTAGCAGGACCAGTTGTTGCAGCTGCCGTGATCTTACCCAAAGGTTCTAAGATTCCAGGCCTCAACGATAGTAAAAAAATTCCGAAATCTAAACACAAGGAAATCTATGAAGCTGTGCTCCAAGAAGCTATTGCGATCGGCATCGGCGTCAAGGACAATCAAGTGATTGATCAGGTTAATATCTATGAAGCTACGAAGCTAGCCATGATGGAGGCCATTGGTCAGCTAGATCCTCAACCCCAGCATCTTTTGATTGATGCCATGAAGTTGGATCTTTCTATTCCTCAAACTAGTATCATCAAAGGAGATGCTAATTCCTTATCCATTGCTGCTGCCTCTATCGTAGCTAAGGTGACTCGGGATCAGATGATGGAGGACTTGGATCAGTTATATCCAGGCTATAATTTTGCACAGAACGCTGGCTATGGGACGGCTAACCACCTTGCTGGTCTGCACAAGCTGGGAGTGACTCCGATCCATCGGCGTTCATTTGAACCCGTCAAATCAATGTGTGAGGATTAGGCCATGCTATTTACCATCGATATCGGAGGAACCTTTATTAAGTATGGTCTGATGGATGCAGACTATCAATTGGTTCATACAGACAAGATCCCGACGCCACCTACGATTGAGGAGTTTTGGCAAGGATTAGAAGGAATTGTTGATCCTGTTCGGGAACAAATCGACGGAATTGCCATTTCTTGTCCTGGTGAGATCCAAAAGACACTTGGCTTTGTCTTTCGAGGGGGACTTATTCCTTATTTGCGCAACATTCCTCTGGCTAGTAGATTGCAACAAATATTTCAAGTACCAGTCACTGTTCTCAATGATGGAGAAGCCGCAGGTCTAGCAGAAGCAAGGCTTGGCAATCTAAAAGATTGTCCGTGCGGGGCGACCTTGGTCTTAGGGACAGGAGTTGGCCTTGCTCTTATTTCTAACGGTGATTTATTGAGTGGATGGCAACTGACAGAATACATTCGGTCTATTAATAAGACAGAAAGAACGCCCGAAAATCGTCGTTTTCATCGAGAACTCTTTTTGCAAGGCATTTCCAATCTTTTGGAAAACACTGGTTCAGCTGTTCAATTTGTTGAGAAGGCTAGTCACATCTTGAACCTAGAAAAGGCAGATGGTATAGCTGTATTCAGGGCTCTTGATCAAGGGGGTAACGAGGAGCTGACAACCTTGTTTCAGGAGTATTGTCATGATATTGCTATTCTGATTTTTAATCTTCAATCTTTGTTGCGACTTGAGAAGGTGACCATTGGAGGGGGCATTAGTAGCCAACCGCTACTGATCGATGAAATCAATCACCAATACCATGACCTGCTCTCTCAAAGAGGGCATGAACAATTTGAGGCTTTGCCCATTCAAGCGGCTCGCTTTCATAATGAGAGCAACCTAATTGGCGCTGCATCCTACTTTTATTCATCACCAAATCAAAAAAAGTTCTAGAAATAGAGCTTTTTTCTTTTCTTTTTCGAATAAATAAGTGAGAGGAAGTAGAAGGTGACCATGGAGAAATTTGAAATCTTTAAATTAAAAGCAGCCGGTTTATCAAATGAGCAAGTCTTGAGAGTCTTGGATTACTGTAAGAAAGATCAAATCTTGCCAAGCTTAGAAGAGATAGCAAGGATCGCTCGTTGCCGCAGTATCATTCATTTTGTAGACAAATACCGGCAACTAGATGACGACCAATTACACAAAGACTTTAAACGATTCCCAGCTTTATCCATTTTTGATCCTGAATACCCTGAGGAATTGCTACAGATCTACAATCCTCCTGTACTCCTTTTTTACCAAGGGGATTTGCAACTGTTAACCAGACCGAAGATTGCAGTCGTTGGAGCTCGTGAGACGACGCGAGAAGGGGTGCGATCTGTAGAGAAAATTATTAAGGAACTTGGGAATGAACTGGTCATCGTCAGTGGACTAGCAAAAGGGATTGATGCGACCGCACATTATGCCAGTATCCGCAATGGTGGAAAGACCATCGGAGTGATAGGAACGGGGCTGGATGTTTTTTATCCCAAGAGTAACCAAAGACTACAGATGCACATGGGCGAGCATCATCTTGTCTTGAGCGAGTATGGACCAGGACAGGCTCCTTTGAAGTTTCATTTCCCTGAGAGAAATCGCATCATTGCAGGACTCTGTCAGGCTGTGATTGTGGCAGAGGCACGACTTCGTTCAGGAAGTTTAATTACTTGTGAGCGTGCCATGGAGGAAGGACGAGATGTTTTTGCTATTCCAGGAAATATTTTAGATGGAAAATCTGCAGGCTGCCATCACTTGATTCAAGAAGGTGCAAAGCTTGTCACATCAGGCCAGGACATTCTTGATGAATTGAAATACGAATTGTGATTTTCCTATAGGAGAAGTTCCTAGTTGACATCTTTCTTAAAATGTATTAAACTCAATGAGATTTATACAATACAGAGGGATAAAACGTGGTAACAAAAAAGAAAAGCAGTACAACCAAGAAAAATTTGGTGATTGTGGAGTCTCCTGCTAAGGCGAAAACAATCGAAAAATACCTTGGTCGTAACTATAAAGTCATGGCCAGTGTTGGTCATATTCGGGACCTAAAAAAATCAACTATGTCGATTGATTTCGACAATAACTATGAACCGGAATATATCAATATTCGCGGAAAAGGTCCCTTGATCAATGATTTAAAAAAAGAAGCTAAAAAAGCCAAACAAGTCTTTCTCGCAAGTGACCCGGACCGAGAAGGAGAAGCTATTTCTTGGCATTTAGCTCATATTTTGAACTTGGATGCCAAAGAAAAGAACCGCGTGGTTTTTAATGAAATCACTAAGGATGCCGTTAAAAATGCCTTTAAAGAACCGCGTCAAATCGATATGGATTTGGTTGATGCCCAACAAGCACGTCGGGTCTTGGACCGGATTGTAGGGTATTCAATTTCGCCTATTCTTTGGAAAAAGGTCAAAAAAGGACTTTCTGCAGGGCGCGTGCAATCTGTTGCCCTCAAATTAATCATTGATCGTGAAAACGAAATTAATGATTTCAAGCCGGAAGAATACTGGACCATTGATGGTGTCTTCAAAAAAGGGACCAAACAATTCCAAGCTAGCTTCTATGGGATTGATGGCAAGAAGATGAAGCTCAACACCAATGAAGAGGTGAAAGCTGTTCTTGAACGCTTAGATGGCAAAGATTTTACTGTTGAAAAGGTGGAAAAGAAAGAGCGTCGTCGAAATGCGCCACTTCCATATACAACCTCTTCTATGCAGATGGATGCGGCCAATAAGATCAACTTCCGTACTCGTAAGACCATGATGGTCGCTCAGCAATTGTACGAAGGAATCAATATTGGCTCTGGTGTTCAAGGTTTGATTACCTATATGCGTACCGACTCCACTCGGATCAGTCCGGTTGCGCAAAATGAGGCAGCTAACTTTATCGTGGATCGCTTCGGTGAGAAATATTCTAAGCATGGAAGCCGTGTGAAGAATGCTTCTGGTGCCCAAGATGCCCACGAAGCGATTCGTCCGTCTAGCGTCTTCAATACTCCTGAGAGCATTGCTAAATACTTGGACAAAGACCAATTGAAACTCTACACCTTGATTTGGAATCGTTTTGTCGCTAGCCAGATGACGGCAGCTGTCTTTGATACCATGAATGTCCGTTTAGGTCAAAATGGGGTTCAATATACAGCGAATGGGAGTCAGGTAAAGTTTGACGGTTATTTGGCGATTTATAATGATTCAGACAAAAACAAGATGTTGCCGGACATGGTAGAAGGCGATATCGTCAAGCAGGTCAATAGCAAGCCTGAGCAACACTTTACCCAACCACCGGCCCGTTATTCTGAAGCGACCTTGATTAAGACGTTGGAGGAAAATGGAGTAGGTCGCCCTTCAACCTATGCTCCGACGATTGAGACTATTCAAAAACGCTATTATGTGAAGCTGGTAGCTAAACGCTTTGAACCAACGGAATTAGGGGAGATCGTTAATAAACTGATTGTTGAGTTTTTCCCAGATATTGTCAATGTGACCTTCACAGCGGAGATGGAAGGGAAACTCGATGATGTCGAACTCGGAAAAGAAGAGTGGCAAAAAGTCATTGATGCCTTCTACAAACCATTCTCTAAAGAAGTCGCCAAGGCTGAAGAAGAGATGGAAAAAATCCAAATCAAAGACGAACCAGCTGGTTTTGATTGTGAAGTCTGTGGCAGCCCGATGGTGATTAAATTAGGACGTTTTGGTAAGTTCTATGCTTGTAGTAATTTCCCAGATTGTCGCCATACCCAGGCCATTGTCAAAGAAATTGGGGTGGAATGTCCAAACTGTCATCAGGGACAAATCATTGAGCGTAAAACCAAACGAAATCGTATCTTCTATGGCTGTAATCGCTACCCAGACTGTGAATTCACTTCTTGGGACAAGCCAATCGGCCGGGATTGTCCTAAATGTGGTCATTACTTAGTTGAGAAGAAAGTCCGTGGCGGTGGCAAACAAGTCGTTTGTAGCAACGGTGACTACGAAGAAGAAAAAGTGAAATAATCTTTTACATGATTCAATGTCTATTATAACGGCAATTTTTATAAATGTCTGTTATAATAGACATTTTTGTTTTTTTTCGTTATAATAGACACAAGGAGGTGGGCTTATGTATCTTGCTTTGATTGCAGATGTGATTGATTCCAAAATCGTACAAGAACGTTTTGACCTGCAAAAACAGTTAGAAAAAACGCTTCAAAAAATCAATGAGCTTTTTAAAGACTGCCTAGCATCGGCTTTTACCTTAACCTTGGGGGATGAGTTTCAGGCGCTTTTAAAAGTGGATGCTCCAGTTTTTCAAATCATCGATACCTTACGTTCAGAACTAACCCCTACTCAGCTTCGTTTTGGAATTGGCCTTGGGGAGATTGTAACAGCTATTGATCCCTTGCAAAGTGTTGGAGCAGATGGTCCAGCTTATTGGAATGCACGCGCAGCCATCAATTTTGTTCATCAGAAAAATGACTATGGCAGTACACAGATTTATTTTTCAAGCGGGAAGGAAAACCAAGACTTTTTTGTGAACGCCCTCATCGCTTCTGGAGAAGCCATTCGTTCAGGTTGGCGGGATAGTCAGGAGGAGATCTTGCTCAATCTTCTAAAGAGATCCGTATATAGCGAGTCCTTTAGTCAGCAGGATTTGGCTCAATCACTAGCTATCAACCCAAGTGCCCTCTCTAAACGGTTAAAGAGTAGTAGTATCCGTGTTTATTTACGGGGGAGAGCAGCTGCCCTGGCTAGTATACAAAGCACAGTGAAAGGAGAGGAAGATGAGCGGATTGTCTAGTATCGTAGTGAATCCATACTTGATTCTCTTGTTGATTTGTCATTTACTATCAGATTATTATTTTCAAAGCCAAAAGATGGCGGATCGTAAGGATCAGGATAAGAAGGTGCTAGGGCTTCACATTCTATATGTAGCTCTGCCTCTGATTGTGGTTTCCCTCTGTCATCTGGACTTGTGGTGGATTTGCTTGGTCATTTTACTAACTCATGCTGGAATAGATTTCTTAAAACCGATCGTGCAGAAGCAATTGAAATTACCAAAAGCATGGACTTTTGCCTTGGATCAAGTCTTGCATATCGCCATCATTAGCTGTCTAGTCCTTTTAGGAGCGAAGAATGGCACGACCTATCTTCTACCCTTTGACACTTTAAATCTGATCTTTTATGTCCTCCTAGTTGGGAAACCAAGCAATATTGCCTTTAAAATTCTGTTTGCCAAGTATCAACCCACCAGCAAGAAGAAAATGGATACGATCACTGGGGCTGGTTCCATGATTGGCTTTTTAGAGCGTTTGGTGATTGGCGCCTGTCTCGTCTATGGACAATTTGCTTCTATCGGCCTAGTATTTACGGCCAAATCCATCGCCCGCTACAATAAAATTTCGGAAAATCCAGCCTTTGCGGAGTATTACTTGATCGGGTCCTTATTCAGTATCCTATCAGCCCTCTTAGGAGCTTGGTTGTGTTTATAAGAAAATAAATAGTTAAAGTCTAGACAGGAAGGAAAAACCTCCCTGTCTTTTTACTTGGCTTTTTGGTATAATGGACCAAGTAGAAAATTAGAAAGATTTGTGGGTGTCTAACAGTCCAGTGGGGTGTTTTGATACCCAAAGAGGTATTAGTGTCATGTCTCAATCTTATATCAATGTGATCGGTGCGGGCCTTGCTGGCTCTGAAGCAGCTTACCAGATTGCCCAACAGGGAATTCCGGTCAAGCTTTATGAAATGCGGGGAGTGAAATCCACTCCGCAACACAAAACAGACAACTTTGCTGAGTTAGTGTGTTCCAACTCTCTTCGCGGGGATTCTCTCACCAATGCTGTTGGGCTACTCAAAGAAGAAATGCGCCGTCTGGGTTCTGTCATCCTTGAAGCAGCTGAAGCGACTCGTGTACCAGCCGGTGGAGCACTTGCTGTGGACCGAGAAGGTTTTGCTAGTCGAGTGACGGAAAAGGTGTCCCAACATCCGCTCATCGAAGTCATTCGTGATGAAATTACGGAATTGCCGACAGATGCCATCACAGTGGTCGCAACGGGGCCTCTAACCAGCGATGCCTTGGCAGAAAAGATTCACGCCCTTAATGGTGGCGATGGTTTCTATTTTTATGATGCAGCAGCTCCAATCATCGATGTCAATACTGTCGATATGAACAAGGTCTATCTCAAGTCACGCTATGACAAGGGAGAAGCAGCTTATCTCAACTGCCCAATGAACAAGCAAGAGTTTATGGACTTCCACGAGGCCTTGGTCAATGCTGAAGAAGCCCCGCTCAACTCTTTTGAAAAAGAAAAGTATTTTGAAGGTTGTATGCCCATTGAAGTCATGGCCAAACGAGGCATCAAAACCATGCTCTATGGTCCTATGAAGCCAGTTGGACTCGAGTATCCAGATGATTACAAAGGGCCACGTGATGGGGAGTTTAAGACACCCTACGCAGTCGTTCAGTTGCGCCAGGACAATGCGGCTGCCAGCCTTTATAATATCGTTGGCTTTCAAACTCACCTTAAATGGGGCGAACAAAAACGGGTCTTCCAAATGATTCCAGGTTTGGAACATGCGGAGTTTGTCAGATACGGCGTCATGCACCGCAATTCCTACATGGATTCTCCAAATCTGCTGGAACAAACCTACCGCTCGAAGAAACAACCAAATCTCTTCTTTGCAGGTCAAATGACAGGTGTAGAAGGCTATGTTGAGTCAGCGGCCTCAGGTTTGGTAGCTGGAATCAATGCCGCTCGCCTTTTCAAAGGAGAAGAAGCAGCGATTTTCCCTGAAACGACAGCTATCGGAAGCCTGGCTCACTATATCACCCATGCAGATAGCAAGCATTTCCAACCCATGAATGTCAACTTCGGGATTATCAAGGAGCTAGAAGGACCACGCATTCGTGATAAGAAGGAACGTTATGAGAAAATTGCCGAACGTTCTTTACAAGATTTGGCTCAGTTTATGGAAAAATAACCCAAGAAAGGAAAAAGTTTGGAGAAAATCCAGACTTTTTCTTCTAAAAATGGTATAATGAATAAAATTTAGAATATAGAGAGTTTTCTGACAATGAACAAATCCTATTTTTATTTAGATATGAAGACACACGAGTTGAAAGTGCCTTATACCGGAAAACTCCGTCGTGTGCGAGTCTTATTACCTAAGAATTATGAAACGGATACAGATAGACGTTACCCTGTGGTTTATTTCCACGATGGACAAAACGTTTTGTACAGCAAGGAAGCTTATGCGGGTCATTCCTGGAAAGTCATTCCAGCCATTAAGCGGAATCCCGATATTAGCCGCATGATTGTCGTTGCGATCGATAATGATGGTTTCCAACGCATGAACGAATACTCTGCCTGGAAGTACAAGGAATCTAATATTCCTGGCATGCAATTTGGTGGCAAGGGAGTTGAGTACGGCGAATTTGTTATGGAGGTGGTGAAACCTTTCATTGACCAAGAATATCGGACTCTTGCTGATCGAGAACATACGGCCATGATTGGTTCTTCCTTGGGTGGGAATATTACCCAATTCTTGGGCTTAGAGTACCAAGATCAAATTGGTTGTTTAGGTATCTTTTCATCCGCTAACTGGCTGCACCAAGATGCCTTCAATCATTATATTGAACGCAAAAAATTATATTCAGACCAACGGATCTACATCTATGTGGGGACTGAAGAGGCGGATGATACAGATAAAACTTTGATGGCAGGAAACATCAAGCAAGCCTATATTGATTCATCTCTTCGTTATTATCACGACGTCATTCAACAAGGAGTTGCTTTAGAGAATATCGCCATTCGGATTCAATCTGGAGCTATTCACCATGAAGAAGCTTGGGCTGAACATTTACCTGAGTGCCTTCGCTTTTTGGCTGAAAATTGGGATTAATGGACTCAGAACAAATCAATAGAGAGAAAGAGGAAACTTATGAATATTGAACATTTAAGCCACTGGAGTGGCCAACTCAACCGTGAAATGTATTTGAACCGCTATGGACACGCAGGTATTCCTGTTGTGGTCTTCGCTTCATCAGGTGGAAGTCATAACGAGTACTATGACTTTGGTATGATTGATGCTTGTGCTCAGTTTATCGAAGAAGGACGGGTTCAATTCTTCACCCTTTCGAGTGTTGATAGTGAAAGCTGGCTTTGTGATTGGAAAAATCCTCATGATCGAGCAGAGATGCACCGTGCTTACGAGCGCTATGTGATTGAAGAAGCTATTCCTTTCATCAAGCACAAAACAGGCTGGTTTGATCCGATGATGACAACTGGTTGCTCAATGGGAGCCTACCACGCGCTTAATTTCTTCTTGCAACATCCAGATGTCTTTAACAAAGTGATTGCCTTGAGTGGAGTCTATGACGCTCGTTTCTTTGTTGGTGATTTTGGTGGAGATGAAGCCATTTACCAAAATTCTCCATCTGATTATATCTGGAACCAAAATGATGGCTGGTTTATCGATCGTTACCGTCAGGCTGAAATCGTTGTTTGTACTGGTTTAGGGGCTTGGGAACAAGACGGGCTTCCATCTTTCTACAAACTGAAAGAAGCCTTTGATCACAAAAATATTCCTGCATGGTTCGCTGAATGGGGACATGATGTAGCCCACGATTGGGAATGGTGGCGCAAACAAATGCCTTATTTCCTAGGCCAAATGTATCTATAAGTAAAAAGGGAGGAGACCTCAATGAATTATATCGTTATTTCACCATATTACCCACAAAACTTCCAACAATTTACCATCGAACTAGCTAATAAAGGGATCACTGTTTTGGGAATTGGTCAAGAGCCATATGAACAGTTAGATGAGCCTTTGCGCAACAGCTTAACAGAATATTTCCGTGTTGAAAATTTGGAAAATCTGGACGAAGTGAAGCGTGCGGTAGCCTTTCTCTTTTATAAACATGGCCCAATCGATCGCATTGAGTCTCATAATGAGTACTGGTTGGAATTGGATGCGGCGCTTCGGGAGCAATTCAATGTCTTCGGGGCTAAGCCAAAAGATTTGAAGAAAACCAAGTTCAAATCCGAAATGAAGAAACTCTTCAAGAAGGCAGGAGTCCCAGTCGTACCTGGTGCTGTAGTTAAAACAGAAAAAGACATTGATAAGGCCGTGAAGAAGATTGGGTTGCCTTTGATTGCTAAGCCTGACAATGGAGTAGGAGCAGCAGCGACCTTCAAGATCGAAACGCCAGAAGATGTGGATCATTTTAAGGCTGAGTGGGATGGCCACACCGAGTACTTCTTTGAGAAATTCGTCACTTCTAGCGAGATTTGTACCTTTGATGGTCTGGTCGATAGCGATGGCAACATTGTCTTCTCAACGACTTTTGACTATGCTTATACGCCACTCGATTTGATGCTCTACAAGATGGACAACTCTTATTATGTCCTTAAAGAGATGGATCCAAAATTGCGTCAATACGGGGAAGCCATTGTCAAGGCCTTTGGCATGAAGGAACGTTTCTTCCACATTGAGTTCTTCCGCGATGGGGATGACTATATTGCGATCGAGTACAATAATCGCCCTGCAGGTGGCTTTACCATCGATGTCTACAACTACGCTCACTCGATTGATTTGTACCGTGGCTATGCTGCCATCGTAGCAGGAGAACCTTTCCCAGCTTCTGAGTTTGAGCCCCTTTATTGCTTGGCAACTTCTCGTCGTGCCAATGCAGCCTATGTCCTTTCAGAGGATGAAGTTTTGGCTAAATACCATGATCAATTCCGTGTCAAGAAAGACATGCCAGCGGCCTTTGCGGAACTTCAGGGAGATTACCTCTATATGCTTACTACACCTAGTCGTGAAGAATTGGAACAAATGATTCATGACTTTGGCCAACGCCAATCATAAGATGATGACCGGTAGGATAGGATCCTATCGGTTTTTTTATATGTATAGCAAAGTCATGAGTGATAAGTTTGTGAAATATTGTATTTGAATTTTAAAAAGCTTATAAAACCATCTTCCAAGGAATAAAGTTTGTGAAATCATTTGAGCATTATTTTTGACAGTGCTTTCATTTTTGTCTAGAATGAAAGAGAATGAATAAATGCTAAGAAAGGCGAAATGATGGCAACATTAGATAAAAGTCTCTTATTGGATATGTTCCGTAAAATGGAAGAAATCCGTCGCATGGACTTAAAAATTGCACAGTTAGTAAAAAAAGGAAAAGTGCCAGGAATGACGCACTTTTCTGTTGGGGAAGAAGCGGCTAACGTTGGAGCGATGTTGGCTTTGAACGATGATGATTTGCTGACATCTAACCACCGTGGACACGGACAAGCCATTGCTAAAGGAATCGATTTGAATGGCATGATGGCTGAGATCCTGGGGAAATATACGGGTACTTGTAAAGGGAAAGGTGGCTCTATGCATATCGCTGACCTGGATGCTGGTAACCTTGGTGCCAACGGGATTGTTGGTGGTGGTATGGGGATTGCAGTAGGTGCTGCCCTTACACAACAAATGAAAAAGACTGGTAAGATTGTTGTCTGCTTCTTTGGCGATGGTGCAACCAACGAAGGTGTCTTCCACGAAGCGGTCAATATGGCTTCCATCTGGAATCTGCCAGTTATTTTCTACTGTATCAATAACGGTTACGGAATCTCTGCCGATATCAAGAAAATGACCAATATCCAGCATATTCATGAGCGTAGTGCTGCTTATGGCATTCCTGGTATGTTTATTCCTGATGGAAACAACGTTATTGATGTCTATGAAGGATTCCAAAAAGCTGTTGAACATGTCCGCTCTGGTAAAGGCCCTGTCTTGATTGAAAGTGTCACTTATCGTTGGCTCGGTCACTCATCTTCAGACCCTGGTAAATACCGGACACGTGAAGAAGTTGAAGAGTGGAAGAAGAAAGATCCAATCGAAAACCTTCGCAAGTATCTCCTTGAAAATGAGATTGCGAGCGCAGAAGAATTGGATCAGATCCAAGAAGAAGTAAAAGAAGCAGTTGAAGCTTCAGTGAAATTTGCGGAAGAAAGCCCATTCCCTCCACTTGAATCAGCTTTCGAAGATATTTACGCAGACTAAGGGGGAGTAGAGAATTATGGAAACTAAATTAATGTCTTTCCGCGATACCATTATCCTTGCTATGTCTGAGGAAATGCGTCGCGACGAAAATGTATTGTTGATGGGGGAAGATGTCGGAGTTTTCGGTGGAGACTTCGGAACTTCAGTAGGAATGCTTGAGGAATTCGGTCCAGAACGTGTCCGTGACTGTCCGATTTCTGAGGCTGCGATTTCAGGTGCAGCAGCAGGTGCAGCCATGACCGGACTTCGCCCAATCGTTGATATGACCTTCATGGATTTCTCAGTAATTGCCATGGATGCTATCGTTAACCAAGCTGCTAAGACTCGCTACATGTTTGGTGGAAAAGGTCAAGTACCAATGACCATTCGCTGTGCTGCTGGTAACGGAGTTGGATCTGCAGCCCAACACTCTCAATCATTGGAATCATGGTTTACTCATATTCCTGGTTTGAAAGTTGTTGCTCCTGGTACGCCAGCGGATATGAAGGGACTGCTTAAGTCTTCTATTCGCGATAACAACCCAGTAATCATTCTTGAGTATAAATCAGAATTTAACCAAAAAGGTGAAGTGCCTGTTGACCCTGACTACACGATTCCACTTGGTGTCGGAGAAATCAAACGTGAAGGAACTGACGTCACTGTCGTAACCTACGGAAAAATGCTTCGTTGCGTGATGCAGGCAGCTGAAGAATTGGCAGAAGAAGGCATCTCAGTAGAAGTAGTAGATCCACGGACCTTGGTTCCACTCGATAAAGAGATCATCATTAACTCTGTCAAGAAAACAGGAAAAGTAGTCCTTGTCAATGATGCCCACAAAACAAGTGGCTATATTGGTGAAATTTCAGCTATTATTTCTGAATCAGAAGCATTTGATTACTTGGATGCACCAATCCGCCGTTGTGCGGGGGAAGATGTGCCAATGCCTTACGCACAAAACCTTGAAAATGCAATGATTCCAACAGTTGAAAGCATCAAAGATGCCATTCGTAAAACATATAACAAAGAATAATACATAACATAAATTATGTAAAAAAATTAATTAGACGAGAAGCTTTGTATCTTTTAGGTGCAGAGTTCTCTGCGTTCTTGATATCTTAGATTAGAGCACGGGCTAAAGTCTGGGTGAAAAAGATAAACTTTCCTAGAAACTAAAGTTTCTTCGTCAAGTTTCCTATTTTCACTTTGACTTTTGAAGCCCTTAGTATCTTATAACTGAATCCGGACGGAGGACTGTGAAAAAAAGATAGATTTCCTTGTGTTCATCGAACACAGCGTCAATCTCCTATTTTTTCTTTGTCCTCTACGTCCTTGATATCTTATAATAGAATAGGAGAGGTCATGGCTGATGATAAGCTAAGAGCGACTCCTGCGGCTAGAAAATTAGCGGATGATCTTGGGATCAACCTCTATGATGTTTCTGGTTCAGGCGCAAACGGTCGTGTCCACAAAGAAGACGTGGAAACCTATAAAGACACAAATGTGGTTCGCATTTCACCACTTGCAAAACGAATTGCACTAGAGCATAATATTGCTTGGCAAGAAATCCAAGGAACTGGTCATCGTGGTAAGATTATGAAGAAGGATGTTTTAGCCTTCCTTCCTGAAAATATCGAAAACGATACGATTAAATCACCTGCTCAAATTGAGAAAGTGGAAGAAGTTCCAGATAATGTGACACCTTATGGTGAGATCGAGCGGATTCCGATGACACCAATGCGTAAGGTTATTGCTCAACGTATGGTTGAGTCATACTTAACTGCTCCAACCTTCACGCTTAACTACGATGTAGATATGTCTGAATTGCTTGCCCTTCGTAAAAAAGTTCTTGATCCAATTATGGAAGCAACAGGTAAGAAAATCACTGTTACAGATTTGCTTTCACTTGCAGTTGTCAAAACTCTTATGAAACATCCATATATCAACGCTTCATTGACAGAAGATGGTAAAACAATTATCACCCACAACTACGTTAATCTTGCGATGGCTGTTGGTATGGATAATGGTCTTATGACACCAGTTGTCTACAATGCTGAAAAGATGACCTTGTCAGAGTTGGTCGTAGCCTTCAAGGATGTTATCGGACGTACCTTGGATGGTAAGCTTGCTCCAAGTGAATTGCAAAACTCAACCTTTACTATCAGTAACTTGGGGATGTTTGGCGTTCAATCATTTGGACCGATTATCAACCAACCAAACTCTGCCATTCTTGGAGTTAGCGCAACGGTTGAAAAACCAGTTGTTGTGAATGGTGAAATTGTCATTCGTCCAATCATGAGCTTGGGCTTGACCATTGACCACCGCGTTGTCGATGGAATGGCTGGTGCCAAATTCATGAAAGACTTGAAAGCCTTGATTGAAGACCCGATTTCAATGTTGGTCTAATCAACGAGAGAGAATAGAAACAAGAAAAAGAGGGAAATAAAATGGCCTTAGAAGTAATTATGCCAAAAGCCGGCGTAGATATGACCGAAGGACAAATCGTTCAGTGGAATAAGAAAGTCGGCGAATTTGTAAAAGAAGGAGAAGTTCTCCTTGAAATCATGACAGACAAAGTCAGCATGGAGTTGGAAGCGGAAGAAGACGGTTACTTGATCGCTATCCTGAAAGGGGATGGAGAAACTGTTCCTGTAACAGAAGTAATCGGTTATCTTGGTGAAGAAGGGGAAAACATCCCAACCGCTGGAGCAGCACCAGAAGCGAGTCCAGCACCAACTGCAGCAAGTGCTTCAAACGATGATAATAAGAGCGATGATGCTTATGATATCGTAGTGATTGGTGGTGGTCCTGCTGGTTACGTATCTGCTATTAAGGCAGCTCAACTAGGTGGTAAAGTTGCTCTTGTTGAGAAATCTGAACTTGGTGGAACATGCTTGAACCGCGGATGTATCCCAACTAAGACTTACCTCCACAATGCTGAAATTATTGAAAATATTGGTCATGCAGCAAACCGTGGTATTATCATTGAAAATCCAAGTTTCTCAGTAGATATGGATAAGGTTCTTGAAACCAAGAACAAGGTCGTAAATACCCTCGTCGGTGGTGTTGCAGGACTTCTTCGCAGCTACGGAGTGGATGTTCACAAGGGTATCGGTACCATTACGAAAGATAAGAATGTCTTGGTTAATGGTTCTGAATTGCTTGAAACGAAGAAAATCATCCTTGCCGGTGGTTCAAAAGTTAGCAAGATTAACGTTCCAGGTATGGAATCATCCCTTGTCATGACCAGTGACGATATTCTTGAAATGAATGAAGTTCCAGAAAGCCTTGTCATCATCGGTGGTGGTGTTGTCGGGATCGAACTTGGTCAAGCCTTCATGACCTTTGGTTCAAAAGTAACAGTCATCGAAATGATGGACCGCATCGTTCCAGCTATGGATGCGGAAGTATCTAAGAACCTTCGTTTGATTCTTGAACGCAAGGGGATGACCATCTTGACCGATACAAAACTGCAAGAAATCATTGAAGAAGACGGAAAACTCCGTATCAAGGTTGAAGGCAAAGATGATATCATTGCTAACAAAGCTCTTCTATCAATCGGACGTGTTCCAGACCTTGAAGGTATCGGTGAAGTCGAGTTTGAATTGGATCGTGGACGGATCAAGGTCAATGAATACATGGAAACATCTGTTCCAGGCATCTATGCGCCAGGCGATATCAACGGTACCAAGATGTTGGCTCACGCTGCCTTCCGTATGGGTGAAGTAGCGGCTGAAAATGCTCTTAAGGGAAATCATGCTGTTGCCAAATTGAACTTGACTCCTGCAGCCATCTACACACTTCCAGAAGTTGCCGCTGTTGGTTTGACAGAAGAACAAGCTCGTGAGAAATACGATGTTCAAATCGGTAAATTTAACTTTGCGGCGAACGGTCGTGCCATTGCATCAGATGCGGCTCAAGGATTTGTTAAAGTCATTGCAGACAAGAAATATGGTGAAGTTCTTGGGGTTCACATCATTGGTCCAGCAGCAGCTGAATTGATCAACGAAGCTTCTACCATCATTGAGATGGAAATCACTGTAGAAGAAATGCTCAAGACCATTCATGGTCACCCAACCTTCTCAGAAGTGATGTACGAAGCCTTTGCGGATGTACTCGGCTTGGCAGTTCACTCACCTAAGAAGAAATAATACTATTCTTTCAACTAAATTTTCTTAAAGTAGTACGGACGGCAGCGACCTCTCTTAGAGTTCCATGCCTAAAAATTGAGCCACTTGTCTCAATTTTTCCGAGAAATGTAACGAGTTATCGTTACATTTCTTTTTACTACTTCAGAAAATTCAAGTGAAATTCAACTATTTCTGTCTAATGCTTATCTTACTATGAGTAGGATTTATAAAACGAATTTTTGGAATTACTATGAAATACATTATTAATTATTCAAATGATACTGCTTTTAATATTGCTTTAGAAGAGTATGCTTTTAAGCATCTATTGGATGAAGATCAAATCTTCCTTCTTTGGATCAACAAACCATCTATCATTGTAGGTCGTCACCAAAATACCATTGAAGAGATCAACCGTGACTACGTTCGGGAGCATGGGATTGAAGTGGTTCGCCGGATCAGTGGTGGTGGAGCTGTTTATCACGATTTGAACAACCTCAACTACACCATCATTTCAAAAGAAGATGAAAACAAGGCTTTTGACTTCAAGAGCTTCTCGACTCCAGTGATCAATACCTTGGCTCAACTTGGGGTTAAGGCTGAATTTACAGGTCGTAATGACTTAGAGATTGACGGCAAGAAATTCTGTGGAAATGCCCAAGCTTACATCAATGGTCGGATCATGCACCATGGTTGCCTTCTCTTTGACGTTGATTTGTCAGTCCTTGCCAATGCTCTCAAGGTATCTAAAGACAAGTTCGAGTCTAAAGGGGTTAAATCGGTTCGTGCTCGTGTGACCAATATCATCGATGAATTGCCAGAAAAAATCACGGTTGAAGAGTTCCGTGACCTACTTTTGGACTACATGAAGAAAGAATATCCTGAGATGACAGAATATGTCTTCTCGGATGAAGAATTGGCTGAAATCAATCGTATTAAGGAAACCAAGTTCGGTAGCTGGGATTGGAACTATGGGAAGTCCCCTGAATACAATGTCCGTCGTGGCACCAAATTCCCAAGCGGTAAGGTTGAAATCTTCGCAAATGTCATTGAATCCAAAATCCAAGACATCAAGATTTACGGTGACTTCTTTGGTATTGAAGACGTTGCAGCAGTAGAAGATGTTCTTCGTGGCGTTAAATATGAACGTGAAGACGTCCTCAAAGCCCTTCAAACCATTAACCTAGGTCGTTACTTTGCAGGTATCACTGCAGAAGAAATTGCTGAAGCAGTGGTGGAATAAAGTAAAAGATATCCATTTAACATGGATATCTTTTATCTTAAACTTGATATTCAAAAATAATGAGAGTAAAATATAGAGGAAATCTGAACAAAAAAGAGGATCATATTCGATGATGAAAATTCCAGTTGAAAAACTTGGTCTATTTGAACAGTTAGATCGTATAGTAGTGGCTTTTTTTAGTAAGCAACAACCTTCAAGTCCATATGATTTGAATATCAGTATTACACAAGAACACCTTGACCAGAAAAAGCAAGAGCTAGAACCATTAGGCTATCAAGCTGTCAAGCTACCATTAGGAATGGCTTTAGATAATGTCATCCAGCAACCTCATTATCAAAATTTAATCCTTGGCGGACTTGCTCCCGACGAAATTATAGTCAGCAAAGAAGAATTAATGCCTTTGAAAGATATTGTGGACAGTTTTTGTATTATGTACGCTGCAGCGAATAACAGACTGGAAAATAGTAAGGCTTATGAATTAATGAAAGATAAGACGGTTTATTTTATTGGTAAACTATTTACAGATATTCCAAAAGCCGGTGATGAAATTGCTTATTTAGGAATTGATCGAATAGCGAGCGATGGCACACCATATGAAGCAGTTAAATGCTTTTTAACGGAAGAGAGTGCAGAGAAGTTCAATGATGAAAAAAGACCGGTCACCCCTGCAAACTTGGCCTATCTAAAATCATTCTGGGGAAAACCAGTCATTATTGAGCCACACCGTAATTATTGGATCGAATTTTTATAGAAAGAATTAAAGAGCGTAAGATTTCATAAAAAATCCTACGCTCTTTTTCTAATGCTGAAATATTACATAATTTATATTACGTAACTTATAAGCTATCCAAGGCATTTTTCTGTTCGTCATTAACGATATGCGTATACAAGTCCGTTACCTGTGTGCTAGCATGTCCTAGCTGGTGGCTGACCAAAACCTGGGATTTGGTAGCATCATAGAGACGGGTTGCAAGAGTATGGCGCAGTTTGTGGGGGGTTACGCGGACTTTAAAGTCTTCTGAATACTTGGCCACCATCTTTTCAACACTAGAAGCATCAATTCGATTTGGAACACCTCGATACAAGGTCAGAAAGAGGGCTGTATCTGTCTTCTCTGTCTTATAACGTTTGTCTCGAATAGCAAGATATTGTTCTAAATAAGGCTTAGCAAAGGCAGCAACATTGACTGAGTCTCGTTTTCCACCTTTTCGAGTGACGTCAATCACCATCATCTTAAGGTTGAGGTCTCGAAGATCTAGGTTAACTGCTTCAGAAAGACGGACACCAGAGGCAAGAAGGAGTGCGATAATGGCTAAATCACGCTCTTTATTCTTATTAAAGGAAGATAAGGCGCGATTGGAGAGTGTTTGAGGGTATTCCTCATCTATATAATTCAAAAATCCCTCTGTTTCATCACCTAAAAAGAGTTTTTGCTTGATATTTTCAGCTCGGGCTGCCAAGGTTTCTTTCTTTTTCTTGGTAGCAACCTTCTTCATGACATTGCGGTAGAAATAAGGCTCCCCTTGCTCGTTTTCAACTTCCTCAGTCAAATACTTATAAAGGCTAGAAAGTGCCGAAAGGGTACGGTTAATGGTTGTTTGAGAAACCCCGTTTTTCATCGTATTGGCATTGAGCAGAGGACGTTCACGTAAGTAAAGGATAAAGGATTCCATGTCTTTCTTGGTCATGTGCTCCAGAACGTCTAAGGGAATATTGGCCATGGTGTTAGCATCTGATATACCAGATTCCAAGACCCAGGTGAAA
Organism: Streptococcus parasanguinis; assembly: GCF_964238605.1. Taxonomy (GTDB): domain Bacteria; phylum Bacillota; class Bacilli; order Lactobacillales; family Streptococcaceae; genus Streptococcus; species Streptococcus parasanguinis_AJ. The sequence continues at coordinate 142,253 of NZ_CAXSMM010000001.1, read as the reverse complement.
AATCGATCGTATTCCTTTAAGTATTCGTATAAGGTCGTAAAACTATATGGAACGGCCAGTTTTGATTGGTAATATTCTAAGACGTACCAAGGCATGACTTGTTTGAGTTTATCAATCCGTTCTAATAAGATCTCGCGTTTCATGTTTTTCTCCAAATCTTTCTATACTAGTAGTATAGCATAGCCAGATATATTTTTCAAGAAAATTATAGTTTTTCGGAAAGATGTCATAGGGTTTATATAGGTTAACAAAAATTTTTATAGGAAAACTAAATCTTTCGCATACTTAAATTCTGTACATTATCTACTTGAAAACTAAAAATACAATCTTTTAAAATAATGTACTTTATAAAAATCTATGATAAAAAAACAAGTTCAAATTTGAACCTGTTTTTAAATTTTCCTATAAGGGACAAAATGTTCTCTTTTTCGTCTACGCCCTTTACAAAACATGCATGGCTCGATAGATCGTTTTATATTTGCAATCTTATCTACGATAGCCATTCTATAACGATGTTCTGGATTATTCTTACAAATCTACCAAAATCTTAATTGCGTATTATTTGGGATTCTTTCTGGATCTCCTAGAATAAGATTATTAAGATAATCCCACTCGTTCATCAAATCTTCAAACGAGATATTATCTTGTCTTTCTTTTAGTTCTGCACAAAATGGACACATTTCTTTAAGATCTTTTGTCTCGGAACTTAAATACTTATTTAATATAATGCTGAAGCGCTCATGAAATTCAAAGTTACATTCTTTGCAGCGCCATAAATTGAACCTTTTTTCAGTTAATAATGGAACAAAACTATCTATAGAGACTTTATTATTTGGTGCCCACAATTTTGCTAGTTCAGGGTACAAATAATCAAATGTATTATACCCCTTCAGAGGCTTATCGTTGTTACAGTAAGGACAACACTGAGAAACTTCTCTTCGAATAGTGAACAAGCTTTAATAGTTTCAATAAGAAAAAGTTTGTGAGTGAACAGGATTTAAAGCAAAAAAATAAGAGCCGATGGGCTCTTATAATTATCTCTATAACTTGTAATTTTTTATTTACTTAAAACTTTTCTTTGCCAACTTTTCTCATTACATTTTGGACATTTCATATATCTTGTAGTTCCAAAGTGCATTGCAAAATATACTTTACTGTATTTTGACACATATTTATTATGGCATTTTGACATTCATAATAACCTGTTTCTGTTTCTATTTTTAATGCAAATGAAACACCTATTATTAAAAGAACGAATGCTAATATAAACAACAATATTCTTGCTATATTATTCTCTATTAAAAATGATGTAACAAAAATTAGTGTTAAAAAAGATATTGTTGAGCCAAAACCAATAACATTTTCATACATCATTAGTTTTTTATTTTGCATTTCTTCCTTTTTTGCCATTTCTAACAAATTTTTTTCTGCTATCTCATTATAATTATTCATATCAATCATCTCCCCACTTAATAATTCATTTACACTTATTTTAAGTTCATTACATAAATCTAGCATAATTGATGAATCAGGCATTGCTTTTCCATTTTCCCATTTAGATATAGCCCTATCTGTAATATTTAACTTTTCTGCAAGTTGCATTTGAGTCAAATTATTCTTTTTCCTACTTTCAGCTATAAATTTTCCAATTTTAATCTGATCCATAACTTTTACCTCCTTCAATTTAAGTGTAAATTATTATTATTAAAAAGTACACATACCATTGGTTGAGTGGGATATTTTTTATATCAACTAATGGTTGAATAAGTGTAAATTGTCTTTATAATAGTGATACAACTAAGCCAACAATTAAGCAGACAATTAGTCCAATAAGTTCTCCAATAATTGAGCCTTTTATATGAAACCAATAGTTATGATATTCTTGTATCATATCTTCCGTACCTTCTATTATAAATTGTTTACTATGGCAAAACCATAAAGATAAAAATAATTATTTTTTTCATGATTTATTAATAATACTGACCCTTAGGATACAGTATACTCCTTTCTAGGAAGAATTCTTATTATCCCTATCTTTATTATAGGCCTACAGCAATTTATATTCAATTATTTATATATGAAGGTAATTTCAGAATTTGAACTTTAAATTTTTTATTATACATTGATTATCATTGAAAATAATGTACAAATTAATTTCTCAGATTAGAGGATATTATGTACTAGAAAACATACAAAATACCACTCCAGAATAATGTACAAAACAAAAATAAAGTACACTCCTTAAAGAATGTACTTTATGCTTCTAATTCAGTTGTATCAATGGTTTAGCTCTTGTTAAGTCAATTGTACATAAACTTTTAGTTTATATAGGACTGTTTTTGTATCCCTATCTATACTAGATCCCTTTTAACCACAATAAAATCAGCAAACCTCATGGATCTACTGATTATTTTCTTCTCTAACTTATTTTTCTACATATCGAAATGGAATCTTGCTACCACAGAGCCAATTATAGACACGATCATTGACTTGAACGTTCATAGCTTCGTGGGCATATTCTGGCATGATTAAATGCTCTTTTGGACATTCTAATCGATTATAAATGGCGAATTGTGTCTCTGGATAACAAACATCATCATCTAGCCCGGTAATCATGTGAACTTGTCCTTTGATGCGATGGGCAAAATTTTTCACATCAATATAGGCTAAGGTCTTCATGATTCGGTCTTCCGTTTCATGGAATGGATCATGGAATTTGAAATAACGGAAAAGCTCGTCATAGGCCTCGCTGGTGTTCCCAATCTCTAATACACGTCTGAAATCCGATAAGAATGGATAAATGGCTACCGTTCGTTGAATTCTTGGATTCAATCCAGCAGCTACCAGGGCCAGGGCACCGCCTTGAGAGGCTCCATAGCTAGCGAGTTTGCTGTTGTCAACTTGAGGAAAGCTAGCTACAATTTCAATTAACTGGTAAAGATCTAAGTAGACATCCTTATAAAATAGCTCATCTGGACCTTCCACAGCTCCGCGGATAATCTGTCCTTTAACCGTATTTCCAAGTGGTGAGCGATCTCCGTCTGTTGAATAGCCTGATTGACCTCTTACGTCCATAGACACAACTCCATAGCCAGCTAGTGTATAAGCCAGCATGTCTGTCCAATCCCAACAACGGCCCATATAGCCATGAAAATGGAAGATAACTGGAACCTTTTGATCTGTTTTTGGGAAAACAACTCGCGCATAAACAAGACCATTTCGTGTCCCTTTAAAGCTTAATTCATAACAAACAACATTTGGAATGCTGAAATTTTGCTCTTCGAGCTTGTATTCAGGAAGTTCAGCAATGTTTGCTAGGTCTTGATTCCAAAAGGTATCAAAGTCTGCGGGCACTTCATCCCGTCCCCTGTAATCTTTCATTAATTCTAGTAATTTAGGATCTTTCATAAAATCCTCCTCAGGTATATATAATCGCTACCAAAAATGTACCATATTTACTTAAGGATTGCAAGATACAAATAAAAATTACATAACCGAAATTATGTAATTTACTTATAGATTCAAAAATAGACTTAATTGCTTCACTAGATCTGGATTAGTGGGCAAGGCTGAATGATGAGCTTTACGACCGTTTAAATTCACTTCTGTATAGGTTTGGTTATCAAAAATAGATTGTGCTGCTTGTGCACTAGAAAGAGGGACGATGCCGTCTGATTTCCCAGCAAAGCTACCAACAAAGTTAAGGACCTCTACTTCTTTTCCTAGGCGATGCTTCCATGTTTGAAAATCATCATACATCTCTTGGTTGAATTGGTAAGGACTACCAATAATAACCAGCTTGCTTACGGTCAGCTTTTTCTTTTCTAAAAAGCCACTTTCCAGTAAACCGGTTAAAACCAGTCCACCATTAGAATGCCCGACTGCCTTAAACTCTGTAAAATGATAGTGATCCAAAAGATAGGTAAGAGCGATCTTAAGGGATTCGATTTGCTGCTTGATATTGCTGTAGCCATCACGATTATTCTCAAAGCCGATCACAATCATCGGATTCGGCTCTTTCGTATTCAGTCTTCCCTCCATCTCTATAGAATCATCTTTGTTGACTTTAATTTTTAAAAGACTTTGCTTTTTTCTAGAAAATCGATGGAGCATGCGGATGGTTCCGTTGAATCGCTGGATACTGGCTGAACTCCCAGGTACAAAGATAATCGGTCTGATGGGTGGTTTCTTTGACCCTTTAGGAAATTCAAAGGGCTTTCTGTGCGAAGAAAACAATCTTGTAAAGAAACGAATGACTTGTTGAATTAGTTTTTTTAACATCTTTCCTCTAGTAGTAGTTTCTAAAAGAACCCAGAACAGTGTGTTCCAGGCCCTTATTAGAAACGATTATTTCCGTTTTTTCTTATTTTTGCGCATTTGTTTGGCCATCTTGTTCATCGCCCGTTTCATCATGAATTCACCGGCTTTTCCTTTGAGACCACCACCAAACATTTGGCTCATATCAGGCATTCCAGCGCCTCCACCAAGAGCTGACAAGTCAGGCATCCCTCCTTGTCCCATCATCCCTTCAAGAGCAGACATATCAGGCATTCCACCAGGCATATTCTTCGGCATATTATTTGGATTGAGCCCCATTTGTTTCATCATCTTGTTCATATCACCAGAGAGGACGCCTTGCATCATCTGTTTGGCTTGGTTAAAGTCCTTGATGAATTTATTGACTTCGACAAAGCTATTTCCTGATCCAGCAGCAATCCGACGACGACGGCTTGGATTTAACAAATCTGGATTTTCCCGTTCAGCTGGTGTCATGGATGATACGATCGCGCGTTTGCGAGCAATTTCTCGTTCATCGACCTTGAGGTTCTTCATGGCAGGATTATTAGCCATACCTGGAAGCATCTTGAGCAGGTCTTCCATTGGTCCCATGTTTTGGACTTGGTCTAACTGATCGATGAAGTCGTTGAAATCAAAGGTGTTTTCTCGCATCTTCTCAGCGAGTTCAAGGGAACGTTTCTCATCGTATTCTTGAGAAGCCTTCTCGATCAGCGTCAGCATATCCCCCATACCGAGGATCCGACCAGACATTCGGTCTGGGTGGAAGGTTTCGATATCAGTGATTTTTTCACCAGTACCAGTGAACTTGATTGGTTTTCCAGTAATCTGACGGACAGAAAGGGCCGCACCACCACGGGTATCCCCATCGATCTTGGTCAAGATGACCCCAGTTACTTCGAGCTGTTCATTGAACTCACGCGCCACATTGGCTGCTTCTTGACCGATCATGGCATCGACAACCAAGAGGATTTCATTCGGCTCAGCAAGGGCTTTGACGTCGCGCAACTCGCCCATGAGTTTCTCATCGATTTGCAGACGACCGGCTGTATCAATCAAGACATAGTCATTGTGGTTGGCTCTCGCCTGCTCCAAACCTTGACGTACGATCTCCACTGCAGGAACTTCTGTACCAAGTGAGAAGACAGGGACATTGATCTGCTGACCAAGCGTCTTCAACTGGTCAATGGCTGCTGGACGATAGATATCGGCCGCAATCATCAAAGGACGTGCATTCTCTTCCTTGACCAATTTGTTGGCCAATTTACCCGCAAAAGTTGTTTTACCAGCCCCTTGAAGACCGACCATCATGATAATGGTTGGAATCTTTGGAGATTTGATAATTTCTGCTGTTTCTGAACCCAAAATCGCTGTCAATTCTTCATCGACAATCTTGACGATTTGTTGGGCAGGGTTGAGGGTTTCGATGACCTCATGACCTACGGCCCGCTCGCGGACGCGTTTGATGAAGTCTTTTACAACTGGAAGGGCAACGTCGGCCTCTAAGAGGGCAAGACGAATCTCTTTAGTCGCCTCTTGGACATCTGCTTCAGAGATTTTCCCTTTCTTACGAAGATTTTTAAAGACGTTTTGTAAACGTTCGGTTAAACTTTCAAATGCCATTATTTTCTCCTATTTTTTCAATTCAGTGGATATCGTCCGAAATGTTGCAAACATTCTAGTTCTTCGGGTGTGACTTCTTTCATGATTTCATTTGGATATCCCCAACAGCTAAAACCTATTTGCATAGCCTTGGAGATATCATTGGGCGAGATAATCTGTAGTCGAGTAGGAAATACTTCCTCTGCGACTAATAGTTTGCAAGGTATTCCTTGATAAATGACGAGACTGCCCATAATCACTCCCGATTGTCAATGCTTGATAAAATTTCAACCTGCTCTTGTAGAAAAGTATCTTCCGGATAGCGTTCTAAAATCTGATCAAAAATCTGGCTGCGTACAATGTAGTCAGAGTACATGTGCAACTTCATTTCATAATCCTCAAGAATCTTCTCTGTCCGCTTGATATTGTCATAAACCGCCTGACGACTGACCCCAAACTCTTCAGCAATCTCAGCCAAGCTATAGTCATCTGCGTAATAGAGCTCGATATAGTTCATTTGCTTGTCTGTCAAGAGCGCTGCGTAAAACTCAAAGAGCGCATTCATTCGGTTGGTTTTCTCAATTTCCATACCTTTCATTATATCAAAAAAGCCCGCCAAAGACTAGCGGGACTTCATGCTTTTTGCCTGTGTTTTTAGGAGTAGACACTATTTTTTATCTAAGCAAAGAATTAGATTTTCAGAGCCAACATATTGACCGTCATACCCGCTGCAGTTCCCATTAAGAAGATGGTATCTCCTTCTTTGACAAGGCCACGTTCCAGGGCGTAAGCTAGGCCAAAAGGTATAGCTACTGAAACCATGTTTCCGTAATCGCTGACAATGTTAAGATACTTATGGTCTGGTACCCCTAATTTTTCCATGACCAAAGGAAGGGCACGACTAGCTTGGTGAGGAATGATATAGTCTACATCAGCAAGCGATAGGCCGACCTTGTCTTGAAATTCTTGGAACATGTCAGGAATAACACGCGCAGATAGAAGCAAAATCTTCTTCCCCTTCATGTCAAACATGAAGTCGGTTTTGGTTGATTCAGAGTACAATTTCGGATGATACGCTGTCAAACCACCACGAATTTCGGTGTCATGGGCTCCCTCAGACCAGGTACGTTGCATACTGGCAATGATTCCTTTATCTTCCTTTGTTGCTTCAAAAATAAAGGCTGCAGCTCCATCGCTAAACAGTTCAAAGCTTTCTTTTTGTTTAGGATTCAGCCCTAGGCTTCCTACTTCACTTGATACAATCAGAACCCGTTGGTATTCACCACCTTCAATTAGATAAGAAACAGTGCTTAAAGCAGATACAAAACTGGTACAGGTGGTATTGATATCCATAGCAGGAATCGTTAGTCCCTTGGCCACGCGCTCATGGATCAGAGCAGCTGTACAAGGAATGGGCTGAACGCCAACAGCACTAGCCGAAACCAGGCAGTCGATGTCTGCCATTTCAAGCCCCGCATTGTTTAAAGCCGCTTCAATCGCACGCGCTGCAAGATCAATCTGTGTTTCTTCTCCTTCTTTCACGCGGTAACGAGTTTGGTCTTTGAAAGTTACGGTATGAGCTGGAAGCGCTGTTCCATAGCCTTTAATTTGCAAATGTCTTTTTACAGTAGTCATAGGATTCTCCTTTTACTGAAGTCGTTGAACACGTTTTAATTTACGTGTTGGGTCCCATTGGTAATCGATAAATTGAATACTTGGGAGAATGAATTGTTTTTGCTGAGCTAAGAGTTCAAATTGAGCAAAGATTGCTTGCTCCATAGACTCTGTCCGGTGACTCAAGGCAATGGTAATGGATCCATCTGCCAACTGAGTTACTTGATAGTCCTGAATATTTTCGACAAAGAGAATGCACCGTCGAATAAAATCCGGATAGATCATCTGGCTACTGCTATCTTCTTTTTTGAAATAGAAAATATCGTCTGATCGTCCTTCGATCTTTGCGATTCGAGTAAAGACAGAACCACAAGGGCAAGGGGACTTTTCTTCCACCAAAATATCATTGAGGCGGTAGCGATAGATGGGTTGACTGGTTCGTTTGAAATCCGTAATAATTGGATAAAAGCGGCTATCATCAAGATATTCTTTTTCGACATACAAAATATCTTCGTTGAGATGTAGATTGCCTTCTGAACAGGTACAAGCTAAAAATCCCTCTGTCGCTTGGTAGACCTGATCAACCTTGTCTAGTTGAAAAGCTTTGGCGATGGTCTGAGCATCTCGTTCCTCTAGGATTTCTGCGACAGAGACAACCTTGACGGGTTGGATCGCAAGTTGCTGATTGCTGACATAGTTGGCTAACTCAATCAAGGTTGAAGCTGGTGCGACCACAATAGTTGGTTGATAGTCTTTGAGACGCTCTAAATGCTCCTTGCTATCCTTGAAAATATCAAAATATTCCAAGCGAATAAGGCCTGAATTAATGGTTTGATAGAGTTCATTGTCCGCTCGTAAGAAAAAGGCAATGCGATGACCAAACAGTTTTCCTTTCGGTAGCATCTTGGCTAGAATCGCTGCAGCCCACATACTTCTTTCTTTTTCTGTGGTGACAAAAACTCCTCGGTGACCGGAGGTTCCAGAAGACAAACCTACTGCTACTTCTCCATTCATCTCGGTAAAATCTCGTGTTTGTTCTCCGCGAATTGCCATCTCTAAAGCCTGATCTCGATCCACCCCTAGGGTATTGAGCTCATTGAAATGTGTCATCATAAAGGTTTTATCCATGGTTCCAAAGGATTCGGGAGAATGGGTTTGAAAATAGGGAGATTGAGAGGTGATAAAAGCATGGTAACGCGCCAATTGCTTTTTTTGGTACCTTTCTAAGGCTTCCCTTGAACGGAATCGATGGCACCATCTGGTTTCAATAAAGGTTTTCAGAAAGACTGTTTTTTTCATTTAAAATCCTTTCAATCCGATCTTGTGGGTCGTGGCTGACCACAACTTGAATGCCATCCTGCAAGAGTGTTTCCAGCAAATCAGCTCCTTTTAAATAAGCCTTCTTATCATCCTGAACCAAGGAAGGAATGAGACGCATTTGCCGTGTGAAAGGCAAGAGGTCTACTCCCCAAGAAAGATCCGCCCCAATAAAGAGCTTGAGCTCATCCAGATAAAGACAGCCTTGCCCTCTCGCATGTCCATCGATGGACGAAACAAGAATGCTCCCATCTCCAAAAAGATCCGCGGTCGGGCTGTAAGGGAAAGCAGGATGCCTTTGATCTGCTTTGAGACAAGTCACCCGATCTTTGAAATCAGCTGGCAAAAACTCTTTAAAAATCAGATCTTTAAATTTCGGTTTTTGGTACACCTCATAGACTTCCTGGGTAACAAAGAAATGAGCATTTGGAAAAAGGGCTGCTCCACCGAGATGATCAGGGTGCAAATGCGAAAGAATCACATAGGAAATGGATGCTGGATCAATCCCACGCTCTTGCAATAAATAATTGATCTGGTCTTCTTTTTTCATCTGCATTGGGGTGGCTAGACGGTACCAAAAATACCGAGCTTTTTTCTTAATCTCGTAGTGATAGCCGGTATCGTACAAAATATAGCCTTTTTCACGGTGGTGAATCAAAAAGACACCTGCTGGAAATTGCATTTTTTCATTCGGAATCCCTTTGAATAAGAGACCGGAATGACTGCTACAATAGCCCGCTGGAAAATAATCAATGTGCTTGATCATGTTGGACATAGTTGTCAATCCCTTCTTCAATGGTCATTTTTGGATAGTAGCCAAGATCAGTTTGGGCCTTTTGAATATCGAGGGTTTGGCTATATCGAAGGAGATAATAGGTATAGCGAGTCAATGGGGGTTCGGCTTTCAGTTGAAAGAATCGATACACCCCTTCAAGGCTATAGGCCACACCTGCTACAAGACCTGCTGGAAGTTTCCGATAGCGAATCGGCTCTCCCAATCCCTTTAGTGTGGTTTCAATCAAATACTTAAAGGTCTTTGGTTCTCCATTTGTAATATTATAAACTTGTCCGTGTGCTTCTTTTGCTTCCAGAGCCAAGCGAATGGCTAGGGCAACATTCTCCACACAGGTCATATCCATGAGCTGCTCTCCTCCTCGAATCAAAGGAATTCCAATTTTTCGACTAAGGCGTAAGACACGAGGCAAAATACTGGTATCCCCTACGCCGAATAATCCTCTTGGACGTAAGATGATACTTGGCACATCTGGATAGTCAGAAAAAAGTTTTTCAGACGCCAATTTGCTTTGGATGTAATTGTTGAGGTGATTTTCTTTTGGAGCATCGCTTTCCTTGATGTTAAATTGGTCTTTTCCAGCTGCGTAAATACTAGGAGAAGAGACGTAAACCAAGCGTTTTACCGCATATTCACGGCACAATTCAAGGATATTTTGAGTGCCAACTACATTCGCCTGATAGAAGGCCTTCCAAGGTCCCCAGGCAGTGGATAAAGCTCCAGCGTGAACCACAGCATCAACAGACTGAAAGGCTTGTCTTAATTCCTCAATAGAGCTCAAATCCCCTTTCACAAATTGGACGCGCTCATTTTCCAGGGTCTTTCCAATCATTTCATTTCGGCCAAAGGCTACAATGGTATAATCGTGAGCCAACAACTCATCGATCACATATTTTCCAAGGAAGCCAGTCGCACCTGTTACAAGAATTTTCATAGTTTCCCATCCGTTCCACGTCTTAATAATCGTTGAATCTCAAACTCCAAGGTATCCAACGGCTTGTAGGTTTTTGAAAGTTTGTTTAATCTTTCTAACTTTTCCCAAGATTCTTTATCTAATAGGGCATTGAAACCTGCTTGAATCTCTTCGGTGCGATTGCGATGTGCTTGAAAAGCAATTCCTGCTTCTACTCCTCGAATCGCATAGTCAAATTGGTCATAATCATGTGGCAAGATCAAGGCTGGTTTTTTAAATTCGATACACTGATAAAAGATTCCAGCTCCTCCATGGTGAATGACATAGTCCATCTGCGGAATATATTCTTTGTAAGGCAGATAAGAGACGACCGTCACATTTGGCGCTACTTCTTCTTCAGAGAATTCCTTTGCCCCATCACCTAAGGTGACGAAAAAGTGGCATTCTGGATGGTCTTTGGCCAACTGCTGGGTTTGCTGGAGCAAGTTCTCTTTTGCCCAAGGCAACTGGGTTCCACATGTCACGAGGACCTTCGTCTTGTCCTCGTAAGAACTGATGTCTAAAGGATAATCTTCTGCTTTTTCAAGAGAAGTCCCCAAAGGGCCAAGCCAGGCATATTGATGAGGGAAATGTGTCTTCAACTCTAGCTCCATCATCCCAATTCCAAAGATGGCATAAGGAGAGTAAATAGACTCTACTCCATTTTGATTGTACAACTTGAAATTGTAACGTTTTAAGCGTTTGCGTAAGAGGAAAGCGCCACAGTATTTTCCAATGCGCGTGAGTTTACGGCATAGTGCTTGGATCTTCTCTTCCTTCTTCGTACGCGCGACTCCCATCCCTCCGAAGAAGCAAGGAGGACCATAAGGAGTTTCGATTGCAAATTGTGTTGCCATGGTGGTAATCCAAGGAATTTCTAACTCTTCTGCCACAAAGCCTGCTGATAGAGTGATAAAGTCAGCAATGACAATATCTGGACGGTTGACACGCCACTCCTCTAGCAATTGATCCGATACATGATTAATCAAATCAAGACTCCTAGACAATTGCCGATAAGCTGAAAAGAGATTGTGTTTTTTATCGTTATTAGCCACACGTTCAAATACTTCTACTTTGTCCTCTAGAATCGGAACGACCGTGAAGCCGAGACTTTCTGCGACGGCTTTTTTCTGAGGACCCGTGAAAACTCGGATTTCCATAGTTGGATCATCTAATAAGGGTTTAACGAGATTTAAAGTTGGGTACAGATGCCCACTCAAGGGAACAGCTACCACATCGATTTTAATTTTTTTCATTTTTTCCTGCCTTATATCTTTTTTTAGATCTAAAACTAGCTTCTATCTATTAATTCGTAAAAAAAATCGAAAATTGAAGAAAAAATAAAAATTTTTTTAAAAATTTTTAAAAATTTTCAATGTTGCCTTTACTATCACTATTTAGAAAGAATGATTTCAACCTAAAAAAAGCTCCCAAATGCCAAAGAGAGTGAGCCTCTCACACATTTGAAGAGTTTTCTATTTTTACGATTTGCGAGCTTAGTTATTTTCTAAATAAAATTCGAACCGCTCGCCGACATACTGACTTTTTACATACTCAAAAGCCGTCCCATCTTCAAAATAGGAAACCTGTGTCAGACCTAAAATAGCCTGCCCTTTTGAAATCTGTAAGTACTCCGCAATCTTATCCTTGGCCAATCGCGCATAGATGGTCTGGTGCGACTTTCCAATCTTATAGCCATGACGCTCCAAGGTTTGGAAGAAATGGCTGGTAACCTCTTCACGATTGAAATTCTTAATAAATTTCTCTGGAATAGAGGCCACTTCATAAACAACAGGGATCCCATCGGCATACCGGACCCGCTCCATCCGAATGATGGTTTCTGTCTTATCAATGCCCAATTTGTCCACTTCTTGGAGGCTAGGAATGGTTTTCCGGTAAGAAATCACTTGGCTAGAAGGTTCCTTGCCTTGCGATTTCATAATCTCTGTAAAACTGGTTGTGCCCCGCATTTTTTCTTGAACGCGCGTGCTGGTGATAAAGGTACCACTTCCTACACGTCTTTCAAGCACTCCTTCTTCAACCAGAAGGGTAATAGCCTGCCTAAGCGTCATCCGACTCACTTGAAATTTCTCAGCTAGATCGCGTTCGCTGGGAAGACGCTCCCCGATTTTCCATATTTTTTGATCAATCTCAGACTTAATCTGATCATGAATTTGAATATAAGCTGGAATCATAACCTTGCTCTTTCTCTGTGTTATCTCTATTGTAGCGTAAAATTCCTAATTCTTCAATCAGAGATTGGTAAAGACAAGGCTTTTGTGTTAGAATAGAGGAAAGTAAATTTCTTTAAGAAGGGGATAAGATGACAAACCTATCAACTGATTTGCATGATGTTGAAAAAATCATTGTGCTTGACTACGGTAGCCAATACAATCAGCTTATTTCACGGCGTATTCGTGAAATTGGTGTCTTCTCAGAGTTGAAGAGCCACAAGATTTCTGCTGATGAAGTTCGTGCAATCAATCCAGTCGGGATCGTTCTTTCAGGCGGACCAAACTCTGTATACGAGGAAGGTTCTTTTGATATCGATCCTGAAATTTTCGAACTCGGTATTCCAATCCTTGGAATCTGTTACGGGATGCAATTATTGACCCATAAATTGGGCGGGAAGGTCGTTCCTGCAGGTGATGCTGGTAACCGCGAATATGGTCAATCTGAATTGACTTTGACAGAGTCTTCTGCTCTTTTTGCCGGTACACCAGACAAACAATTAGTCTTGATGAGCCATGGAGATGCTGTTACAGAAATTCCGGCTGACTTTATCCGCACTGGTACTTCTGCTGACTGTCCATTTGCATCGATTGAAAATCCAGACAAGAAAATCTACGGAATCCAATTCCACCCTGAGGTTCGTCACTCTGTTCACGGTTATGACATCTTGCGTAACTTTGCCTTGAACATCTGTGGGGCTAAAGGTGACTGGACCATGGACAACTTCATTGACATGCAGATCAAAAAAATCCGTGAAACCGTCGGAGACAAACGTGTCCTTCTTGGTCTTTCAGGTGGTGTTGACTCTTCCGTTGTTGGGGTTCTCCTTCAAAAAGCTATCGGCGATCAATTGATCTGTATCTTTGTAGACCACGGTCTTCTTCGTAAAGGGGAAGCTGACCAAGTGATGGATATGCTTGGTGGCAAGTTTGGTCTCAATATCGTTAAAGCAGATGCTGCCAAACGTTTCTTAGACAAATTGGCTGGCGTATCAGATCCAGAACAAAAACGTAAGATTATCGGTAACGAGTTTGTATATGTCTTTGATGACGAAGCAAGTAAACTCAAAGATGTGAAATTCTTGGCACAAGGAACTCTCTACACAGACGTGATCGAGTCTGGTACGGATACTGCTCAAACTATCAAGTCTCACCACAATGTGGGTGGACTTCCAGAAGACATGCAGTTTGAACTCATCGAGCCACTGAACACTCTTTATAAAGATGAAGTTCGTGCTCTTGGTACTGAACTTGGTATGCCAGACCACATCGTATGGCGCCAACCATTCCCAGGACCAGGTCTTGCTATCCGTGTCATGGGTGAAATCACTGAAGAAAAACTTGAAACAGTCCGTGAATCAGACGCTATCCTCCGTGAAGAAATCGCCAAGGCTGGTCTTGATCGCGATATCTGGCAATACTTCACTGTCAACACAGGCGTTCGTTCAGTAGGTGTTATGGGTGACGGCCGTACCTACGACTATACGATTGCCATTCGTGCTATCACTTCTATCGACGGAATGACAGCTGACTTTGCGAAGATTCCATGGGAAGTCCTCCAAAAAATCTCAGTCCGTATCGTAAATGAAGTTGACCACGTCAATCGCATCGTCTACGATATCACAAGTAAACCACCTGCAACTGTAGAGTGGGAATAAAAAAAGGTCCGGGGGACCTTGATTCACGAGCCAAGAAATAGAAAAGCGAGTCTAAGGTCCAGTGGACCTTGATTCACGAGCTTAAAAATAGCAAAGCCATATAAAATAAAAGATCTTGAAATAATTATGATTTCAAGATCTTTTATTAACTTAATCAGTTTCTACTTCCTTATCTCGATTTGTTGGTAAGATCATAAATAGAAGCATGAAAAACCAACCTACGTATGGAATAAGCCCAACAAGAAGATATAACCAATGCAATCCTGCATCTCTTAGACGCCGAACGGAAAGGGTTAATGAAGGTAGGAAAATTATGAGGCCAAATACAGAATAAAGCGGGCGCAACGAATAAATCATTTGATAAGCAGACACATCATTAGGATCGATTTGAAGTTGTATTAAAGCGTAAAACAATGGCATTGTAATAAGCAAATGAATGAAGTGTGGCCACCAGTATTCAGATACTGTTGAGTAACCGGTAAAATCTGCATAGCCTTCCCAAAATTTTTTATAAGCTTTTAACATAAGTCCTCCTTTAATTTGCTTTTCAAAGTATACTATCTTTTTCAATTCTTTGCAACTCTTTTCTGCTACGCAGCAACTATTTTCAAATAACCTTCAAGCAGCTAAACACACAAAAAGCACTCTGACTTCTTGTCAGGAGTGCTTTCCTGCTATTTTTAGCCAACTAAGCCACTAAAGAATTTAACGATGGCATTCCAGATGGCTCCGAAGAAGCCAGCAATGGCATTCCACGCATTTGTGAAGAAGTTTCCACTGTCTTTTAGAATAGCATTTGTATCAAAATTGAGATTGATATTATTAAAGGTATCGCCTGCCTTGTCTACGATACTATCTTTCAGATCCGACAAGGTCTTCGTAAAGCTTTTGCTACTGATGACACTACTCTTTGAGAGGTTGACTGCGAAATTCACGATCAAATTAATCTGATCACCTGTTACAGTTGTATCCAGCTTATAATTTTTCAGGGTTTCTTCGACGATCTTTCGAATATCATCCTTGCTTAAATCCTGATTGTTCTGTTTGGCATTGGCTACTGCCGTTTTTATGTCGGTCAATGCTACGTTTAACTTATCAGCATCGAAGTTTTTCTTACCAGCGTTTTCTTCATTGATCCCGGATAGAGTCTTTAACTCTTCTTGGGCCAGATCTTTGCTTTCTTGAGAAACTTTGGCACCATTTTTCTCAAGCGAGTAATAGATCCCAGCTAAAGCACTTTCTCCAGTCACTTGTATAGGTGAAGCTACTGTAATTTGAGCATGCTCCAATCCAAGTGTAACGGCTGCATTACGATACATATCTGCAGTGACCTTGGTGATATTTTGAGGTGTCACGATATTCACTTCTAGTGGCTTATTTTTGCCTAATTTTTGAATTTTAACAGAGGAATAAAGTTCCAAACTATCATCGTTGGCAACGTTCATAATCGAAGAATAAACCTCTGGTGTCATGGTCTTCCACTCTTCTTTATCTTTTGAACTATCGTAGTTCAAGAGACTCAAAGTTTGTTCGATTTGACTTTGGTCTAGTGAATAGCCCAAAACATAGTCTGGTTTGACATAGGTTTCATCGATGACTTTCTGCACATTGCTATCTGCAGAAACCCGAGGGACAGCTGTCAACAAAGCCAAAGTCGTCGTTACAAACAATGCAATCTTCTTTAATTTCATCTTTTTCTTCTTTCTAATTCAAATTACCTCTGGGTATCTCATATTACCTTTCTCACCTCACTAGAGATGAAAAAAGAAGTAAATAAAGAGTTTACCCACTTCGATTTTCATTATACAGTTGATTTCTTAAAACTAGCTTACAGTTTTTTTAAGAATGCATGACATTTTTATTTTCCCTAAAAACCGGAGGCAGAACTGATCAGCTTAAAAAAGAGCCAATTGGCTCTCTGGAAAATGATTAAAACCATGAAAATAACTTCATAATCGTCATATTGGTTTCTACTAAACGAGAATAATAAATGTTACCCCCATTAATGTAGAGTTCCATCCCGTTTAAAAGAGAGATAGGGTGGAGGTAAAGATAAGTTTCACCGGTTACATTGCCAAGACTTGGCGCTACTACATCCCGTGAATAAGCTCGGGCCAACTCTAGGGAATTTGTCCCACCGTGTTTAGCCACATAATCAATGTAGTCTTTCCCGAAATTATAGGCTTGAACGGCTGTCCAGCTATCAACGCCTTTTTTCTTGGCTTCTTTTAACTCATCTGAAAGAGTCTGAATACCTTGGCGAATACTGGCCTTATTATCACTAATGGTATTGGTTTCACCACTTGCACTCTCACTAGCCTGCATGACATCGTCTTCACGGCCTTTGGTCTCTGTATAGATCATAGCCAGAATAAGGTTTTCATTGGCTGTGGTGTCCTCCTCAGCAAGGACTTCTCTAACCAGAGAGCGATACTGCATGACTTGTTTAACATCACGGTGGATCTGAATTCCCTTGTAGATTCCAAATATTAGTAAGATGAATAAGAAGATCTTCACTATGCGTTTAATCATTATTTACTCTGTATATCCTCAATATTTTTGATCAGAATAGAATAGGTCCCGTTCTCGTTTAGAATAAATTCAACAGATTCTGCATCTTCATAGACATTATTCGGAACGATCAGTTCAATTCCATTTGACAATGACAATTTCTGATTTTCGAACTTCTTCAACTGGCGACTTGCATCAATCTCTTCAAAGGTGACAGGCTCTGGTACAGCTTCTTTAACTTGGTCAATAAAACTAAGGCGAGCTGTCAGATTGTCGTCGAAGAGATCATCCGCTAATTTCTCAGGAGAGAGTTTATTTTCTTCCTCAATATGGTTAAAAATAGCTGATTTAACCTTTGATTGAAATTGAAAATCATCTGTGTTAAAGCTTTCCGCAATCTTTTGGGCTGTTTTTTCTAGCGCCTTGATCGATTTTTTAGGGGAGATCTTGGGTTGCGCCTGCAACAGATTCTCAGAAAAATAGTTCAAGAAAGTCCCGTTGTACTTGATCCGTTTTTCAATCAAGTGGTATTTGCGGCTTTGAAGATTGATGACCAAAGCTTCATCTGCACCAGTCCCAAAACCAGGTAGATTATTTTGCGTCAACTTAATCGGATTGTCCACTTCACCACCAAGATGCGTCAAGGTTTCCCGTAAGGCGATCCGAAGAAAGGCAAAATGGTCCACCCCTTCTTTTGAGAATTGAATGAACACCAAATCGTTGGTCTTTTGATTCTCAGAGACGACAAATTCTTCCTTCCAGCGATTTGCTACTGCGACCGAAGTTTCTAATAGGTCATCTGAAATCATCTCAAGAAAAGGATTGTCCTCTTCGAAAATACCGGTCCTGGCTTCATCCGAGTAGACCCGTTCAATCTTCTTACGCAAGTATTCCTCGATTTTAGGTGTGATATTGAGAAATTTATCTGCCAGATAGAGATCGGTATCGTCTGGGCTAAATTGATGAATGATGGCTTTTTTTACGTAAATATCCATAAGATGGTTTAGTCCTCGTAAAGTGGAAAGGCGTCTGTCAAGGCTTTGACTTGGCTACGCACTTCGTCTAATACTTCTTGATTATCCGCATTATTCAGCGCTTTGATCATGAGTTCAGCAACGGTGCGACTTTCTTTTTCACCAAAACCGCGAGCAGTGATGGCTGCTGCACCAATCCGAATCCCACTGGTCTTAAATGGAGACAAGGTTTCATAAGGAATAGAGTTCTTATTGAGGGTAATGTTGACCTCGTCTAGTAAGTTTTGCGCCACTTTCCCATTTTCAACGACTTTAGTCACATCGACAAGGAAAAGGTGGTTCTCAGTTCCGCCTGAAATGACACGGAAATCAGGATCTTGCAAGAAGACATCAGCCATAGCCTGACTGTTCTTAATCACGTTAGCTGCATACTCTTTAAAGGCAGGATCCAACGCTTCTTTGAAAGCAACGGCTTTAGCTGCAACGACATGCTCTAGTGGTCCTCCTTGAATACCAGGGAAGATAGCAGAATTAATTTTCTTAGCTAACTCCTCGTCATTGGTCAAGATCAAGCCACCACGAGGACCACGAAGGGTCTTGTGAGTGGTTGTTGTCGTGATATGGGCATAAGGAACTGGACTTGGGTGAAGACCTGCTGCAACTAGACCAGCAATATGGGCCATATCAACCATGAGCTTAGCTCCTACTGCATCTGCAATCTCACGGAATTTAGAGAAATCAATGATATGAGAGTAGGCTGAGGCACCAGCAACGATGAGTTTTGGCTTCACTTCTTGGGCTTGTTTTAAGATGGCGTCAAAATCCAAGAGCTCTGTTTCAGGATCTACACTATAGGACACAAAGTTATAGGTTTGGCCAGAGAAGCTCACAGAAGCTCCGTGCGTCAAATGCCCACCAGCAGCTAGATCCATCCCCATGACAGTATCACCAGGCTCAATCAAGGCCATATAGGCAGCACAGTTTGCCTGACTTCCTGAATGCGGTTGAACGTTCGCAAATTTAGCGCCAAAGATTTCTTTGGCCCGTTCGATCGCGAGACTTTCGACCACATCGACCACATCTGTCCCCCCATAGTAACGACGACCAGGGTAACCTTCGGCATATTTATTGGTCAGAATAGACCCTTGAGCAGCCATCACTGCCTTAGAGACGACATTTTCAGAAGCAATCAACTCAATATTGTTTTGTTGACGCTCTTCCTCTTTAGCGATCGCATTCCATAGGTCTGCATCATAGGCTTTGTAATCTTCTTTATCAAAAATCATCGGTCTACTCCTTTATAAAAAATTATTTATGTACATTATCACTGAGGAAGTTCATCTTCCTCAAAGGAAATCTCGGGCACTTGTGCAAGCAAATCAGCTTTGGTAATCGAACCTTGCCTCAAAATCCTAGCTTTAGAACCAGAGATATCCAAAATAGTTGAATCTTGGCCAGTCAAGAAGTCATCATCCTCTATACCAGGAACCACTTGATCAAATTCGCTTATAATAGCCTTATACTTTGTTCCACTTGCATGACCTGAAAGATTAGCCGAGGGACCAACCAAAGGGCCATATTTACGAATTAATTCCAACGTTTTTGGGTGAGCCGGTATACGGAAACCAACTGTATCCAATCCTGAATGAATCCAGTCTGGCACCTTGTCATTCGCCTGAAGAATAATAGTCAGAGGTCCTGGTAAAAATGAATCAACTAGTTTTGTTAAATAACTAGGTTGATTTTTCGAATAAAGTCGAATCGCTTTTTCATCGGCTACATTTAAATTCAGAGCCTTGTCTCTCGGTCTACGTTTTAATTCGTATATATAATCGACTGCCTCTTGATTCAAAGCTTTGGCGAAAATACCATAGACTGTCTCAGTTGGCAGAATAACTGCACGTCCTGCTTCTAATTCTTTCTCAATGTGATCCATTGTCTACTACTACCATTCTATCTTGTCCAAATTGGTCTTTCAGAACGCGAACTCGTTTGTTAGGAAACGCTTCTTGAAAGAGCTCTTTTACTTTGGCTCCTTGCTTATAGCCAATTTCTAGATAGATCTTTCCGTCTGGTGTTAAAACACTTGGTGCTTGCTGGGTAATCTTTTCGTAGATAGCATATCCATCACGGTCTGCAAAGAGAGCTAAGTGGGGTTCAGAGGCTAAAACATTGGCTCCAACCTCTTCTACATCATCCCGAGAGATATAGGGAGGGTTGGATACAATCAGGTCATAAGGACCTTCTAGTTCGTCCAGTACATCTGACGACTTGAAGGCAAGGACTGCTTCTAGCTGCTTGGCATTTTTTTGAGCCAGGGCTAAAGCCTCTTCTGATACATCGCTAGCTTGAACCCGCCAGGTAGGTCTAGCAAGGGCTAAGCTAATAGCGATAGCACCACTTCCTGTACCAATATCCAGAACTCGCAAGGCTTTCTCATCGTTTTCTTCGAGAATGAGAGCCACCAACTCCTCTGTTTCTGGGCGTGGAATCAGCACGCGTTCATCCACTGTAAAAACATGGCCACAAAATTCTGCACTGCCAATAATATACTGGGCAGGAATGTGATGTTTCAACTGCTCAAAGATGGAACCAAGCAAGGCTTGATCCTCTACTTCCACTTCTTTTTGCAAGGCAAGGACAAAGTCTGTAAAGGTCCAGTTTTTTAAAGCTCGATACACGAAGGAGAGGCTTTCTGCTTCCTCTCCAACGGCTATTAATTCTTCTTCATACTGGGCTAATAATGGTCCCAACAACATTATTTGTTCAACTCTTCTAGTTTTTGTGTTTGATCATACAAGACCAAAGCATCGACCACTTCGTCTAATTTACCAGATAAGATAGTATCCAGTTTTTGAAGGGTCAAGCCAATCCGGTGATCGGTCACACGATTTTGAGGGAAGTTATAAGTCCGGATCCGCTCAGAACGGTCACCAGTACCGATGGTTGACTTCCGCTCAGCGTCTTGCTCGTCTTGGGCAATCTGAGCAAAGTGGTCAGCCACACGCGCACGGATGATCTTCATGGCTTTTTCGCGGTTCTTCTGTTGTGTCCGTTCTTCCTGCATCTCGACCTTGATGTTGGTAGGCAAGTGGACGATACGAACGGCTGTTGCGACCTTATTGACGTTCTGTCCACCCGCACCAGATGCGTGGTAGATATCAATCCGAAGGTCTTTTGGATCGATGTCGTACTCGACTTCTTCGATTTCTGGCATGACCAGAACGGTTGCTGTAGAGGTATGGACACGACCTTGGCTTTCTGTCACTGGAACCCGTTGCACCCGATGAGCACCAGATTCATACTTGAGTTTTGAATAAACTGATTGACCAGAAACCATGGCTACGACTTCTTTGATCCCACCAACGCCATTGTAGGAAGCTTCCATGACTTCAAAGCGCCAGCCTTGGCTTTCCGCGTATTTTTGGTACATCTGCAAGAGGTCACCAGCAAACAACTGGGCTTCGTCTCCTCCTGCTGCTCCACGGATTTCCAAGATAATGTTCTTGTCATCGTTTGGATCTTTTGGAAGAAGTAAGATTTTCAGTTTTTCTTCGTATTCTTCTTTTTCAGCCTTAGCATCCTTAAGTTCTTGCTTGGCCATTTCTTCCAACTCCGCATCTCCGCCTGCTTCTTTAATCATTTCTTCAGCATCGACGATATTTTGAAGGACTTGTTTGTACTCTCGGTAAGCTGTCACCGTATCACGAGTGGAAGCCTCTTCTTTTGAAAGCTCCATAAAGCGTTTGGTATCAGAGACCACATCTGGGTCACTCAATAACTCTCCTAACTCTTCGTATCGGTCTTCTACAGCTTGTAGTTGATCATAGATATTCATGTTTGCTCCTTAATTCTTGATTGTTAGATCATAGATTGCTACAATTTCGTCTTCTATGACTTCGCCAGTTTCTTTAAATCCATAATGGAGATAGCAAGATCTCGCTTGATTATTTTCCGGTTCATAAGATAACCAAAGACTTGTTGCTTTTCCAGCTGGCTCTGTTCGAACAAAGTCAATGACTGCATCCATAGTCGGTTTAAAATAGCCTAAACCTTGAAATCGTTTATCGATCATAAAACGAAATAACAAGTAATTTCCCTTGCTGATCCCAATTTTCTGGTCATAGGCAATCATAACAAAACCAACTAATACTTCCTTATCATAAACTGCTAAGGGAGCTATAAAATCACCATTTTTATCATATACATAGGCTTCAGCTAAGCTAATGGAATTGGATGCAATAAAATTCCTTTGGTTTGGATGAACTTCTAGATTTAAAACGTCAAAATAATTCTCTATTGTAATATCTTTTAAACAAATAGACATTATTATCCTCTCTAAAACGATCTAGATGCTTTCAGTTGGTATGTCTGGATTAAAATAATGCTTGCGGCAAACGGATATATAGGTCTCGTGTCCACCGATCTGGATCTGCTCTCCATCATAGACAGGTTTACCTGCTTGGGTACGCAAAACCATGGTCGCCTTACGAGAACAGTATTGGCAGATGGTTTTGATCTCCTCGATCTTGTCGGCTAACAAGAGGAGGTGTTTGGAACCTTCAAAGAGTTCATTTTGGAAATCATTTTTGAGGCCAAAAGCCATGACCGGCACATCCAGTTCATCCACGACTCTTGCCAGATCATAGACATGATGGCGTTTCAAAAACTGAGCTTCATCGATTAAGACACAGTAAGGTTTGATCGTTTGGTTTTTAATAAAGCCAAAGATATCCGTATCGTCTTCAATCGCAACAGCTTCGCGTTTCATACCGATCCGGCTAGAAACTACTCCTACTCCATCTCGTGTATCGATTGCCGAGGTCATGATGACGACGCTCTTGCCTTGCTCTTCATAATTATGGGCCACCTTCAAAATCTCAATGGTTTTCCCCGAGTTCATGGTCCCATATTTATAATATAATTGTGCCATTTTCCTTCTGTTCTCTCTAAAATGTGTTTCATTATCATTTTACCATAATTTTGCTAAGCTTTGTATCCCAAAATGTGATAAAATAGTCCTATAAAAAATTTAGGAGGTGGCCATATGCCATTTGTACGAATTGACCTATTTGAAGGACGCACCTTGGAACAAAAGAAAGCCTTGGCCAAGGAAGTAACCGAAGCTGTTGTCCGCAATACTGGTGCTCCTCAGTCAGCTGTTCACGTCATCATTAACGATATGCCTGAAGGAACCTACTTCCCTCAAGGTGAAATGCGCACCAAATAATGGTTCCACTAAAAAAGCCTTTCTTGCTTGTGATATCACATAGCAGGAAAGGTTTTTTCTTATTTTTCTTGGGCTTGACGTTCTGCTTTCCGTTCTTCGAATTCTTCGTCACTCATCAAGGTTCCACCGACGTTGGCTGATTTGGCAAAGGCTGTATAGCGACGCAACCAACCACTGGAGATTTTTGATTTGAAAGGTTTCAAATGTTTGCGACGTTCTGCAAGAGTTGCATCATCGACAAGTAGATCAAGGGTACGATTTGGTAAGTCAATCACGATTTCATCCCCATCTTTGATTAGGGCGATATTACCACCTTCTGCCGCTTCTGGAGAAACATGACCAATAGCAATCCCACGAGTAGCTCCTGAGAAACGACCATCCGTAATCAGTGCCACATCCTTACCAAGACCGCGTCCGACAATCTTAGAGGTTGGCGCTAGCATCTCTGGCATACCAGGTCCACCTTGAGGACCCTCGTAACGAATGACAACGACATGGCCCTTCTTGACAGTTCCATTGTCAATCAACTCAAGGGCTTGATCTTGTGAATCGCAACAAATAGCTTTACCGCGGAAAGTGGTCACAGATGGATCGACCCCACCGACCTTGATAACAGCTCCATCCTGAGCGATATTTCCATAGAGGATCGACAAACCACCTACAGGTGAAATCGGATGCTCGATTGGATGGATAATTTCTTCATTTTTGATTTCAGCACCAGCTACGTTTTCTTTCAAGGTTTTACCAGTAACTGTGATACGATCACCCTTGATGGCACCTTTTTTGATCAACTGATTGATAATGGCTGGAACACCACCAGCTTCGTGCACATCATGCATAGTGTAGACACTTGAAGGTGCAATTTTAGAGAGATAAGGTGTCTTCTTGGCAATTTCGTTGATATCTTTGAGATCATAGTCAATCCCTGCCTCTCGCGCAATCGCAAGCGTATGGAGAACAGTATTGGTTGAACCACCCATGGCCATATCAAGCGCAAAGGCATCATCGATGGCTTCTTTGGTCACAATATCCCGTGGACGGATATCCTTTTTAATATTCTCAACCAATTGTTTGGCTGCTTGGCGAACCAATTCACGGCGTTCATCCGAAACCGCTAGGATGGTACCATTTCCTGGAAGAGCAAGGCCTAATACTTCCATCAAACAGTTCATGGAATTGGCAGTAAACATACCAGAGCAAGAACCACAGGTTGGGCAGGCATTTTTTTCCAAGAAATCCAGCTCATCCATGCTCATATCACCAGCTTGATAAGTACCCACAGCTTCAAACAAACTTGAGAGAGTTGCTTGATGCCCCGTCATGTCAACGCCACCCTTCATGGGTCCACCAGAACAAAATACAGCAGGCACATTGGTCCGCATGGCTGCCAAAATCATTCCGGGTGTAATCTTGTCACAGTTGGGAATATAGAAAACACCATCAAACCAGTGGGCGTTGATGACTGTTTCAGCAGCATCTGCGATCAACTCACGAGATGGCAAACTATAACGCATCCCGATATGGCCCATAGCAATTCCATCATCGACCCCGATGGTATTAAATTCAAAAGGAATCCCACCAGCCTCGCGGATAGCTTCCTTGGCAACATCTGCTAACTCACGCAGGTGAACATGGCCTGGAACGATATCAATATAGGAGTTACAAATGGCAATAAAGGGCTTTTGCATATCCTTTGCTGATTTTACTTGCCCTGTCGCATAGAGGAGACCACGCGCTGGTGCACGGTCGATCCCCATTTTGATCATATCACTTCTCATCTTGTTCTCCTTCTAGTTCTTCATTTCTACCTCCTAATCTTACCACTTTGACATCAATTGTCAAGAACTTTCAGAAAATTTATACTATTTACGTACATAAAAAGCCTGGTCTCCTAGACTTTAGTTTAGTTTGTTTGCTTTTTTTCGATCTGCCAGAGCCGAAGTTGGTAGCAAATACCACTCACGACAAGGCTAGAAATAAGACCGATCCAATAGGCATAGGGACCAAGGTTGGTCACATGATCAAGGAAAATCCCTAAAGGAATAGAAATACACCAATAACTAAAAACTCCTAATAAGAAAGGAACGGTTGTATCCTTATAGCCCCGCAAAATCCCTTGAAGTGGTGCTGCAAAGGTATCAGCTACTTGGAAAAAGAGACTATAGGTCATAAAAATAGCAGTTTGTTGCACAAAGACTGGATCCTTCCCGTATAGCCCCGCCAATTGAAAGCGGAATGTATAAAGAAAAACGAGGGTGACAATGGCAAAGGCAAAGGCTGTCAGCCGTCCCAAACGGCAATATTGTTTGACCACTTCTGGTCTTCCTGCTCCTAGTTCGTAAGACACGATAATAGCCATGGTGCTTGAGATACTAACCGGGAAAGCATACATCAGGGTAGAAAAATTCATGGCCGATTGGTGACTAGCGATGGTGAGTGATGGGAATTTTGCCATTAACAGGCCAACCAGCGAGAAGATGATGACTTCTGCAAAAACAATTCCACCGATTGGAAGCCCAAGGCGCAATACTTCTTTCATCCCTTTAAAATCATAAGGTTGCGGCTTCCACAATTGGAAAGGTGCTACCTTAGGGTGCTTGCACAAGATCAAAACTGCAATAGCCAGCAAGACCCAGTAGGCCAGAGAGGTTCCAAGACCTGCTCCTGCTCCTCCCATCTTAGGAAAGCCAAAAGCCCCATAGATCAAGATATAGTTAAAACAAGCATTCAAAGGCAAGAGCAAGAGCATCAAGTACATCGATAGTCGCGTCATTCCCAACGTATCGAGGAAGGTTCGCACGATACTAAAGAGCAACAAGGGTAAGATCCCTAGAGAAAGGAAATATAAGTAGCGAATGGCTATTTGAGCAACAACATTTTCTAATCCGATCTGCTTGAGAATCATGGGCGCAATCCCCCAGACAAAGCCTATTAAGAGAATGGCCATAGCAAACGACATATAGAGGAATTGGTAAAAATCGCCAGCAATCCGTTCTTTATTTCCCTTGCCTAAATGATGCCCAACAATCGGCGTCAGTGCAGAGACAATCCCGGTCAGGAAAGTAAAAAATGGGTTCCACAGACTGGTAGCTGTAGAAACACCAGCCAAATCAAGGGTCCGGTACTGACCAGTCATGGCTGTATCGACAAAGCTGGCTGAATAATTGGCCAATTGGTAGATTAAAATCGGCAAAAATAAACTCAAAAACAAGCGCAAGCGCTCTTTAAAGTGATAGGTTACATACATGATTCTAACTCTCTTCTCATCAAATAAGATTCTCTCCTCTTCCACTCTACTATATGTTTCCTTAAAAGTCAAAAAAACCGAAGATCCAAGGACCTCCGGTTCATGTGAGATTAGTGTTTATTGCGGTTTAAAATAGCATTGAGAACGATCGCCAAGACACTGGCAACGACAATTCCGTTCGCAAAGAACATTTGGAATCCTGTTGGAAGGCCATTGAAGAGAGTGCTGTTGTTCAAACCAACCCCTGCAGCAATCGATACAGCAGCGATCAAGAAATTGTGCTCATTGTGTTCAAAATCAACACGCGCAAGAATCTGCATCCCTTGAATCGATACAAAACCAAACATGACTAGCATCGCTCCCCCAAGGACTGGGCTTGGAATGATTTGTGCCAAAGCACCAAACTTAGGAAGGAGACCAAGAAGAACAAGGAAACCAGCCGCATAGTAGATTGGAAGACGAGTCTTGATACCAGACAATTTCACCAAGCCAACGTTTTGTGAGAATCCAGTGTAAGGGAAGGTGTTGAAGATACCACCGAGAAGAACGGCCAACCCTTCAGCACGGTAACCATTGCGAAGGCGCGTGCTAGTAATTGGATCTTTGGTAATATCAGAAAGAGCAAGATAGACACCTGTTGATTCAACCATGGAAACCGTCGCGATAATACACATCATGACGATTGAGGTGATTTCAAACTTAGGAGCTCCAAAGAAGAAAGGTGTTGGAACGTGAACGACTGGTGCTTGAGCCACAGGTGTGAAGTCAACCAAGCCCATAGAAGCCGCAATGGCAGTACCTGCGATCAAACCAATCAAAATTGAAATAGATTTAATAAAACCAGTCGTATAGATATTAACAACTAAAATGATGAGAATAGTCACCACAGCCAAGATCAAGCTTTGAACGGTTGGTTTTGGCGCATTATTTCCCATATTTCCAATCGCTACTGGAATCAAAGTCAAACCAATGGTGGTAATAACGGATCCCGTTACAATTGATGGGAAGAGATTGGCAATCTTAGAGAAGAAACCAGAGACAAGGATGACATAAATCCCTGAGACAATCAAGGCACCAAACATAGCACCACTACCATGGCTAGCCCCGATCATGCTGAGAGGCGCTACAGACTGGAAGGCAACCCCAAGGACTACCGGAAGACCGATCCCAAAGTATTTATTGAGCTGCACTTGAAGGAAAGTTGCTACCCCACACATGAAGATATCTGTAGAGATGAGGTAGGTTAGTTGATGAGCATTATAGCCCAAAGCTCCTGCGATCATGATCGGCACCAAAATAGATCCCGAATACATGGCCAAAAGGTGTTGCAAGCCTAGAATGGCCGCCTGTGAATGGCTTTCTTGTTTTTGCATTAGATGTCTGCCTCCTTAAATACAACCTGACCATTTTCAAAACGGTCCAAACGTGCGAGGGATACAACTGGATATCCCAACTCTTCTAACAATCCCCGTCCATCTTGGAAGGATTTTTCAATCACGATCCCAATCGCTTCGACTTGAGCCCCGGCTTGTTCAATGATTTGAATCAAGCCTTTGGCTGCTTGACCATTTGCAAGGAAATCGTCAATGATCAAAACCTTATCTGATGGATCCAAAAATTTACCCGCAATCGAAACGGTGCTGGTGACTTGCTTGGTAAAGGAATAAACCTCAGCCGTCAAGATGCCCTCATTCATCGTGATGTTTTTCGCCTTCTTAGCAAAGATCATGGGAACATCCAAGGCTTCAGCTACATAAAGGGCTGGTGCAATCCCAGATGCTTCAATGGTCACGACTTTGGTCACACCAGCATCTTTAAACCGATCCGCAAAAGTCTGACCAATTTCTTTCATGAGTTTGAAATCCACTTGGTGGGTTAAAAAGGAATCCACCTTGAGGATATTCTCACCTAAAACATTGCCATCTTTTAAGATGCGCTCTTCAAGTAATTTCATACTTCCTCCTACTTTTTTAAAAAATCCTCTACTTCATTCACAAAACACAAAAAGGCCTGCTAAGCAAGCCTTGAAATCTCTCTAGAAAGAGAAATAATCACGACTTACTTATTGTTAGGTGTTCCGGCACCTTGTAGAAACATCACGCCTATTCGTGAAATAAATAAGTAATTCAATTAGTGTGCATCGCCATTCCATATGGAATTCTTAACGATCACATAGTCAACATGTTTCAAATCTGCTAATTTTCGGCCTCCTGCATACGAGATCGAACTTTGCAAATCTTGTTCCATTTCCGTTAAGGTGTCTTGCAAATGACCCTTGGCAGGTAATAAAATCTTCTTACCTTCGACGTTCTTATAAGCGCCTTTTTGGTACTCTGAAGCAGATCCATAGTACTCTTTAAAAGACTCTCCATCAATCTCTACTGTTTTACCAGGACTTTCGATATGTCCTGCAAAGAGAGAACCGATCATGACCATAGACGCCCCGAAACGAATCGATTTGGCAATATCACCATGAGTCCGAATACCACCGTCCGCAATGATTGGCTTACGAGCTGCTTTTGAGCACCAGCGAAGAGCAGCCAATTGCCAACCACCTGTACCAAATCCAGTCTTAACTTTGGTGATACAAACCTTACCAGGGCCGATTCCGACCTTAGTCGCATCAGCTCCCGCATTTTCCAATTCACGAACAGCTTCAGGAGTTCCAACATTTCCAGCAATGACAAAGGTATCTGGCAATTCTTTCTTGATGTGTTGAATCATCCGAATGACACTATCCGCATGACCGTGTGCGATATCAATAGTGATGTACTCAGGCGCATCTGCCTTTAATTGACTCACAAAGTCGTATTCGTATTCCTTAACACCAACCGAAATGGAAGCGATCAAACCTTGATCATGCATGCGTTTGACAAAAGGAATCCGACCTGCTTCATCAAACCGGTGCATGATATAGAAATACCCACCACGCGCCAACTGCTCTGCTACACTCTCATCCAAGATCGTCTGCATATTAGCCGGAACGACTGGAAGCTTGAAGGTATGCTTTCCAAATTGGACGGTTGTATCTGCTTCTGACCGGCTATTGATGATACATTTGTTGGGAATCAACTGAATATCTTCATAGTCGAAAATAGGAAATTCATTTAACATAGATTGAAAAATCTCTTTTCTAAAAACTGACCTACCTATGCGCAAGCGCATCGCTACGTCTCTTGACGTTTCCTTGATAGATTATACCAAAGATACGGACCTAATGCAATGGGAATGATTTTATAGGAAATAACGTTCGGAAATTACAAGACAAAAACCCGTTTCAAAAAGAGAAACAGGTTTTATTTATGAACATTTTGGAGCCAATTGTTCACTTCTCTAGCTACAATTTCAGGCGCCTCTGTATACAGTTCGTGCCCCAAACCATCTAGCAAGACTTGCTCGATCTGGGGATCTAGTTGCTTCAGAGCTTCTTTTCTCCATTCAGGCTCTTCTTGGTATCGAGGCCCGATAAATAGGACAGGCTTGTCTGCAACTGAAATCTGGTTAGCTTTGATCTGACGCCGTAGACGCAATAAGGCCATGACCTTTTCGAGATCCAGATTTAATTCATATTGTTCACTCACTGGATTCCAACGATAGCTAGCCTCTACTGCTTTTCGCGCTATAGGAGTAGGATCTGCTCCATCACCAAGTTCTGATAACACAGCCTCTTCTAAAGTCGCAAAAACTTGCTGCTTCATGAAAGACGCCGTTCCTTCTAGTTCTTCTTCAAGAGGCAGGATCTTTTCCATATCCAGATACCCCCCATCCAGGAGAATCAAAGCCTGAATCTGAGGAAACTCACTAGCCAGATAACGAGCCAAATCTCCACCTAAGGAATGACCCAATAAACAGATTTCTCCCACCTGGCCAACCCGACCTTGGAACCAATCACGAAGATCGTTTTCTGTCTGAATCATTTCCCTATAGGGATCTAGAAAGGTCACAGGAAAGCCTAGCTCATCAATAAGTGGAGCCAGATGGTAGCTATTGCTACCGAGGCCACCAATAAAATAATACTGCATGTGTTTTGTCCTTTCTTTTTCATTCTATTTCATTGGTTAGCGCCATTCCCACTCATTTCCTTTCCTAATTTCTGTATTATAGGCAACTTCTGCTTTTAGACTGCCTTTTTCACTTTTAACCACACCTTTTAGGTGACCAGTATTGACAAGCGCTACAATATTTTCATCCATTGAGGGGTTAATTGTTAATTTAGCTTTTGGAGGTAAGCTTTTGTAATTCGTTATGTCAAGAAATTTACCATCTACATCAATTTCAATCACTTCCTCATCAAAACCATTAAAATCTAACCGTAGATCTCCTAAAAGACCGTAGCTTGCATATCCATGCTTACCAACCTTCTGCCCTAAATAAGCCTTATTCCCATGATTGTCATAAATTACGGTAACGATATTAGCATCGAACATAATCTGCCCATCCCCACCTTGCACAAAAATTGGCGAAAACTCAATTTTACTAACACCAGAGTAATGCTCTTTAATGTAAGTTGCCAGTTGTTCTTCCAACAAACGAAATCCTCGTTTGTAAAGTTTCACTCCTTTGTCGTCTAACACAGTACTCACGTTGTATGGATCTTTCTGCTCTTGCATCTTTTTGTTAAGATACAACATACTTGCAGCAAACAAAATAGCAAGAACTAAGGCAAGCCTAAAGAACTTCTTCTTCATTCTGCTCCTCCTTTATGGAGTTCCGTATTATAAACGATTTCTGCATCAGGACTCCCCTTATCATCCTTAACAACATCTTTTAACTGACCATCTTCAACCAATAATTCAATATTTTCATCTATAAGCTCCTGATTAGTCAGTTTAACTTCATTAGGTAAGTGTTGTTTATTGGAGACATCAATAAATTTCCCATTTGAGTCCATTAATTCTATAGATTCACTTCCATCTCCATAAAAATCAACTATTATATATGAGACGATACCAATTTCACTTGGAATTACATTTTTAACTTTAGTACCAAGAGTGGCTTTATTTCCATGCTTATCATAAATAGTTGGACGAATATAGACACTTGAGAATGTTGACCCTTCCTCAGTAACGTAGATTGGGGAAAATTCAATCTTCTCAATCCCAGTATAGTGTTCTTTGATGTAGGTTCCAATTTGCTCTTCTAGCAAACGAAAGCCATGCTGATAGAGTTTGGTTGTTTTAGGGCCAAGATTTGGTTTTGTTATTTTATGGTAGACAAAGTAACTACCGGATAGGATTAAAATTGAAATAGCAATGATTTTTACCCATTTCCTTCTCATCAGTTGCCCCTCCTTCTATCTACTACTATATTTATCCTCTCTCTGTTCTTCAATTGTAATCAATCTTCGCCATATACATCGGTGCAACTAGTCAACCAGAATTTTTCTTCTTCTGGAATCTTATCCCAAAATGATTTATATTGACCTTTCCATGGTTCTGAAACATATTCTTCAAATGATACGTATTCTGCGTACTGTGAGTACAGTTCCATCTGATCCATATCAATAAACAAGGAAGGTTTAAAATCATAAACTGCGTTCAATCTATCTTCCTGATACGATTTAGCAAATGCTTCTCCTAGCTCATTTCGATCATATTTGTATGCTTCCATATCTTCTAAAAAATATGGCAGTGTTTCATGGGTCAGTTTTGAAGAACGTTTTCGCTCATCATAAAGAGTATCAAGCGAATAGCGTGCTACCTCATAATCAATATACCAGAATTCTAAATCCGAAACATACCAGGTATATTTATTTTCATGTTTAAAAAGAACAACAATATTTTCCCCGTACTTAGGTTCGATCATATTTTCTCCAATCTGATTTCAATTTTTTCTCTTATTTCTTTCCCGATGTGTCATGATATCAGCGAATCGTGTTGTGATTGGCAAACGGCTATCTTTTGTAACAAATTCTAAAACAAATTCCCGAGTCGTTTCCAGATCAATCCAATTTCCACAAGAAATATAGATTGGTTTGACATCTTGATGAGTCCGTAAAACTTGCCCCATAAATTTCACCGTCTTTTACAATATTTGTATAAGCTCCCTCACGATTTTCCGGGTCAGTATATTGTGCCCCGTCAATATGGTAATAGTTTTTAGCGACGCCAATCGTCGGCTTATTTAAGTAGAAAGAAGCGTGTGTCGCTATCCCCATATTGCGCGGATGCAAATATCCATTTCCATCAAACATATACAAATCTGGTATAACACCTAAAAGTTTTACTGCCTCTAAAATCAAAGGTAACTCTCGAAAAGCTAAATAACTAGGAAGATAAGGAACATGGATTTCGTCAGAGTAACTCACTTCCTCCAACACTTCCATAGTTTTACGGTCGATGACAACGATACATGCAACACCATATTCCTTATCTCCTTCTTTCCAATAAGCAAGGTCCACTCCTGCCACATACTGGATATCAGAAGGTATGAAACGATTTGTTAAATCAATCTGAGATCTCAAACGATTTTGTTCTACTTCAAATTCATGTCTCGTTTTGATAAATCAACACCCCACTTCTTTGCTCTCTCAAAATCTGCCTCAGTCGGTTCTAATTTTTCATCGATAATGTGGCCAGCCTCATCGTACTCAATGTAAGTTACCCTTGCCCCTAGAACACAATATGTCTGTGATTTTAATGCGCCGTTTGCATAGTATTTCTTTTGAAGCCCATCAGCTGCACCGCAATCTTGAGGATTGATGCTTTCAATATTTCCATTAGGATAAAACAATACATTCATTCCATGACGGAACCCATCTTTAATATAACCATAATACTCTAATTTACCATCTGGGTATAAATCATAAGCTAAACCTGTAAATGGAATTTCTTCGCCAGATTCATTCTCACAAACAATCTGCTCACAATACCATCCACCCCAATCAAGCTCTTCTTCAAAACAAACACCATTTTGAAGCACTTCTTCTTTTGTTAAAATCTTTTCTTCCATCATTCTTCAACCTTAAAGTTTATTTTATAGCGTTCCTTCCGCAACCAAATCATAAGGAAAATATGAAAGTCCTTCTAATTCCTTATAATCCAAGCCCTTAAGCTTGCAGAGAGCCCCCGACTCAAAGGACCAGTAGCCATAATAATTATCAATGTTGCGCTTATGCAAATCATACCAGCCTTCATCTCTACATCCCTGATACCATTTTTTAGTCAAGTATTCTTTCAAGAGAGATACAGCCTTTTCAGAATTTTCTTCCTCTATAATCTTTCGGGTAAAGCCATAAGGTCTTGGAAAATTATAGTTTATCCGAATTGTCCACTCTGGATGACGAGACTGGATAAGGTAATCGATCAAATAGTCCTCTGGATCATCTTTCCTTACCAAATCTACCAATTTATCAAAAGTCGTTTCATCAACCTCTAACATAATACCAATGGAAAGAGCCCAGAGCATTGCATCATATCCTGAATTACTATACCAAATAGGGAGAAGGCTATCGACATATTTAAGGTACTCTTCTTTGAATCTCTCAATAGAATATCCTGCAGTGTAGGTGGCTATCATATTTTCTTTTTGGCAAACAGAGTTATCAAGCTGTATTGATCTGGTAACTTTTTCTATCGGGCGCTTGTATGGATTGACACCTTGCTTTAATTTTTCCAATTCTTCAGTCCACTCATCTATGGATGATTTATTAATTTGAATTAGTTCATTAATTTTCTCTTCAATAAAAATAGTATCTCTTTTCATCGTCACTCTTTACCTTATACTACAAGAATCATAAATATTGTAAGCCTATTCTATACCGGTAATTCTATCTTCAAACTCATATCTGTGGGTTGCAATACTTTCTGAACCGCTGCAAGAAAGGCCAAACCGTTATCAGATGGAGAGTACTGGAATGTGATATGGATGACTTTTTTGTCAAAATTATCACCATATCGTTCCACATACTGCTTGCTTTCGAGGAAGTGAATGTATTTGTTAATTTTTTCTTGCAGAATTTCCAAATGGACTGCTTCTATCTCTTCCTGCCAGCCAACTGGATCCACTAGAAGAAGCTCTAAATGATTATCAACTATACCAATTGCATCAAGTTCGCTAGGTTCCAGTTCTGAAACAATGGCTTGGGTGACGATTTGGGTAAATTCCTCAGGAGAAAATATTTTTTGGTTATAAGATAAATCATTGAAAATTAAGTCAGGATTATTTTGTATAAAAATTTTATTCGACTCTTCTTGTGTATATTGTTTTTTAGATTTCCAAAAACCATATTGCGCATAAGTCATCAACTCTTTGCCAGCATGTTCTCCCGACATGTAACTATCAGCAGCTTCTTTGGGAATTTCTCTAATCACTTCTGGGCAGGTAATATTAAAAGTTGGATAACGCAAGAAATACTTATCACCATCTTGACAAATTTCCAACATATCTTTTTGACTTACATAAATTGTTTTCATATTTTTCTCCTTCGGTCTACTGGCAAATCCTTTCTCCGACGTAGAATCGTTACTTCACTAATAGGGATTTTTCCTGATGCATACGTAAAATGACCGTACTTATCATCCATCAATGATGCACCATCTGCTATATTGTTTTCATTTAAAAATTCTTTATCAGAAACCAATATTCGCACATAGGAATCAGGTGCTGTAAAATCATCATCTCCACGCTTGTGACCAGCCATTGCAAATTCCTGACCTTTATATAGGACACGATCATAAACCGAATACCTCTGACTAACCTCACTATAAGACAAAAACTTCCCGTATACGCCTTCTCCAGCATCACATACATAGGAACTATAGGGAATGTAGCCTTCTTCCAGCATTGTTGGATCTTTTGATAGAAGAATATATCCATTTATATAATTCACAAAATTAGAATATACTTTGTTTTGATAAACGAGAAATTCTTTACGCATACTATCCCTCCATAAACTGGCATATTAACTACCTTTATCTTCTATTCATCTTGTTTTCTTATTTCGCTTGAAATTTCAAATTCGATCATCCGATCATGATCACTCACGAGAACACCATTGAAAAATAGAACCAGATAAAGCACAATCGGTACAATTAAGAATAGCCTCAATTGGACAAAATAAGCAAATAAGAATATTGGAAAAATGAAGACAAGGAATAACAATCCATAACCCAAGCCTTTTTGAAAAATTCGTTTCTTCATTACCAAAAATCCACTCCTTCTTTCGTTAGTTTTAATGGTTTCAGTGTTTTAACTCTACCAATATACTTTAAATCCGCCTTTTTTCCTTTAAGAAAGGCTTTTAATTTCATTTTTCTAAACACAGCAACAAGCATAAATGAGAAGGTCACCGCAAGAGCCAAAGATAGTAAATGTACCATACCTTGAAAATAGTTTGTCGCTTTAATAGTAGGTCCTAGCCAAAATTGATACGGAGTAAGTAAACGAATAAGTGCAGCTATCACAATAGTTGCTCCAAGGTATGATAGACCTTTCCTACTTCTCACGTTTTGGTTATGTGTATGTTTGATAAATGAATAGTTTGTTTGATAAATGGCAAAGGATTTCTTAGTAGACAGACTCCAATTTCTTTGCACTAAGTATTCTTGAGGTTGGTCTGTCACAATCAAATACCATCCTTTTTGAAACGTCTGGTCATTTAAGGAGATATTGTAGACACGACCTTTAATTTTTTGTTTACGAACCATGAAAACAACCTTTCGATTAGATGAATATTCTTTAATGATAGAGTACATTACCATGAAAGACCAATGCTCTGAATAAAATATTACAAAGATGTTTATTTTCAATAATCTTCTTCATCTTCTCCCCTATTTGATTAGTTTTTCAAACAAAAGCCATCCTTGCTACTTCATGTAATCCGTATTGATATATTTTTCAAAATGAAACCTTTTTGTAAAAAATCCATTCGTATAAAATAGATAAGAAGAAAAAATTACATAGTCCATCACTAGTAACAAGAAGATACTAGGAGTTGAAAGATATAGAAACATTGAGACAGAAAATATAACAATAAATAAAATGGTGAGTAAAACGATGGTTTTGTTATGTTTTTTTACTTGCTGCTGAAATCCTGCGTACTCATCTTTTGTCAATTCAACCTTTTCAAATTCTGTATTCTTATATAGCCGTTTATTAAACACAATCGCAGCAATGATTGAAAGAACAAAGGAAACAAGCAAGAGAACAATACTTAGGACCACGTTAGATTCAACACTTTTAAATAGACCCAATCCTAGAACATGGTAACCAATGATAGATGACAAAAATATTTTGGATGTAGATGCCTTATGAGCAACTGACTTTTTCAAGTCGCCAGTAGATAAATCGATATAAAAGGTATCTTCTTTATAATCTCCTAAACAAAGAAGCGATTTATAGGTATACTTCATTCCTTCTCCTTCTTATCTACAGCCTTTGCATATTGCTCAGTCAGAGCCCCACAAACAAACCGTAAATCTATTACCTACTATCATACCGAAATACAGTTTGAAGTTCAAGTTAGTCACTAGCTAGGGAAATTTGATAAGCAAAAAGAGACCACAGGGTCTCTATCTGAATGAATAAGAAAAAAATCCACTCACTCGTAGGTGAAATGGATTGTTTCTTTATTAACGGTTCAACAAGAAATTGAACAATTTTTCGACAATTTTTACGACCAACCAGCATAAGAATCCGATATAGCTGAAATAGAAAATGAGTGACAAAATCGTAATAATCATGGTTTCCTCCTTCGTCGATTGCAAGTACTTGTCTTATTATACCTTTTTATGCAATCGAACTCAATAGAATTTTGAAAATTGTCTGATTATTCTTTTTCTTCTTTAGCTTCTTTGGTGTCTTGATCAGCTTCTTCACTGCCTTTATTGACAGCAGTCTTAAATTCAGCAAACATTTTGCCGATGGACTGGCCCAACTCAGGCAGGCGTTTTGGTCCAAAAATCAAGAGGGCGCCCAGGATGATGATGATCAAACCCGGTGCTCCAATATCACGTAAAATTCCCATTAGTTTCTCCTTTTTCTTGAATAGATGACTTTACTGATGACGATACTCACTTCAAATAAGAGGATCAAAGGGAGTGTCATAGCCAAGTCACTGATAAAGTCTGCAGGGGTTAGCACGACGGCTAAGACCAGCAGGACAAAGTAAGCGTATCGTCGGTAGATTATTAAAAACTGTGGTGTCAAAAATCCAATCGAGGTCAGAAAAGCGACCAAAACTGGTAACTCGAACAAGACCCCTAAAGGCAAGGTGGTGTGCCATAAGAAGGTTAAATAATTTTGTGCCGTTAATTGGGTATCAAACAACCCTTCTCCCAAGCGCATCAAGACCTCTAAAATAGCTGGACTGACAAAGAAATATCCAAATGCAAGCCCCAGTACAAAGCAAATAAAGCTAGCTGGGATGTAAGCAAAGACTGCACGCGCCTCCTTCTCCTTCAGAGCCGGCCTTACAAATTGCCAAATCTGGTAGACAATAAAGGGCAAGGTCAGGCTAAAAGCTGTGAGATTAGCCAGCGATACATAGATCCAGAGGATATCATTCGGTCCCAGTACCAGCAGTTTTTGATGGAGGCTAGCCGTCAAGGCTTGGTAGAGCTCTCCTCCAAATATAAAAGCCACCAGAAAGACGACAATATAACACAAGACCACTGCGATCAATCGTTTTCGAAATTCGACCAAGTGCTCAACAATGGTCATTTCATCTGCTCTACTCTTTGCCATGTTGTCTCACCGTGATGAGGGCGATCAGAGCCAGAAACATTAACTGAGGAAGAAGAACTTCCCAGCTTGGATAGATGCCCGCCCAATCGATGGTTGGAAGTCCATTGACCAAATGGCTAGGTAGGATATTGGTCAACTGCAAGGCGTGGATGCTGACACCGAGCATCTTGAAGGCCAAGGCGTAAATCAACCAAGTCAGAATGAAAAAGATTCGATGAGGTTGAATAGCTTGACTAGCCTTGGTCATGGCCACTGCAATGATGATGAGAACGGCTATGGCAAGCCCGATTCCCAGTAAGAAATTCGCGGTTGTAATCCGCGGAATAATTCCAACATAAAAGAGAATGGTCTCAGCTCCTTCACGAAAGACTGCTAAGAAACTGAGAGCAAACATAGAGACAAAGCTTCCTGTAGCCGTCACGGTCTTCATTTGACGGTCCATAAAGGCATTCCACTGTTTGACAGAGGACTTTCTGTGGAGCCAAATTCCGATGAGAATCATCATGACTACAGCGAAAATGCCAACGCCACCTTCAATGATTTCCCGGTTAGACCCCGAAGTAACGGCTGGAAAAGCTACTTGCAAAACAAGAGCGATCGCTGCACTGGCAAGAACACCAGCAATGGCTCCACCGTAGACCCATTTGAGGCCTCTCCTCATCTTAGCAGCCTTAAGGGTCGTTACAAGCGCCATAACGATCAGAAGGGCTTCTACTCCTTCACGCAGAAGAATCAACATGGCATCAAAAGCGTTGTAAGAAGCTGTCGTATCGATCGCAGAAAGGTCCCTGATCAAGGCTTGTAATTTCTCTTGATAGGCCTTTTCTTTCCCCTTGACCATAATGACCGGGGATTCGCTCTCTACGCGCGTGTAGAGAGTGGGATTGGTCGTGCTGACATCCCCTTCGATAGTTGGCCAGATCGTGATGAACTGCTTCATAGTCGCTGCAGCAGACTTATCGTCGCCGGATTGGAATTGGCTTTGCGCCTTCTCCAAAAGCTTGATTCCATCGTTCAACGTCAAATCCGTACTGGCACTGCTAATGGCTTCTCCTTTTACAAAGGCATCAATCCCATTTTTGAGGTCGTCATAA
Source organism: Streptococcus parasanguinis (assembly GCF_964238605.1). Classification (GTDB taxonomy): domain Bacteria; phylum Bacillota; class Bacilli; order Lactobacillales; family Streptococcaceae; genus Streptococcus; species Streptococcus parasanguinis_AJ. Next base: position 103,049 of record NZ_CAXSMM010000001.1, on the reverse strand, counting down.
GAGGACTGGATGTTGGTAAAATCGGTAGGCTCTGTTTCAATGCTACTGCGTAAGAGCGAAATAGCCGTCTCGATTTTGCCATAGTAGGCTGTGCTGTGATCTCTGACTACCGCTTCGTTTCGCGTCCAGGTGTTATTAAGATCTGCATAGGTTTGACGAGTTTTATCCAGATCCTTAGCTGTAATGGCATCTTGTAGGTTCTTAAAATAAGGAGCGAGGCGACTCACGAGTTTGTCTTTTTCCGCCTCTAAATCGACCGGATTTTGCTCTTTTTCAAAAGCGAGCAAGGCTGATGAGATCTTGGTGAGATCGTCTTTGGTTACCTCCCCTTTTATAGTCAGGGCTTGGCTAACTTTTTTCCCTGCCTTGGAATCATGGTGGTCTTTGGATTCAAAATCAGCCTGAATCTCAGAGATCAATTCCTTGGTCTTTTTCTGGTCCTTATTTTCTACAGCGGTTGTTGCATCTGTGATCTTGATAAAGAGATCGCTATAAGACTCCGCAGCCACTGGATGAGTCCAGAACAAGGCAAGAAGGCCGAACAAGATCAAGAATTTATTCAAAGAGTGCTTGACCAAGATAACCTCCTTTCTCAACGCCTGCAAAGCAAGCAAAGAGTCCACTTCCGATATGGGTGATGTACTCGTTCATTTTATCTACCGCACCCAAGTTGGTTTGGATTTTAACAAAGCTGTTCGGATCCTTTTGAAAGGCGATAAAGATCAGGCCAGCATCAAATTGCCCAGTCTGTTCATTGATGCCATCCGAATAGGAATATGACCGACGTAAAATCGGTCGATCGACTTCTTTGGCCAAACGGACATGTGAATCTACTGGTAGTTTAGATAAATCTACTTCATCAAATTCGTTGGTTTTACCAAAGGGAGCACCGGACTCCTTGTAGCGACCAAAGGTATTTTCCTGCTCCTGCAAATTGGTTCGGTCCCAAGTTTCCAAGTGCATTTGCACTAGGCGAAGAGCCATATAGGAACCACCCTTCATCCAGTCCTTGCTGTCAGTCCAGACGACCTTGTCAAAGTCTTTTTCAGTCGTGACATTTGCCGTTCCATCCTTGAAACCAAAGAGGTTGCGGGGTGTTTCTTTTCGGTCACCAATAGCTGCAAATCCTGATTTGCTCCACTTCATGGTAATGGTATTGCGACCCTTACGAATCAGATTTCGCACCGCATGAAAGGCTACTTGCTCATCATCCGCACAGGCCTGAATGACGATATCACCACCTGTATATTTGTCCTGCAACTGCTCCTTTGGAAATGGAGGCAAATCACGAAAGAGTTTCGGACGTTTGGCCTCCAAGCCCAGTTTCTTTAGAAAGGAAGCCGAAGCCCCAAAAGTCAAGCTCAAGCGATAGGGGTTGAGCCCTACTGTTTCACCTGTATCTGTTGGTGGCAAAAGGGCATTGGCCCCATCTTTTTTGACCAACTCTCCTTCGACTAATTTACTACTATAATCAGTCCAGTCTTTAAAGAGCTGGATGACTTCTTTTTTGTCCGTCGTGTGAAGATCTAATACAACCAAGTAGCAAGCCTTCTGCATGGGCGTTGTAATCCCTGCTTGGTGCTTGCCATAAAAGGAGATGTCTTCATCCCCATCATAAGCTTTTTTGCTGGAACTGTCTTGATTAGCGAAAAAAGCAGATGCACCAGAGAGACCCAGCGCTAGACCAGCCCCTCCAATACCTGCTTTTTTAAGAAATTCACGACGGTCCATTTTTTTATCTAAAAATTTTTCGTCAGCCATGTTTCTTATTTCCCATCTAAAATCACACCCATTTGAGACAAAGGTTCGCCAAGTTTGGTCACAGCTTCTGCCAATTCCTTGGTATCTTCCTTGGATAAATCTGTGTAAGACTTATAGTTTGAATCATCTGTCATGTGTTTGTCCAATAGAGCATTGACATTTTTGAATTCTGCTTCCAAGGTTTTAACCAATTTAGCATCTTTTTTCTCAATCAAGGGTTTAAAGAGAGAGAAGATCTTTTCAGCCCCTTCAATATTAGCGCAGAAGTCGTAAAGATCTGTATGAGAGAAGACTTCTTCTTCACCCGTAATCTTTTGCGTTGCCACTTCATTGAGCAGATCGACAGCTCCGGTCAACATGATATCCGGTGTGACTTCTACTGTAGCAATTTTAGCTTTCAACTCCTTGATATCGTTCACCAGTTGGTCAGCGTATTTGTCTGTTCCATCTGTAGTATTGTTTTCCCAAAGGATACGCTCAATCCGGTGGAAACCTGACCAGCCATCTTCTGATTTATTTTCATCTACATAATCCACCAAGCGGTAGTCGATTTTGACATCCGATTCTCCAAAGGTTTCAGCAATCGGCTCAGATCGTTCATAGGCCATGCGGATTAAGGGGTATTGCTTTTTGGCTTCTTCCAAATTTCCTTCTTTTAGGGTAGCACGGAATCCTTCTGTATCCTTGAGCAATTGGTCAATTTGCATTTCGACAAAATCTTTGTATTCAGCCGTCGCATTGTCCAAGGTCTTCTGGTCAGCCTTTGACAACTGCACCGTTGAGCTAGTTTGCGTCTTTTGACTGGACTGTTTGCTAGTAGTATTTGCACACCCTGCTAAAAGAGCAACACTCAATAAGAGTAGACTATATTTTTTCATGAAAGACTTCTCCTCATCTGTTCTTGCCCTTATTTTACCAGATATTTTCTCATTTTTCAATAATTGTCTGAAAATTTAATAATAGAAAAACTTTTCTGAGAATCAGTCTTTTACAAAAGAATATCTTTGACCCGTCCGATTTCAGATTCTTTAACCACCACAAAGATACTATCCCCTAGATACAAGCGGGTTGCACCATTGACCGTATAGCTCTTACCACTTCGCATTTGCGTGGAGATCAAGATATCTTGAGGGAGGTGCAGTTCATGGACTTGCTTTCCTGCGATCTTTTCTGATACAGGGATCTCAATTAAAGTCAACTCTCCTTCTTCTTGCGCCTTATCCGGCAACAATTGCTCGAGCATGGCTTCATAGACTGGCGCTCCATGGAAGAGATCCATGATCATATAAGCCAGCAAGGTCACCATACCTAGGGGCATTAAACTGCGAATATCACCGACCATCTCTGTTACCAAGATCATAGCTGTTAATGGCGCTTTTGAAATAGCCCCAAAATACCCACTCATTCCTAAAATGATGAAAAGAGGTAATTGATTTTGAGAGATAAAGCCAATGTTTTGGAGGAAGGTTCCAACGATGGCCCCTAAAAGTGATCCTAATGCTAGTATAGGCAGGAAGATGCCACCTGGTAAGCCACTACCATAGCTCAACATACTCCAGATGAAACGGATCGCAAAATAAAGAAGGATGGTCAGCACTGGATACGGTACTCGAGCTAAATCCAAGACCAATTGGTTTCCACCACCAAGAATTTGAGGCAGAAAATAGCCGATTGGAAGAATCAAGGCAAAGGCAAATAAAGAAGAATAATGAGAAGGAACATGGAAAATTTTCTCAAGTAAGCGATAGAGTCGGCCGATATTGAGAACCACTATTTCGTAGACATAACCCGCTGCCCCTAAAAAGACTCCAAGAAAAAGATAAATCCAGTACTGAGACAGATGGAGCGGTGGAATATTTTGTGGCATATGAAGCACTGGTGTTTGACCAAAGACATTGAGTGAAATAAAATTAGCCGTCAAACTAGCAGCCAAGGTTGAAATCCAAAAGAAGCGTGAAAAATGATGGTAGACCTCTTCAACCACAAATAGGAGCCCCGCTATAGGTGCATTAAAGGCAGCCGCAAGACCAGCGGCAGCCCCACTTGCAATCAAAGACCGCTCCTCAACTGGGCTAACCTTCAAATGATGGGCCACTCCTTTTCCACCCATTGCCCCTAATTGAATACTAGGACCTTCACGACCAAGCATCAAGCCACTTCCGATGGCCAAAACACCTAGAATATACTTCTTCCACAGGGTATCCCACCAGCTCACCGCCAAGAGGCCCTTAAGCTCCGCTTCGACTTGCGGAATTCCTGATCCCTTGATATCCCGATTGGTGCGAATGAGGCGACCAGCAATCAGTACGATCACCCCATAACCCAACAGCATCGCCAGCAAATAAAATGGTTGACCAGACATCTCCTTGTAAACGCCTTGAACAAAATGAAAAATATGTTCGATCAAAAAACGAAAACTCGAGACGATGCAGCCCACAACGATCCCAACCAGAACACCTCTGACAATATGGGCCACAATTGAACTAGAGGCAAAATGAAATTCCTTTTTTAAGGCTTCTTCTTTAGCAGACATTCCCTAACTCCTTCAAACTCTTATCCTATTCATTATACCTTATTTCACTGCCTCTGAATACATGGAAAAGCAGAAAAAAACAAAACTAGCACCGCTAGCTTTGTTTTTCAATTATTCATTATTCAGCAGTTAAAGCTGCCATTGTAATGTAGTTGTATGGTTTGTTGAAGTGTGGCAAGAAGAATAAGTCAGTCAAGGCCAACTTATCAATCGTCACGTGTTCTTGAATCGCAAGTGAGAACATGTGGATAGCCATTGAAATGGCGCTATCACGGGATACCATTTGAGCTCCAAGGATTTGACGAGTGTCTTTATCATAGACGATCTTGATACCAACTTCGTAGTTATCGTGTTTGATAAATTCAGGTTTTTGAAGGTCGTTGAAGCCAGTTTCAGTGGCATTGAAACCTGCAGCTTTCGCTTTTTCAAGAGTCAAACCAGTTGAAACCATGTGAAGGCCATAGATAGAGATACCGTTAGAACCTTGAACACCGATTCCTTCCAATTCATGACCAGTCGCATTGTAGGCACCAACAATACCTGAACGAACTGCATTAGATGCAAGAGCGATGTAGCTCATTTCGTTACGAGCGTTATCAAAGATAGTTGCACAGTCTCCAACTGCGTATACACCTGGAAGTGACGTTTCTTGTTTCTTATCAACAAGGAAGGCACCATTGCGGAAGAGTTCGATCTTACCATCAGCAAGAGCTGTATTAGGACGGAAACCAACAGCCAAGATAACCATATCTACATCGAAGGTTTCTTTATCGGTTACAAGGCGTTCTACCTTACCGTCTCCTTCAACCGCTTGAACCGTTTGTCCAAGTGCCAAACGGATGTTGTGGTCTTCCAAGTTTTTCGCCATGATGTCAGTGAAGTCTTTGTCGTAGTAACCATTCAAAACAGTGTCCACGATATCCACCAAGACAACATCTTTACCAAGACGTTCGAAAGCTTCAGCAAGTTCAACACCTATGTAACCACCACCAACGACGGCGATACGGTTCAAGTGTTTGCTGTTGTCTTTCAATTTTTCGATCACTTCTTCAGCGTTTTGGTACAATTTAACAAATTGAAGATTTTCGAGAGTTGCTTTGAATTCGCGGTTACCAGGAACGATTTCAACTCCTTTAATTGGGGGAATAATTGGTGTTGATCCAGTCGCAAAGATCAATTTTTCGTAAGATTCTTTGTGTTCTTTTCCATCAACTTCCGCTGTAACCACTTTGTTGTCATAGTCAATTGAAAGAACAGGAGAGTTCATGTAGACTTTTGCACCTTTTGCTTCCAATTTTTCTTTGTCAGAGTAGAAAAGACCTTCAGGACCATCGATTTGCTCACCGATCCAAAGCGCCATCCCACATCCAAGGAATGAAATGTTTGAGTTTTGGTCAAAAACTACAATTTCATTTTCATTTCCGAAATTATCTAACATAGTGTTGATACAAGCTGTTCCGGCATGGTTAGCCCCTACAACAACGATTTTACTCATAGAATAAATCCTACCTTTAATTTAATTTACTTCTTGAGTATATCATAAAAATGATATCGGTTACAATTATTTTGCTCAGAATTTGTGATCTTTTTTTCAATTTTCCAGAAAATCACATTTCACATGTTTCAAAAAATGTCAAACAATATGCTTGAAAGGATTGTGAAAACGATATCTTTTTGATATACTGTAAGTAAGTGAAAATAGGAAAGGATAGATTTTTAGTGGACCTAAGTAGTCGATCCGAACGGTTGATGGGAACGACCATCACTGTTTCGATCTGTCACCCACAAGCGAATGAACTCTTAGCCCGCTGCTTTGAACTTCTTCGCTCCTACGAACATCGCTTCAGTGCTAATGATGCAAGTTCTGAACTCATGGAAGTCAATCACCAAGCTGGTATTGCTCCTGTCCAAGTACATCCAGATCTTTTTGAACTGATTGCATTAGGAACCTTGCATAGTCAAGCTCAGAACAGCCATTTAAACATCGCCATTGGTCCTCTTGTACAGACCTGGCGAATTGGATTTTCAGATGCTAGACGTCCCCAGCAAGGGGAAATTGATCAAGCTCTGACCATGATCGATCCTCACCAAATCCAGCTCGACCCAGAACATCATACGGTCTTTCTGACGCGTCCTGGAATGAAGATTGATTTAGGAGCCTTGGCCAAGGGCTATAGTGCAGACTGTATTGCAACCTTTTTAAAGAGTCAGGGAGTAACAGATGCCTTGATCGATCTTGGAGGAAATATCCTTACTGTCGGTCAACACCCCATCAAACAACAGCCTTGGCGGATTGGCATTCAAAATCCAGTCGAAAAAAGAGGTCAGCACCTACTGGTCCTCTCTGTCAAGGATAAATCTATTGTCACCTCTGGCATCTACGAGCGTCATTTAGAAGTTGACGGCCAGTCGTTTCACCACATCTTTGATAGCGCGACGGGCTATCCGGTCGAGACAGACTTAGCCAGTATCACCATCATATCTGATCGATCCGTAGACGGGGAGATATGGACTACCCGCTTGTTCGGGGAATCTCCTGCTTCTATCCTCAACACTGTTGAATCACTTCCTGGTATAGATACCTTATTGGTTTCTCAATCAGGCAAGATCGCCTATACAAGTGGGCTTCAATCTTATTTATAATTCTCCTATCAGAAAGGAATTTTCCATGATAAAACTTATTGCGATTGTGGGGACTAACTCCAAACGTTCTACAAACCGTCAACTGCTTCAATACATGCAAAAACATTTTGCTGACAAGTCTGAGATCGAATTGGTTGAAATTAAAGATATCCCTGTCTTTAACAAACCAGCCGACAAACAAGTGCCTGAAGCTGTCTTGGATATTGTTGCAAAAATTGAGGAGGCTGATGGAGTCATTATTGGGACTCCAGAATACGACCACTCTATTCCAGCGGTCTTGATGAGTGCACTCGCTTGGCTCTCATACGGAGTCTTCCCATTGTTGAATAAACCAGTCATGATTACTGGGGCTTCGTACGGTACGTTGGGATCTTCACGCGCCCAACTCCAACTTCGCCAAATCTTAAATGCTCCAGAAATTAAAGCGACTGTTTTGCCGGATGAATTCTTGCTCTCTCATTCATTGCAAGCCTTTGATCAAAATGGAGACTTGGTGGATTTAGATGTCATTCAAAAATTAGATGCCATCTTTGATGATTTCCGTGTGTTTGTGAAAATCACAGACAAATTGCGCAACGCCCAAGAATTGCTTCGCAAAGATGCTGAAGAATTTGACTGGGAAAACTTGTAAGATAGGAGACAGAAAAGAATGAAATTTGTTGGACTTGTAGGATCGAACTACGATCAATCATATAACCGTAAACTTTTGGAATTCATTCGCCGCCAATTTAAAATCAAATTTGAATTGGAGGTTCTTGAAATCGACGAAGTTCCAATGTTTAACCAAGATGAAAAATGGGACGAAAGTTTCCAATTGCGTCTTTTATATAACAAAATCACTCGTGCAGATGGTGTTATCATTGCCACTCCAGAGCACAACCATACGATCTCCGCTGCTCTCAAGTCTGTTCTTGAATGGCTCTCTTTCGAGGTGCATCCATTTGAAAACAAACCGGTTATGATCGTCGGTGCTTCTTACTATGATCAAGGGACTTCACGTGCGCAAGTTCACCTCCGTAAGATCCTCGATGCCCCAGGTGTCAATGCTTATACCCTTCCAGGAAATGAATTCCTTCTTGGAAAAGCAAAAGAAGCTTTTGACGAAGACGGCAATATCATTAACGAGGGAACCGTCAAATTCCTTGAAACCTGCTTGGATAATTTTATGAAATACGTTGAGGTTGTATCTAAATTGAAAAAACCAAAACCAATTGAACCAGAAGACTTGGATTGTAATCATCCAATCGCTACAACTGTTACTGAAGTCGATCCTGACGATCCAGATTGGGTAGAAAAAGTAGCTGAAATCACAGGGGCTGTTTCTGGCGATACTTATGTCAAACTCGACCACGGTATCCTAACCGTTGACCAAATTAATATGTTCTTGAAGGCCATGCCATTTGAGTTGACCTATGCCGATGATAACAACCAATTCCTTTACTACAACAATGCTCATCAAGATCCAGATACCATGTTTGCTAAACGCGTGCCACCTCAATCTGGTAGCCGGATGTCAACCGTTCATGGCTCCCTACCACCAGCACGTATGAAAAACGTGGAATGGGTCATTGGTACCCTTCGCAATGGAAATCAAGAATACGTTCGGACCATTGTTCCAGGATCTCCTGAAGGCGTGATCAACACTCACAACTACCAAGCTATGTACTATGAAGATGGTTCATACGCTGGTATCAATGAGATTGTCTTCAACTTCAAACCATGGTTGGACTGGTACCTGCAAACAACCGGCCAACGCCTTGTAGGTGGTAGCGGTCCATTTGCTCCTGCTGGTGGACACGGTAGTGCAGATGCAACTTCTGGTGCTTCTGATGCTGGAGGACATGGTGACGGAGGGCACGGAGATGCCGATGCAACTTCTGGTGCAAGCAACTAATAAAAAAATGAAGCTTCGTGCTTCATTTTTTTATTGTAAGTCTTTGATAATCTTCTTAGCATCGTCGTTTGAAATAGCCCCTAATTGGACATGTCCAATTTTCCCATGACTGTCTATAAAGACTTCTGTAGGAATAGAACGTACTTGATAGTTCGCAAAGGCAGAGCCATCTGGATTATACAAGACGGGCACTGATGGATAATCTTGTTGGGCAAACCATTCGACGAACTCTTCTTCTGTTTTTTCCCCTTGCATTCCCGGTGCCATAACCGTGAGAATCTCAAAATCTCTATCCTTTTCTTCAACCAATTTATTAAGTTCAGGCATGCTTTGACGACAAGGACCACACCAGGTAGCCCAGAATTTCAAATAAACCTTTTTTCCTTTATAATCTGAAAGCTTAACTGTGTTCCCCTTCATGTCTTTTAGTTCGAAGTCACTTGCTTCTTTTCCTACTAAGGGATGTTTACTTGAGGTTGTGTTGGTCATGGTTTGATTGCTCATATTGTTCATACCACTCTCACTTGATTGCTCCATCGAACAAGCAGACAGTAAAGCGATTGAGAGGATTGAAAAACACGTATATTTGATAAATTTCATAGGTATAATACCTCCATTTGATTTATGAAAAGATTGAAGACAAGCTATTTAATTGTCCCAAGAGTAATAGAATTCCCATAATAATGATGATGGCTCCACCGATTTTCTTCAGCAACAAGAGATGGGGTTTGAGACGATTGAAATAAGGCAATACAAGGCCTGATGCCAGTGCTAAGAGCAAGAATGGGATGGCCATCCCTAATGTATAGATAAAGAGATAGAGAGCACCCACGAGGGCATCTTGTCCATTGGATGCTGCTAATGCAAGAACCGATCCTAATACAGGGCCAATGCAAGGCGTCCAACCAAAACTAAAGCCAAGACCAAGAAGAAAGGCTGAAAACAACTCATTCTTCTGTTTGTTGGCTCCAAAATCTACTGATTTTTGCTTCTCAAGGAAATGAAAATGAAAGACTTCCATCTGATGAAGACCAAGGATAATGATCAGCGCTCCCATCACGTAGCGGAACCAGTTGGTATACATAACCTGCCCCAATAAGCCAGCTCCGAAACCTATGATAAGGAAAATAACAGAAATACCTGCGATAAAACACAAGGTCTTAACGATGCCATGCCAGCGTATCTTTTTCCCAAAAATCTGAACGGATTTTTCCTGATCACTTCCTAGCAAAACGCCGATGTAGACCGGGAGCAAAGGAAAGACACAGGGAGAGAAAAAGGAGAGAATCCCTGCCAGAAAGACAGTGAAAGAGAAAACGATTTGATTCATAAAACGCTCCGTATATTGATATGTTAGAAATAGTATAACATGCCCTTCCTTAAATTAAAAATTTCTGCTACGTTTTGGTTTTAAAGAATCCATTTCGTTACTAGTTTCAAAATAAAAAAACTCTAAAGCGGGGAACTTTAGAGTTTCTAGTAAATCTTATTCTTCTTCTGCACTTTGTTTATTGGGCAAGAACAGAGCAAGGACAATACCAACGACTGCTGGTAGTAACCATGGGAGGGATTGGGCAGCAAACGGCAAGTGCTTAATGATGTTTGCTAGACCTGCAAGTTTAAAGGTACTTGCCAGAACGTCTCCAAACGCAACCAAGCTAACTAAGAAAATAGTCAATTGCATCCCTGGTTTTGATAGTTGAGTAAATTTATTTACAATCACAATCAACACAATAGTAATCGTGATTGGATAGAGGATCATCAAGACAGGCAATGAATAGGCAATAATGGCACTCAAACCAAGATTGGCAATGGAGAATCCAATCAAGGTAAAAAGAGTTGCATAGACCTTGTAAGAAATTTTAGGGAAAGTGTTATGGAAGAATTCCCCTGTCGATACGATCAAACCTGCTGTTGTGGTAAAGCAAGTCACCGTTACCATACCTGCAAGGAAAATTTGAGCAACTGGGCCGAAGATAGCCTTGGTTGCTTCTGAGAGGACATAAACACCCTTATTGGCATCGGAAGCCATCACTTCTGCTGGAATTGGGAAGTGATTTCCAAGATAACCCAATCCAATATACAAAATACTAAAGCCAATAGCTACAACGACACCAACAATCCAGATCGTTTTAATGTATTCTTTTTTGCTGGTGAAACCAAGTTGATTAAGAGTTGTCACTGCGATGACGCTAAAGGCTACTGAAGCAAGAGCATCCAAGGTGTTATACCCTTCAAGGAAACCTTGACCAAAGGCAGATGCTTGGTAGGCTTCTGTTGCCACTTGAGGCGCGTTTCCGCTGTACTTGAGAGCACCAAGGACAACGAGTACAACGATCAAGATAGCAAAGACAGGTGTTAAAATCCGACCAATACTATCTAGGATTTTAGAAGGATACAAGGCAATCAAATAGGCCAAACAGAAATAAATCAAGGTAAAAATGAAAAGACCAAGTCCTCCATTGGCATTTCCTAACAAGGGGGCGATTCCAACTTCGTAAGAAACAGTAGCTGTTCTTGGAATGGCAAAGAAGGGACCAATCGAAAGATAAAGCGCAACTAAGTATACAATCGCGAAAACAGGTGAAATCTTACGAGAAATCTCATGGATATAGCCTTTAGGATTGAGTGTCCCAATAATCAAGGTGATAATTGCAATCCCTACTCCTGATAAGACAAATCCAGCAATAGCTGGCCAAAATTGATTACCCGATAAAGCACCAAGAGCCGGTGGGAAAATCAGGTTTCCAGCACCAAAAAAAATACCAAACAGTAATAAACCTGTCAGGGAACCTTTTCGTAACATACGATCTCCTTAAAAAACGATAATCTTAACTTTATCAAATTCATTTGAAGAATGCAACTTATTTGTATGAACAATCCGCTATTTTTATCAGTCATTATGGTACAATGGATGTAAGATTTTACGAGGGGCAAAACATGTATCTATATCTATTCTGGTTATTTCCAGCTCTTATCTTTTTATTGTTCTTTATGAGTGATCGCAGAAGGCTTTTCAATGCTTATCTCTTTTCGATAAACTTGGGGCTTTTTCTACTGATTTCTGCATTTTTACTAGTCGTTCGAACTGAGTTATGGTTCAATCAACAAATTGCAATGATTGTCTTTGTAGTGATTTCCATCCTCGTTTTTCTCAGCATTATTTTCTCAACTGTTTTTCTTCTTTTTAACGGCCGTCAAATGATGTCTTTTGAAGGTAAAAGGTTGGCTAACCTCCTCTCACTCCTATATGGGATCTTTATTATCGGCACCTTGGCGCTTCATTTTATTCCTGATTTCCCAGGAAAAGATCTCTTGATTTATCCAACAGACTTTGCTCTCTTTTACTCGACTTTTCTTTATCTTTCTTATGTTTTATATGGGACTTTTTGCAATTACTTTCCCGTTCGTAAAGAGCCTGATGCTATCATTGTCCTTGGCTCCGGTCTAATTGGGGATAAAGTACCACCACTGTTGGCCCAGCGTCTCACTAAAGGAAAGGCTATCTATGAGCAGTTCGAGGGACGACCAAAACTGATTGTTTCTGGTGGACAAGGAGCAGACGAATTGACTTCTGAAGCTGCTGCTATGGCAAACTACCTGATCGAACAGGGGGTACCACAGGAAGACATTTTGATCGAGAATCGCTCACGTACTACTTTTGAAAACTTGACTTTTAGTAAGGCTATCCTTCAAGAACAGGGACTAGGAAAATATGTTTTAGTCGTGACCAATTCTTTTCACGCTCTTCGGGCTGTGGTATCTTTATGAGACAATTAAAAATCCCTGGACGCAGTGTCGGTTCAAAAACAGCTTTTTATTATCTCCCATCGGCTTGGATCCGAGAGACGGTTGGGCTAGTTTCTCTCTATTGGAAATGGCATGCTGCTTTCTTAGCTTTTCTGTTTCTGCCTTGGTTCTTTTCACAAGTCATGAGTATCGTGAACTATTTCTTTATTTACTAACCAAAAAAGTTCTCTGCAAATTAGCTGAGAACTTTTTTAAATCATGTCTAATGATCACTAAAGCGTCGGTATTCAATACGGAAATCAAAGTAATTCTCTGCCTGCAGTTTATGGAAGATGTCCCGATAAGCCTCTTCGTCAAAGTGATCACCCCGATAGAGAATTTCAAAGCTCAGTCCTTCGTATTCTAAAAAAGCATTAGCAGTTTTAAATCCATTTCGCTTATAGAAATCCATCCGAGACTGACGCTGCTCTATATTGTCGCATTCTTCATCTAAACGTTCCACTTCAAGAATCATGGTCCTTTGGTAAAATTCCACCAATTTTTCAATGATTTCTTGACCATATCCGTGGCTTCTTAAATGTGGCATAATGGCAAAGAAACTGACATAAAAAGCTTTCTGATTATAGATAGAAAAAGCAAATCCTACAAATTCTTCTTCGTTATAAAAAGCAAAAAAATTAGCATCGTCATTGTCCGTATAACGCAGGTATTCCGACAAAGGAACTCGCTCTTCTTCTGGGAATGCCTCGATATTCAGCCTCTCGACCTTGTCCAGATCTGGGAACGTTTCCGTGATTAATTGGCTGGTTAAGCTCATAAAAGCCTCCTTTTCTGCCCTGATTATACCAAAAAATGTAAGGGCCTTCAACTATCGACGCTTGTCGCTAGTTCCTGAAGTTGGTATAATGACACTATGAAAAGGATTCAACGTGTGGACCTCATAGATGGTCCTATTTTACCCGCTCTATTGAGTTTTGCCTTTCCTATTCTTTTGTCCAATATCTTTCAACAACTCTACAATACCTCGGATGTTATGATTGTAGGGCGTTTTTTAGGTCAAAAATCATTGGCTGCCGTTGGAGCAACCTCTGCCATATTTGATTTGATCGTTGGATTTGCTGTCGGTGTTGGAAATGGGATGGGCATCATTATCGCGAGAAATTATGGAGCCAAAAACGAAGACCAATTACGAAAATCAGTCGCAGCAACTGCTGTTATTGGTGGCATCCTCGGTCTCTTTGTGATCTTCATTGGTGCTGTCGGACTTTTTCCCCTGCTCCAATTTTTAGGGACCCCATCAGCCATTGTGTCTCAGTCTTATCTCTATATCGCTACCATTGTTAATGGTGTGGCTGTGACCTTTGCCTATAATCTTTGTGCCGGACTTCTTCGAGCGGTTGGCGATAGCTTAGCGGCACTCTACTTCTTGATTATCGCTGCTGTTCTCAATATTCTTCTTGATCTTTATTTTATTACCCAACTCCATCTCGGAGTCCAATCCGCTGGTATTGCGACCATTATTGCGCAAAGTTTTTCTGCCCTTCTTTGTTTCTTTTATATTCGAAAAAAAGTACCTTTCCTCCTGCCAAATCGCAACGATTTTGTTTGGGATCAAAGGCTCTATCAGGACTTAATCAGTCAGGGATTTACCATGGGGCTCATGTCTTCCATTGTCTCTATCGGAACAGTCATCTTACAATCAGCTATCAATAAGCTTGGAATGACCATCATTAGTGCTCATATCTCAGCGCGTCGGATCATGTCCTTTGCTCTCCTACCAATGGCTGCTATTTCCACTAGCATGACGACCTTTACCTCGCAAAACTTTGGTGCCAAACAATTCCGACGCATTCAAAAAGGGGTCAAACAAGCTTGTCTTCTCTCCTTCGTTTGGTCGATCATTGTTGCCATCCTCCTCTTCTTTACAAGCCCCTTCTTGACAAGCCTCATATCTGGATCAACCAATCTTAACTTGATCGCAAATGCCAGTCTCTATCTTCAAATCAGCTCCTGCTTCTATCCGGTCTTAGGATGCCTCTTGATTTTAGGGAATTCCCTCCAAGGTATCGGCCGAAAATTGACCCCTTTGATTTCTAGCTTTATCGAGTTAACAGGAAAAATTCTCTTTGTACTTTTCATTATCCCTCATACAGGCTATATAGGAGTCATTCTCTGCGAACCCTTGATTTGGGTCCCCATGACTCTTCAACTATGGTTTACCTATCATAAAGCTAGTCATAAGCTCCTTGCATCATAACATTCGACGAGTACGTAATAAAATAACTTCTGCTCTTTTGAACAGAAGTTATTTTTTGTCATAAGGCGTCTATTAGAACAAGCCGATCGCTGTTCCATCAGCAGCCACATCCATATTTAAAGCAGCTGGACGTTTTGGTAGACCAGGCATGGTCATGACATCCCCAGTCAAAGCGACAATAAAGCCTGCTCCCAATTTTGGAACCACTTCACGAATAGTGATTTCAAAGTTTTCAGGAGCTCCCAAGGCGTTTGGATTATCGGAGAAGCTATATTGTGTTTTGGCCATACAGATTGGCAACTTATCCCAACCATTTTTCACGATTTGGGCAATTTGTGTCTTAGCTTTCTTCTCAAAGTTTACCTTGCTACCACGGTAAATCTCCGTCACAATTTTTTCAATTTTTTCTTCTACAGAAAGGTTGTTATCATACAAACGGGTGTAGTTAGCTGGACTTGTTTCAATGGTCTTAACCAGTGTTTCAGCAAGGTCAACTCCACCTTCAGCACCATTCGCCCATACGCTCGCAAGCTCTACTGGTACCTCAATTTCAGCACACAATTCTTTCAAAGCAGCAATTTCTGCTGCTGTATCGGTGATAAATTCATTGATGGCAACTACTGCAGGAATGCCAAACTTACGAATATTTTCAACGTGACGTTTTAAGTTGGCAAAACCAGCACGAACAGCCTCTACATTTTCTTCAGTCAGAGCATCCTTGGTAACTCCACCATTCATCTTAAGGGCACGAAGTGTCGCTACGATCACTACTGCATCTGGAGAAGTAGGCAAGTTTGGCGTTTTAATATCGAGGAATTTTTCAGCACCAAGGTCAGCACCAAAACCTGCTTCTGTAATTGTATAGTCCGCTAAATGAAGAGCTGTCGTCGTTGCTAATACAGAGTTACATCCATGGGCAATATTGGCAAATGGACCACCGTGAACAAAGGCAGGAGTTCCATAGATGGTTTGAACCAAGTTTGGCTTAATCGCATCTTTAAGGATCAAGGCAAGAGCCCCTTCCACTTCTAAATCACGGACATAAACTGGACTGCGATCATAGCGGTAACCGATCACAATATTAGCCAAACGGCCTTTCAAATCTTCAATATCTGTCGCCAAGCAAAGGATGGCCATAATCTCAGAAGCAACCGTAATATCAAAACCGTCTTCACGCGGAATCCCATTTAAAGGACCGCCAAGACCGACAGAAACATGGCGCAAAGCGCGGTCATTCAAATCCACTACCCGTTTCCAAATAATGCGACGTTGGTCAATACCGAGTTCATTTCCTTGATGCAAATGATTGTCAATCAAAGCAGAAAGAGCATTATTTGCCGTTGTGATGGCATGCATATCCCCTGTGAAATGAAGGTTGATGTCTTCCATCGGTAGAACTTGGGCATAGCCACCACCAGCAGCACCACCTTTAATCCCCATAACCGGACCCAAAGAAGGTTCGCGAATGGCAATCATGGTTTTTTTACCGATTTTATTCAAAGCATCTGCTAGACCAATGGTAATGGTTGATTTCCCTTCTCCAGCTGGAGTTGGGTTGATCGCAGTGACTAAGATAAGTTTTCCTACTGGATTTTTCTCAACTTCACGAATCTTATCAAAGCTCAATTTCGCCTTGTATTTTCCATACAATTCAAGATCATCGTCAACCAAACCAATCTTCTTAACAACGTCCACAATCGGTTGGAGTTCAATGCTTTGAGCAATTTCGATATCTGTTTTCATAAGGGACTCCTTTATATTTGATAGATCTATTATACCGAAAATTCGCGTAAATAACATGGTTTTACCACCTTTTGAATCGAACGTTCGTTTTTTATCTAAATTTTATGGCTACACATAGCTAATCCTAATAGCTTCAGAACTTTACTTACGTATCTTTTTTGTGTAAAATAAGCATATGCATATTTTAATTACATCAGGCGGAACGAGCGAAGCCATTGATAGTGTTCGTTCGATCACCAATCATTCCACCGGGAAATTAGGGAAAATCCTTGCAGAAACAGCTCTTGCTATGGGACATCAGGTGACCTTGATCACAACGCCTACCGCTCTTAAACCCGATCCTCACCCACAGCTTCGACTTCTATTGATCCAGAATGTCGAAGAACTTCTCGCACAAATGAAAACGGAAGTCCCTCATCATCAGGTTTTGATTCACGCTATGGCTGTTTCAGACTACACACCTGTTTACATGACAGGCCTTGATGAAGTTGAGAAAGCTCAAGACCTTCATAGCTTTATCCATCGCGAAAATCAGGAAGCGAAAATTTCTTCCAAAGAAGAATACCAGGTACTCTTTCTAAAGAAAAATCCCAAGATTATCTCGCTCGTCAAAGAATGGAACCCTGCTATTCAACTGATTGGCTTTAAGCTATTAGTCGACGTTTCTTCTGAAGAGTTGATCCAGGTAGCGCGTGAAAGCCTCGTTAAAAATCATGCCAGCATGATCGTTGCCAATGATCTGACCAAGATTCAGAACGGTCAGCATCAAGCCTATCTAGTGACAGACGATCAGGTCCTAGAAGCTTCTACGAAAACAGAAATCGCAGAGGCTATCCTACGTTATATCAAATAAAAAGGAACATATGACACACATTACTTTAGCGGTTACCGGTAGTATTTCCGCCTATAAAGCGGCTGATATTACCAGCCAACTAACCAAATTGGGCTTTGAAGTGAAGGTCCTCATGACTCCTTCAGCCCAAAAATTTATCACCCCTTTAACCTTGCAAGTTCTTTCAAAAAATCAAGTCGGGCTAGATGTTATGATGGAAGACGATCCACAGCGGATCGAGCACATCAACATTGGGAAAGAAACTGACCTCTTTCTTGTCGCGCCAGCCAGTGCCAATACCATTGCTAAATTGGCTATGGGACTGGCAGATAATATGGTCACAAGCACAGCTCTAGCCTTGCCACAAAGAACTAAAAAATTACTGGCCCCTGCTATGAATACAAAAATGCTAGAACATCCCGCTACCCAACGAAATCTAAAGCTCTTACAAGACTATGGTTACCAGATCATCCAACCTCGTGATGCTGTTCTTGCTTGTGGGGACAAAGGTGCTGGAGCTCTAGCGCCTGTAGAAACTATTGTAGAAACTGTTAAGGAGAATTGTTTATGAGAAAATCATCTTCTATTTCACGAATTGCCATCTTTTTTGCGGTGATGATCACCATTCACTTTGTGACGTCCTTCATTCTGCAATTTGTTCCATCAGGAATTCAACCAACCTTGGTTCATATTCCTGTCGTGATCGCCTCTATCATATACGGTCCACGGATTGGAGCTATCTTAGGACTCCTCATGGGACTCTTTAGCCTCACTATGAATACCCTGGTTATAACACCCGCCAGCTATCTCTTTAGTCCCTTTGTCCCTCATGGGAATCTATACTCCCTTATCATTGCCATAGTCCCTCGGATTCTCATCGGGGTAACCCCTTACTTCGTCTATCGCTGGATTCGCAATCGTACTGGACTTGTGATCGCTGGAATTGTCGGCTCTATGACCAATACTGTTTTCGTTCTAAGTGGGATTTACTTCTTCTTTGGTAACAGTTTTGGAGGGGGGATTCAACATTTCCTAGCCTTGATTGTATCTACCAACTCTCTCATCGAAGTCATTGCGACAGTACTCATTACCAGTGCAGTCGTTCCATCTCTTGAAAAATTAAAATAACCTTTCAAGCCAAGACCAATTTATCTTGGCTTTTTTTGATGGTGAATTAGCTCTATTTTTTTGAAAAGATTTACAATTATCGCTAGAATTTTCTGAAAAAATTTGCTATAATGTAAGCGATTAAATTATAAGCAAAAAGGAGACGCTTGCATGACCTATCAAGAAAACTACCAAAAATGGCTCGACTTTGCTGAATTACCAGCTTACCTTCGTGATGAGTTGGTCGCAATGGATGAAAAAACAAAAGAAGATGCCTTCTATACCAACCTAGAATTCGGTACAGCTGGTATGCGTGGATTAATCGGTGCTGGTACCAACCGTATTAATATCTATGTTGTTCGCCAAGCAACTGAAGGATTGGCCCAATTGATCGACTCAAAAGGTGAGGAAGCGAAGAAACGCGGAGTTGCGATCGCTTACGACAGCCGTCACTTCTCTCCTGAGTTTGCTTTTGAATCTGCTCAAGTTTTGGCTGCACACGGAATCAAATCTTATGTATTTGAAAGCCTTCGTCCAACACCTGAATTGTCATTTGCTGTTCGTCATCTCCACACATTTGCTGGGATCATGGTAACAGCTAGTCACAACCCTGCTCCATTTAACGGATATAAGGTATACGGTGAAGACGGTGGACAAATGCCTCCTGCAGATGCTGATGCATTAACAGATTACATCCGTGCTATCGAAAATCCTTTCACTGTGCAATTGGCTGACCTTGAAGAAAGCAAAGCTAATGGCTTGATTGAAGTTATCGGTGAAAACGTCGACGCTGAATACTTGAAAGAAGTGAAAGGCGTTAACATCAACCAAGACTTGATCAATGAATACGGACGCGACATGAAGATTGTCTACACTCCACTTCATGGTACTGGCGAAATGTTGGCTCGTCGTGCTCTTGCCCAAGCTGGATTTGAAGCTGTTCAAGTTGTTGAAGCTCAAGCTGTTCCAGATGCTGACTTCTCAACTGTTAAATCTCCAAATCCTGAAAACCAAGCTGCCTTTGCTCTTGCTGAAGAACTTGGTCGCAAAGTAGACGCTGATGTATTGGTTGCAACTGACCCAGATGCTGACCGCCTTGGTGTTGAAATCCGCCAACCAGACGGTTCTTACCTAAACCTTTCTGGTAACCAAATCGGAGCGATCATTGCTAAATACATTCTTGAAGCTCACAAAACAGCTGGTACACTTCCTGCCAATGCTGCCCTCTGTAAATCAATCGTATCAACTGAGTTGGTGACTAAGATTGCAGAAAGCTACGGCGCAACAATGTTTAACGTCTTGACTGGTTTCAAATTTATCGGTGAAAAAATCCATGAATTTGAAACACAACACAACCACACTTACATGCTTGGTTTCGAAGAAAGCTTCGGTTACCTCATCAAACCATTCGTACGTGACAAAGACGCTATCCAAGCTGTTCTTATCGTCGCCGAAATCGCAGCTTACTACCGCTCACGTGGTATGACTTTGGCAGATGGTATCGAAGAAATCTACAAACAATACGGCTACTTCGCAGAAAAAACCATCTCTGTTACCCTTTCAGGTGTGGACGGGGCTGCTGAAATCAAGAAAATTATGGATAAATTCCGTGGCAATGCTCCTAAACAATTTAACAATACAGACATTGCTAAGACAGAAGACTTCTTGGAACAAACAGCTACTACTGCTGACGGCGTTGAAAAGTTGACAACTCCTCCAAGCAACGTGCTTAAATACATTTTGGCTGATGATTCATGGTTTGCCGTTCGTCCCTCAGGTACCGAACCAAAAATCAAATTCTACATCGCTACAGTTGGTGAATCTGAAGCAGATGCTAAAGAAAAAATTGCAAATATCGAAGCAGAAATCAATGCTTTTGTAGGCTAAAACACGAGGCTGGGACAAAAGTCCTAGCCTCTCAATTATTTTTGGATTGTTGAGCAAGACGCAGTGGTTGAGTGGGCTCTACTACGCTGATTTTATCAGCTTTTACACCCCTACTCAACTGTGCGGAGGTGGGACGACGAAATCGAATTCTAACGAATAACCGATTTCTGTCCCACTCTCTCTTTCTTTCGTAGCAAATACCAGCGATTTTATAGAAAATATGGCATACTAGACTTAGAAGAAAACGAGGTAATCTCATGGAACAATTTTTAGAAGATATTAAAGATCTTGAAGTGACAACTGTCGCGCGTGCGCAGGAAGCAATCGATCAAAAAGAAACAGCAACCTTCTTTATCGGACGCAAGACTTGTCCTTACTGCCGGAAGTTCGCTGCTAAGTTGGCAACTGTCGTAGCTAAAACAAAAGCTCATATCTACTTCATCAATAGTGAAGAACCAAGTCAGCTAGACGCATTACAAGCCTTCCGCTCAACTTACGGCATCCCAACTGTCCCAGGATTTTTACATGTCGAATCCGGTGAAGTCACTGTTCGTTGCGACTCATCTATGTCTGAAGAAGAAATCAAAGCATTCGCTCATTTATAAAATAATAGCTAGAGATCAGTCTCTAGCTATTTTTCATTTTCCGAAAAAGTCGTCCAAATCTTTTGCTGAGGTTTAGCAAAAGGATAGTCCGAAAATTCTTCTGGTGTTAACCAAACAGTCGATTCGCTTGCTAACTCTTCACCTTCTTTTACCAGACCATATCGTATTTGAACCTGCCACTTGTGATGCGAAAAGACATGCTGCACGATAGGATACGATCTGTCCTGCCAATCAATGACCAAGTCATAGTCCTGTTCAAAAGAAAGAATTTCTGGGTTGCTCTCTGCTTCCCCCTTACTATCCAGTAGTGATAATTGGCCTAGGTTCTCAGACAGGCAATCCACTTCGATCAAGGGGAAATGCCAGAAACCTGATAAAAGCCCTTCTCGCTCATTTTTCTCCAGCAAGTAGTGACCTTGACTATCCTTGATAATAAAAGCTGTTAGATAGACAGGTACAGGTTTCTTCTTAGGAGCCTTAATGGGATAACGATCCATGGTCCCATGTTGGTAGGCCGCGCTAAATTCCTTAACAGGACTCTCTTCCGGACGTGGATTGACTGGCGATTCAATATCGGATCCCAAATCCATCAAAGCCTGATTGAAATCACCCGGACGGGCCGGATCGATCAAAATTTCCATCATGGCTTGAAAAATCTTGCGATTGGTCGGTACACCAATATCGTAGTCCACCTCAAACAAACGGGCTAGAACACGCATGACATTGCCATCCACTGCTGGCTCTGGCAAGCCAAAAGCAATACTAGCAATGGCACCAGCTGTATAAGGCCCAATTCCCTTGAGTTTAGAGATTTCGTCATAGCTTGACGGAAACACTCCTCCATGATTTTCCATTATCTGCTGGGCAGCTTTCTGCATATTGCGGACACGTGAGTAATACCCCAATCCTTCCCAAGCTTTTAAGAGTTTTTCTTCAGGGGCTTGAGCCAAATCAGCGACCGTCGGAAACCAATCTAAAAAGCGCTCATAATAAGGAATCACCGTATCGACACGTGTCTGCTGGAGCATAATCTCTGAGATCCAAATTTTATAAGGATCCTGGGTCCTTCTCCAGGGGAGATCCCGTTTATGGGCATCATACCA
Source organism: Streptococcus parasanguinis (assembly GCF_964238605.1). GTDB lineage: Bacteria > Bacillota > Bacilli > Lactobacillales > Streptococcaceae > Streptococcus > Streptococcus parasanguinis_AJ. The sequence continues at coordinate 80,934 of NZ_CAXSMM010000001.1, read as the reverse complement.
GGCTAATAACTTTTCTCGGAAAGAGGCGATTTTTTCCTCCTCCCACATGGTAATCCCGTAATCTTTTAAATCTAACATATTCCTAGTATACCATAGAATGAGTTAGAGTTTAGAAATTCTGATTTTATAAAGAAAAAGAGGCTGGGACAAAAGTCCTAGCCTCTCAATTATTTTTGGATTGTCGAGCAAGACGCAGTGGTTGAGTGGGCTCTACTACGCTGATTTCATCAGCTTTTACAGCCCTACTCAACTGTGCGGGGGTGGGAAGACGAAATCGAATTTTAACGAATTACCGATTTCTGTCCCACTCTCTAAATGCATTACTTATTGTTCAACAGCTTGAGCAGCAGTAATCAAGGTCAATTTGTAAACGTCATCTGCATTACATCCACGAGAAAGGTCGTTGACTGGTTTGTTCAACCCTTGCAAAACTGGACCTACCGCCGCAAAACCACCAAGACGTTCTGCCATCTTGTATCCAATGTTACCTGCTTCAATACCAGGGAAGATAAAGACATTGGCTTGACCTGCTACCTTGCTTCCTGGAGCCTTCAAGGCTGCAGTTGCAGGGACAAAGGCTGCGTCAAATTGCAATTCCCCGTCAATTTCAAGATCTGGACGAAGTTCATGAGCAAGCTTAGTCGCTTCGACAACCTTATCAACACTTTCACCGAAACCAGATCCTTTTGTTGAATAGCTCAACATAGCAATTTTTGGATCAATTCCAAACATCTTGGCTGTGATAGCTGAATTGATAGCAATTTCGGCTAATCCTTCAGCATCTGGATTGATGTTGATGGCACAGTCCCCGAACAAGTAGCGTTCAGATCCACGAACCATAAGGAAAGCTCCTGAAGTCCGTTTTACATTTGGACGAGTTTTGATAATTTGAAGAGCTGGACGAACAGTTGCAGCTGTTGAGTGAATCGCACCAGATACCATTCCATCAACGATTCCCATGTGTACCAACATGACACCAAAATAGTTAACGTCGTCTTTCAAGACTTGACGCGCTTCTTCTTCTGTCATTTTGCCCTTACGACGTTCTACCAAGGAAGCTACCATTTCTTCAAAACCTGGATAAGAATGAGGATCGATGACTTCATATCCATCCAAAACCCGTTCGATTTCAAGATAAATCCGTATTTTATCCGGATTACCAAGCAAGACAGGGGTTACTTCTGTCTCGTTCACAATGCGTTTTGTCGCTTGGAGGATACGAGGTTCTTCACCTTCTGGTAATACAATACGTGCATTCTTACCAACGAGGTTGGCTTTGAGATTTTCGAAAACTTCCATGAGTTTTACTCCTTTTAATAATTAATAACTTGTTTGAAGCTGTGTTAATACAGCTTGGAAATCTGGAGGCAGTGGACTTTCTATGACCAATTCTTCCTCTAGAAATGGATGATAATAGGATAGACGATGACAATGAAGGGCCTGGCGCTCAATGCCATCTTCTAAACTGCCGCCATAGAGATCATCTCCCAAGAGCGGAAAACCAATATGGGAAAAATGAACGCGGATCTGATGGGTTCGACCTGTGTGTAACTGAATATCCACTAGGTGAATATCACCAAAAGATTGAACAACCTGGTAGCTAGTATGAGCATACTTGCCACCTTTTGCTACTTTTCGGGTGATAATTGACTCTTCATCACGCGCAATCGGAGCAATAATCTCTCCGACAGGATCAAGCTTCCCAGATCCCTTGACCAAGGCATAATAGCGTTTCTGAATCGTTTTAGACTGCAATTGCTTATCCAAGCGGGCATGGGCATAGCCATGTTTGGCAAAAAGCATGACGCCACTAGTATCCTTGTCCAGGCGAGTGACAATGTGAACCTGCTGGTTCTCGTAGCCCTGTTTCACATAATAGCCTTTTACAAAATTGGCTAAGGTATTAGAATGAATCGCACTTGGAATAGAAGCAATCCCAAAGGGTTTGTTTAAGACCAAAAAATGATCATCTTCAAACAAAATATCCAAAGGCCGATCCATGGGTTTTAGGGTTTCGAACCCTTCTTCTGCTGGAATATCAATGACCAAGTTATCTCCAATATCCAACAAATAAATCGAATTCTCCGGACGTCCATTGACAAGGATCTGGCCACCACGAAACTTAATCTTTGCTAAGAGCCCCTTAGAAACCTCGTGCTTTTTCAGGAAGGTCTTGACCTTGACATGCTCATCGACAATGAATTCAAATCTCATTCTCTATCATCTCCGATAAAGGCATCCTTGACCCGATTCCAGAAGCTGGTGTGACTGGAACTTGCCACAAAATTAATCTTATGGTTGTCAATCTGGTATTCTACCTTGGCAATATTACGGTAAGAATAGGTTGAATTATCAACAGAGATAATGTGGAAGCCAGGTCTTGTCGGTGTAATCTCGATCTTATCCTTTTTAGGGACAATGACAGAAGAACCCAAGGTACGATAAACACGGTTGTTGAGACTGGCGATCTCAGCGATTTGCAGCGCCTCAATAGTTGGGTGAAGGACTGCTCCTCCCAAGGATTTATTGTAAGCCGTACTTCCTGTAGGAGTCGAAACGGTGATCCCGTCTCCTCTGAAGCGCTCAAAATCCACTCCATTAATCGTGAGATCAGCAACCATGGTTCGGTCGCTTCTCTTAATCGTTGCTTCGTTCAAAGCTCTCATGGTACGGGTTTCCCCATTTTCGAAAGTAATCTTGACATTCAAAATAGGGTAAGAAACCTTAGCACCTGTATCATATTTCAAATTCTCAACCAGCTTATCGATTTCACTGTCTAAGTAATCCGTATAGAATCCTAAGTGTCCGGTATGGACGCCAACAAATCGCACCCGATCCAACTGGTGTTCATACTTGTGAAAGGCTGATAACAACATCCCATCGCCACCAATTGAAATCACAATATCCGGGTGCTTCTCCGTCAAAATAAAATTATTTTTCCGAAGCTTGTAGCGCAACTGCTGAAAAACCTCTTCACTTTGACGCTTGCGATTGCGAATAATGGATACTTTTTTACCTGTAGTCTTCATCTGTGTCATCACTATTTCCAACGCCATCATTTAACTTACGATGAAGTGGATCAAACAGGGCTTGAGCCTCCTGAATCGCATCCCGAATTGCCCCCATCTCTTCATCCAAGAGATAGGCCAGGTTTGCTGTCGTCTCTAAGCGTTTTTTGATCTCGTCTGGAAAGTCTCCTTTATATTTATAATTAAGCGAGTGTTCAATGGTTGCCCAAAAATTCATGGACAAGGTCCGAATTTGAATCTCTGCTAAGATCGTTTCATTTCCATCAATAGTATCGACCGGATACTCGACCACGACGTGGTAACTCCGGTAGCCACTTGATTTCTTGTGGCGGATGTAATCTCGCTCTTGGACCACGCGCATATCCTGCCGTTGTCTCAGAACCTCTAGGATCTCTTCGACGTCATCCACAAACTGGACCATGATGCGAAGACCAGCAATATCTTGCATATCCTGAGCCAGATTTTCTTCAGAAATATTTCTTCGGATCATCTTTTCGCGAATGCTCTCAATCGGCTTGACCCGTCCTGTAACAAACTCAATTGGAGAATGCTTTTGTTGCTTACGATATTGCTTACGAATCCCACGCAGTTTGATTTTTAATTCCCCAACTGCTTGGATATACGGATCTAAGAAGTTTTCCCAATCAATTGCCATCCTACCACCTTGTAATCTGAACCATTTTTGTATACAATAAACACATCTCTTATTATATCATGAATCGCTTTTGAAAAAAAGCAAAGGACCACAAAATGAACCATTTAGAAATTGAATACAAAACCATGCTAGACAAGGAGGAATACCAATCCCTCCTTCCACTTTTTGCTGATACAGAATTGGTTGTCCAAACCAATCACTATATCGATACACCCGACCAGCTCATCCGTAAGGAAAAAATGGCCTTGCGGGTGCGTACTTTCACAGATCAGGCTGAATTGACTCTCAAAGTCCCTGAAGATGTTGGCCATTTCGAGTACAATCAAGACCTCAACCCAGAAGAAACCAAGGAGATTCTTCAACAACAACAGTTTCCTGACGGAGAAATCAAAAAACTCTTGAAATCTAAAGAAATCCCAGTTGAGCAACTCGCGGTCTGGGGAAGCCTTACAACAGAACGATTCGAAAAAGAAACTGATGCAGGCTTAGTAGCACTAGACCGCAGTCTCTATCTAGACACTGAAGATTATGAATTGGAAATCGAGGTCGAAACTGCTGAGCAGGAAGAAAATTTCCATCAGTTCATCAAAGAGCATGGAATCGTCTACAAAGCTGCTAAAAATAAAATCGCCAGATTGGCGGAAAGATTGTAAAATAGCTGAAATTATCGCAAATTTTTGCTAAAATAGTGCTAAGATCAAAAATCTAAATGAGGTTGGAATCACATGTCAGATAAAAAAAATATGAAGCTCTTCTCTCTCAATTCAAATCCAGAGATTGCGCAAAAGATTGCGGATCACGCTGGGGTTCCACTTGGGAAAATTTCATCCCGTCAATTCTCAGATGGTGAAATCCAAGTCAATATTGAGGAAAGTGTTCGTGGATATGATATTTATATCATTCAATCAACCAGTTTCCCTGTCAACAATCACTTGATGGAACTGTTAATTATGGTAGATGCTTGCCAACGGGCCAGCGCAAATACTGTCAATGTGGTCATGCCTTACTTCGGTTATGCCCGCCAAGACCGGACTGCTGCTCCTCGCGAACCAATCACAGCTAAGCTCGTCGCAAACATGTTGGTCAAAGCTGGGGTGGATCGCGTTGTCACACTGGATCTCCATGCTGTTCAGGTTCAAGGTTTCTTCGATATTGCCGTGGATAACCTCTTTACCATTCCACTTTTTGCAGAACACTACATCAACAAAGGTCTAACAGGGCCTGATGTCGTCGTCGTCAGCCCTAAAAACTCTGGTGTCAAACGAGCTCGTAGTTTAGCTGAATATCTTGATGCACCGATTGCGATCATTGATTACGAGCAAGATGATGCGAACCGTGATTATGGCTATATTATCGGGGATGTCAAAGATAAGAAAGCGATCTTGATTGACGATATCCTCAATACCGGTAAGACATTCTCAGAAGCTGCGAAAATCGTCGAACGAGAAGGAGCTACTGAAATTTATGCTGTATCAAGCCATGGTTTATTTGTAAAAGGTGCTGTCGAGTTATTAGACCAAGCTCCGATCAAAGAAATCTTGGTAACTGATTCTGTTGCTCCAAATGGACCAACTCCAAAAAATATTAACTATCTGACAGCTAGCGAACTGATCGCTGAAGCTATTGTTCGCATTCAAGAAAGAAAACCTGTTAGTCCTCTATTTGCCTACCACAAGAAATAAGGTCTTAATGTGATATATTTTGATAATGCCGCAACAACTCCCCTTCTACCTGAAGTCATTGATAAAATGTCTGAAACTATGAAGACCACATTTGGAAATCCATCGAGCCTTCATGCTCATGGACGGATGGCTAGTAAACTTCTCCGAGAATCTCGCGAGCAGATTGCTCAGTCTCTCCATACTCTTCCAAATCGTATTTTCTTCACTTCAGGTGGATCAGAAAGTAATAATACCGTTATAAAAGGCTACTGCTTGAAACACCAAGCAGATGGCAAACACATCATTACGACCGCTTTGGAACACCATGCGGTTCTAGAACCCATCGAATACCTTGTAGAACGTTTCGGTTTTGAAGTTACGATCGTCCAACCAAGAGTTGGACGCATTCTGGCTAGTGATATCAAGGCCGCTCTTAGACCGGATACTATTCTTGTCTCTACCATGTTTGCCAATAACGAGACTGGCGATCTTCTACCGATTAAAGAAATCGGAGAACTCTTAAAAGATCATCCAGCTGCCTTTCACGTTGATGCTGTCCAAGCAATCGGAAAGGTCCCTGTCTATCCCGAAGAGTTGGGAATTGATTTTCTCAGTGCTTCTGCCCACAAATTCCATGGACCAAAGGGAGTTGGTTTCCTTTATGCAACTGTCCCAGACTTTGATAATCTCATCCATGGTGGGGATCAGGAAAGTAAGATGAGAGCCAGCACGGAAAATCTCATTTCTATTGTCGGGATGGCAACTGCGCTTCAGCAAGCTACACTTCATCAAGAAGAAAATTTCAACCAGGTTCAAAAACTTGGCCAGGAACTAGTCAATGGTTTAGCAGCCTACGACTACTACGTAAATGCGAATGACGATCATCTTCCATTTGTTTGGAACCTTGGCTTTCCGGGTGTCCAAAATGATGTATTATTGATGCGACTCGATCTTGCTGGAATTTCTGTCTCTACAGGTTCTGCTTGTACCGCCGGTACAGTTCAACCCAGCCATGTCCTTGAGGCGCTCTATGGAAAAGATAGCTCACGCCTAAAAGAATCCCTTCGAATTAGTTTTTCAGAACTCAATACCGTAGAGGAGGTTCAAGACTTCCTCTCAAAACTTAAAGAAATTTTATCATAGGAGAACAATATGACTTTTGAAACAAGTGTTTCATTGAAAGACTGCAAATATACCTATAGTCTACACCCAAATGTTAAAAAATATACCTTACGTGACAATACATTTGCTGTTACAAAAGTTGGAAATTACGAGTTAAATCGTTTGCTCGAAGCTGTTCCAAATAGCGGTGAAGGCTTCTTGCTTAAAATTATCTTCAACAAAGACCTCACAGGTTTTAAAATCAATATTACAGATAAGTCTGGACTTCGTCTGGTGAATATCTTTAAAAATCCAGAAAATGACATTATCCAACAAAAATTTTATTTCCTAATGGATAGTCTTGTCGAAAGAGAAATTTTCAACAAAACAGAGGTCTAATATGGTAACCCTAACTTATATCGACGCTTACCAAGTAGAACGAATGACTACTTATCCCGACCTTGCAGCCTGCATCCTAGCATTTTCAGGCTGTGTAACCCTGCCTGACTCTTACTCAATTGTTTCCATTGAATACAAGGGTGAAAAACTCCCCTATAAGGGGAGAGTCGATGGGCTCTATGCTTTTTTGAAAAAGGTAGAGCAAGCTGAAAACTAAGCTGATGCTGATGGAACTCTCCCATCACCATCAGCTTTTTCTTTAGACAAAAATATTTTTGAAAAACCGTTCAAGATAGTTGATTTTTTCACAATCTTCCTATACAATAAGAGGGAAAGGTTGTGATATTGTGAAACATGATAAAAATACTCCAATTCCACGCGCAACAGCAAAACGCTTATCGCTCTACTACCGCATTTTTAAACGCTTTAACTCTGAAAAAATAGAGCGCGCCAATTCCAAGCAAATTGCGGATGCAATTGGGATTGACTCTGCTACTGTTCGCAGAGATTTTTCTTATTTTGGTGAATTGGGAAGACGTGGATTTGGTTATGATGTAAAAAAACTGATGAACTTCTTTGCAGATCTTTTAAATGACAATGCTATTACTAATGTCGCTATTGTTGGGATCGGAAATATGGGAAGCGCCCTTCTTAATTACCGTTTCCATGAGCGAAATAAAATGAAAATTGTCATGGCTTTTGATGTAGATGATCATGAACTGATTAATACCAAAAGTAAGGATGGGATCCCCATTTATGGGATTTCTACGATCAAAGAGAATCTCAAAAAAGAAGGCATTCAAACAGCCATTCTAACTGTTCCAAGTGTTAAGGCTCAAGAAGTTGCTAGTCTTTTAGTAGATGCTGGTGTCAAAGGAATTCTAAGCTTTTCTCCAGTCCATCTGACAGTTCCTAAAGAGGTTGTTGTCCAATATGTCGATCTTACTAGTGAATTGCAAACACTTCTTTATTTTATGCGTAAAAACGAAGAATAAAGACTTATACTTCAACAACAAAAAGGTTGGAACAAGAAGGTTCCAACCTTTTTTATACCAAATAATCCGTTTCTTCTCGATAACTATAGTAGTTTTCTTCGGATACAATCAAATGATCCAATAGGGTCAACCCCATTACTTCACAGGCCTCTAAGACTCGCTGAGTGACTTCATCATCATTTTTACTGGGGAACACAGCACCAGATGGATGATTGTGAGCCAAGATAATGGAGGTTGCCATGTGCTTCAGTGCATAATGCAGGATTTCACGCGGCTCCGCGATACTTCGATTCACTGTTCCAATAAAGATCGTCTGTTGATGAATAATTTCATTTTGGGTATTCAAATAAAGGGCAACTAGGTGCTCCTGCTTTTTATGGCCAATTTCCTGTTGAATTTTATGGGCCAATTTCTGACTACTCATGATTTGTTCGGAACTCATTAGTTCATCTTTATGAATCCTTCGTCCAAACTCAATAACAGCCTGAAGTTCGATGGCCTTCACTCGCCCAATGCCAGAGATTTCCTGTAGCTCCTCTAGGGTTAATTGCCCTAACTCCTTTAAACTATTTACCGAGCTCAAAAGACCTTGTGCAATCTCATAAACGCTTTTTTGCTTGTTACCTGTCCGTAAGAGAATGGATAACAATTCCTGATGACTCAGCTTATCTACCCCTTCAGAAACCAAACGTTCTCTAGGAAGCAAAGATGGTTCAATAAATGATATGTCGTACATAATTTCCTCCTCACTTATTAATTCGTAATAAATAGAGAAAACGACGACCTTGCATTATTTACAGGCAATTTCTTCCTTCAAATCATCTAACACTAAGACTTCATCTTTATTAAAGCGGATCTGGTAACCTGTTTGAACTTGTTCAAGCTCTTTTAAAAACTGTTGAATTTCACAGCGAATCAAGTACTCCTGGCTCTGAGGAATGGCCTCTAAAGCTTGGTAGACCTGCTCTACTTCATAGATTCCTTTCGTAATTAAACCATTTCGTGGAAAATCGTTTACTAAGAGATTATAGAAATGATGCAAGAGATGGTAAATTCGCTCTTTTGTCACTATTCTACCTCCTTATCATACTCTTTCCCCTTTATTATATACTGATTTTCCCTTAATATTATGACAAGTTCCTTACATTATATTACCAATCTCTTACAATTTTACAAGAATTTCTCCTAGCTTCCTACATAGAAAAAGCCCAGACATTTCTGTCTCGGGCTTTATTTTCTTAAAGTTGCATTTGATTATAAGACTTGCTGAATGAATCCAGGATGTCTTTTGGAGCCTTGTCATAGTCAACAGAAGTTTCCAAATTCCCTTTTACAATCGTACGGTAAGTCGCTGCAGCATCCTCACAGGTCACCAAGGTGATCTCATTGACGCCTTCACGATCTTGAATCACATCTACACGGTCTGGAGTCACTGTCTCAACAGACGAGATGACATAAGTATAGATTTTTTCTTTGTCCGTGATGTAGATCTTCATTCCTGCCTTGGCTTTCTCTAACGGTGAGAATAACATGGCATTTGCTCCAGTTAGGCCAAATACATGGTGACTAGCTAGAGAATAATTGCCTTGCCCCATGACTTGGTTTTCCTTCATGGTCCCTGCTCCGTAGTAGAGGGCTACATTTTCAAGCCCCTTAAAGATCGGAAGGTTCATGTTTAATTCAGGAATCGAAATCCCCCCAATTACTGGTAGCTTTTGAGCTTGCCATTGGGCATTGATGACGGCTTCCGTCGAGAGTGACTGGACATGTTGGAAATCAAAGCTCGTCTTCACTTCTTTATTCTTATCAATGGTTTTTTTATCGACCTTACTAACCTGATATTGGTTGGTATGCCAAACCATAATCATGTTTCGGATCGGAGCATTGAAAATCAAGAGAAGCGAGAGAATAATCAAAAGTGTTGCAACGATGTTGATAAGAGTATTGCGTAAACTCTTTTTCTTTTTTCTTTTGCGTGACATGCTGTCCCCTTATCTATTCGTTTTCTTCCACTACTTCTTCATCTTTTTCATCAGGCTGGACAGTTGTAAAGGTCACAATTTTCGCATCCTGATCCAGTCTCATGACTTTCACACCCTGAGTTGAACGACCCGTTTGAGAAATGTTAGCCACACCTGTGCGGATCATGACTCCTGTATCGGTAATGATCATCAGATCTTCATCCCCTTTAACGGTTAAAAGACCCGCTAAGGAACCATTTTTCTCTGTAATATTGGCTGTCTTGATTCCTTTACCGCCACGGCCTTTGGTTGGGTATTCGCCAGCCATTGTCCGCTTACCATACCCTTTTTCAGTGATGATCAATACTTCATCTTGATCCGTAACGACGCTAGCCCCAACAACCTTGTCTCCTTCACGGAGATTCACACCACGTACACCTGTGGCAGAACGTCCCATATTCCGGACTACAGCCTCATTAAAGCGGACAGAATAACCATACTTGGTACCGATAATAACGTCAGCATTGCCATCTGTAAGGAAGACATTGATCAATTCATCCTCATCACGTAGATTCAGAGCTTTGAGACCGTTCTGACGAATATTCGAAAATTCAGCTACATTGGTCCGCTTGACTAAACCTTGTCGCGTCGTAAAGAAGAGATAAGCTTCGTCACTGCGGTCTTGCTCCACATTGATAATGGTTTGAATCGATTCACCTTCGTCCAATTTTAAGAGGTTGACGATTGGTAATCCTTTAGCTGTCCGGCCATATTCTGGAATCTCATAACCTTTCAGACGATAGACACGCCCCTTATTGGTAAAGAAGAGCAAGTGATCATGAGTGCTCGTAGAGACCAGTTCACGGACAAAGTCATCATCTTTGACACCAGTTCCCTGAACACCACGTCCACCACGTTTTTGAGCCGTAAATTCCGCTTGATCCAAACGTTTGATGTAGCCTTTGTTAGAAAGGGTGATCAAGACATCTGTTTCTTCAATCAAGTCCTCATCTTCAAGAGAAAGGACTTCTCCGATCATCAACTCAGTTCGACGAGCATCGCCAAACTTGCGTTTGACTTCTTCCAGTTCTTCCTTGATGATGGTAGCCACACGTTCTGGTTTAGCTAAAATATCAGCCAAATCAGCAATCAGGGCAACCAAATCATCGTATTCACTTTGGATCTTGTCTCGTTCCAAACCAGTCAAACGACGAAGACGCATGTCCAAAATGGCTTGACTTTGACGTTCAGAGAGCTTGAATTTAGCCATCAATTCAGCTTGTGCTTCAGCGTCTGTCTGGCTATTGCGGATGATCCGGATCACTTCATCGATGTGATCCAAGGCAATGAGCAAGCCTTCTAAAATATGGGCACGAGCTTCAGCTTTTTCTTTATCAAAGATGGTCCGGCGAGTCACCACTTCTGTTTGGTGCTCGATATAAGCACCTAAAATTTGACGAAGAGAAAGGATCTTTGGAACACCGTTTTGAATCGCCAACATATTGAAGCCAAAGTTGGTTTGCATTTGCGTCATCTTAAAGAGGTTGTTCAAAATGACATTAGCCGAAGCATCCCTACGGACCTCGATCACAAATCGAACCCCTTCACGGTTAGACTCATCACGTACAGCTGTAATCCCTTCAATCCGTTTTTCTTGCACCAAGCGAACGATATGTTCGTGAACCTTGGTTTTGTTGACCATATAAGGGAACTCGGTAACGACAATCCGTTCACGACCACTCTTAGTCACTTCAATCTCTGTACGAGAGCGAAGGACGATCGATCCTTTTCCTGTTTCATAGGCCTTATGAATACCTGATTTCCCCATGACCAAGGCTCCGGTTGGAAAATCTGGACCAGGAAGAACTTCCATGAGTTCACGGGTCGTTACCTCAGGATTGTCCATCATCAGCTTCACTGCGTCAATGGTTTCTCCCAAATTGTGAGGAGGAATATTGGTTGCCATCCCAACGGCAATCCCAGTAGCACCATTGACGAGAAGGTTAGGGAAACGTGCAGGTAGGACCAAAGGTTCGCGCTCACTGGCATCATAGTTATCAGCGAAATCAACTGTATTTTTATTGATATCCCGCAACATTTCAAGAGCGATCTTACTCATACGAGCTTCGGTATACCGTTGTGCAGCAGCTCCATCACCGTCCATGGAACCAAAGTTTCCATGACCGTCCACTAACATGTAGCGATAACTCCACCATTGCGCCATCCGAACCATGGCTTCATAAATAGAGGAATCTCCGTGTGGGTGGTATTTACCCATAACATCCCCTGTGATACGGGCTGACTTCTTATGTGGTTTATCTGGTGTAACACCCAATTCATTCATTCCGTACAAAATACGACGGTGAACAGGTTTCAAACCATCACGAACATCAGGGAGGGCACGAGCAACGATAACACTCATGGCATAATCGATAAAACTCGTCTTCATTTCTGATGTTAAATTCACATCAATTAGATTCTTATCCTGCATTCAAAAAATGCCTCTCTTTACTTAATTCACCATACTATTATAACACATTTTAGCCTATTTTTCTTCTAAGGAGTACAAATGTAAAAACGTTTACATCAAGGATTCATACTGTATCAGATGACAAAGACTTTCAAAAGTGGTAGAATGAAGACGTATGAGAATCTATCTCAAAAAAATATGAAGGAGACGTTTAGACTCATGAATTTGACTAAACAACACAAAAAAGTTATCCTTGTCGGTGACGGTGCCGTAGGTTCATCTTATGCATTTGCACTTGTCAACCAAGGAATTGCACAAGAGCTTGGAATTATCGAAATTCCTCAATTGCACGAAAAAGCTGTTGGAGATGCGCTTGACCTTAGCCACGCCCTTGCCTTCACTTCACCTAAGAAGATCTATGCGGCTGAGTACGCTGACTGTGCAGACGCTGACCTTGTTGTAATTACTGCAGGTGCTCCTCAAAAACCAGGTGAAACACGCCTTGACCTTGTTGGTAAAAACCTTGCGATCAACAAATCAATCGTTACAGAAGTTGTGAAATCTGGATTTAACGGTATCTTCCTTGTAGCTGCTAACCCAGTTGACGTATTGACATACTCTACATGGAAATTCTCTGGATTCCCTAAAGAACGTGTTATCGGATCAGGTACTTCTCTTGACTCAGCTCGTTTCCGTCAAGCTTTGGCTGAAAAATTGGATGTGGACGCTCGTTCAGTACACGCCTACATCATGGGTGAACACGGTGACTCAGAATTCGCAGTATGGTCACACGCTAACATCGCTGGTGTAAACCTTGAAGAATTCCTTAAAGATACTCAAAACGTTCAAGAAACTGAATTGATTGAATTGTTTGAAGGCGTTCGTGACGCTGCTTACACTATCATCAACAAAAAAGGTGCTACATACTACGGTATCGCTGTTGCCCTTGCTCGTATCACTAAAGCAATCCTTGATGATGAAAATGCAGTACTTCCACTTTCTGTATTCCAAGAAGGTCAATATGGTGTTAGCAACGTCTTTATCGGTCAACCTGCCATCGTAGGTGCACACGGTATTGTACGTCCAGTGAACATCCCATTGAACGATGCAGAACAACAAAAAATGAAAGCTTCTGCTGATGAATTGCAAGCAATCATTGATGAAGCATGGAAAAACCCTGAATTCCAAGAAGCATCTATCAACTAATTCAATTAGAAAAGACTCTCAAATTTGAGAGTCTTTTTTTGAGCTATGAACATAAGATAAAAAGGCTGAGAGACTTCTCAACCTTTTCTTCTTTCCACCCTGAGGGAATCGAACCCCCATCTCAAGAACCGGAATCTTACGTGATATCCATTACACTAAGGGTGGCAACTGTTATAGTATATCAAATTCTCAAGGATTTTACAAGTAAAAAAGAGAGTGGGACAGAAATCGGTAATTCGTTAGAATTCGATTTCGTCGTCCCACCTCCGCACAGTTGAGTAGGGCTGTAAAAGCTGATGAAATCAGCGTAGTAGAGCCCACTCAACCACTTCGTCTTGCTCAACAATCCAAAAATAATTGAGAGGCTAGGACTTTTGTCCCAGCCTCTGTTTAATATTACAATTCGATATCGCCAAACAAGTCAGCCATTGAGAATCCAGTTTGAGTTTCTGGAAGATCAAAGTCGCGTTTTTCTTGTTTTGGACGACGTGGGCGAGATTGACGTTTTTCTTGTTTTTCGCCTTCTTCTTGAGCTGGACGTTCTTCAAGAGCTTTGATAGAAAGTGATACACGTTCATCTGCAGCATTTACTTCAAGAACTTTAACAGTTACTTCTTGTCCAACTTTAAGAACATCTTTTGGATTTTCAACACGTTTGTGTGAAATTTGTGAGATGTGTACAAGACCATCGATACCTGGCAATACTTCAACGAATGCACCGAAGTCAGTCAAACGTTTAACAGTTCCTTCGATAACATCACCAGCAGCCAATTTTTGTTCAACGCCATCCCAAGGTCCAGGTGTTGTAGCTTTCAATGAAAGTGATACACGACCTTCTTCTTCGTTCAAGTCAAGAACTTTCACTTGGATTTCTTCACCAACAGTTACAACTGATTTAGGTGATACGTTGCGTTCGTGTGACAATTCTGTCAAGTGAACCAATCCATCAACACCACCAAGGTCGATGAAGGCACCGAAGCTTGTAATACGTGCAACTTTACCAGTTACGACATCACCAACGTTCAATTTACCAAATACTTCTGCGCGTGCTGCAGCTGATTCAGCTTCAACAACTTCACGACGTGAAAGGATAAAGCGGTTTTCTTTTGGATCTACTTCTTTGATTTTAGCATCAAATTCTTGACCTACGAAACGTTCAGTGTTACGTACAAAACGAGTATCAAGCATTGAAGCTGGAATAAATCCACGAAGTCCTTCAAATTCTACTGAAAGTCCGCCCTTAACAGCGCGAGTTCCTTTAACAGTAACAACTTCTTCTTCACGTCCAACCAATTTGTCCCATGCTTTGCGAGCTTCCAAACGTTTTTTAGATACAAGGTAAGTTACTGTATCAGTATCTTTACCAACTACTTGACGAAGAACAAGCAATTCAAGTGTTTCACCTGGTTTTACCAAGTCGTTGATGTCAGCATCACGATCGTTTGTCAATTCGCGAAGAGTCAAGACACCTTCGACACCAGTTCCAGAGATTGCAACGTTAGCTTGGTTCGCGTCAACTGTCAATACTTCAGCAGTAACAACGTCACCTGGTTCAACTTGGCTAACACTGTTTAGCAAATCTTCAAATTCATTCATCTAAAAAATCCTCCAACAATCAAGTTTTCTAAAACTTGACATACTTATAATTATTTTTCCTAAGCAAGCACTCGCAATGAGATCAACTACAATCTTTAACGACTCATCCTATAAAGAAATAAAATACCTGGATAGATATTTTATCACTTATCTGATATTACCTAAGAACTGGGGTAGCTGGATTCGAACCAACGCATGAGGGAGTCAAAGTCCCTTGCCTTACCGCTTGGCTATACCCCAAAAAGAGCGCTGACATTAGTCACTTTATCATCGTCACAATGAACGCTAATGGAGAGAGAGGGATTCGAACCCCCGAACCCGAAGGAGCGGATTTACAGTCCGCCGCGTTTAGCCTCTTCGCTATCTCTCCATATAAATCAACAGGATCTATTATACCATTGATTTATTATGATTGCAAGCCCTTATTTATTCAAATTATAATTTTCTATCAAAATTTCAACGGCTTTTTCAAGTTTTTTGTAAAGAGAATCCACATTTCCATTTTTGATAATGGCAAATTGACCAGCCATGTCTGCAATTTCACCAATCGTTTTCTTTCCAATGGACAAAGTGAAACCATCAAAAGTGTCTTTTCCGACGGTTACTTTACTATCAACGATTTGAATCTCAATTTTCTTATCTTTTTTACTCATTTCAACCCTCTTTTCACTTTTTCTATTTTACAAAAATTCTCTTGATGACGCAAGAGAAAAGGGAGTGGGTCAGAAAGAATTTAGTTAGAAATTCCTTCTTTCTCCCACCCCCGAAAAGGTCATTCGGCACTCTTCTATTCCTAAAAGCGAATGAAGAGAAACATTAGCTACTGCGTTTTTTCGTTAAGACTCCTTCTCATTGAAGTCTGGACACTTTGGTCTCAGACGCTTTCGGTTTAATCGACTTTGAAAATCCATCCTTCTGGTGCTTCGACATCACCAAATTGGATACCGGTCAACTCGTCATAAAGCTTCCGTGTGACAGGACCTACTTCTGTTTCAGAATAGAAGACATGGAAGTCATCCCCATGTTGAACGCCTCCGATCGGAGAGATGACAGCAGCGGTACCACAAGCTCCTGCTTCTACAAAGCGATCCAAGTCATTGATAAAGACATCCCCTTCAATTGGTGTCATACCAAGACGGTGTTCTGCCAAGTAAAGCAAAGAGTACTTGGTGATAGATGGCAAAATAGACGGACTCAATGGTGTCACAAATTCGTTATTAGCAGTGATACCAAAGAAGTTTGCAGAACCAACTTCTTCAATCTTGGTGTGAGTCGCTGGATCGAGATAAATCACGTCAGAGAAGTTACGATCATGCGCAATCTTACCTGGCAACATACTTGCTGCATAGTTCCCACCAACTTTTGCAGCCCCTGTACCATGTGGTGCAGCACGGTCATACTCATCTTGAATCAAGAAGTTCGTTGGGACCAAACCACCTTTAAAGTAGTTACCGACAGGCATTGCAAAGATGGTAAAGATATACTCATCTGCAGGTTTTACGCCAATAATATCTCCAACACCGATCAAAAGAGGACGAAGGTAAAGGGTAGCTCCTGTACCATACGGTGGTACATACTCTTCATTTGCTTTTACAACTGCCTTACAAGCATCCACAAACATATCCGTTGGAACTTGAGGCATCAGCAACCGATCAGCCGTGCGTTGCAAGCGTTTAGCATTTTCATCTGGACGGAACAATTGGACGCTTCCATCTTTTGTACGGTAGGCTTTCAACCCTTCAAAGGCTTGCTGACCGTAATGCAAACTTGGAGAAGATTCGGACAAATGCAAAGTCGCATCTTCTGTCAATTCCCCTTTTTCCCAAGCTCCATTGCGATAATGTGCCAAATAGCGATAGGGTAATTTCATATATGAAAAGCCAAGGTTTTCCCAATCAAGTGATACTGTCATGATAGTGCTCCTTTTTATTCTTTCTATTCCTTGTCGATCTGATGCAGGTCGATTCAGTTTCTCAATCTATGTACACTATTGTACACCATTTCATGAGAATTTCAAGCGAAATTTTCAATTTTCAGAAAATTTATTTTTAAAGAAAGTCAGTCCTAGAATGGACCGACGCTTTCTTTTATTTGATGGTAGCTGAAAAAACTTCTTGATCCGAAATAGTATCGTTAACAAAGGATCCATTGCTTGTTCTTTCAGAAATGCTTAATTGTGTTAAATCAACTTCTGTTACCTGACCTGTTGTAGAAGTGATCTGAAGAATTTGATCTTGTTCTGCCACTTCTTCTTGGCTCGTAAAGAGATCAAAATCTCCCTGGTCAGTGAAGACTGGACCTGCCTTGAAGACACGGTGTGGTTTATTTTTCAACTCACGCAAAACCTGTAGTCCCCGTTTAGCCCGACTGGTCACAGGAATATCGTCTTGTAACATCCGTTTGAGACTGCCTCGTTGAGTCAAAATGTACATGCTTGGAGTTGTCGACTTAAAGGCGGCAGCAACTTGATCTCCGTCTTTGAGGTTAATGGCTTTGACCCCTGCTGCTTTGGCTCCTACGACAGGGACCTCTTCAATATTGAAGCGCAACCCGTACCCATTTTTAGTAATGATCATGATGTCCTCAAGGACAACTGGCGCAACTGCTACAATACGGTCATCTTGGTCTTTTAGCTTAGCGTACTTGGTCGATTTAGAACGATAAGTCCTCCATGGGCTCAATTCTTTGCGTTCAAAACGCTTGATTTGTCCTTGTTGAGTTGCTGCAAAGTAGGTTACTCCCTCAAACTGATCTACAATCTCCGCAAAGAGAATTTCTTCCTCTTGCTCGAAATTGGTCAAGGTCTGACTGAGGTGCTCGCCGATATCCTTCCACTTGGTATCTGTCAATTCGTGAATTGGTCGATAAATGGCATTCCCCAAGTTGGTAAAGAGTAAGAGGTGCTGAGTGGTCTTAGCAGGCTCTACAAAAATCAACTCGTCATCGTCTCGCTTACCGACTTCTTCCAGTGTTGAGGCATTGAAAGAACGAGGCGAGGTTCGTTTGATATATCCAGCACGGGTTACGCTGACGAAGGTTTCCTCTTCAACAATGAGACTGGCTGTATCAATCTCGATCGTTTTAGCAGTGTCTTGCAACTCACTGCGACGCGGATTACCAAAGAGCTTCTTGACTTCACGCAACTCTTTCTTCATAAGATTAAACATGGTCCGTTCATCCCCAATGATGGCTGCCAAGGTTGCGATTTGCTCCTTGAGACTGGCATGCTCTTCTTCCAAGGTCACGATATCGGTATTGGTCAAACGATACAATTGCAAAGTGACAATAGCTTCTGCTTGTTCTTCCGTGAAATCGTAGCTGACCTTGAGGTTTTCTTTAGCATCTGCCTTATTATCAGAAGCACGGATCAAGGCAATCACTTCATCAAGGATTGAAATGACGCGAATCAAGCCTTCTACGATATGGAGACGCCGTTCGGCCTTTTCCTTATCAAAGCGCGAGCGAGCGACAATGATATCCCGACGGTGAGCAATGTAGCTAGAGAGAATCGGTACAATCCCCACTTGACGAGGGGTATAATTGTCAATCGCCACCATATTGAAGTTGTAGTTGACCTGCAAATCTGTGTACTTAAACAAGTAGTTCAAGATCAAGTCTGCATTGGCATCTTTTTTGAGCTCAATGGCAATACGAAGACCATCTCGGTCAGACTCATCCCGAACCTCAGCGATACCTGCAACCTTGTTGTTGACACGAACATCATCGATCTTCTTGACCAAGACAGCCTTGTTGATCTCATAAGGGATCTCGGTAACAACGATTTGCTGCTTACCACCTTTGAGCTGCTCGATCTCTGTCTTAGAGCGGACAACCACCCGACCCTTACCAGTTTCATAGGCTTTCTTAATCTCATCCCGGCCTTGGATAATGGCACCCGTTGGGAAATCAGGTCCAGGTAAAAACTCCATGAGCTTGTCTACCTTGGCAGATGGATGGTCGATCATGTAGACCACGGCATCGATGACTTCAGCAAGGTTGTGTGGCGGAATATCTGTCGCGTAACCAGCTGAAATCCCTGTAGCTCCATTGACCAAGAGGTTTGGAAAGGCTGCCGGCAAAACAGTTGGCTCTTTTTCTGTATCGTCAAAGTTCCAGGCAAATGGTACTGTGTTCTTTTCGATATCTTGCAAAAGATAACCCGCAATTTCAGACAAGCGTGCTTCGGTATAACGCATGGCTGCCGGTGGATCACCGTCCATGGAACCATTGTTTCCGTGCATTTCGACTAGAATCTCACGATTTTTCCAGTCCTGAGACATGCGGACCATGGCATCATAGATAGAACTGTCCCCGTGAGGGTGGAAATTCCCCATGATATTTCCGACAGACTTGGCAGACTTGCGGTAGCCTTTGTCATGGGTATTGCCATCCTTATTCATAGAATAAAGGATCCGCCGTTGTACAGGTTTCAAGCCATCCCGAATATCAGGAAGAGCCCGCTCTTGAATAATGTATTTGGAGTAGCGACCAAAGCGCTCCCCCATGATGTCCTCCAGGGACATATTTTGAATATTAGACATAAGATACAAAGCCCTTAAAAATACAAAGTGAAAATAAGAAATTTATCTTTTTCACACAGCACTCAGGGCGTGTTCAACTCCTTTCAAAGAATGTTGAGTAGTCTTTTATATATAGAGGAATTCAGTTACACCAAGTAACCAAAGGATCCTATCTGTAGTTTAAAATAGATTAAATTAATGATTAGAAAGTTTCTCTTTAGCATAAGAAATCATTTTCTCAGCTACTTCCTTATCGTAAGTAAATCCCATCTTTTGGGCCAGAATTTGAGCTTCTCGATCGAATCCCTTCATGGAGGAAAATAAGGATTGACTGATCTTCTCTAAACTAGATAGATCTAGCAAAGCTGAGAACTCCTGCTCCTTCTCAGCAGGCAAATAGTGAAAGAGATACTTGTAGTTCTTTCCGATATCAACTACTCCCCTATCGCTTGTCACCTGCCAAGCTAAGACCTTGAGGAGTTCTTGCTGACAAATGCCATAGAGGTGGTCGGTCGCATAGATAAGCTGATTTCTTCGAATGGCCTTTACGATATAAGCCGATACCCACCAAAATTCATTGCAGGATGCTGCAAATTCCTCTTCAGTAGGCGGAGCTGTCCAATAGCGCTTGGAATTAGGCTGATAGGCTTCAAACAAGCCTTTGTCGTCTTTTATAACTTCAAAATTTGCTTCGCTGTCCACCCACTCTTGGATAGACTCCTTGGGGCAGAGGGTCAAATCGATACGGTTGCCGTCTTCAAACAGCATGAGATACAGACGACGGTGTCCAAGGACATTGTGCTGTTCAATCAGACGCATTCCAAACTGGTCTAGCCAAGATAAATCAGATAACAAGTCGTTCAGATTTTCAACTATATAGACCACATCATAATCTTGAAACTCGTCTTTGGGTGCCCGAGGATTCGTTCGTGATCCGGATAAGGCAATTGCCTCTACTTCTAGAGTATCAGCTATTTGCAAAATCAGATTCATCATTTCTGTATCAGTTCTCATGTCGATTCCTTACCATTTCTACATCCCAGCTTATTTAATTTATAAGTAGAAAGTGATTAAAATACCGTATTTTCTTCCAGGGTAAACTTAACGTTATCTTCAATCCATTGACGACGTGGTGCAGCCTTATCTCCCATAAGGACAGAGACACGGCGTTCTGCACGCGCCAAGTCATCAATGGTGACACGGATCAGGGTACGAGTTTCTGGATTCATGGTAGTTTCCCAAAGCTGATCCGCATTCATTTCTCCCAACCCTTTGTAACGTTGAAGGGTTGCTCCACGGCCAAAGGTCCGACGCAACTCTTCTAATTCGCTATCTGTCCAAGCATAGGCTACTTCTTCTTTCTTGCCTTTACCTTTCGACATCTTATAAAGAGGAGGAAGGGCAATGTAGACATGCCCTGCTTCTACCAAAGGGCGCATATAGCGATAGAAGAAAGTTAGGAGCAAGGTTTGAATGTGGGCACCATCCGTATCCGCATCGGTCATGATAATGATCTTATCGTAGTTAGCATCTTCCACTGAGAAATCTGCCCCAACTCCAGCACCAATGGTGTAGATCATGGTGTTGATCTCCTCGTTTTTGAGGATATCACTCATATTGGCCTTCTCAGTATTAAGAACCTTCCCACGAAGTGGAAGAATGGCTTGGAACTTCCGGTCCCGTCCTTGTTTGGCAGAACCGCCGGCTGAGTCTCCTTCGACCAGATAGAGTTCGTTTTTCTTAGGATTTTTAGACTGGGCTGGTGTCAATTTACCAGATAAAAGTCCTTTGTCTTTCTTGCTCTTCTTGCCATTTCGGCTTTCATCCCGCGCTTTACGAGCGGCTTCACGTGCATCCCGGGCTTTAATAGCCTTACGAATGAGATTAGAAGCCAACTCCCCATTTTCCATGAGGAAGAAGGTCAATTTATCAGAAACAATGCTATCGACGACTGGACGAGCCAAGGGACTTCCTAATTTGTCTTTTGTTTGTCCTTCAAACTGCAAATGAGCTTCTGGAACCAGGATAGAGAGAACAGCCGACAAACCTTCGCGGTAGTCTGATCCTTCCAGATTCTTGTCTTTTTCTTTGAGAAGGCCTGTCTTTCTTGCATAGTCGTTCATAGCCTTAGTAATGGCTGTCTTCAGACCTGTCTCGTGGGTTCCCCCATCTTTGGTGCGGACATTATTAACGAAGGACAAGATATTATCTGAGTAGCCATCATTGTATTGCATGGCCACTTCTACCTGAAAACCATCTGATTCGCCACTAAAGTAAAGAACAGGTGTCAAAGTTTCCTTGTCTTCGTTCAAGTACTCTACGAAATCTTGGACACCATTTTCATAATGAAAGGCCACATGGTTGTCTTCTTCCTTACGAAGATCGGTCAGCGTCAGCGTCACGTCCTTCAGCAAGAAGGCTGATTCTTTGATTCGCTCAGCAATGGTATTAAATTTGAAATCCGTCGTTGAAAAGATGGTTGGATCTGGCATGAAGGTGACCTTGGTCCCTGTCTTAGACTTGGGAGCAGAGCCGATCTTTTCGAGGGTTGTAACTGGTTTTCCACCATCTTCAAAACGTTGCTTGTAGACAGCTCCATCACGAGTAATTTCTACCTCTAGCCAGCTAGAAAGGGCATTGACGACAGAAGATCCCACTCCGTGAAGACCTCCAGATGTCTTATAGCCTCCTTGACCAAACTTCCCTCCGGCGTGGAGGACTGTAAAGATCACCTCAACGGTTGGTTTACCCATAGCATGCATCCCGGTCGGCATCCCACGTCCCTGGTCTTCTACCGATAGCGAACCATCTTTATTAATCGTTACATCGATTTGTGATCCAAAGCCAGACAAGGCTTCATCGACCGCATTATCCACGATCTCCCAGACCATGTGATGCAAGCCATTTCCGTCGGTCGATCCGATATACATCCCTGGACGTTTACGGACTGCATCCAACCCTTCTAGTACCTGAATGGCATCGTCATTATAATTATTAATATTGATTTCCTTTTTTGCCACAAGGAACCTCCTGTTTGTTCATCTTTTCTATATTACAGTTTTTTAGGAAATTTTGCAAAATTTTTTCTCTTTATATGGAGATTTCTATATCTCAGTAAAAAAAGCTGGCTGGACACTTTCTTCAGATGTCACACTTGAACTCCAGAAATTGCTTTTTCTATCGTTGGCTTTTTGATATAATGAGAGTATGATAAAAGAAATAAGTGTTTTAATTTTAGCCTATCTGTTAGGCTCTATTCCTTCGGGATTATGGATTGGGAAAATCTTTTTCCATATAAATTTACGGGAACATGGCTCGGGCAATACTGGAACGACCAATACCTTTCGGATTTTAGGGAAGAAAGCTGGGATCATTGTCTTTGCGATTGATTTCTTGAAAGGAACTTTGGCCGTTCTCCTTCCGACTTTCTTTGGAATTCAGGGGATCTCGCCGATGGTCTTTGGTCTCTTAGCCGTTTTGGGGCACACTTTCCCAATTTTTGCTGGATTTAAGGGTGGAAAGGCAGTGGCGACGAGTGCTGGTGTCTTACTTGGTTTCTCGCCTATCCTGCTACTCATTTTAGCTGTTTATTTTGTAGCCAGCCTGTATTTAACCAGTATGATCTCATTTTCGAGTGTTACCGTTGCGCTACTCGCCATTCTTTCGGTCCTCCTTCTCCCTTTGACTGGATGGATCTTGCACAGCTATGATCCGCTTTTTACAATCATTGTCTTGGCACTAGCGACCTTGATCATTCTTCGTCACAAGGACAATATCCAACGGATCAAAGAGAAAAAAGAAAATCTCATCCCTTGGGGAAAGAATATCACCCATCAACAACCAAAAAACTAGAGCAAGCGCTCTAGTTTTTTATGTTCATTAAACAGAAGATCTATGGAAGAAAGCAAATAGGAGTCTCTCCCTCCTCTTTCTTCTATAACTTCACTTTCAGGAGTCTCTCAATTTCTTGATAAAGAATCTTTGTTGGCTGGTAGGCTTTGCTTTTCTGAGCCAGAGCCTTTAGGTGCGACCAATCTTCCCGAGAAACCAATTCATTAAATAAGCGCAAAACTTCGGAATCTGTCTTTTTACGAGAAACCAATCCTACTTGGAATAACTCAGCCCGAACCGCATTGTCAAACTGGTCATAGTCCTGGGGCAAAATCAGACTAGGAATCCCCTCTTCGATACACCCCATCAAAATCCCAGCACCTGCATGATGAATGGCAAAATCCATTTGATCCAGAACATCTGAATAGGGGAGGTAATCAAAGATCAAAAGATTCTCCGACAACATCTTGGGTGGATTCTCCAAACCATTAGGGTCGCCTAAGGTTACGTAAAAGACATAGTCAGGATGTTCTTGGCTCAAAAGCTTTGCAAACTCTATCATCCGCTCTTTTTCCCACTTTAAATGGGTCCCACAGGTAACGAGGACCCGCTTTTTAGAACTCGTAAAATACTGTTTCTGTTCTTGAGGAAGGTGGTCAAAAGAGAGACAGCGATAACCGATCCATTTGAGTTGGGATGGAAAATCGTCTCGAAACTCCAACTCTTTCATGCCTAGAGCCAAGATTGAATAGGGAGAATAGATCGCTTCTGTCCCATCTTCACGGTACAATTTGAAATCCTGTAGGGTATCGAGATTCTTCTTAACCAGCGCTAATCCAACCTTCTTTGCCA
This sequence comes from Streptococcus parasanguinis, assembly GCF_964238605.1. GTDB lineage: Bacteria > Bacillota > Bacilli > Lactobacillales > Streptococcaceae > Streptococcus > Streptococcus parasanguinis_AJ. Next base: position 56,658 of record NZ_CAXSMM010000001.1, on the reverse strand, counting down.
GACGGATAACTTGTCTGCCCAGAGCATCTCTCCACTTGTAGAGGATTCCCTGATGCGGTTTCCAGCCACCTAGATAAGCAGGCGTTGTCGTGCGACTTTCAATCGCTACTGGACTTGGAATGGTCGTAATCCAGGGAATGCCCAAACGATCAGCTAAAACACCAGCAGGAGCTGCTACGAAATCTGCAATAATCAAGTCTGGTTGTCCTTCAGAGTCCCAAATTCGATTTATCTCGTTGAAAACTTCAGGAATCAGTTTGCTATTAGCCCCTAATTGTTGGTACATGATAAAGAGATTTGCTTGCTTGGCTGTATTGGCTATATCTTCCATGACTGTCGGACGGTCAGGAAACAAGGCAAGGCAGTCAAAACCAATCTGCTCAACCAATGCCTTTTTCTGAAAACCTGTGATGACTCGAACCTGAAAACGAGGATCCTCCAGCAAGGGCTTGACCAAAGTCAAAGTCGGAAATAAATGACCACTAAAGGGGACGCTAATCACATCGATTTTTATCACTTTGTCTAATCCAGTCATAGATGATTCCTTTCACATCTTCTCTGTATTCATAGCTATAATGATTCGTATCCACTTGGATATCCGCTGAATGGCGGTCCAAAATTCGTGAATAAGGATCTTTTTTGCCTTTGATAACCAATACCTCTACCTCCTTTTGACGTAAGAGAAGCTGGGAAACAGGTCCAAGCGCTATCACGCGCAACCTTGGCAAGGATACCTCCTTCCCTACATTTCTAAGCCACTGCGTCAGCATATTAACCCCTGAACTCTTACAAACAAGAACCACCTCCTGCACTTCCAGTAAGGGAGACAAGTGTTGTTGTATGAGCTTTTGAAAGCGAGGGTTCAAAATGGTATGCCAATAATAGATGATATTGGATGCAGAAGCCGACATTAGGGATACTTGAGGAAATTTTATATGTTCAAAATCTTGATTGAAGGGAAAATTACTCTCTACTACTCTATAACCTGATGGACAAATCGCATGGAGGAGGTCTAGCTGCCCAGCTGTCAGCCCGGCACAAGTGACATCACTGCTCCCACTGAGAAAGAGAACCAAGCGATTAGAGTTTAGCATGGTATAATCAAGAGATAAAGCAGACAAACGGTCTAGATAGGACTTCATCTTACTCATAACGAATCTTTCCGTCCGTCACACGAATCTTCCGCCCCCGCCAGTTTATCACAGGAGGAGTCATCAGAACATAGATAAACAGCCAAGGAAGCAGGAGATCATTCAGCACTTCGTAGATGACTTCATCCAAGTGTAGGCGATTGGATAGGATGCTTTGTCGATAGAGGAGCATCCATACTGCCTTGAATACTAGTAAGCTTAAGGCTAGAAGAAGATAAGGCCATCCTAAAATGATACTTAAGATCAAAGTTGGAAGAGGTAGAAAACTCGGTAAACCTATGAGACTAAACAGCTTCCAATCCAGGTGTTCTTTGAGATAGATAGAGCTAAAGAGAAGCCAACGCTTCATCTGGAGCAAATATTGCTTGGCATCCTTGATAGTGGTTCGAACATTACAGGTGACCCGTGTTTGGATAATGGATACTCCTTTACTCCTTAAAAAATCGGCTACGGCTAAATCATCACATAGATAATCCTTAATCGCTGTGAAGAGCTTCTGACCTTTTGCAAGTTCCACCGGCAGGATATAAAACATCCCATTGATGGAGTGATTCGCCTCAACTTCTGCCATGGTAAAATAGGTAATAAAGGAATTGCCATTAACGAATGCTGCGACCAGCTTGGACCAGAAATTGCTTCTCTCCTGGTTATAAGGAATACCTGTCAGAATGACCTCTTGACCCAAATAGGCGGTCAGCTCACCCATTTTAGAAAAATCAATCACACTATCATCGTCCAAAACAATCAGATAAGGCCGGGTCAGCTCCTCTACAACCTGCTCAATCTTGTAACTCTTGGGATTAATCCCCTGAGGGACGTCTTCAATGAGAAAAATTCGAATGCGTTGGGCAAAGGAAGCCTCTTGGCAAATCTGATCTGCTACTCGTTGGGCTTCTATATCAGACTGATCAATCAACCAGTAGAATTCTACTGCTTCAGTTTGCTGGAGATTGGCCCGCAAATCACTCTCTAAACGAGGATCCCCAGAAAGGATGGGTTGAACCACCGTAAAAAGCTCTTCTGGGAAGTCCGCAATATGAGCCTGACCTCTTTTATAATAAGTAAAGGACAGCAACCAACGGATGAGAAATAAGAGAAGATAAGCAACGGCTAAAAATATAAATATGAATTTCATCAATTAAGTCCCTTTCGTAAATACCTGGCGAGGACACGAATGAGCCATCTTTGGGGAAGCAGTCGACCTAGCCAAACTAGCAAGCGATAGCGAAGGCCGATAATCTCATAGGAAGTATCCCCTTCTATGAATCGGATCAACTGCTGAGCGACTTTCTCAGGCTTCATCTGCAAGCGACTGCCACCCAATGCTTCTACTAGTTTTTGGGGAAAAATAGCTGTTTGGACTGGTCCAAGAATATAGAGACCTAGCTGAATCGGGGAATCTGATTGCCTCAGTTCCTCCTGGAGAGCAAGAGTGTAGGTCTGCAAGGCAGCCTTGCTAGCACTGTAGGCTGCTAGATAGGGATGAGGAAAAAGAGCTGCCAACGAAGACAGCTGGACCAGCTGGATCTTCTGATTCTTTTGCACCACCTGCTTGATTAGCTGGACTGGTCTATGGTAGTTGACTTGCCAGAGGTCTTGCTCACTAGCTGAATCAAGGTCACATCCTAGGGAAAAATAGGCTAGTCCCGCACAATTGACGAGAAGATCAGCTTCTAGACTCTCTACAAAAGCTTCTAGAGCCACTTGATCTAGCATATCTAATGTTAGGATTGAAAGCTGCGCCTTACTCCCAGTTAGTTCTTTTTGGACTTGGGAGAGTTTGTCAGCATCGCGACCCACTAAAATCAGATGCTCCAAACGTTGTGCCAATTCTTTCGCTAATTGCCGGCCAATCCCTCCTGTAGCGCCTAAAATGATTGCTTTTTTTATAGTATCTTCTATCTTCATAGCTCTAGTGTACCAAATTTCAAGCAGTTAGAAAACTCTTACTACCATTTCTCCAGCTTTACAGTTCAACCCCTACTTGTCAAAAAGGTCTCTAACGTAAAAATAGAGTCCTTTTGTCTATTTTCCAACTGTACTTCGATAACTACTAGCTATTAGGCGATCAAATAGGAAAGGTCGGTTCAATAAAACTACTGGAGCTGTGACGATTACAAATAGTAGCAACATAAAAAAGCAAGAGCAAACAAGCAGAGGAACAAGAGTCTACCTGTAGCTTTATTAAACTCATTCATTATAGTCACTAGGCCCAATGGAATCAAGAAGAAATAGGTATCTCATAAGATTTCTCTTAGATCGGCATCCACTATAAAGCATCGACTAGGTCCATCAGTATTTCCATAGGTGTTTTTTTCCTACGACCATTAACAGTTTCGATCATGTGATAAACTTTTAAACGATTGTCATTGCTAAATACAAACTCAAAGCGGAATTCGCGTCCGTTGGGTGCCACTGTATCAAATTTCGTTTTATATTTATCATGAACGGGGCTAACTGGAAACTTATTGAAGAGCAAGCGTCGTTTCTCCCCTGCTTCTTTCAAACAGTTTTCTAGCTCCTGACAATAGTTATAAAACAGCTGATAGAGATCCTCTTCTGAAATTCTTCTTCTCCGAACTAATGATGTAAAATCCGAAAAACTTCTGCGAGGAATTTCAATGCTAAATGAGAAGCCCTCCTGATTGATTCTTTCTAAAAATGCATCTCTTGAAATCATAGAACCACTCTTTCTTTTGTCAATCTGTAGTGAACCCTTATTGTTTCTATACATCGTCAATCCATAATGTAATCAAGCAGGTCCATCAGGGTGAGTTTCTTACGACCATTGACTGTCTCAAATAGATTATAAACTCTTAGTTCTTGATTCTTTTTGAAAGCAAACTCAAAGCGGAACTCGCGGCCATTGCATGCAGCTACATAAAATCCGGTCTGATACTTCCTCTTATTCACTACAGCTTGCATTTGCCGGTCTTCTACCTCTCTACAAAGTAAAAGAAAGATCTGATAGAGTTGCTCCTCAGAGAGCCTTTTTCTTCGAACCAATGACTTGAAGTTATTGTACGTCCACCATGGGATTTGGATGTTGAAGGAAAAACATTCCTGATTGGCTTTATCGATAAATGCTTTTCTGGAGACCATACTAACTCCTCTTCTATTGGAACATCGTTTGACTTTATTATACCATCTTTTATCCTTTCACAAAAAAAGCATCCCAAATGGAATGCTTTTTTCTGTTTCTTAATAGTATTCCCCTTGGCGGTAGTTCCAAGAGTTGAAATGATCAGATAAGTGCATCATGATCTTATCGATATCCAATCCTTTACGGATCACAACTGGACAAGTATTGACAGAACGGCTACCTGCTCCTTGTTCTGGAATCAGTTTTCCTTCGGCATCAACCATAGAGACCATCACACCTTGTTCATAGCGAGTTTCAATGGTCTTGTCTGGTTGGATAGAAGCTACATAATCATCTGCTTCGATGACCAAGTCCACGGCACCTTCGATGCGCTCACCAATTCCTTCGACCTTCCCGCGGTTTCCTTTACCGGAAGGGTTGGCTGAAGAAGCGTAAACCATCTTGCCTTCTTTTTCCCACATTTCTTTGGCGATTTGCTCACCAGCTTTACCAAATTTGATGACAAAACATGAAGTTCCACGAACGTCTGTCATGAGTTCTTCACGTCCATCTCCGAAAGCTTGCAATTTTGCATAGGCATCTTCACGCCAAGGAAGGATACAACCAAGCAAGATATCTTCATCCCAATGTTTTTGGTAGAAGGCTTCGATTTCAGGATTCAATTGTGCAAGGGCACGAAGTTCATCCATACTTCCGCAGAGAACCACACCTGGTTTGTTGCGGTTGCGTTCTTTGGCTTCGAATTTACGTTCCAAGCCAGCCTTGTCACTGGTCATGATGATGTAGCCAACTTTGGTAGGGCAAACGATACAGCCACCCTCTCCTTTAAGAATGTCAAATCCTTCTTGTGAAAGTTGTCCGTCCCATTGAATGTGTTTTGTCATAAGTCTCTTTCCTTTTCCATTCTTTTTAGTATTGTATCAAAAAATAGTCTCAAATTCAATATATTTTCAGAAAATTCGTAATTCAGTATACAATTTTATCATTGCCAGTAAGCTGGCCGGTTCTTCTCATAAGCTGCAATCAAGTCTTCGTACTGAAGCGTAATCCCGATATCATCCAAGCCGTTGAGCAATTTGTGTTTCCAATCTTGATCGATCTCAAAGCGAAACTCTCCAACAGGCGAGATGATCTTCTGCTCTTCCAAATCCACCGTCACTGGATCTGCCGGCTTCAAACTTGCCAATTTTTGACGAACCTCTAGTGGTTGGACAATCGGCAGCATCCCATTATTAAGCTCATTATTGTAATGGATATCTCCGAAAGATCCAGCGATAACGACTTTAAAGCCATAATCAGCTAAAGCCCAGGCTGCGTGCTCCCGAGAGGAACCAGCCCCAAAATTGTCACCAGTGATCAAAATGGTTGCCTTGCGGTATTCTGGCTTGTTAAAGATAAAATCTGGATCCTCAGTATACTGGTCATCCAAATAGCGCCAAGCATACATGAGGTATTTCCCAAAACCTTTTTTATCAATCAACTTTAAGAATTGCTTGGGGAGGATTTGGTCGGTATCAATATTATCGTTCATCAAAGGAACTGTTGTTCCTGTATAAATGGTAAATTTCTCCATGCTTCCTCCTTTTACTCGACTTCCGGCATTTGCCGCACATCGACAAAGCGACCGGCGATTGCTGCTGCAGCGGCCATTGCTGGGCTACAGAGATGGGTTTTAGCCCCAAATCCTTGGCGGTCTTCAAAGTTCCGGTTGCTAGTAGAGGCACAATGGACCCCATCTGGAACCTTGTCTGGGTTCATTCCTAGACACATAGAGCATCCTGGATCACGCCATTCAAAGCCCGCATCCATAAAGATCTTGTCTAAGCCTAATTTTTCGGCGGCTTGCTTAACCGGACGAGAGCCAGGTACCACAATAGCAGTTAAGTTGGGCGCAATTTTTTTGCCTTTCACAAACTTGGCTGCCAACTCCAAATCGCTGAGACGCGCATTGGTACAAGAACCGATAAAGATATAGCCTAATTCAATGTCTGCTGGTTTTTGGCCAGGTTCGAGATCCATATAATGATAAGCCCGTTCATCATTCATGTCTCGTATCTCTGGAAACGGAGTCTCAAAGTCCACTCCCATTGAAGGGTTGGTTCCCCAAGTCACCATCGGAGCAAGATCAGATACATCCATACGGATGACCTTATCATAAACGGCATCGTCATCACTAACCAGAGTCTTCCAATCAGCTACTGCGGCCTCAAAATCATCTGGCACACATTCACGTCCTCGGAGGTAGTCAAAGGTCGTCTCATCAGGATTCATGATCCCCATTTTGGATCCGAACTCGATCGACATGTTGCAGATGGTCATGCGTTCTTCCATGGTCAAGCGATCAATTGCTTCTCCCCGATACTCTACGACATAGCCAACTCCACAAGCAACACCGTAGCGCGCTATCAAAGCTAGGATGTAATCCTTTGAATAGATCCCTTTTTGTGGGGTTCCAGTGAATTCAACCAACATTTTCTTTGGTTTGACTTGCCAGATGGTTTGGGTGGCAAAGACATGCTCCACTTCACTGGTTCCAATCCCAAAGGCTATGGCACCAAAGGCTCCGTGGGTGGCGGTGTGGCTGTCTCCACAGACAATAAATTTTCCAGGCTGGGTCCGACCGGTTTCAGGGCCCACCATATGAACGATTCCTTGCTTGGCAGAACCATGGGCAGCATGATCAATCCCAAAGTCCACCACATTCTCAGCTAATTTATCAATCTGGGCTTTTGAAATCACATCTCGAATATCAAAAATATTGACCGTTGGAACATTGTGATCAAAGGTTCCAAAGGTTAAATCAGGTCGTCGGACCTTACGTCCTGCATCCCGTAATCCTTGAAAGGCTTGCGGACTCGTCACTTCGTGGATATAGTGTTGGTCCACATACATGAGTTGGGGTTGCCCTTCCACTCCTGTAATCAAGTGGCGGTCCCAAAGTTTATCAAAGATAGATTTTCCACTCATCGTCTTTCTCCATTTATCTTCTTGTTAGGAAATCCATTGAAGGATTAGAAAGAGGGCACCTGCTAAAAGAAGGCTACTGCCCCACCAAGTAACTTGAAAATACCATTTCCGCACCTTGTGGTGAAAGAGATATCCACCTAGTAGAGCTCCGAATCCACCAAGCAGCCAGCTCTCGAGTAACAGGACCTTTTCAGGAATCCGCCACCTGCTTTGGATAGCTTTTCGTTTATCTAAACCATAGGTCAGAAATACGATACTATTCCAAATAGCAATAAGAACTAAACAGCGATCTCTCCAAGTCATCTTAGAGATTCCCAATAATGGCTGCAGTCATCTCTGCAGTCGAAGCCTGACCACCTAGATCACGTGTCAAGATTCCTTGATTCAAGGTTTGATTGACGGCTTCTTCGATCATTTCTGCACCTGCTGTTTCTCCAAAACTATCTCGGAGCATCATGGCAACAGACAGGATCATGGAAATCGGATTGGCAACGCCTTGACCAGCAATATCAGGTGCTGAACCATGAATCGGTTCGTACATACTTGGTCCTTGGTCAGAATGACTGGCAGATGGCATCACACCTAGTGTTCCAGGAAGGACGCTGGATTCGTCAGATAAGATATCTCCGAATAGATTTTCTGTCACTACAACATCAAAGCGGGCTGGATTGGTAATCATGATCATGGCCGCACTATCGACAAGCTGGTGCTCTAAAGTCACATCTGGAAATTCTTTGGCAACTTCTTCTGCCACTTGGCGCCACAATTTAGAAGTTGCAAGGACATTTTGCTTATCGATACTGGTCACTTTCTTACCACGTCCTTGCGCGATCTTGAAGGCTTGGCGCATAATCCGACGGATTTCTTCTGCACTGTAATCATTGATATCGCGTGCTGTATCTTCTTTCAAGATATGCTCTCCAAAGTAAATCCCACCTGTCAATTCACGCACGACCACAAAGTCGACACCCTCGATACGCTCTGGTTTCAAAGGAGACAAGTGTTTCAAGGCGTCAAAAATCCGTACAGGACGAATATTGGCAAAGAGATTTAATTCCTTACGAATAGCGAGCAGGCCTTGTTCTGGACGAACAGGAGCATTGTCATATTCAGGACTCCCGATGGCTGCGAGAAGAATAGCATCCGCTCCTTTAGCTGCTTTTAGAGTATCTTGGGGAAGTGGGTGGCCAGCGGCATCAATTCCAGCACCCCCAAAAGGTTTGTCTTCTAGACTATAATCAAAGCCAATTTTGGGAGCAACGGCTGCGAGGACCTCTAGTCCAGCTGCCATGATCTCAGGGCCAATCCCATCTCCTGCAAGTGTTACAATTTTCTTTGTCATGTTTATTTCCTCTTAGGCTTGTGGAAGATCACGGTAGGAGACAGCTCGTCCCATCTCACCCGCATTCTCTTTTTGAACCAGCGTGTTGGCATTGATATAAGCAATGGCAGAGGCTTTCAATACGTCAAAGTCCAAACCAGAGGCATTGAAAATCGTATCTGAATCGACATTTTCCACGGATACCAAGACACGGGCTTGGGCATCGATCCCATCAGTCACTGCATCGATATTATAAGATGTCAAGCGAACAGTTTGGTTGAAGAATTTATCAATCGCATTAAAGATCGCTTCAACTGACCCTTGACCATTGGCAAGGAATTCAAGCACTTCCCCTTCTTCATTGCTGAGGCTAACCGCTGCTGTAATCGTTTCGTCTGCGTTGGTTGTCAAGCGGAGATCGTTAAATTGGAATCCTTCTGGATTTTCCACTGCTGTACCGGCAACAAGGGCGCGGATATCGGCATCTGTGATTTCGTGTTTCTTGTCTGCCAGAGATTTGAACTTAGCAAACAATGGCTTGATGTCCTCTTCTGTGAAATCCAGTCCCAACTCATGCAGTTTTTCGACAAAGGCATGGCGACCAGACAATTTTCCAAGAGGGAGACTATTGCTCTTAACACCAACCAACTCAGGCGTAATGATTTCGTAGGTAAGAGGATTTTTAAGAACTCCGTCTTGGTGAATCCCAGACTCGTGTGAGAAGGCATTGCCACCAACAACCGCCTTGTTTTTAGGAATTGGAATACCAGAGTAACGAGAAACCAACTCAGAAGTGTTGATGGTTTCATTTAGGACAATCGGACTTTCAACTTGGAAATAGTCTTCACGGATATTGAGAGCAACCGCTACTTCTTCAAGCGCCGCATTGCCGGCCCGTTCACCGATGCCATTAATGGTTCCTTCGACACGACGGGCACCATTTTTAACAGCAGCGAGGCTATTCGCCACCGCCATACCTAGGTCATCATGGCAATGAGGTGAATAGATAATCTCGCGATCTGTCTTGACATGGTCAATCAAGTATTTGAAAATGGCACCGTACTCCGCTGGTGTCGTGAAACCGACTGTATCAGGAATGTTGATGTAGCTAGCACCAGCATCAACTGCAGTCTGTACGACTTGCAAGAGGAAATCCAATTCTGTCCGGGTCGCATCTTCTGGTGAGAATTCCACAATCTCAAATTTTGAGCGAGCGTAAGAGACGTGCTCTTTGATCGCTTCAAGGATTTCTTCCTTTGTCTTGTTGAGTTTAAACTCCCGGTGAATCGGACTGGTTGCGATAAAGACGTGAATTTGTGGATACTTAGCATCCTTCAAGGCTTCATAACAAGCATCAATATCTGATTTGACAGAACGGGCCAAACCTGTCACGGCTGTCTTGGTCAAGACCTTGGCAATCTCTTGAACAGCTGTGAAGGAATCAGGACTAGCTGCAGGAAAACCTGCTTCAATAGCAGAAATGCCCCACTTTTCCAATTGTTTAGCAATGGCAATCTTTTCTTTGATAGAGAAATTAACTCCTGGAGTCTGTTCGCCATCCCGAAGGCTGGTATCTAAAAATTCAACTTTACGCATAGGGTCTCCTCATTTCTATGTAGTGGATATAAAGAAAAACATCTCACTCGGTTAACCAAGCGAGATGTTTTTGCCCGCTTGGTAAGCCAAACAGGACTAATGCTTCTGCACTAGCCCTTGTACCTCAACAACAAAGCAAATTGAATAAACTTAGCTGTTTTCATGTTTGACTTTCTCCTTTGTTCAATGTCTTGTTTAGTATTTTAGCATAGGGAAAAAGCAATGTCAAGAATTTTCTGTAATATTCTGAATTTTTTGAATAGAAACAAAATAGAGCTTTCGCTCTACTTCTTCTGATACAAATCAAAAACGATCTTGTCATTATAGAGATCAATGGTATTGGCCTTAACATAGATTCCAAAGTCATTGTCAATTTCTGGCAATACAATGGTGATGGTAGACTGCTTGGGTGAGATCTGAACAAATTTTGGGATATTTTTATTTTTACTCAAGAGCTGCAAGATCATCCTTTGTGGAATTTGAAAGGTTCCAACTGAAAAATCCTTCACCGTCAAGAGAATGTTCCCATTTTCCAATTTGGATGGTTGAAAGTAAATGTATAAGGGATAATCCTTCCCCAAGAGACTCAACTGTCCTTCTAATAGGATTTGCTGATTGTCCGCATAGACCTTGTAGTCGGACAGCTTATATTTTTTCAGTAGCGATTTGATAGTATCATTGAGTTGATCCCGAGTCGTTGTCATGGTTCCAACTTTGACATCTTTGGTTCCAACTGCTTGATGAAGCTGACTAACATCTTCTCTTGGCATCGCTAAGCGTCCTTGCACAACTATAGCGAAGGCTAAGAGAAGACTGACCAAACCTAAAAATAACCATTTCCAAATATTGATTTTTTGAAGGAAGGGGACCTTCTCTTTGATGGGATTATTTTTGACTCCAAGTTTTCTTCGTGGCATTGATTTTCTCCAATATTGCTTGTTTCATCTTTTCATAGCCCGTATTGTTAGGGTGGAAACTATCCTCTTCATACAGGGCATCATTGATAACGGTTGTCTTCCCGTCACTGATTTCTGATACGCCCATTTGGCCATCAATTCCTTTATAGAGTAGATCATTGATCGGAACGAAATAGACCTGATCAAATTGCGCGATGGTTTCTTCTGTCGTCTCATTCCAACGATCTACAGCCGTCTGGATACTAGTTAATTCAGGAAAATTCAGGTAAAGAGGATTGTAGATCCCCACTACATAAATAGGAAGTTGGGGATTGTCCTTTCTGGCCTTTGTAATAATTTCTTTGAGGTTCGCTGTATAATTCTTGAGCGGTTTTTGGATATCTGATAGAGAAAAATCACTCAAATGATCAACAACGACTTTGCGCAGATCATTTCCCCCAACCGTTAAGGTCATGACACGCGCCTTTTTGAGATCCTTCTGAAGATCTGTTTGCTTCTTGAGTCGATCTAAGATCTGAGCACTTGTATTCCCAGCTACTCCATAGTTGACAGGTTGGTACTGGCCATCATTTTCATTGGACAGACTTTGGGCGAGGATGGGCACAAAGCCCCCTTGCTTGGTGCTATCCCCTACTCCTTCGGTCAGTGAATCACCTAGAGCTACATAAGTATAGGTGATTTCTTTCTCAGCCGTTTTGGGCTTGGTCATGCGAGGGGACGCAGTTGGTAGCAGAGCACGAAATAGAAAGACAAAGACAAGAAGGCTGGTTAAAAAGAAAACCAAGCCTTGTATCATTTTTTTAAGATTCATATGAATACGATCGCTTATCCTTGAAAAATCACTTGTCCATCACAGATTGTATAAGCAACTTTTCCTTTTAATGTTTCACCCACAAATGGTGAATTGCCCGCTTTTGAAGCGAAATGATCCGATACCAGACGATCTGCTTCTGGATCAAAGATGGTCAAATCTGCCGGTCCATCCACTGCGATATAGCCAGCATCAAAATCATAGAGACGTGCTGGATTATAGGACATCTTTTCAAGCAATTGCATCAGGCTTAAATGGCCAGCATGCACCAAGTAGGTCAAACCAAGAGAAAGCGAAGTTTCAAGCCCAGTCATTCCAGATGGTGCTTTGGTAATATCAGGAACATTCTTCTCATCCGCATGGTGAGGCGCGTGGTCAGTCGCAATCACGGAGATAACGCCTGACTTCAAGCCTTCAATCACTGCTAGACGGTCAGATTCCAAGCGAAGAGGTGGGTTCATCTTGGCATTGCTTCCCTTAGTCAAGAGCAGACTTTCTGTTTTCGAAAAGTGTTGAGGTGCCACTTCTGCCGTTACATGAGCTCCTAATCCTTGGGCAAATTCCACCACCTTGACACTTTCTTCCTTGGAAAGGTGTTGGATATGGAGGTGAGCACCTGTCGCATGGGCAATCATGGCATCCCGCGCAGCCATTGAATATTCGGCTACACCCGTCGCCCCACAGACATGGAAGTGTTCCTTGGCAATGTTTTCATTCAAACCAAGAATGCCATTCAACTCAGGGTCTTCTTCATGCAGACTAATAAAGGTTCCTAGGCGCTTAGCTTCTTCCAAGGCTTGGCGGACAACCTTAGTGCTTTGAAGAGGAATCCCGTCATCTGAAAATCCTACTGCACCAGCCTTAAGCAGTCCTTCAAAATCTGTCAGGTGTTGACCGTCAAAGTTCTTAGTCACTGTCGCTACCGTATGAATGTGGAGATTTTCCTTGGCTGCAGAAGCTAAGACTTCCTCTAAGGTCGTAATATCTGAAATGGTCGGATTGGTATTGGCCATCATAACCACTCGGGTAAAACCACCAGCAGCTGCGGCTAAGGCACCCGTATGGATGTCTTCTTTATGGGTTTGACCGGGTTCACGAAAATGCACGTGTACATCGATCAATCCAGGAGCTACAACCAGACCAGTAGCATCAAGGACTTCTTGTCCATCCGTTGGGAGGTTTTCAGCGATCTCTACAATTTTCTTTCCTTCAATGCGAAGATCACAGACTTGATCCAAGCCAGTTTTGGGATCCATTACGCGACCATATTTAATGACAACCATTGCATTCTCCTTTATTCATAAAAATCAACATGCGACTCTAACAAACGGTCGCCGTCATAGCGAAACATTGCAGAAAAGAAGGGTTTATCCTCCAACAACCACTCGACAAAGGTGTGGTCCCCTTCCCAGGTTGGTTTTGAGAGGACTTGATCATAAGGTACCCACTCCAAGGTCCCTTCGTTACACTCGATCAGTTCTCCCTCAAAATCTGTTACCTTGAAGACATAGGTATACCAGTCCAAATCTGGAGTAAACTCCGGAAAGGTAATGATCCCTTTCAAAACTGGCTTGGCTCTAAGGCCCGTCTCCTCAAAAATCTCACGCGCTGCACACTCCTGTGGGGTTTCCCCGCGTTCTAATTTTCCACCAACTCCGATCCATTTACCTTCATGGACATCATTGGGCTTTTTATTTCGATGCAACATGAGAAATTCTTTCCCATTGTCAATGTAACAAATCGTAGCTAATTGTGGCATTTCTTTCTCCTATCTTAACCAATCAATCGGCTCGCGTCCCGCCTCTGTCAAAAATTGATTGGTTTTTGAAAAGGGTTGGGAACCAAAGAATCCTCGGTAGGCCGATAAAGGACTTGGGTGAGCTGATTCAAGGACCAAATGTCGATCGTGGGTAATCAGCGGCTTTTTCTTACGGGCATAAGATCCCCAGAGGATAAAGACAACAGGCTCCTCCAACTCATTGACCACCTTGATCACAGCATCTGTGAAAGGCTCCCAAATTTGTCCTGCATGACCATTGGCCTGACCAGCTGGCACTGTCAAACAGGCATTGAGTAAGAGCACTCCTTGCTCTGCCCAAGAAGTCAGATCATGGGAACGCTTCTCTCCGATATCTGAGCGCAATTCTTTAAGAATATTTTGCAAAGAAGGCGGCGCTGGTACATGATCCGGAACAGAAAAACTTAAGCCCTGCGCTTGATCCGGTCCATGGTAGGGATCTTGGCCTAAGATCAAGACCTTGACCTGATCCATCCCTGTCGTCTGCAAGGCCTTAAAGACCTTGTCACGCGGTGGATAAACCACTCCTTTGCTGTAGACTTCATTCATAAAGTCATTGATCTGGTGAAAATACCCTTCTGGAAGATGGGATTTGATGGCTTCATGCCAGGGTGAATGCTGCATGGAAACTCTCCGCTATCCAATAAATTCTTACCTTCCATTATACCACATTTGGCGCAGATCCACTGGATAAAAAAGAGGCTGGACATTTTTATCCAACCTCAATTTCTGCCTGTCAAACAAGCCAGAGCTTTTAGGTATTTTCTTTCTTGGTAAATCCTGCTAGACCGATCGAAGCGACTAGTAAAATTTGCGGTAAGAATTGGATGAGGTAGCGGGTCTTCCCTCCTTCAAAGATGGTTAAGAAGAGCAAGCCACCAAAAACCGCTAAGGAAAGGAAGTTAAAGTCATCTGTATCTCGACGTTTGAGATAAGCTCCAACCAAACCAGCTGATAGGACGATCCAGATCAGCTGCTTGACAAATTCATAATACCTGTACTGCGGGCGATCAATACTAAGGAAATAGGTCCGCACCCATTTTGCAAGACCATTATTTTTAGTCAGGGGTGCATAGAGAGGATTGATAAAAGGCGTCTTCTCATACTCTACATCTCGGTAGAGCCAGCCCAGGGTTCCTTCTGCTACCGTCAAGGATTGCTTGTAGTAGATATGCCCGATCAAACCGAACGGTCCGTACTCCTTGAGACGGCGCTTGATTTCTTTGATCACATTTTCTTTTTTAAAGAGGCCATTGTTGTAATCCGATCGCTTATCCTCATCAATATAGGCTAGCAAGCCTTCTTTCATATCTTCTTGGTTGTGCCCCATATCTGTCAAGCCCAGATTGATAAACAAGAGTGGTCCTTTAGCCAGCCCTTCTTGTTTCAAGATCGGCACAACTCTTTGATGATTAACCGCTGTATTCAATCCTGCAAAGACAAATCCCGTCATAATCACGGTCACCGTAGCAATCTTGCCAAAGGCCTTCCAATTTCCTCTGAAGAAGAGTACAGCCCAAAAGGCAATCATGACAATAATGGTCGTTGGACGGATCAACATGGATAGGCCAGATAAGATGCCCAAGCCAACTATCTTCTTCCAAGAGATGCTTGCTTGGTCTTCCTTCAAGAGATCCAAGGCCCACCATAACTGAAGAGCGATCAAAGGAAGCGGCGGAATGTCCGTGTACATGGAATAGAAATACGGCGAGTAACAGATCAAGCTCACATAGAAGAGATAGACTAGATCAGCCGTTTTTTGATTGAAATGCTTCTGGGACAGCTTGTACAAGAGGACTGCACCCAGATTGACATAGAGGATATTGAGAGCCTGCATGACCCACAGACCGCTAGAGCCAAATAAGACATAGAAAAACTTCTCGTAAAGAAAGAGCGGAATGTTATTGGGATTGCGACTGAGGTAGTTGGTGATAGAGGATTGCTTAAGAAGATCAAAAGCCCCTTTGAAAACAACCGCAGCATCCCGACGGATAAAGAGCTCCGCACAGACCATAACAATCAACTGAAAGACAACTGCTCCATACAAGAAGCCTTTTTTATGCCGGGTCAACCAAGCAAAGGCACTCTTTAGCCCATCGCGTTTCAGCCAGGCTAGCAGAAATAGCAATCCAGCACCTAAAATGGCTAGCCATGAAATCTCTCTCAGATAGGTCACACTGATCAAGAACCAGTGGACCATCACTAGCAACATGACAACATGAAGCATCCCAAATAGAATACGTTTACTTTTCGATAACATAGGTTCATTATATCAAAAAAACAGCATTTCTGCTGTTATGGGGTGGTACGAAATCATTCAGTTCAGGGAAATATCATTGTTATTTTCGATCATCCTTAAAATCAAACTCTATTTCCCGAGGCTCTGTGAATTCAAGGCCCCTATAAAAGAGAACGACCAACAAATATAAAATCAATCCCAAAAACAAGCGCATTTGAACAAAATATGCTAAAAACAGGACTATCATGCTTAAACAAATCAGGGCAAACAATTGACGTTTTCTCATTTTTCGCATTCACCACACCTCGGTTCCATTTGCTGTTTTTTGAAGATACTCTGTAGGCTTTATCTGACCAACTAATGCTAGTTCTGCTCCATTTTTTCAACAAACCATTTCAACTGCACATATCTGGCAATAGTGACCAACCATAAAGTGATCATAACTGCAAAGAGAAACAAAAGGACATTTATCGCTCCTTCTCTAACATTCAAATCAAGATTTGCTTTCCCAAAGAAAAGATCCATGGGAAGGATCTTTCTATATGTCCTTGCTAATAATAAACCTAATGGAACACCAATCAAAGAAGAAACATTTGCTGGTGCTTTCTTTGAAAAAAATTTGATCTTTAAACGAATAACTGGTCTGGTACACTTTTCGGTATCTGTCGAAAGGGATTTTACTATTGCGTTTGATAATAAATTCTTCCCCTTGATCTGTTACCAACAAAAAGTAGCCCCAGAGAGGCCTTTTCCCATTCAAACTGATATTAAAACATGTTCCTTTTGTGAGCATTGAAAATCCTCTCATTCAACCAAATATATATGAATGTGCTTTTTATTTAAGATGGGTCCGAACAATTCAACCTAACAAAGCTAGAATGCATACTAACCCAAGATAAATTCCAACCGTTAGAGTCATTCCGATTTTATAGAAACCGACTAAGCCGGCATACCGTTCGACAAAACCAATCTGTGGGTCGACTGGATTATAAAAGACTGTCATAGGAAACCCAATTGGGAATATCATCCGCAAATCCAGATTTTTACCTGCCCCAAGAACATAGGTTCTATCGAAAACATTGGTTTGTCTTGACTTAGAAGAAGTCTCTCTGAAATAAGCGTAGGTAAAGGTCTTTTGGTATCTTTCACCCTCGACTTGATACTCCACCACAGGCAGAGAAATAAGCAGTTGATTTTTGGAATCAAAAGCAACTACTTCTCCCAGAACTTTTGCGGTTGATTCTGTTTTCACTTTTATTTCACGGCGATACAAGGTGTAAAAGATAAGCAGCATGATCAAGAAAACAAGGGTCAAGATTCCCAAACTAAGCCAGAATGTTGTTACTGTCATTTGTTTTTTACCCTTTCACATAAACTAGTTGAATTCAAACCACTTGAAAAGTCATCTTACTCTCCTCTTTTCAACCAATTCTGTTGCTGTGCTTTTTCTGCAAGATCTTTTGCTTTATTAAGATCCAGTGAATTTGAATCTGATGGGGCATTGGATTCGATTTCTTCTTTCAATTCTTGCAAGGTTTGAACGTCTTTCGGAGTTAAATTAGAGACTGTGCTAGATCTTTTTTCTGTTGAATTTTCTGGCACAGACTGGATCTCGCGATAGGTTTTGATCACTTCAGTTCCTGCGTCTGTTGTCGGAAGAGGACGATAGAACATGAAGAAACCAATAATTACAATGATGAAAGATAGAATCGATATCCCATTTCGTTTTTGAATTTCTTCCTGAGGAATTTCTACTCCTTTTGTTGATAAATTCTTCCATTCTGGATGTTCCTTCTCAGCTGCTTTTTTCTCATAAAAGACAGGTGCAATCAATGACTGATTGATGAAGGTGAGAGTTCCAAGACAGGTTATAAAAAAGGGCACTTCACGAGAGTGGCTAAGCAATATCTGAATATAAAATACACTAGCAATTATACCTAGGACGATAATAATTGTAAATCTAATTTTAAATTCCTTCTTCATTTGCAAATAATCTTCTTTTGTCATCTTATTCTCCCTTAAAAATAGTTTTTTCTTCATCCATAAAAACAATTACTACTATCATACCGGATTTTACTTTGAGATTCAAGTTAACCACCAACTAGTGAAAAGAGTATAAAAAAGAAGCGTTAAAAACGCTTCAGTTGTATTATTTATTTTGCCAAGTTTCTTGGTTTTCCTTGAAACGGTGTAACAACTCTAAACCTTCAGAAGTGATGTAACCTTGTTCTTCCGCCAAGTGGATCAATTCTGTATAGTTAGACAAAGTTTCAAGTTGAACGCCAGCTTCCGCAAATTTCTTATCTGCCTTCTCCAATTGGTAGGTGAAGATAGCAACCACACCAAGAACATCCGCTCCTTCACGCTTGGCAGCTGCGACAGCATCCAAGACAGACCCACCAGTAGAAATCAAATCTTCCACTACAACCATCTTTTGACCTTTTGGTACACGTCCTTCGATTTGGTTTCCAGCACCGTGGTCTTTTGGTTTGCTACGAATGTAGGCAAATGGCAAGTTCATCTTGTCCGCAATAATGGCTCCGTGAGGAATCCCTGCAGTTGCAGTTCCTGCAATCACTTCTACTTCAGGGAAAGCTTCCTTGATTTTATCTACAAATCCATTTTCGATCAAGGTACGAGTTTCAGGATATGCGAGGGTTACACGGTTATCTGTATAAATTGGGGATTTGATCCCAGATGCCCAAGTAAAAGGTTCTTCTGGTTTCAAATAAACCGCTTCGATTTTCAAAAGATGGCTAGCAATATCTTTAGCTAATGACATGACGACTCCTTTTTACGATTTTAATCATATACGAATTAAATCATTTTTTGATTTAAACAACAACAATTCAGGTTAGTGAACGCGTTAGGGAAGGTCCCATCGGACTTTTTAATTTCCGACACTTAGTTGAAAGAAACGATCATTTTTTTTCAACTAAGTTAGTGAATAGTTTAGGAAAGATCCCATCGGACTTTCCGTAGAACGTCTTGAAGCATAGCTTCTTAGACGTTCTTAACTATTCCACTGTCTCTTAATTTCATGGTAAGCGTCCCATGGGTTTTCTGCTTGGATGATTGGGCGTCCAACGACAATATAGTCAGATCCAATTTTATGAGCTTCTTGTGGGGTCATGACCCGTTTTTGGTCGCCGATTTCAGCTCCAGCAGGACGAATCCCTGGTGTGACACAGACAAAGTCTGATGAAGTGGCATCCTTGATCAAGGCTACTTCATGGGCTGAACAGACAACGCCATCCAAGCCTGCTTCTTGGGCCTTGCGAGCATAATTAACTACAGACTCTTGGACCGTTGTTTGGATGTTTTGGCAATCACGCATGTCTTCTTCACTGGTAGAAGTCAACTGGGTCACGGCTACCAATTTAGCTCCTTCACCAAGAGCTGCCTTGGCTTCGCGCATCATCTCTACACCACCAGCTGCGTGAACTGTCACCATATCTACTCCGAAAGTCCCCAGTACGGACATGGCTGATTTGACTGTATTTGGGATATCATGCAATTTTAAATCAAGGAAAATGCTGTGTCCAAGCCCTTTGAGGTAATGTACAATTTCAGGACCAACTGCATAGAAAAATTCCATTCCGATTTTTACAAATAATTTTTCGTCTTCTGGAAAATGCTCTAAAAAGTTTTTGACATCCTCGAAAGCTGGGAAGTCAAGGGCGATAATAGGACGTTCTTCACGCATGGATTACTCCTTTTTTGATTGATCATTTTGTCTACAAAAAAACCTTGCACGAGGCAAGGTTACACGAAAATTAGGTAGGAACAACTACCATGATTCACCGTCTAGACCTTAGGAGCCTCTCTGGACTGCTTTAAAGGTTTTTATTTATTGTAGTACGATATTTGGGAAAAGTCAAGGATTTACAGTAGATTTTCCCGTACATGTTTTCGGAAGTTCTCAAGGGTGTCAATACCATAGCGATCCATGACCTGTGGCAGATCTTCGATGATGGTTGGACAAGCATAAGGATCGGTGAAATTAGCGGTTCCAACTCCAATCGCAGAGGCTCCTGCAATCATCATTTCAATGGTTGCTTCTGCTGAATCCACACCTCCCATTCCGATAATTGGAAGTTTAGTGGATTGGGCAACCTGGCGGATGAGTTTCAAAGCAACTGGGAAAACAGCTGGACCCGACATGCCTCCGGTTCCATTAGCAATGATAGGCTTACCAGTCTTGAGGTCAAAGCGCATCCCAACCAAGGTATTGATCATGGTTAAGCCGGTCGCCCCTGCATCTTCTACTGCTTTTGCGACCTGCGTGATGTCTGCTACACTTGGTGTTAATTTGACATAGACAGGGACGGAGGATGCTTCTACCGCTGCTTTCACAGCCGCATAGGCCAATTCAGGAACTTGCCCGATTAAAAGACCGTTGTTCCCATGGTCTACGTTTGGACAAGAGATATTGAGCTCAATTGCTTTGACATTTGGCGCTTTCGAGATCTTGCCTGATACCGTTGCATACTCTTCATTGGAGAAGCCAGCTACATTGGCAATAATCGGTAGATCTGGATAATGTTGAGCCAACCAAGGGAGTTTCTCTGCTAGGACCACGTCTACGCCTGGATTTTGGAGACCAATAGCATTGAGCATGCCGGCAGGCGTCTCAGCAACTCGTGGAGTCGGATTTCCGAAGCGAGCCTCAGCAGTTGTCGCCTTGATCATGATGGATCCAAGCAGGTCTAAGTCATAGTATTTGGCATATTCTTGACCAAAGCCAAAACAGCCAGATGCCGGAATAATCGGGTTTTTCAAGTCTAAACCAGGTAAGGATACGGCTAGTCGATTTGCTGTCATAAGGTCCTCCTACATCACAATCGTACCGGTTTCAAAGACCGGTCCGTCTTCACACACGCGCTTATTAGCTGCCTGACTTTCATTTTCCAGATGCACTACACAGGCATAGCAAGCACCCATCCCACAAGCCATACGCGATTCCATAGAAATATAGGCGCGAGGATGGTCATGGAATTTGGTATTGACATATTTGAGCATGCCAGGTGCTCCACAAGAATAGATAGCGTCAAACTCCTGGTCCATCGAATCAACAATTGTTGAGACATAGCCTTTAGTGCCATAAGTCCCATCGTCTGTCGTTACAGTGACATGAGCAACCTGAGAAAGCTCTTCTTCCAAAATGACGGCTTCTTTGGTCGCAAAGCCGACAACCACTTCAACTTCTACCCCTTGCTCATGGAGTTGTTTGGCCACTTGGACCAAAGGAGGAACACCGATACCGCCACCGATGATCAAGGCTTTCTGACCTTGGCCGAGATTGGTAAGATCAAAGCCATTTCCCTGTGGCCCCATGACGCTGAGTTTGCTACCGATTGGCAATTGGGAAAAGATAGCTGTCCCCCCACCTTCGATGCGGTAGATCAAGCGACACGTCTGTGTCTCAGGATCAATCTCAGAAATTGAAATCGGACGGCGAAGGAGCTTGGCCCCATCAGGGACGCGGATATGAAGGAATTGACCTGGCAGCATCTGCGCCACCATTTCCCCCTTCAAGATCATAGAATAGATGCGGGGTGCGATTTCTTCTTGAGCGACGAGCTCCATCTCCTCCATCATGATTTTGCCAAAGCGTTTTTTACAACTGTCACTGACCATTGGTTTCCTCTTCTTTCTTTCAGCAAAAAAGACCTCGCAAAAGCAAGGTCCCACAAATGATCAGCTAGACTCCGTCCGCTGATCTTTATTCCGTCTTTCCTTGCAGGCCTCTCTGGACCTCTTAAAGGTTAAATTTGTCTCATTATATCGCGCTCCTTCTCGCTTGTCAAGTAGAAATCGGTAGCTTACGAAGCTTTCTTGGGGTCAAAATCTTCTGGGATCGGTTTGATGTATTGCATGGCAATTCGATTTTCAGGCTTACGATCAACTAGATAAAGAACAAGTAAAAAGAGCCATTCCAACGGTTTCATCAGATAATAGATCAGGTCCATAGCCCATTTCTTCTTGATATGTTTGGCAAAGGGATAGCCATAGCGGTCATAATTGCGACGCAAGAAACGATGGAAATGTGGCGTCTTTTCTTCTAAGACCTGCTCAAAGGCATTGGCAATACAGAGCTGGCGATTGACGACGACTGGATGACCGTGGCGGACGCCCATCCGCTGGGGCTTGACAACATTTTCATGGCCACCAGCCGCAACCGTACAAAGATAGTGCTCATCAATGATGAGATTCTGAGGAGGGATCTTTTGTGAGAAGGCCCAGTCTGCTGTATTGGTCCAGGCCTTGATCATGGAATCCGGTTGCTGCCCAAAGAGCATAAGAATAAGGACGACGAGAGCAAGGGTTGGAAGAGCGATTAGGACCGCTAGCCAAGGCCAGTTACGCGACTTGTTTAAGAGCCGATGGAGCCATTGAAGCAGACGATTCTCATAGCTTATCTCTGTTCGATCTTCCTGCCACTCCCTGATGCGAACCCATAAAAGATGGATGGAATAGATCAGTAAGAAAAAGGTGTGAAAACTTGCTACCTGCAGTTGATTATCGAAAACTAAGAGAAGAACCACTCCTCCTAGAATGCCACTGATGCAGAAGACATTTGCTAACGGCGAGAGTGAATTCGCATCCCGGTAGGAATAGATAATCAAGGCTAGTAAAGTAAGAGCTGCCAGTGTAAAGAAGGTCGGATAGGCGCCAGACCAGATCAAGGCATGTTTCTGAGAATTGATCAAGGGCTCATTCCATTCGTAAAAAGTCATCTCCTTGACGATGTAAATGAAAATCGCTTCGAGAAAGCAACCAAAGAGACCAAACCAAAGAACAATTGTAGGCTGTTGCTTTTTCTTTTTGACAGGATTAGGATTAGGTGATTCTTGCTTTTCCTTCATAAGAGATGCGTCATCTTCTCTTGTCCCTTCTCCTTCCTTCGGTACCCTATCTTCAAACAAATCCGGATCTTCGAGAGCTTCTTCCTCTGCTTCTTTGAACTGGATGCTGGACCACCGCCCAATCCCATAGATAATGACAAAAATATTGGGAACAAAGAGTGCTACGGTTAGACCGTAGGGCAAGATCTTCATGGTAAAGGTAATGATCTCCCAAACACTAAATTGGATAAATGGATCCGATAGAGCATAGATCGACTGACTAATGACCAAATAGATGTAAAAGGCTAATAGAATCAGAGCATTGGTCACAAAATTGATCTGTAACAGACCGGCTGTGAAATGCGTTTCCAACTCCTTATCTTTTTTCTTATACCAGGAAACGAGTTTTTTCATAAGATCTCCTCAATCAATTTTTTACCATTCTATCAATCAGATCTTATCTTAAGCAAGACAAAACTGTATTTTTCCATCAAAATCAGTCCCCAGATGGAGATTTTGTTTCCAATTTTCTATTTTTAATTATTAGATCTAGCCTACTTCCTATTACCTACCTCAGCCTGTCTTATTCTATGATACAGTCCTTGAAAGACCACATTTTACGGGAAAAACGCGCTTTTTTATGTTAAAATAAAAGCATGAGAATACAACAATTACAATACATTATCAAAATCGTCGAAACTGGCTCTATGAATGAAGCCGCAAAACAACTCTTCATCACGCAACCTAGCCTTTCCAATGCCGTTAAGGACTTGGAAAACGAGATGGGAATTGAAATCTTTATACGGAATCCTAAAGGGATCACTTTGACCCGCGATGGGATGGAGTTCCTCTCTTATGCCCGCCAGGTGGTGGAGCAGATTGACCTCTTGTCCGAGCGCTATAAAAATCCTGTAGGCTCTCGTGAGCTTTTCAGTGTCTCTTCACAGCACTACGCCTTCGTGGTTGAGGCCTTCGTTTCTCTCCTTAAGAAAAGCGACATGGAAAAATACGAGCTTTTCCTACGGGAGACGCGGACTTGGGAGATCATCGATGACGTCAAGAATTTCCGAAGCGAGGTTGGTGTACTCTTTTTGAATAGCTACAACCGAGATGTCCTCTCTAAGATGTTGGATGATAATCACCTGGTTGCTACCCACCTCTTTACAGCCCAGCCTCATATCTTTGTCAGCAAGACCAATCCTCTTGCCAAGAAGGAGATTGTTCACTTGTCTGATCTGGAAGATTTCCCATACCTTAGCTATGACCAAGGGACCCACAATTCCTTCTACTTCTCAGAAGAGATCCTCTCTCAAGAGCATCATAAGAAATCCATCGTCGTCAGTGACCGGG
The DNA here is from genome assembly GCF_964238605.1 of Streptococcus parasanguinis. Taxonomy (GTDB): domain Bacteria; phylum Bacillota; class Bacilli; order Lactobacillales; family Streptococcaceae; genus Streptococcus; species Streptococcus parasanguinis_AJ. The sequence goes on along the minus strand of NZ_CAXSMM010000001.1, from coordinate 32,557 downwards.
CGACCCTCTTTAATCTCTTGATTGGTCTGGATGGCTACACCATTGCGACCGGGATCCTCAACAGCAATCTCAACGGGAATAACATCGTCTCCATTCCCCTTGATATCGAAGACCCGATCGAGCTGGTCTACATCAAACATGAAAAAACAGCCCTCTCAAAAATGGGAGAAAAATTCATCGAGTACTTGCTTGAGGAAGTGAAGTTTGATAAGTAAAAAAATATCTGAGTGATCCATGTTCACTCAGATATTTTTTATTGTCTTAATTGTGAAAATACTTGGCCAATCTTTCCTTCGATAACCAGGTCTGCTTGTCTGTCTTGTGGGATACCGGTTTTATTGATGACAACCAGCTTCTTCCCTTGGAAATACTGGATCAAGCTAGCTGCTGGGTAGACCACGAGAGAGGTTCCACCGATAATCAGGAGATCAGCCTCTTGGATGGCTTGGGCAGCTTGACTAAAGACCTCCATATCGAGAGGTTCCTCATAAAGAGTTACATCAGGCTTAACCACCTTGCCACAGTCCAGACAGTGTGGAACCGGGCCTTCCAAAGCTAGAAAGGCCTCCAAATCATAAAATCGCTGGCAACCCGTACAGTAATTGCGGTCGGCACTGCCATGGAGCTTCAAAACTTTTTTGGAACCAGCCATTTCATGAAGACTATCAATATTTTGTGTCACCACCGCCTTGAGTTTACCGGTCTCTTCAAGCCACGCGAGATAGCGATGGGCAGCATTGGGCTTGGCATCTGGATAGAGCAAGTATTTCTTATAGAAGTCGAAAAATTCCTCTGGATAACGCGCAAACATGGTATGGGAGACCAATTGCTCGGCTGTCAAATGCCGTCCTACCTGAACGCTATAGACACCGTCTGAGCTTCGAAAATCAGGAATATTTGACTCCGTGGAAACTCCTGCCCCACCGAAAAAAACGATCCGTTGACTCTGATCAATCATCTCCTGTAGTTGAGCAATCTTATCCATCTACTTCTCCTTTAGTAGCTCTTCCATCACAGCATTGGCCTGATCAAAATAAAAGTTAGCTTGATCATAATGGATGCCTGTGTAGCTTGCAAGGTCAACCAAATTCTTCATAAAATCCTGAGAAGAGAAACCTGTCGTCCGATGGAGCTCTTCTTCATCAAAGGGCTTGATCAAGTGGGCCAAGGGGTTGCGAACTGATTTTTCTAACTCCCGCAATTGTTGGGCCGCAACTTTGACGCTATCTGGCAAGTCCAACTGCACAATCAACTCCGTCAAACTGGACGAATTGACCACACTTTCGCTGTGGAATTGCTGCAGGATAGGGTTGGCGGACGCATGAAGGCTCTCAAACTTCCAACGGTCATAACTCGATTCTTTGGAGTTATGAATATAGTTTGTTATGTCAGGAATTTTCAACTGAATCAATCGCATAAAGATCCGATAGATGGCTGGGCTAACGGCACGAACAAAGTCAATAATCTGCTCATTTCGCAACTTCGCCTCTAAGTCATAAAGGTAGTTGGCCAACTGCTCATCTTCTGGATCCTCATGCCAAAAAAGCTGAAAACCAGTCGCTTCTAGCAACTCGGTTCTCAACTTTTGATTCATGACGGGTTGGATATTAAGCTCTCGACGCTCCGCCATTAACTGCAGTAAGCTCACCAACAAATCCGGTACTTCTTCCTGCTGCTTGATAGAGCGCAGAGCCCGGCTGTAGTGATAATTTTGGAGATCGTAGAGCCATTCATCATGAAAGAATTTTGTCATTAGTCTGCAATCAAGGTCTCAAGACCAACTTTCATCATGTCTGTGAAAGTATTTTGACGTTCTTCAGCGGTTGTGTCCTCATCAGGATTGACCAAACTGTCTGAAATAGTCATGATAGCAAGGGCATCAACATGGTGTTGAGCAGCAAGATAGTAAAGAGCTGCTGCTTCCATTTCTACAGCTTTCACACCCCACTTACCAAGTTCGATGTTCTTTTCACCATAGTTTGAATAGAAGACATCTGATGACAAGACATTGCCGACATGAGTCGTCATGCCAAGGTCTTTAGCAATGTGGTAAGCCTTGTCTAAAAGATCAAAGCTAGCGATTTGTGGGAAATCGTATTGTGGCCAGTCGTTACGGATGATGTTTGAGTTGGTTGCGGCAGCTTGCGCCAAGACCAATTCACGGACGTGGACATCGCCATTCAAAGAACCAGCTGTACCCACACGGATCAATTTCTTCACACCGTAGTCCACGATCAACTCACGCGCATAGATAGAGATGGATGGCATCCCCATTCCAGTACCCATGACAGATACACGGTGACCCTTGTAGGTACCTGTGTAACCAAACATGTTACGGACTTCGTTGAAGCAAACAGCGTCTTCAAGGAAATTCTCAGCAATAAATTTCGCACGAAGAGGATCCCCAGGAAGAAGAATTTTATCAGCAATTTCACCTTGCTTAGCAGCAATATGGATAGACATAGTTTATGATACAAAGAGCGACCAGAAAGCGACTGAAAATTAGGAATCTGACGAGAAATCCTGATTTCTCAGTCAGATTATCTATTTTCCGAGCTTTCCGCTCGTGTTCAAATCAGAACACATGCTCTACCTTTCTTTTTTATTTTTTAGAATAGGCGTTAAAGAGTCAAAGTAAAAATAGGAAATCCGACAAAGATACATCGCATCTAGGAGGATTTATCTTTTTTACACAGCCTCTAGCCCGGGTTCAATTTCAAACCCGAACTGCCCTTCCTTTCATTTTTTATTTTGTTAATGAATCCAAAAACGAAAAGAGTTTGGCATTCATTTCTCGATAATCGTAAGCACGAATGGCTTCAGGTTTTTGAACAAAGGTCAGGTTTTGACTTTGTTCTTCCAAAACACTTTCACCGTCAGCAGCAATCAAGAGATCAACTGCTTCTGGATCAAATTCCAAGTGAGCTTGGAAGGCATAGTGTTTCGGACTGAAGCGAATCATCTGACGTGGACACCCTTGACTGATCGCAAGAACAACAGCATCTTCTGTCAATCCTGGCATATCACCATGCCAGTGACCAGTTTCAAGAGTTTCTCCAAACTCACCGACATGCGGATCTGTGAGTCCTTCAGGCGTCAAAGTCACAGGATAAACCCCAATCTCACGTTCTGGACTGTGCTCATACTTCGCTCCATAGGCGACAGACAGTAGCTGGGCACCAAGACAGACCCCAACAATATAACGATCAGCCTTGATGGCTTTTTGAATCAGCTCAATCTCTGCCTGAGGATCGTAGTATGGAAAAGCTTCCCGATTTTCATCCGGTGATTGAGGTCCCCCCATGACGATCAAAAAGTCGATCTCATCCACTGTCTCTGGTAGCGTTTCATTCTCATAGACTTTGGTCGTGGTCACCTGATGGCCACGCTCCTGCGCCCATTTTAGATAAGCGCCCGGCACTTCAAAGGTTTCATGCAGTACAAAATGTACCTTCATCATTTCTTCTCCCATTTCTTTTGAATCACGTAAGACAAACCAGCCGCAAGTGCAAGCGGGATTGTCAAACTCCAAGTTTGGCCTGTAAATCCAAGGCTCAGGGCAATAGCTGTCAAAGGAGCTTCTAGGGTCGTCCCTAAAAAGACTGTCGCTCCTAGTAACATCCCTATAGCTGGATCCAGATGAATCCCAATGACTGTCAAAAGCAAGGTCACTAGATAGCCAGAGCCAATCCCAAGGGCAAATGATGGTGTCAAGGTTCCCCCATAAGCACCATTGCGCAAGAGGAGATAAACCAGAAGCCCCTTCACTACAAGAGTCAGTGGAAGATAAGGAATCGACTGGCTAGACAAGAGGGCTTGCGCTAGTACCTGGCCATTTCCCATAAAGATAGGGAAAAAGGCTACTAGGCTCCCCAGCACTAGAAAGGCTAGAGGAAGAGCCCAAAGAATCGTCCTATCCTTCCGCCGTTTTTGACTAGCCCGCTTGGCGAGGAAAGCAAAGACCAGAGCCAAGGGAGTGACCAAGAAAGCAATCACAATAGCCTGTAAGAAGCCGCTAGCCGACCATGAGACTGCGGACAGGTGATAAACAGCCTCCTGACCAACGATGGACTGAGCGACCCAGGTTGCCAGATAAGTACTGGTCAAAACCAGTAGAAAGTTCTGCCAACTGAAGGCGAGCCCTAAGGTCTCAAAGACGAACAAGCTACTGGCAAAGGGAACCTGATAGACGGCAGCCAAACCAGCTCCAGCACCACAGGCGATCAAGACTTTTCGCTCTTTGAGGGCTAGTGAGAATCCCTTCGCCAAGCGACCAGCTAGAAGAGCCCCGACCTCACGTGGGGCTCCTTCTTTTCCGACCGATGCGCCTGCTCCAACAATTGCCACCTGCATCCCTGAATGAAGGAGGTGTGCGAAGAGCGCTGGTTCCCTGTCTCCAGCTAAGTCAATTTGCTGGCGAATAGACAGGATCTGATAACGCCTTTGCAGGACATACCAGAAGCCAGCTGCCAAGCACCCAGTCACACACAAAACCAGAAATCTACGTAACCCTCCAGCTTCTTGGAATTGCTGGAGCAAATTGGAACTAGCTTGGCCAAAAGCCAGCTCTTGCACCCCTTCTAGTAGATAATGGCAGGCAATTCCGACCAGACCTGTCCCGATCCCTAATGATAAGGTGGCTAGAAGCAACCTCAGTCCGTAGGGCAGCCTTTGGAGTCGTACTTTCATTGGATTAGAGTTCAGCAAGAATCGCTTTCAGCAATCCTTTGAAGTCGCCTTTGATGCGCTCTGTCACTTCTACTACTTCTTCGTGGTTGAGCTCTTCTTGGAAACCAGCCGCAAAGTTGGTAATACATGAAATACCAAGAACCTTCAAGCCAGAATGCGCTGCAATGATGACTTCAGGAACGGTTGACATTCCGACAGCATCTGCGCCAAGTGTCTTATACGCACGGATTTCAGCTGGAGTTTCATAAGTTGGACCAGTCACACCGATATAAACCCCATCATCCAATTTGATACCCAATTTGTCTGCTACTTGATGAGCTGTCTCACGGTATTCAGGTGTGTAAGCTTTAGACATATCTGGGAAACGTGGACCAAAGTCATCCAAGTTTTCACCGATCAATGGGTTTTGACCTGTCATATTGATGTGGTCAGTGATAGCCATCAAAGTACCAGGACCAAAGCCAATACCACCGGCAGCGTTGGTGACAAGAACCCCTTCACAGCCCAATACTTTCATGACACGAACTGGGAAAGTCACCACTTCTAGTGGGTTTCCTTCGTAGAAGTGGAAACGACCTTGAAGGGCCAAGACTTTACGTCCAGCAAGATCACCGTAGACCAATTTACCAGCATGGCCGACAACCGTTGAACGACCCCAGTTTGGAATTTCAGAGTAGTCTACTACGACGGCATTTTCGATTTCTTCAGCCAGTTCTCCAAGACCTGATCCAAGGATCAAGCCAAACTCAGGTGCTTCCATTCCTTTGCCTTTCAAAAAAGCAGCTGTTTCATTGATTTTTGCTAATAATGTCATTGCATATCTCCTTTATGATTTCCTTAAAAATTGGCCAATTTTGTCAAATGTATTGGCATTGCGAATGGTCAACAGGCGGTAATCCGGCATCTTGAGGACTTGTCTGTGGTAAGCGGTCTTTGTGTAGGTCTCTTCTGAGTATTTGCCCCAGTAAATCCCTAGATTCCCACGATGGATGATTTCATCACCGAGCGAAAAAAAAGACTGGATAAAGGGATAGTGATCACAAAAGAAATGTCCCAGCAAATCCACCAATTCTGCTTTAGAACCAGCAGATTCAAAGAAGATATTGCCACTATTGATGTAGGTCTCTACCCCATCCAGCTCGATCGTTTGGAGCTCCTCTCGAAGCTCTGCCATCACGACCTTGTTTTTCCCGCCAACATTGATCCCTCTTACGAGGAGAGCGAAGCGTGTCATCTTAGTTCAATTTGTCTAAGAAGCTTTCACCGATCATGGCTTTTTCAACACCAAAGTTCTCTGCAATTGTCGCAGAGATATCAGAGAAATGTCCAACTGGAATCACACCATTGCCCTTGAAGGATGGGCTATAAGCCAAGAATGGAATGTATTCACGCGTATGGTCTGTACCAGCGTAAGTTGGGTCATTTCCGTGGTCTGCCGTGATCATCAAGAGGTCATCTTCACGCATCGCAGCGATGATTTCTGGCAAGCGTTCGTCAAACTCATGCAAGCAATCGCGATAACCATGAGCATTGCGACGGTGACCGTAAAGAGCATCAAAGTCTACCAAGTTGGTAAATGAGAAGCCTTCTTGGAACTCAGGAAGTCCCATGGTCTTAATCAAGGTATCCATACCGTGGCTATTTGATTTGTTGTGGCCCATATCGTGGTTGATACCAGCTCCGTTGAAGATATCGTTGATCTTACCAACTGCATAAGTATCGATACCCGCTTCGTTCAACTTGTCCAAAACAGTTGGCGCAAATGGTGAAACAGCCAAGTCACGACGGTTGGCTGTACGTGTAAAGTTTCCAGGTTCTCCAACATAAGGGCGGGCAATGATTCGACCAAGAAGAGCTGGACGTTCCAAAGTGATGGAACGAGCGTATTCACAGATACGGTAGAGTTCATCCAAAGGAATGATGTCTTCGTGAGCTGCAATTTGAAGGACAGGATCTGCTGATGTATAAATGATCAATTCACCAGTTTCCATTTGACGTGGTCCAAAGTCATCGATGACCGCTGTACCAGAATAAGGCTTGTTGGCTTCACGGATGACCTTACGTCCTGAGAATTCTTCAATTTTAGTCAAGATTTCTTCAGGGAAACCATTCCAGAAGGTATCAAAAGGTTCTGTAATGTTGAGCCCCATGATTTCCCAGTGACCAGTCATGGTGTCTTTCCCAAGAGAGACTTCTTGCAATTTTGTCGCATAGCCAGTTGGGTTGCTTTCAGCTGGCACAGTCTTCAATGGTACTTCACGAGGAATATTTCCAAGACCGATTTTCGCCATGTTTGGTACATTCAAGCCGACGGTTTTAGAGATGTGTCCCAAAGTATCAGATGCTCCATCTGGAACTCCTGCATTGACAAAGTTATTGGCATCTGGTGCAGCACCGATCCCAACTGAATCCAGCACAACTAAGTGCATGCGTTTAAATTTTGACATATACTGCCTCTTTCCTTTATTAAACTAGCTATATTATACCATATCCCTATAAGAAGAGAGCCGTTGTTTGATCCGGCTCCTCTTTAGAGAAACCTATTTTTCAATGATGACAGGGCCATCTGGTGTCCCTACAATCACTTTTGAAATCATGTTCAAGAATAAACCGTGCTCTACGACGCCTACGGTGTGATCCAGTTCATTTGCCAGAGCTTCTGTATCCTCTATCACCTTGAGGTCCAAGTCAATGATGAAGTTGCCTTGGTCAGTGACGAATCGTTGATCATCCGCGAGACGGAAAGCAGGAAGGTAACCTTTTTGCTCAAAGTGACGGAAGAGATTTTCAGCCCCGTATTGCACTACTTCCACTGGAAGCTTGAAAGCTCCAAGAGTTGCAACTTGTTTAGATTCATCCACGATCCAAATGCAGTCTTTAGAATTGGTTGCGACGATCTTTTCCATGAGGAGAGCACCACCGCCACCTTTGATCCCATTCAATTGAGGATCCACTTCATCTGCGCCATCCACTGTCACATCGACCACTTCGACATCGTCGATAGCCTTGAGCGGGATGCCTAAACTTTCAGCCTGATCATAGGTCACACTCGACGTTGTGACAGCTGTGATCTGCAAGCCTTCTTCTTTGATGCGACGACCCAATTCAGCCACAAAATAATAAGCAGTTGACCCTGTACCAAGACCGACAATCATGCCGTCTTTGACAAACTCAGCCGCTTTAATTCCTACCTGTTCTTTTAGGTTTACCATCATAGACCTCCTTTTATATTCTATTACAGTATAGCATATTCTGTAATAGATTTCACTAATTATTTGAAAACCTTTCCAAGTTTTAGTTCTAAAAGCAAAACCTTGCCCGTCCGCTGACTTTACGATAGAATAGAGATGAATCTACAGGAAAAGAGAAATGACATGATTACTAAAGAATTTGATACTATTGCTGCCATCTCGACCCCTCTTGGTGAGGGGGCTATCGGGATCGTCCGCTTGAGCGGGACAGACAGCTTTGCCATTGCACAAAAGATCTTCAAGGGGAAAGATTTAAGCAAGGTAGCGAGCCACACGCTCAACTACGGTCATATCGTGGATCCAGATAAGGACGAGATTCTCGACGAAGTCATGGTGGGGGCCATGCGCTCGCCGAAAACCTTCACCCGTGAGGACATCATCGAGATCAATACCCACGGCGGGATTGCCGTAACCAATGAAATACTACAATTGGTCATCCGCGAAGGAGCTCGATTAGCTGAACCTGGTGAATTTACCAAGCGGGCCTTTCTGAACGGTCGGGTCGATTTGACCCAAGCCGAAGCCGTCATGGACATTATCCGCGCTAAGACCGACAAGGCCATGAACATCGCCGTGAAGCAACTAGATGGTTCCCTGTCTGACCTCATTAACAACACGCGCCAAGAGATCCTCAATACCCTGGCCCAGGTCGAAGTCAATATCGACTATCCGGAGTACGATGATGTCGAAGAAGCAACCACTGAGATCATCCGTGAAAAGACCAGTGAATTTGAAGCCCTCTTGACCAATCTCCTCAAGACTGCCCGTCGCGGTAAGATCTTGCGTGAAGGGATCTCTACTGCTATCATCGGTCGTCCAAACGTCGGCAAGTCTAGCCTCCTCAATAATCTTCTTCGCGAGGAAAAAGCCATCGTGACCGATATCGAAGGAACCACCCGGGACGTCATCGAGGAATACGTCAACATCAATGGGGTTCCCCTCAAACTGGTCGATACGGCTGGGATTCGGGAGACTGAAGACATCGTCGAGCAAATCGGTGTCGAACGTTCGAAAAAAGCCCTCAAGGAAGCTGATCTGGTCCTCCTGGTCCTCAATGCTAGCGAACCCCTGACCGATCAAGATCGCCAGCTCCTTGAGATCTCTCAAGATAGCAACCGCATCATCCTCCTCAACAAGGTTGACCTTCCAGAGAAGATCGAAATCGACCAACTGCCGGAAGATCATATCAAGATTTCCGTTCTGAAAAATCAAAACATCGATCAAATCGAAGACCGGATCAACGCCCTCTTCTTCGAAAATGCTGGACTGGTTGAGCAAGATGCGACTTATCTTTCTAATGCTCGTCACATCTCTCTCATCGAGAAAGCTGTTGAAAGCCTGCAAGCGGTCAACGAAGGCTTGGCCCTAGGTATGCCGGTAGACTTGCTTCAAGTCGACCTCACCCGCACCTGGGAAATCCTCGGAGAAATCACAGGGGATGCTGCTCCAGATGAGCTCATTACCCAACTCTTCAGCCAGTTCTGTCTTGGTAAATAAATCCATTTTAAGATCCTATACTCTTAGAGACTTTCCTTAGGTGAGTACGGACGTCAGCGAACTTCGAAGAAGTTCCATGACTTAGTTTTGAATCTAACGTTTCAAAACTCCCGAGTGCTTGAAACAACAATGTTTCAAGCACTTTTCTCACGGCGGAAAGTCTCAAATATTTCTTTCAAAATAGAATTTAGTTTACAGCTATAGTATCACTCAGTTTATACAAAAGTAGAAAAACAATGTGTCCAAAATAACAAAAATGCGTATGTGTCCAAACATACGCATTCTTTTTTTGTTTTATTTTTCTTGTTCTAATCGCTCGACGGTCTGATACGCTTGGTAGATCAGGAAGAGCCCAGTAGCATTCAAGACTGGAATCGCAATAGGCAACTCGGTCACGATTTGTGAGAAGGGTGAATTGCCAACAAAATGAAGTCCAAACCCAGCTACTAAATATCCCCAGCCTGCTAGAGCTAGATCCTTGCGTCCTCTGCTTGCTTGGACAATCAAGAAGAGCCCCAGCATGACAAGTCCTGTGTAAACCCAGTGAGACATGGGCGCATTGGCCACACGACCGAGAATCCCTGACACCGTGTAAGAGAAACCTCCTGGCAGGTCCTGACGGATATAGGCAAAGTCCTCCACGATCTGGAAACCAAGACCAGAGGCAATCGCCAAGAGGAAGATCGACTTGATGCGACGAACACTGAACAAATAGAGGACAAAGAAGATCGGAATCAACTTAAAGGGTTCCTCAAAGAGAGGCGCAGCGATGGCACTCTCGTACTGGTTCCAAAAGTCGCTATTTGGAGCGATGGCTTGAATCATGTCATGGAAATAGGTATTGGCAAAGCTAGACAACCAACCGGCAACAAAGCCCCCACCTAATAGAGAAAAGAGAACCGGTACCCAAGATAACTTCCACTTCTTAGCAAAATGAAAGAGGGCCCAGACAGCAGGAAGCGCATAGACCAAAAGGATCAGGGTAGAAAGTCCCACAATCCCGTACTGACTGCCAGACATCCAACCTTCCGTCAGCGACTGGGTCTCATAGGCTAGGCCGATCGCTAGCAAGAGTAAATAGAGAAACAAAATCGATTTGCGTTTCATAAAAGACCTTTCTAAAGTGAAATGAAAAAGGCTGGAAGCCCAGTCTTTTCCGAGTACTATCATTGTAACAGGATCAGCTTAAAAAAACAATAAACTGAGCTCTCAAATCTAGCTCTTACTTCAGTACTGCAAGAATCTGGCGAATCATGTCTGGATCCCCATCTGGCAATGTCACCGTTTCAGCATGGTCCAAGATCCCTTGGGTAAATTGCGTCATAAACTCTTCACTATTGAGTTCATCTGCAGACTGTTGCCAGTGGCTCGGTACAGGGTAGATAGTGACTGTCCCATCACCGTTGGATGCATAAGTCACATGACCTTCTGAAGAAATTGGTGTAAACAACTGACGAACATCTTTAGGATAGTCAACTCCTAGCCCACCAAAGTAAATCTTTGTACCAGCACTCTTTTCATTAATACTCAATTCTGTCGGTACAGACTTGATCACATAAGCCCAGACACGCGCAGCTTCAACCTGAGCATCGGTGTAGCCTGGATAATCATTTTGATCCGCCTTCTTCGAAGACTTGACCTCGCTATCCGAGCGAGTATTCCACTTCTTAGCCTTACTCGTCTTAGACGTACTACTGCTATCGTCTGTATCTACTTGCTCCCGATCTTTCGGTTGCTCTTTCTTGCGATAGTAGAAATTATCATCATCACCATAAGCAGGTGACTGACCAGCCCAGATCCGATCCTTGGACTTATCCGAAGCATCGTCTTTGCCCGCTTTCTGACCTTTTGGAAGGAGCAAAAGACCGTAGCCTCCAACACCCGACTTGGCACTAACCGTCATCTCAGCGATCTGGTCCTTCTGCTTAAAGCTCGATGCATCAAGCTCGACATCCTCGCTGACCAAGCCCTTGTCATCAAAGACCAGCTCATTGCCACGACCATCGATCCAAGTCCCCTTGATACTTGAGTAGTCCTTAGCCTTAATGGCTTTCAAGTCCATACCAGACTGTTTCTTTTCCGAAGTACTGGTCTGCTTGGTATCCGAACTCTTAGGCGACACCGTCCTCTGAGGACGACCACACGAAGCCAAGACCAAAGCAGAAAGCACAATTACCAAACCTTTTTTCATATCAATCTCCCTTCACATACCTACTATTTTAGAAAAATAAGAAAGGTGAGTCAAAGAAAAAGCGGAGATCTATAGAGCTGATCTGTAATATCAAAATTTTTTGCTAATGAATTTCACTACACGTTCCAGTGAAGGGAGCGACCAAGATGGGAACACTTGAATTACAGAAATTAATTATTTCAATCCACGCTCCCGCGAAGGGAGCGACCCGCCTTCGTAGCGATAAGCAGCAAAGTCAACAATATTTCAATCCACGCTCCCGCGAAGGGAGCGACAGGCGCAACTGGACAAGCGATCAATACTTACCCGTGATTTCAATCCACGCCCCCGTGAAGGGAGCGACTGTCTGTTCTCTCTTCCTCTTCCTTCGATTAGTTATTTCAATCCACGCCCCCGTGAAGGGAGCGACCCAGTAGCGCTTTACGTTAAAGCTCTCGGCTACATTTCAATCCACGCCCCCGTGAAGGGAGCGACTTCAGCTTTATCAAGTACATCCGTTTCATAAGGTATTTCAATCCACGCTCCCGCGAAGGGAGCGACTTCTATCCGTTATAATTTCAAAATCGCAATTATCCATTTCAATCCACGCTCCCGCGAAGGGAGCGACGAGTCAGAATCAGCCAGTGATGAAATCTTTACAGTAATTTCAATCCACGCTCCCGCGAAGGGAGCGACCTCAGATGATGATTTACCATTTTAGAGGTGTAGCATATTTCAATCCACGCTCCCGCGAAGGGAGCGACCTTTAAAGAAACAAATCTAGCATTTAACAATATATTTCAATCCACGCTCCCGCGAAGGGAGCGACCAGTTCTCATCGTACATTGCAAAACCAAAAAGGATTTCAATCCACGCTCCCGCGAAGGGAGCGACGTTGCGAGTCGCAGTTGTTGAAATACTGTGTTCCGTAATTTCAATCCACGCTCCCGCGAAGGGAGCGACCAAAACGCGTTCAAAAGCGGTATAAGGGTTCGCTATTTCAATCCACGCTCCCGCGAAGGGAGCGACTGTTGATAGGGATAAAGTTGCGTTTTAATTCAATTATTTCAATCCACGCTCCCGCGAAGGGAGCGACAGCGGGTATAGGACCAAAGAGTCCAGCTCGCTTAATTTCAATCCACGCTCCCGCGAAGGGAGCGACGATCTTCCACCAAGAATTCAGTTTCTTGCGAATTTATTTCAATCCACGCTCCCGCGAAGGGAGCGACTATACCAGAGCATTGATTTGTCGTTTTCAAAAATATTTCAATCCACGCTCCCGCGAAGGGAGCGACACGGTCAATGCTTTCAAATTCGCCTCTGGTTGCATTTCAATCCACGCTCCCGCGAAGGGAGCGACTGCTTCAAAGAGATTGATATTATACGCTTGCACATTTCAATCCACGCTCCCGCGAAGGGAGCGACGCGCTTCCCGTGGCTTGTTTTGGACCTTCCGAATATTTCAATCCACGCTCCCGCGAAGGGAGCGACTCAAAAGATCGTCTTGCTCTTGGTCAGCTTTGGATTTCAATCCACGCTCCCGCGAAGGGAGCGACAGCGCAAAGTTGCACCGTTTATGGCTAAAATTGATTAATACAAGGGAATTATTATTCCCTAAAATTCAATTTTGCCATTAATTTTTCTAATTTTTTGCGCGAAACCCCTGCTATTTTATGAGCAACTTCGATTCGCACTCCTCGTTTTAAAGTATTAATACTCCTATATCAGGATCATAACTTGTATCTCGTCCAATAGTCTCCACTCGATTTTGCCAATTTTTCCCAAGAAAATAAAATCGAATACTGTCGGAATCAGGGTCAATAATATCTAGTAACTTAGACTTTATTTCCACAAATTCTGCGGGAGCTACTGAACATTCAAATACTGAATTTTGAACACGTTGGCCGTAATCAACGCACAGTTTTGCAACATGGCGCAGACGCTTCCTTCCTTTTGCTGTTTCAGTATTGACATCATATGTCACCAGTACCATCATATATAAACTCCTATATCATAAATGGTGGATATGACTCTAATTCCCCACGAATAGCTTTTGCTAATAATTGGGCCTGAACATAAGGTAAGAGCATCATTTTCACCTTTTCTTTAGTATATGGATGTTCAACTTCTATATGTTTTCTTTTCTGCCACAGTTCTAGAAATGTTGCACGTCCTTTTTCTGATAGAAAAACACTACCGTTTTCTTTAAATTCAAAGTCTTTTTTCGATATTTGACCTTTATTTATCAGAGAAAATACAAATCTATCTACAATAAAGGCACGAAACTCCTCTACTAAATCTAAAGCTAAACTAGCACGACCCGGTCTATCAGTATGAAAGAAACCAACGTAACTATCTAGTCCCACTGCTTCCAACGCAGATTGGCATTCGTAAGTTAATAAACTGTATCCAAATGATAATAAAGCATTCACACAATCTAACGGTGGCCGTCTAGTACGACCGTTAAACTGGAACATCTCTTTATCATTTAGGATAAAATCATTAAAAATTCTAAAATATTGGTTTGCAGCTTGTCCTTCAATTCCCAGAAGAGAATTTTTATCCTCAACTGACTGAACCTGTTCCAACGCCCAAGTCAACTCTGTGTTTACTTCTTCGAAGAGATGAGTATCGATTCGATCTCTATGATCTCGCTTAAAACGGAGAAGATATTTCCTGGAATTAGAAATTTTTGCAAGAATGAATCTTTGCGCATATTCTAATGACAGTTCTGCATCTGCTAAACGATACTGTTGCCTTCTAAGTAGAACATTCCCATTTGTTGCTCCAACAAATCGGCCGCAAAAACGCCCCTGGGGAGTATGAAAAGATAAATTAATCTGATTTTCAGCGCACAACTCAATTAAAGATGGAGATGCTCCCAAGTAAGAAAAACATACAATACCATCAATAATTCTATACGGGAAACGACTGATGACTTTTCCTTCTTGTTTTATGACGATATTATCTCTTTCTCGAGTCAAATAAAAATTATCTTGCGTTAAATATAATGTATTAAGAAGTTTTTTCATAAGCCATCCTCACTTTTTAGAGCATGGAAAATATAATTATCAATATTGCGACTCTTCTTACTTAAGCGTGGCATGCAAATATCAACCAAAGAACACAATTGACAATTTTTAAAATACTCAGCTTTCGGAACTACTTTCTGCTCATAATATTCGTGCATTTGAGAGGCTAAAGAAACTACTTCTTTTCGTAATTCAGGAGTAATTTCTATTCGTTTCTTTTGATTGACACGATGATAATATAGATAGCTATACTCGATTGTACACTCAAGAGTCTCTTCAAGGCAAATAGCTTGAGCAACTAATTGAACAATATCGTAAATATCTTTTTTGTCTTTTCCTCGCTTATATTCCACGATAATTGGTATCCACTTACCACTTCTACCTTTAAGCTCAATTCCTCTTTCATCTTTATGAAACTCAACAACATCTAATATCCCATAGAGCCCTAACTCTTTTGAGGATACATGCATTGCCCGTGAGATAATAACATCATTACGTTTCTCTTTTATATAAGGATCGTCCGCTTTTTTGTGTAAAATCTGTCCATGAGCTGTCGCCTCATTATCAGACCATTGTTGTTCAATATGAATTAGACTCCATTGCCGTTTACAAAATTGGAAATGCTGGATGCCAGATAACATCAAATAGTCATTTTCTGCGTAGACCATTTTATAGTCCTTCTAGAATATCAACTTTCAATCCTTTATTTTCATATTCTGCTAACTTCTCTTGATTAAGATGAATACCATAATCTTCATAAGTATTCTTTTCTTGGTTTTCTTTGTCAAATTCAAACAAGTCAAAAACACGTGCACTAGAAATATTTCCTAACTTATTGGAATGAGTAAACCAGAAGACTTCCCTTACACGCATTGATCCTTCAGGACGTGCAGAAGAGGCATCATTTTCAAAAAGACTTACTAGTGCTTGCTTAATCACCTCTACGTCTTCCGTAGAAAATCCAGTTTTTTCAGCAAAATTTGGATTAATAGATCCCTTCAACAAATAAACTCCGTAATCAACAAAGTATTTCATTCCCATAGTGTCAGATGAACGTCCACTTTCATTTTTAGCTTCCATCCCATTTGTACTTCTTGTAATCTGTAAACTAGAGATTACGATTGGTTCCAATGATTTAGCCATATTTATAGAAACTGGTCCACGAACACCAATTGACTTTTTCAAATAAGTAAAAACTTGACCGAATGAACGAACATCTAACCACAATTTATTAGCTTTTTCTTCAATATCTTCATCAGAATCTTTTGCATTAAATTGATTAGAAAAACGTTTTTCAAGTGAACGAAACTCATCTTCAATACGGTCTCCAGCTTGAACAAAAGTTGGATGACCAAAGTCTTGCATACGATTTCTAATTTTGCGCTTAATGGCTACATCAGAAATTAAGCCATGTCCCTTAGCATCTGTTCTTGGCATATTACCCGATAATGGATCTCCGTTAGCATTTGCTTCGCGTACCTCAATTGTTACCATAAAGTCAATTTTATTTTCTAACATAAGCTAGTTCTCACTTTCGTTTTTTTCTTTTTTAGTATAAAAATATTGTTTTTCGCTATAATAACCAAAAATAAATTGATAATCTAAAGGATCATTTATATCTTTATTCGTCATTAAAGGACTTAATAGAGAAATGATTTCTTCTCGCTCTTTTTCCAATTTATTATAGATTCCTCTAGAGTTTAACTTGACTGTCTCTTCATAAGGTTTTATTTTATTTGCGAGGTTCATCATCAACTTAGCTGGTTGGCTCGTATAGGCATTCCAATACCTTTCAGCATTTGTTATCCTTTCTTGATTACCACCTTCTATTCGATATCTCTGAGCTTCCATTAACTCAAAAATAGCTAGTAATCGTCCAAATAGATAAGAACGATTAGTGTTTTCATGGTCTACCATTGGATTAAACTCCCTTCCATATTGTTTATGTAGAACTGCTAAACTAACTTGTTGCAAAGAATGCCAACATTTAGGATAATTTTGCCGATGTTTAATATTAGCTTCTAGTTTTTTAACGATTGTATTTGGAATTGATTTCCCATCAATTAAGGCTGTCACTAATTGCTGATATTGATCACTTCGAAAACTATCATTGTCTAATTCTAGATAACGTCCTCTATCTACACCATAGGCTGCATTAATAATCTCGTTAAAATTTGATGTCTTTTGTTTATATATTCCTGATTTTGTTCTCGCTTCCCAAGAATAAATATCTTGCCAATTTTCCAGATTTTTTAATAACTGAGATACTTGAAGTTGACGGAAATATTTTAGAGCGATACGGCCATTACTTGTTTTGTTTAATATTGCAATATAATATGTAGCATCATTTCCAAATAGTTTTCGTCCCTTAATAAACGAAGATCCTATCTCTTGATTCTCAGCATTTGGTCTAATCAATTGATGACGTTCTTCTATATCATCATCTTCATCCTCAAATAGGCTATCAAACTCCGGTTTAACAATATCTAATTGACTTTTATTTGCCAAATCATCACTAAACCAGTTAATAAGATACTGTGACGATCCCAACCATGTACTACTGTTATTATTTTCAAGTAAATACTTAATCATCAAATGGATTTTTTCAGAGGTTTCATAACCTACACTAAAAACATCTTCGCGTTCTTTAAAACGTCCTTTATAAGCTTCGCCTTTATTACTAACAGAAATGATTTTAGCATTTCCCATCAATCCTCTATGCTTATTTGTGATAGTCTCATTGCGTCCACTTATATTACACACTCCCATATTATATTGAAATGCTCTTACAAATGATATAAAGGATTGATGTAATTCTTTGTATGTCGTTACAGATTCATCTTTGAAACCATGGAATTGTACAATCGAAAACTCAATGAAACAAGCAGATAAATCAATCGTTTTACTTTTTTCATTCGAATCTTGATAGGTTACCTTCAAATTTTCTCTTTGATAGGATTCACCAAACAGAGAATTTAAAACTATATTTAAAAAATCCGCTCTAAGTATAAACCTCTGAATCTTTTCTAAATAATCTTTAACCTCATCTTCCTTACAAAAACAGACCCAATTAGCAAGTTGATTATGGAATTCTTCGTATTGAGATTGACTAACTTCTTGAACATAATAAGATAGCTTATCTACCAAAGGATGTGGTGCCGGATTACTACCAGACCTTGCAACAGAATCGCTAGTTACTGGAAAAATAATCGATTGATTATCTGGCATGAATTCCGCTTTATAAAAGGTACCATCTTTATTCAATTTGATGAGAATTATATTATTGCCATTCGATTTCAGACTGGTATGGTATAGTGGAAGCAATACAGGATCATTATCACCTGTTCGTTGATCCACCAAGCCAATCTCCTCTGCTTTTTCATATGCATTTAATAGAGAAGTAAAAAAATCCATTAGCTTTCTCCTTTCTCCATCTCTTCATATTCGTTAAACTCATCATCAACTGATTTAATTTGACTAGGTAGTTTAAAAGCATAGCTGGATAAAGTATTAACTATTTCACATTCCTTCTGTGACTTAAACTTAATAATGCCATTCTCCATTACTGTTTTTGCGAAATAAGATTTCAATGGTGTTTTTTTATCTGTTGGGTAGGCAAAGGAATGAAACATAATTCCTAAATCGATGGAGAATCCATCATAATAGGATGGGCAGTTCTCATATTCTTCTTGACTAATTTCATCCACCAAGGCAAAGCACTCCCTTGTTCCAAGGAAAACATCCCGTCTTCCACCTTTTCGAATAGACCGCTCCATAATCGATTCGTGTTTATTCGCCTGTCTATCCTGTACCAAATCTTCGCGATTCTCATTCCAAACAAAATAAAACTTTACAAGATACTCTACATCACTCAAATAAGAAACATAGCTCAGGTCAGCACTGTAATCGTGTAACAAAGCACGAACACCGTGCAACTCTGTTTGTATTTGATTAACGACCTTAACTTCAGTTATAACATTTGTAAATGTAGGTTTATGATAAATCCCGTCAACTATTCCTTGTAAAGCCTGCCGAGTCGGAACAGAATACGAGGATCTTTCACTCCCACCTTTAGTTGCTGGATTCGTAAATAATGCCCTATCACCACGAATTCTAGCATAGAAATTTCTTGATCTATACAAGGTAAAAACCTCCTTCTGTTTTTTTTTTATATTGCTATTTTTAATCTTGCTATAGAAAAAACACTTAACTTGTTTACATAATAAAGTTTTGCATCTCTATGGTAATTCCTTTCTTTTCATGATAATACCCATCTGATAACACTAGTACATTTCCATTTAGATACGATTTTGTTGCTTCTAAAATAGGATCATGCTCACGCACATTTACAGTATAAGATTGCAATTCCTTTAAGAGTTTTTTTATAATCTGAAATTCTCCTTCTGAAGGATAATCAGACTCACACAGCTCTTCCAACCGAGATATCTTTTCTATTCCAGCTCCGTATGGAACTAAAACTCCTATTGTCTCATTATTGATCAAGTTCATCTTTTGTCCGGCTGTTTTAAATGCTTGCTTCATTCTTCCTTTAAAGTTAGATCTTAATTGGAATTCATTTATACTTAAATAATCAAAAACTGACTCCCCATGTGATAATGGATAATTCATTGAAGATTGATTATTTGCATAATAATATTCAAAGAAATCTTTATTTAAAAGTGAAGTATCAATTGGAGATGAATTTTTATGTAGTATGAACTCTGTTGCTTCTTTCTTATTTTTGATTTCTTTAAGTCGTGAGATATTCTCCTCCTCATTCATAAGGTTCACTAATGTAACTTGCCCTTTTTGACGCTTCCCTTCACGGTTACAACGTCCACTAGCTTGAACAATTGAATCGATTCCAGCATAAGAACGAATAACTTGATCAAAATCAACGTCCACTCCTGCTTCAATTAATTGTGTACTAATACAAATAATTGGTACTCCATCTTTTAAATGTTGCTTTATTTCTGATATCATATCAAATCTATGCTGAGCACACATATTTGTTGATAATTGATAGAGAGGACGATCTGTCAGTTCTTCAAGCATTGTATAGAACTTATCAACTGTTTTTTTGGTGTTAAAAATTGCAAGTATGGACTCATTATTATCTAAAACAAAGTCGACTAATTCTGCTAGGTTAGTATATTGATTCTCCTCATTAAATTTTCTAAGTTCTGTTCTTGCAAACACTTCTATTTCATCATGAGTCAACTCAACTATATCAGGATATTCGCCGTTCTTCCCACCATAATCTAGACGATGAGTTATTGATGTTGAATCATAGGCAGGCTGCGTTGCAGTACAAAGGATTATCGTCGTGTTCATGACTTTATTTAAGAAGTTCATTGTTAAATTAAACAAAGTTGTGACTTCAATAGGTAAGGATTGGACTTCATCTAAGATTAAAACACTATTCGCTAAATTTGAAAAACGTCTAATATTAGATGATTTTGTCTTAAATAACGTTTGAAAAAATTGAACCATAGACGTGAGAATAATTTGACTATCCCAACTATCAATTAAATAATCTAACATCAATGTGTTTTTATCATCATTATCATCATTTTGATGAATTACATTTGAATGATGTTCTAATACCCCAGCATCTCCTGTTATTTTTTTGATCTCAAAAGCATTCTGCTCTAAGACTGATAAAAAGGGAGTAATGTAAAAGAATCTTGATTTTTTCTGCTTTACAAGCTGATGGAAAGCATATCGCATACTGAGGTTTGTTTTACCTGCTCCGGTCGGTAAATCTAATCGATAGATTCCAGCTGAATCGTTTGCTCCTCTTTCCTTTACTCTCTCACTAATTTGTAAACGTATTTCATTTAGATGTGTCGTAGGCTTGCCAAAACTTCTATATTTTTCTTCAATAGCACTTAAATAAGAACGATTTAATTCTTCTCTTTCTTTAGATTTTAAAGGTTGGACAATTATACCGTAGGCATTGATAGTGTCTAATATATCAGCATTTTTTAGTAGAGATAAATAAAGTCTAACAAAACAGCTTGAATAAAAATCTTTTTCACTTTCATTAATCCATTTTAAAGTAGACCAAGCTTGTTGATAATTTTCGAATGCTTTTTTAATTAAATCATCTAAGGAGCTATATCCATAATAAGGTAATTGACTTTCTAACTTTTGTGCAAAAGGTTCAATATCTTCTTGATAACGACTGCTTTCAGTTCCTTCAATTATTCTATATCGTAGCCTGTTGTATGTATATTGAGAGGCATTTATTGTTTCATCTTGGAGTAAAATATCATACATCCCATGATGTGATGATATAACGTAAGCACATATTTCTTGAAAAAACTCTTTATCTTTTTTATCTACATTTAAACTTTTCAAACAGATTTGTATCTTTTGGAAAAGATACCTTGCTCCAGCCGAGGAGTGATCAACATGCTTATTAGGATGCAATAAGAGTTTATCTTGAAACTCTTGATTAGCTTTTCCTAAATCATGATACAAGCCCATTAAAAATAAAATGTCTCCTTGATCAATAACGTTCGCGTCTTCTCGTGCCTTAGTCGCAACATTAAAAGAATGATCTTGAAGGGATTGAACATTCCCATTATTATCCTTATGAGCTAAAATCATAACAAACCTCGCAAAATTCTAGATGTTATAATATTAACTTCATTTTACTCCTTCCTTCCTCAAAAATCAATTCATTATATGGAGATATTCCACCTATTTTTAACTTCTTTCTTACACACAAAAAGGAACTCGCATGTACGAGTTCCCTTTTTCTTCATGTCCCCTGCCGGAATCGAACCAGCAACTACTCCTTAGGAGGGAGTTGTTATATCCATTGAACTAAGGGGACCGATAAAAAAGAAGCGAGATCACTCCCGCCTCCTTGTTCGTCTTAACGACGGATTTCTTTAATACGAGCTGCTTTACCTTGCAATGCACGAAGGTAGTACAATTTCGCACGACGTACTTTACCGTAACGTACAACTTCAATCTTTTCTACACGTGGAGTGTGTACTGGGAATGTACGTTCAACACCGACACCGTTAGAGATTTTACGAACAGTGTACATTTCAGTGTGTCCTTGACCTTTACGAGCGATAACAACGCCTTCAAAGATCTGGATACGTTCACGAGTTCCTTCGACAACTTTCGCGTGTACACGAACAGTGTCACCAGGACGGAATGCAGGGATATCAGTACGAAGTTGACCTTCAGTCAAGCTTTGGATTAATGGATTCATTTTATTCTCCTATCTTCGTCAATCTTAAGGGACCTCCCCCAGCGGATAAACTGTATTTTTGTGCTTCCATTACGCACAGAAACTATCATATCAGATAATTTCAGGTTTGTAAAGCTCTTTTCTCTACTTTTTCGCAACTTTTTGACCAGAATAAATGCTCCACTCTTTTGGTAAGCAATAGGCGATGGCGCAAGCAATGACGAAGAATGGCAGGTTGGCATAGCCAAAGACTTCTCCTCCGATTAAGATCGGTGCGAGCAAGGTCGTCGTCGCACTGCCAAAGACACTGGCATATCCGATAGCGGCCACGACTAAGACTGGTAGACCTAACATCGGAGCAAGAAAGACTCCAAGTGTAGCTCCGATCGCAAAGAGCGGTGTCACTTCTCCTCCTTGGTATCCAGCAGAGATCGTCACTACGGTAAAGAGGAGCTTCAAGATCCAGTCATAACTCTGCGCACTGCCCTGATGAAAAGCTACATCAATCAGATTGGTTCCAAGTCCACTATAAGTGCCGACCTTGGTCAGCTGGAGGGTCAAGAGGACCAAGCTGAGTCCGGCCCCTATAAGGGCAATCCGGATATAAGGATTGGGCAAGACTTGAGCGACCGTTTTCTTCAACCAGGAAAGGCTAATTGCAAAGAGTTTCCCAGCAAGGCCAAAAGCCAGGCCAAGAATGGCAACTTTGATCAAGGTCTCTGGTGTCCAGCTCAGCGTTTCTCTTAGTGGCACAGCAAATTTCTCTAAACCAAGGGCATGAGAGGTGAAGCTAGCCACGATTGAGGCAATGAGCGCTGGATAGAGAGCCATCAACTGCAACTCCCCAACTGTCAAGACTTCAAGGGCAAAAAAGGTTGCTGCCAGTGGCGTCTGAAAGAGCCCCGCAAAACCAGCGGCCATCCCGGTCATGAGAAAAATACGCGAAGCATCCGGGATCTTGATATGACGGGCAAAACGGTGCGAAAGGGTCGCTCCGATCTGGACTGCTACACCTTCCCGACCGACCGAACCACCAAAGAGATGGCTCATCCAGGTCGTCAGCATGATCAAAGGCACCAAGACCAAGGGGATTTTCTCCTCACGCGCGTGTCCGACATCAAAGATGAGGCCCATCCCTTTTGAAGCCTTGCCACCAAAACGTTTATAGAGATAAACGATGACAAGCCCCGCTAAGGCCAGAAAAAGAATCAAGGGCCAATGCTGGCTTCGGAAATCCCCGATCAGGAGCAATCCTTGACCAAAAATCATGTCAATAGCACCGACCAAGAGACCAATGAAAAGCGCCATCCCTGTTAGGACCACATACTGTTGTGCTTTTTGCTTGATAGATAGACTAGTCACGCGCCCTCACCTCCTCTTGGTAGTCTCTAGAACGCGCCATTAAATCTTGAAACTGGGATTGAATGGTCGTACGATACCGCTCATCCGAAACGAGAGAGCCGACTTTCTCAAGCACCTCTCTTTCCCTTCCCTGGTCGAGCACAGGTAGGGCCTGCTGCTCCTTATATTCTATAATCTGACCGACACAAACCATCCGTTTTTCCAACAAGGCTACAAGCTCTTGATCGATCTGGTCAATGTCCTTACGAATCTGATCTAAATCCATGTGTCTCCTCTTTATTTTGGATATAAATCGAGGCTGTAATCCATCGATCCACCTCTTTGTCATTAATTTGCTTTTGCTACAAGTTCTTCTGCAAAGGCTTCTAATTTTTCAATGTCTTCGTCTTCTGCAGACAAATCAACTTTGACACACTCAGAACCTTTTTCAGCACCAGTCGCAGCGAAGCAACGGTCGAAATCATCAACTGCTTTACAGAATTCATCGTAGAAGGTATCACCTGATCCTACAACACCGTAAAGTTTGCCTTTGAGATCAAGGCCAGCCAAATCTTCGTAGAAATCTTGGATCTCATCTGGAAGCTCTCCATCGCCGTATGTATAAGTCGCTACTACTGCGATATCCGCATCAAGGAAGTCCTCCGCATCCACAGTTGTACACTCATCCACATCTACTTCGACACCAAGATCACGGAATTTGTCCGCTACGATATCAGCAATTTCTTCAGTATTTCCAGTCATACTAGCAAAAACAATCTTCGCTACAGTCATAATTTCCTCCCAAAAGCTATTTCCCGTATTATACCACTTTTTCAAGCATTTTGCACGAAACCTTTCCCGATAAACTGAAAGAAGGGACACGTTTCAAGAATTGGACCGATTCAACCTAATCGCCCTCGTTTTCTTCTTGAATTGCTTTAATAGTTTTAATTTCTTCATCCAATCTCTTATCAAAATCAGACTTATTTTTGAACGGATACGAATAGGTGCGCCAAGTGTACCATTTTAGTCCTTCTTCACCCTTATAGTACCACTCAATTTTAGTAGGCAGAAACTCTTTGTTGTAGGTGATACGGACTTTTGAAAACTGATTCTTTTTTCGATATTTATATTGCAACTCAAATTCTGGCGGGTATTTCTCTTTTAGAAATTTTTGATTTATTAAAGATTCTGGAGATCGTTCAATCTGAAAATGATGCTTTTCATTCTCTTCAGGCGTAACCTTTAAATTCAATAATATCGATGATATTCCACCATTTAGTGCACGTTCATAAAATCCTTTAGTCGTATAGACTCCACTTTTACCATATAATTTATTATTTTTAATCACAGTGCTATAAGACACAAATAGGTTCTCTGCTTGCAGATCAAATCCTGCTCCTGCATTGTTGCCTTGACCTAAATCATCTTGATTTTGAATAAAAACAAATCGCTGCTTCTGCAAAATATCATAAGCATCCTTTGGTTGTTTTTGAGCATGGTTGACTATTTGGATACTTAAAACAGCTGCTATTATTATGACTACCACGATTAAGAGAAGATGATTCTTCGATATAGCTTTTAACTTTAATGAATTATTTAATACTTTCATATCACAATATAGACTAATCTTCTTCTTTTTCACTTTCAATATCTTTTATAAGCTGAATTTGCTCATCCAATTTTTTATCGAAGTCAGATTTGTTTTTAAATGGGTATAAATAAGTGCGAATCGTATTCCAACTCATTTCGCCATTTTTTTCATAATATCCTTCCAATTTTATGGGTAGAAACTCTTTGTTATAGGTAACACGAACTTTACTCATCTTATCATAAACGTAATAATTTTCTATATAACCTTTTTTTATATCAGAAAGATTATTTTGATTGATAAATTTACTTGCTTTAAATTCCAATGTATACTGATGATCCAAAATATCCCTTTTTGTAATTGGAATATTCATAATTCCATATGTTAGCATGTCCTCCAGTTTACTTTTATACAGAACAGTTGGCGTGTATACACTATTCACATAAATCTTCCCGTTTTTTATAGCATTAGTAGAACTATAAAACTCATGAGTTTTCAAGTTAAAACTAACCTCATCTTCGGGATATCTACTATCCTGAACTGTAACAAATTGACGGGCTTGCATTCTTTCATAGCCGGTTTGACTAATATCCAAAGAGATGTTTTTCTTTAAAATAATCCAAGATACCGTTATAATCGTCACCAGCCCAATTAATATAATCGTTATAAACTTTTTGTTTATCTTCATCTGGAACTTTTTGCCATGCTTCATAATCCTCATGTCCTCCTCCTCTTACAATATCCGCAAATTGACCAACGTGTCCAGTATTTTCATCCTTTTTGCCCAAATCATCTTCATAGCGAAATCGTTTTTTTGCTTCAGTACGAGTAGCTGGCTCAGGGGTACCACCTACATCAAGCATTCCATGTTTACCTTCATAAAACTTAGTAACATCTGAATTTTTACCTTTTGAAGGACCATAGTTGAAGGATTCCGTATTGGCAATTTCCCTAAATTCATCGTCAGAATATACGCTTGGATCTGAGTCATAGCTACCATCTGCTAGTTTGTGCTTGTCATAAGCATCCCATTGACTCTCAAACTCGCCGGTATCCAAATTAACTATAAACTCCACCATTCGTGCATTGTTCAAATCCTTTCCTTTAGCTGAATTGCCCTTAGGGACTTGAACCTTCATATTATAGGGACGTTTGAAGCCGTCTTTAGGAGTAAAGCGATTATGGTAGTTAGAGCCGGTTGTGTAATCAAATTCAATATTATTTTCTTTACCATATGCTAATAGCTTTTCGTAATCATTTGCGCCTTCGTAGTGATTGCGAATATAGTAAATTGCTTGGCGATCCAGATAATAACGGAAAAAATGAACTTGCTGTCGCAATGCTATTTCTTTTTGACTAATTTTCTTAAGTTCTTCTTTACGTTCTTTATCAGTAAGTTTTTCACCGCTCAATGAATTAAGATGTTTATCACCGAATGCTTTTACAACATCACGTCTGAAATACATGTTGAAATCACCATGTGGTGGTAGATTCTCTGAAATCTTATGCGTTTTGCTTGTCAAATGCATAAACTGATTACCATCCGTTTCTGCACCTAATTGCTTAAGAACAAGTTCTATTTTCGCTTTTGAATCAAGTTTACTAGCAGCATACATTTCTGTATAGATATCTGATCCAATCTCCTTGGTTTCTGCATACAAAGCATCTCTCCTTGCATTTAACTCACTGCCTGTCTTGGCATCAGCAGTTCTTTTTGAAACGCCTTTAACATAACCTTTGATGGCATCCTTATCCCAGCCATCTATTTCTTTAAGGTTCACTGATTGTTCACGTAATCCCGTAAGAAATTGGTTATATTCGAACGCTGTTACATCCTTTGGTTTCTTTGGCAAATATTCATTTTCAAACTCTTTATTCTTAATCGTTTCATTTACGAGATCAGACCAGGATAAATCCTTTGGAATAGAATACATTCCCGTATTTGGATCCCACGCTACGTTAATTTGATTGACAGCTATTTGAATAGCTTGGGCTAAGACATCAATTTCCCAGAAGATACTTGGCGATGTCGCATTAAATGCTCTGAGTTTATTTAATTTTTCTTGTAGTTTGTTTCTAGCAGCCTGAAAAATACCATTTAATACATTTAATCCTTGAATCCTTTGTAATCTCTGCAACCGTTGAAAATCTCCAGCACTAGTCGATTTACTAGCAGCAATTTCATTGATCTCTGCATGAAAGATAGCAATCATCCGATCACACTGTTCAATATCAGAAACCAACTTTTCTTCCTGTAAGTCCTCGTCAGCCACCTCCGAGCGATAGGATGCTGGAAGCTTCTTCACACTTTCTTGTGTAGCTTCTGCTAAAGCTACCCCGGCCTCCTTCAATGGCTGGACAACACTTGTCACAAAGCTTCTAAAAGAGTCGTAAGCTTGGCCAGACAAGCGCGAGGCAGAATTTTCTATTTGAGTTAATGATGTTTCTAGTGATTCATAAGCTTTCAATTGTTGCTCAATCATAGTACCTGTGCTACTTGCTTGGCTATCCAAACTACCGCGATAAACTTCGATTCCCATCGTCACACTCCTTTTCAATAATTAATTTTTTCCGTTCATGATAGATATCATTTAAATCATCTTCGACTTTTCTTTTTTGAATAGCTAATTCATCCAGCTCTTCTAAATAACTATTTGAAATTTTTCTCGATTCATGAATAACCCCCTCCTGAAGTTGGTCAAAAAAATTTCTAGAGGAAGGATAGGATTCAAATGCATCCCATAAATAACGGTGCGCATCAGAGCTATAGCCCTCAAAGCGGTTCATTTCATTTTCCAGATTTCTCTTTTCTTTTACAATATCTCTTTCTTTTTGATAAAGAAAGTCTTCTCGTCTTCTCAATTCCGATAGTTGTTGATCGTAATTCATCTTCCTACTCTTTCAACCTATTGCATGCTCGCAGCAGTAGCTTCATCCACTGCTGTAAATCCAGTTGAAACGCTTTGCAGGTTG
Organism: Streptococcus parasanguinis; assembly: GCF_964238605.1. Lineage (GTDB taxonomy): Bacteria > Bacillota > Bacilli > Lactobacillales > Streptococcaceae > Streptococcus > Streptococcus parasanguinis_AJ. Next base: position 4,800 of record NZ_CAXSMM010000001.1, on the reverse strand, counting down.
GTCCCGATTGATTCAATCGCCGCTGCAATTTCTTCTGCTTTGGTTTTAGCAGTATCAATGGCTTGATGGGCCGCATCATTACCAGATAGTTTGGTTTGTTCATCTTTCGAAGCCGATGCAACTCCCGAAAGTGCATCCCCACTACTTTTTAAAGAAGAAGCTAACTCTTGAGCCGTCTCAGCATTACTTTTAATTTCAATCATTCTAGTCCCTCCCATACTAAATCTATCCATCCATTCTACCAAAATATTGAACTTGTGTAAAATCGCTTCCATAGCTCCTAATTAGTGATAAACGCTTGCTGGATGGGCCTTTCTTATGTTAAAATTGACAGAGAAAATGAGGTAATGTATGAACGTAATGAATGAAATTCTTGAAAAAATTCAAGCTTATGACACGATTATTATCCACCGTCATCAGAATCCGGATCCGGATGCGATTGGTAGCCAGGTGGGCTTGAGGGATCTCCTGCGTGCGCACTTCCCTCAAAAGCGGGTCTTGGCAACTGGCTATGATGAACCGACCTTGACTTGGCTTGCTGAGATGGATACTGTCAGCGATGAGGACTATGCTGGAGCTTTGGTGATTGTCTGTGATACGGCTAATACTCCCCGCATCGATGACAAGCGCTATACGACTGGTGATTTCCTGATTAAGATCGACCACCACCCAAATGACGATGCTTATGGCGATCTGCTCTGGGTCGATACTGAGTCTAGCTCTACCAGTGAGTTGATTGCACTTTTTGCTAAGGAATTGGATCTTGAACTTCCTGTAAGTGCTGCACGTCTTCTCTATGCTGGGATTGTCGGCGATACAGGTCGCTTCCTTTATCCTGCTACTTCGACTCGGACCTTTGAGATTGCTGCCTATCTTCGAAGCATTCCCTTTGATTTTACAGCACTTGCTCGACAGATGGATACTATCAATCTCAAAACCGCTAAGCTTCAAGGCTATGTCTATGACCATCTCGAGATCGATGAACATGGTGCTGCGCGTGTGACCTTGACACAAGAGCTCTTGAAGAAATTCGATCTACGTGATTCAGAGACTGCTGCAATTGTCGGAGCCCCTGGACGCATCGATACCGTATCTGTTTGGGCCATCTTTGTCGAGCAGGCCGACGGTCACTTCCGTGTCCGGATGCGTAGCAAACGCAAAGTGATCAACGAAATTGCCAAACGTCATAATGGTGGTGGCCATCCACTTGCGAGTGGAGCTAACTCCTACTCCCTTGAGGAAAATGACCAAATCTACAAAGAGCTACAAGAAGTGGCTCGCACGAACGAAGGCTGAGAACGATTTCTCAGCCTTTTTATCTTGGTCACAGGGTTTTCATTTACCCCTTCTTATGGTAAAATAAAGCTAATACAATTTTTAAGGAGATCTATTATGGAAAAAAATAGATTGTTTATCATTATCTCTGCTGCGGTAGCAATTCTTGGCACTTTCTTGCCATGGTATACCACTGTCTTTGGAGTTATTAGCATTTCTGGAATCCAAAATAGCGGATGGATTGTAATCGTCCTTTCTATTGGCTCTATCGTTCTTGCCTGCTTGAATAACATCAATACCCCTTTAAATAAAACTTTTTCAACTATCATCATTGTTGCAGGTTTTATTTCTACATTGGTTTCATTGTTCGCAACCTTCAATGGAAGTGAGTTTACCTCTGAGTTAGGTGGATTGGTTTCAATCGGCTTTGGGTTAATCCTTACTTTGATTGCAAGCATCGCTATTGTTGTGACTGGTCTCTTGGCGATGTCAGGTGGTAAAATCACTAAAGGAACATTCGAAGAACTTGCTGAATCTGGTAAAGGATTTGCCCAATCTGTTGGACGCGTGACAACTTCTACTGTAAAAACTGCTGTAAATGAAATCAAAAAAGAATCACACGAATACACTGAGGAACAAGCTGATCAACCAGTTGAAGCACCAAAAGATCCAAATCAATCTGAACAATAATAAGATCATCATCGCCTTGGCTTAGCCAGGGTGATTTTTTTGATCATTAATTTAAATAAAATTAGTGAAAATACTTGTCAAGATCCTGGAAATTTGGTAAACTAGCTTAGTAACAATCTATGGCTCGGAAAGAGACCATGGCAGAAAGGAAATATTGCAAAATGAAAAAAGATATCCATCCAGAATATCGCTCTGTTGTCTTCATGGACACTACTACTGGTTACAAGTTCCTCAGCGGTTCAACTAAGTACTCTAGCGAAACAGTTGAATTCGAAGGTGAAACTTACCCATTGATCCGTGTTGAAATTTCATCAGACTCACACCCATTCTACACTGGACGTCAAAAGTTCACTCAAGCAGATGGACGTGTGGATCGTTTCAACAAAAAATACGGTCTCAAATAAGAACCAACACAGAACCACTTCCCTTTCGGGAGTGGTTTTTTTGATAATCATGATATAATAAAACAAAAAATACTTTTAATTTTGAAATATTAATCATTCATAAACTCTAATCTTTTTTAATGAATACTATAAGATATATGGATAAAACAATGGCAAAATCATATAAAACTCTACTATTAGAAAAAATCCAAAATTGTAAACAAGAAATATATGATGTAGATAATGAAATTAAAGCTTTACATATTCAATTTAATAATACAAATTGGTTTAGTTTAAAAATCTTAAATAAACAAAAGGTTATTGATGAGCAGATCCAATTCTTAAAATCTAAACAAAGTGAACTGAACAAAAAATTAACCGATCTAAAAAAAGAATACGATATGGGATATGTATATCGACGAGAAATTGATGTAAAAGGATCAATATACAGGGAAAATGCCTTTGCTCCATTTTATAATAGAACACATGGTGATGAAAAAGATTTTGCTACTATTGAATTTGACAATGTAATTTTAGAAGAAGAGATAGATAATGAATATGATCCTTATGCGATCAAAGTCATTGTTGATGGTGTATTCATTGGCTACGTTGATAGAAAATATAATCGTGGTTTTCGCAAATATATCAATGATTCTAGATATAAATTTATTAATAAAGTTACAGCACATGGCAGCTATGATGAAAAATGGAATTACAAAATTTACTACACACTAAATATCGATGTTATCGAACTTAAGTAGTAATTTCCTTTTTTCCTTTTCTGAAAAAACATTTACATTGTCTTCTCCTCTATCCTCTGCTATACTTGGATTATCAAAGAAAGGAGACAAGCCGATGACATTGTCTAATAAATTCACACTTTCTCTTGCCTCACTGGCAGTTCTTGGTCTTTTGGCAGCCTGCTCGAATCAGACAGCTCAAACACCTGCAAGCTCTGCTAGTTCACAACAGGTTTCTTCGAGTACTTCAAGCTCTAAAGCTTCTCAAACGGCTAGCCAAGCTGAAAATCTAGATGGGACATACAAGGGGACTGATGAAACTGATCTGATCACTCTGACCATCTCTAGTACGACGGGCACATGGGAAGAGCTTGAAAGGGATGGCGAGAAAGAAAGCAAGCCTGTAACCATTCAAGCTGACAATCATACTCTCACTGTCGGGGATGATCTCAAATATTACAGACTAGAAGGTAACCAACTCACTATTGAAGATGACGATCGTGATCCTTCTGATACCATTGTATTAACTAAATAGCATAAAAAATAAGAGGTTAGGACATTGATCCCAACCTCTTTTTTCATCTTAATGGAACTGCATTCCACCATCCACGATAATGGTTTGGCCTGTGATGTAGTTTGAATCAGGTCCAGCAAGGAAGCTGACCGCTGCTGCTACATCTTCTGGTTCTGAAAGACGTTTCAAAGTGATATCTTTAGCGAATGTTTGCATACCCCATTCGTCATCTTTACCTGCGTTCTTACCAACTTCATGGGCAATGTCAAACATCATTGGAGTCTTGACGATACCTGGTGCATAAGCATTGACAGTGATGCCTGAATCCGCCAAGTCACGCGCCAAAGTCTGTGTGATACCACGAACTGCAAATTTAGTACCACCATAAACAGTCAAGTTAGGGTTACCTACAACACCTGCTTGTGAAGTTGCATTGATGATTTTTCCGCCATGGCCAAGCGCTTTGAATTGAGCTTGTGCAGCTTGTGCACCCCAAATCACTCCACCAACGTTAATAGCAAATGTACGTGTAAATTGTTCTTCTGTAATCGTATCAAGTGGTGTAGTTGGTGCAACACCTGCATTGTTTACGACAACATTCAAATCTCCAAAATGGTCTACAACTTTTTGGAAAGCCTCAGCCACTTCTGCTTGTTTGGATACATCAGCAACGACCGCAAAAGCATTTTCTGCGGACAACTCAGCAACTGCTTTTTCAGCTGTTTCAGCATTGTAGTCCAATACTCCAACCATAAAGCCATCTTGTACCAAGCGTTTTGCGATTGCAAAACCGATTCCTTGACCAGCACCTGTGACAATAGCTACTTTAGACATATGATTCCTCCTTGGTATCAACGATACCAGCAAACGTTCCTATCAGAACAGCAAGGGTTGACAACTAGTTTTGATGGGGTCTTTTATAAATATCCGACAAAACTATGCTAACAGTATACTCTTTTGTGAAAAATATTTCAATCTCTAGCCTATTTTTTCAAAAAAATAGTTTATTTATATGATATTTTTATTTAGTGATAAATGAACTGGAACGTGAAATAGAATATGGCTTTTAACCAAAACGGATTATTGTTCTATTCTGTAAAAACTACATGAGGCTGGGACACAAGTCCTAGCCTCTCAATTATTTTTGGATTGTCGAGCAAGACGCAGTGGTTGAGTGGGCTCTACTACGCTGATTTCA